>JACPLU010000001.1 GCA_016186395.1 Parcubacteria group bacterium
CGGCTTTTGGGCCAAAAAATTCCACCCGGAATAGCGAAGACATCTCGGTTTTGTTCAAGCGCCAGTCGAGCAGTAATTAAAGCTCCACTTTTTTGATCAGCCTCAACCACAAGCACACCATTAGACAGACCACTTACGATTCTATTTCTTGCGGGAAATTTTTCTTTTGTGGCACTCATTCCAAGCGGATACTCGGAAATCACTGCGCCGCGTTCGGCAATTTTTAATGACAAATTATAATTTTGTTGTGGGAAGAAACTTTTTTGATCGAGTCCAGAACCAATCACAGCAACGGTAATGCCGCTAGCATCAAGGCAGGCCTTGTGGGCGAGTGTATCAATACCAGTAGCAAGCCCACTGATAATTATTGCACCGGCTGTAGTGAGTTCGTGGCTTATCACTGGCGTTACGCGTTTGCCGTATTCAGTTAATAGCCGCGTTCCAACAACAGCGATTTTTATTTGTTCGTCTTTGGGCAACACTCCTCGGATATATAGTAGAAACGGAGGGCCGGGAATTTCTTTAAGTTTGTCGGGATAACTTTCATCGTGCCAAGTAATTAGTGCTATTTTTTCTTTCTCAAGTTTTTTAAATTCTTTTTCCGGATCGATACTTTTTCTGTCATCAAGCGACGTGATCTGGTCTTGATCTAATTGGAATTTTTGGAATTTAGCAGTTGCCATTTTCCACGCAGATTCAAAGTTGCCACTAAATTCTTTATCAATTTTAAAAAGCGTTGCCGATCCAATATTCGGCAACAGGTTGAAAGCATTCAAATAGATAAGTCGGTCATCCATAAGTTAATCTTTTATTTAAACAAGGGGTTACTGTTTTGAGATAATAGGAGGCGAAGTTTGCTAGGATCCCGAGCTCGTCGAGGGAAAACTTCGCCTCCTTTTAGCGAGACTGCCGCGCTCCGTCGGCCAAAGCCTTTGGCGGCGTGCGACTGGAGCAGTCGAGTGTGTCGAAAAACAAACACTCCTTGTTTTAGCCAGAAAGGAGCGTTTGTTTCAATCGTTCCTCGGCAATTTTAAAAATATCTTTAAGTTTTGTTTGTTCTGATTTAGAAAACGGTGCTAAAACGAATTTTGTTACAAATGCCACCTTTTGTTTTTTAGGAGCTGAACGCATTTTTTCCATCTCTTTATTGGCAGTACCAATTTTAAGTCTGAAAAACTTATTGGTCTTTAGGGCTTTTGTTATTGATTCAATACCTTTATGGCCTCCAGAACGAGACTCAAATTTAATTTTTATTTTTCCCAAAGGAACGTCTAGGTCGTCGTGCAAAACGATTACGTCTTGTGGTTTAAATTGCTCTTTTTTCTTTATTTTTTTTAATACTTCACCCGAGGTATTAACGTAAGTTTTAGGTTTTATAAATAGAACTTTAGTTTTTTCTATCTTTCCTTTGCTGGTTTCCGCATTTAGTTTGGGGTCAAGTTTCAAGTTTTCTTCACCATACTTCTTAACCAACCAATCAAGTAACAAAAGTCCGACATTGTGACGGGTATTTTGGTATTTTGGGTCTGGATTGCCAAGCCCTATAATTAGTTTCATAAATATTGAGTTTGATTATGCTTCAAAATTCTGATATCTTAGTATTTATTATAATGTCCCGTAGTGAAAATTGGAATGTATTTATAAATAAGTTACGCTCATAACTTAATACGGGGCTCTAAAAAAAACAAGAGATCGGAATTTTATCTAAATAAAACTCGGATACTATTTCCAATTTCTACTACGGGAATGAATGATGTAGGAAGTAAAATCAATGGATCCATTGGTGAAAATAAAAATAATTTAAAATCAGAATTTTGGTTATTTATATGGGAGGTTGCAAAGATTGTAATTATTTCTCTTGCTATTATAGTTCCAGTTCGTTATTATCTAGCTCAGCCTTTTTTCGTGAAAGGTGCTTCTATGGAGCATACCTTTGAAGATGGGGACTATTTGATTATTAATGAAATAGCTTATCGTCTTAATTCACCACAACGAGGAGATGTAATCGTGTTCCGGTTTCCCGGAGATACCAGCCAATTTTTTATAAAAAGAGTTATAGGTTTACCGAATGAAACTTTAGAATTAAAAAGTAATCAGGTTGTAGTTAGAAATATCAAAAATCCAGAAGGTTTTATATTGGACGAAAAAGCTTATTTACCAGAAAGACACCTTTTGGGTCCTGATATGAAAATAAAGTTAGATGATAACGAATACTTTGTTATGGGTGATAACCGTGGCCAAAGTTCGGACTCGCGGAATTGGGGGCCTTTAAATAAATCATTGATTGTCGGGAAAGCTTGGATTAGGGCTTGGCCTTTTAATAGAGTCTCTCATTTTACTCCATTGCCTTATTCTTCAGATTAAACTTGAAATGACAAACCGCAAACAAAAAGCGTCGCAATCAGTTAAGGGGATGCATGACATTCTTCCAGAGGATCAACCCTACTGGAATTTTATACTGAAAAAAGGAAAAACATTGTTGGAAGATTATGGTTTTGGAAGGATTGATACTCCGATTGTTGAGTATTCAGATATTTTTTTAAGAACTTTAGGCGAAGGTACGGATATAATTGATAAAGAAATATATAGGTTTAAAACTAAAGGCGGTGATGATGTTAGTTTGCGTCCGGAGTTTACCGCGTCTATTGCAAGAGCTTATATTGAGCATGGTATGCAGAATTTACCTCAACCCGTAAAGCTTTATACCTTTGGTCCTGTGTTTAGGCATGATCAGCCCCAGGCAGGCAGATACCGCCAATTTCACAATCTGGACGCAGAAATTATTGGCGATGATAGTGCTGCTACTGATGCAGAATTAATTTTTATTCTTTATAGACTTTTTGAATATTTAGGCTTCAAGGAGTTGACTGTGAAGATTAATAATATTGGAGATAAGTTATGTCGGCCGGAATATGTTAAAGCATTAAAAGATTATTATAGGAATAAGGTTAAGAAATTATGTCCTGTCTGTCAGAATAGATTTAAGACCAATATTTTAAGAGTTTTAGATTGTGCCGAGGCAAACTGTAAAGAAATTATTCAAGGGGCTCCTCAAATTCTTGATTTTCTGGATGAGAATTGCAAACATCATCTCAAATTAGTTCTAGAATTTTTAGACGAAATAAATGTGCCTTATATTTTGGATCCTTATTTAGTAAGAGGTTTGGATTATTATACCAGGACTGTTTTTGAGGTTTGGACGGAAGAAAGTTCAGAAACTCAACTTCAGTTAGCATCTGGTGGGAGATATGACAGGTTAATAGAGCAACTGGGAGGTCACAAAACTCCAGCATCAGGTTGGGGGTTAGGTGTAGATAGGGTAGTTTTGATGATGAAACAACTAAATTTGCCGGTTGATGAGAAACAGATTAAGCCTAAAGTTTTTTTGGCACAACTTGGTGATCTTGGTAAGAAAAAAAGCCTTCTTTTGTTTGAAGAGTTTAGAAAAGCCGGTATTCCAATTCACGCTACTGTTGGCCGAGATAGCATTAAGTCTCAATTAAGAATTGCTGGTAAACTCGGCGTACGCTTTACTTTAATTATGGGCCAAAAGGAAGCTTTAGAGAAAATGGTTATTTTACGCGACATGGAATCATCAGTTCAAGAAACCGTGCCATTAGAAGTTATCGTGCAGGAAGTAAAAAAGCGGTTGCGGGAGAAATAAGTTTAACAGCTGGTAAGATGACTTTTCAACACGCTCAGTTATTCTTGCTAGATAGCTCGCGGACAAATATTTCTTCAAGGATTTTCGTAGACAAATAATCCTCATTGATTTCAAATTGGCGACACGCTCCTTTTCACCCCATGCGGGGATGAAAAGGAGTCATCGTGTACTCACCAATTTATCAGTCAATTTCGGTTATTTATATCTACTTAAATCAATTTCAGAAATTTTTGTCCACTCACTAAAATACACTACTCAAGATTCTAGTTTCAGGACTTAGGTTTTATGAATAAAGGTCTCACTCCAGTGGTTATTATTCTTATCGTTCTCGCCGTTGTCGCAGTTGGGTATTTTGGTGTTAAAAAGTATGTACCAGATCTTTTGCAGCCGAAACAAACACCAGAAGACAATATTGATACATCAGGTTGGAAAACGTATCGAAACGATCAGTACGGATTTGAAATAAAGCACCCCAGTCAATACAAACCAACTATAAATCAACACGCGGAGAGTGATTATTGGAAGGCTGGGGTTGATGTTTTATTTGAGCTTGGGAACGATACTAATATCAGTATTATAGTTAATCCTCCTGATCATGGATTATGTGAGGGTGCACTCGAATTCTCTAACGATTATTCTAGGCTTATTTCCGGCGAACAGGCTAAAGGAATAAGGTGCGTTTATGATAATTTTGTTGTAGAAGATTATAGAATTTCTAAGAATCATAATCAGTTTGAAATTAATCTTGCATACCCTTTAACTAGTGTAGACAAAAATACATTAGACTCTATTCTTTCTACCCTCAAATTTATAGATTAACTTTTCGAGTTTCATGATTCAAGCTTCAAGTTTTATGTCCCATGATTAGCGATATTTTCTGTAAAATCGTTCAAAAGGAACTGCTGGCAGAGATTGTTTGATTCCTAAGAGTTTTTTTGATATGATTAAAATCGTGAAAAAAGGTATGAAACAAAAAGTTCTCAACTATACCGCGATTTTTGAACCTGCTGAAGAAGGCGGTTTTAATGTTCATTTCTCGGCCCTTCCGGGATGCGTGACGTTTGGTAAAGATTTGAAACACGCTAGAAAAATGGCACGAGAGGCTCTCGATCTTTGGCTTGAAACCATGATAGAGATGAGGGGTAAAATTCCTGTCGAGAAACAAAAACCAACCATCGACAGTTTCCGCGTCTTTATGCCGACGAGATCATGAAGCCATTATCGGCCAAAAAGATTGAGAAGATTTTATTCCGGCATGGTTTTTATTTGGTGAGACAGAAAGGAAGTCATAAGATTTATCAATCTAAATTTCCTCGTCTTACTGTTATTGTGCCTTTTCATGGCGGCAACAAGCCGATTCCCGTTGGTACGTTTTTGAGGATAGTTGAACAATCGAATGTTCCTGAAGAAGAATTCAAATGAAGGAATATTCTTTATGGACTTAATTTGCTCAAGAATATTAAGGGTCTCACTCCAGTAGTTATTATTTTTATTGTTCTCGCCGTTGCCGCGGTTGGATATTTGGGGTTGAATTCTACAAGCTGTATTGATTTTACTACTGGAAAGGATGGTCAAATATATATTTGTCAGACTTATTTCAAAAAACTGGTTAATAAATTTTCAGATTTTCAATCTCAAGTCGAACAAATCTCCGATACATCAGGTTGGAAAACGTATCGGAATGATCAGTACGGATTTGAGGTAAAGTATCCGCCTGAATGGAGTATAGAAGAAAAATATAACTATTCCGTAGACCGTGTTTATATTCGGGGTAAAGGAGATGCAATGGTTCTTATCGCACCGATTGGTTGGGCAACAGGACGCGGAGGAACTATTAGGATAGAAAATTCTGATATATTCATTGATCGCTTAAGGGCCACGAAAGAAACAAGTTTGACGGAAAGTGGTGACGAGTTCTCAAGTTTTATAAGGTTAGTTGATGTCCCTAGGGCATGGACATCAGAGAATTTTATAATCACCGACGCTAACATTATTGACGAAAGGATAGAGTGCGGAAAACCAGTGTCATCTGATGGAGAATGTGAGTTCGGTGACGGGGTGCGTTATTTTGGCAGTACCAATATTCAAGATCAAAAGACTATTAATTCTATTCTTTCTACCTTCAAATTTATAGATTAACTTTTCGAGTTTCATGACTTAAGCTTCAAGTTTTATGTTTTAAGTTTCATGTTTCAGGCTCTATGATTAGCGATATTTTTTGTAAAATCGTTCAAAAGGAACTGCCGGCAGAAATAGTTTATGAAGACGAAGAATTTTTAGTTATAAAAGACATTCATCCGCAAGCACCGGTGCATTTGTTGGTAGTTCCTAAAAAACATTTTGATCAGATTCATGCGGCGAGTCATGAGGATTTAGATTTGCTTGGTAAGATGGTGCTTGTAGCTGGTAAAGCCGCAAAACTTGCAGGAACTGAAGAAAAAGGTTATAGATTAATAATTAATCAAGGTCAAGATGGGGGTCAATTAGTTCCTCATTTGCATTTGCATTTATTAGGCGGAAAAGCGTTAGGGCCTAAGATAATCAGATAAGCTCAACGTCTAATGACTAAGGTCTAAGGCAAATTGGTTTCTAGCTTTAGACTTTAGACTTTAGACTTTAGACTAGTTTGGTTCAAGTTTACCGAAAACCAAGAGAAACAATCCCAAGCCTAATCAGGCGTTTTAGTCGTGCAGTTCAAACAAGTGGTGTTTTAGATCAGGCCAAGGCTAAAAGATCTAGTCGTCGTAAGCCGTCAGAAAGAGTTATCAAGCAAAGAGCGATTATGGCTTTTCATTTAAGAAAACTTAGAATACATCTTGAAAAGGTGGGTCAATATAGTGAAGAAAAATTTGAGATTGAAAAAAAGAAGTTGAAACAAAAACTCGGACTCTAAAGTGTAAATTTCAACTCTTAGAAAAATTATATCCTTTCAGCACGCAAATTTTCTCCAGCGGGAAATTTGCTAAGTGCAGCATTAGATTTTGTTCTTTCTAGAACAAACCAAGCAATCTAATGCCGCAATTACTTCAAGGATATAATTTTTCTCCCCCATCTTGTTAAAAGAAAGAATTAAAAATGATGTGGTTCAGGCACTAAAGATGCATGACGAAAAAGGGCGGTTAGTTTTAGGTTCTTTGCTTGCCGTTATTCAAAATAAAGAGATAGAGAAAAGGAGTTTTGCCGTAAAGAAAAATCTTTTTAGTTCCCAAGAAGAGTTAGTAAAGGCGTCGGAGCTTTCTGACGATGACGTTATTCAAGTTATTCAATCTGAAGTTAAAAAACGGAAAGAAGCAGTTGAACTTTTTAGAAAAGGTAACAGAGATGAACTGGCTCAAAAAGAAGAAGATGAAATCATAATTTTATCTGGATATTTGCCGGAACAACTAAACGAGGAAGAGTTGAAAGAAATAGTTAGAAATACGATTAATGAATTGGGTGCGAAGGATGTTAAAGAAATGGGTAGAGTAATAAATACTGTTATGCAAAAAGTTAAAGGCAGGGCTGACGGTTCTATGGTTAGTAGGTTGGCTAAAGATTTATTGGTTTCATGAAGTCAAATTTTACTTTCAATAATTTCACGAAAATTCGGTCCTTGAAAAAGGGCTTTTTTAATAAAGTGATAAGCAAGGTTTTAGAAGAACTTAAATTAGGAAGAGAAAATTTGGCTTTTAGTTTAAGTATTGTTGATTCAAAAAGAATGAAGGAACTCAACAGAAATTATAGAGGAAAAAACAAAACCACGGATGTGCTTTCGTTTTCTTATGTTAAGGACGGAAAACTTTCTAATGCAGAATTGTTACGTTTTATCAAAAAAGAAAAAATTGTGGAACTCGGGGATATTTTTATTGATCCGTCGGTAGCAAAGAAACAAGCCCAGCAAGTTAAAAATGACGGCCATTCTTTAGAGTATGAATTTGCAATGTTAACAACTCATGGGCTCTTACATTTACTTGGTTATGATCACGAACGTTCTAAGAAGGACGAAAAGAGGGTGTATGATCTCCAAGCTAAAATTTTAAAGGGTTTGCACTTATAATACATATTTTGTGATTTAGGTTTCATGTTTTACGTTCCATTTTCCCGCCTTATCCACCTTTAAATTTGTAAAATAGGGCCTCAATTGTTATTGTTAAATCAATAAATTATTCTATTTTTAAATTTTTAGTTTTTGGCTATGCCCAAAGGTCACGTAATAACGGGTCTTGATATCGGAAACTCTGCGATCAAAGCTGTGATGGTTGAAATACATCCTGATTTTGCGCGTCCGCAAGTTATAGGGATCGGTACAGCGACTTCAAATGGTATGAGGCATGGCATGGTGGTAGATATGGAAGAGATAGTAAAGGATTTAGACATAGCGGTAAATCAAGCGGCTCAAACTTCCGGAGTGAAACCTAATAGGGTTTATGTAAATATTAACGGTTCATATATTAGAACGCAGAATTCCCGAGGAGTTATAGCGGTTTCTCGCGCAGATAATGAGATTTCCGAAGCGGATGTTCAAAGAGTAATTGAGGCGGCATCGGCAGTAAGCTTACCGCCAAACAGAGAAATACTTCATATTATACCAAGACATTTTATCGTAGATGGGCATGACCAGGTTAAAAATCCAATAGGTATGACAGGCGTTAGGTTAGAAGCAGAAGTTATGTTAATTGACGTTTTATCGCCATATATAAAAAATTTGGCTAAGGCAGTAAATCAAAATAATTTGGAAGTAGCAGAATTTGTTTTTACTCCTCTTGCGGCATCTCGTGCTGTTTTAGATAAGAAGGCAAGAGAACATGGGGCGATGGTTTTAGATATTGGTGGCGGTTTATGCAGTATGGCGATTTTTGAAGAAGGGGATCTTGTCTATACCGGGGTTTTGCCTTTAGGTAGCCGGCACATTACAAATGATCTGGCTATTGTACTTAGAACATCTCTAGATAATGCTGAGCAGATAAAATTGGAATATGGGTTTGTCGGTACTGACAACCTTTCTAAAAAAGATGTTGTTAACCTCTCGGGGGTTATTGGTGAAGAAGAATTTATTGTTCCTAAAAAACAAATTGCTGAAGTTGTAGAAGCTCGAGTTTTAGAACTTCTTGATCTTGTAAATAAAGAACTTAAAAGAAGTGGTAAAAATTTATTGCCGGCTGGCGTGATGTTGACCGGCGGTGGTATAAAGCTTCCAGGCCTGGTTCATTTAGTAAAAGAAACTCTTAAACTGCCGGTGCATCTTGGTATCTCAAAAGAGGTTGACGGCATCGTAAATCGTTTAGACGATTCTGTTTTTACTACTGCAGTTGGCCTTACATTGTGGGGTGCTGACAAAGAAGGGGCCTATTTAAATAAAAGACATTCTTTTCAGGTGTTTGGCAAGAATGCGGCTATAAATAAAATGAGGGATTGGTTTAAAAATTTTATGCCCTAGTTTCTTAAAACAAGGAAAACTAAAGAGGAACGGATTCAAGGTCCGTTTTTGTTTGTTACTCCTTGCATTGTAAAGTCATGTATGATAATGAATATGAAAACAACGGTTTATGGATTTTGTAACATTTGGATCCAAATGTTAAGTGTTTCTTCATAAATCGATATAAATAGTGCCTCAATTAAAACCTCCTTTTGAAACCTTTGCCCGTATAAAAGTAATTGGTGCCGGTGGTTCCGGAAGTAACGCTATTCAGCGGATGATAGCTGAAAAAATTCATGGCGTAGAATTAATTGCTGTAAATACTGATGCCCAAGATCTTCATAAGTCCGGGGCACCCACTAAGATTCATATAGGCAAAAATTTAACCAGAGGTCTTGGAGCTGGTATGAACCCAGAAATTGGACGACAAGCTGCTGAAGAGACTCGTGACGAACTTCACGAAGTTATTAAGGGTGCTGATATGGTGTTCATAACTTGTGGACTCGGGGGCGGTACTGGAACTGGTGCGGCACCGATAATTGCCGAAGTAGCAAAAGATGCCGGGGCCTTAACCGTTGCTATTGTTACCAGGCCGTTTAGTTTTGAAGGAGCTCAAAGAGGGAAAATAGCTGAAACTGGGTGGAACCAGTTAAGAGAAAAAGTAGATGCTCTTATTACAATTCCAAACGATAGACTTTTATCAATTATAGAAAGAAAAACTCCTTTGCTTGAAGCCTTTAGAATAGTTGATGAAGTTTTGCGTCAGGGGGTTCAGGGAATATCAGATCTTATTACTACTCCGGGGATAGTTAATGTTGATTTTGCAGACGTTAAGGCAATCATGGCAAACTCTGGTTCAGCTTTAATGGGTATTGGAAGGGCAACGGGTGAAGATCGTGCTATTGAAGCTGCTAAAGCAGCAATAAATTCTCCGCTTTTAGAAATTTCAATTGATGGTGCGCGTGGAGTGCTATTTAATGTTGCTGGCGGTTCAGACCTATCTATGGCTGAAATTAACGATGCCGCTAAAGTAATAACAGAATCAATAGATACAGACGCTAAAGTTATTTTTGGTGCCACTCAAGACGATGGTTTAAAAAAAGGAGAGATTAAGATTACAGTTATAGCAACTGGTTTTGGAAATGGAGGAGTTAAACCAAGGGGTGCTACAAGTTTTGGATTATTTGAGCAGGAAAATACCAAAACCTCCTTGACACCTTCTCTAAGTAATTCTCAAAATTCTAAAAAAGTAATCGATGATCTAAATTCAGATGAAGAAGAGTATGATGTTCCGGCGTTTATTCGCCAAAAAATGAAAAAATAGTTGAAATTTGTGGATAATTACAAAAAAATGCCCAAGTGGCGTTTTTTTGTTGGTTTCTGGGTTTGGTGAATAATACTATTTCTCTTTCTTCGTCCCCCCCCCACCTAACTTTTGTGGAAACTTGATTAGTTTAACTACATAATTGTCTTAATTAATATTTAGTAATTCTGTCTATTAAAATAAAAGTTAGGTGGGGGTTGACTTCTTATTCGGAGGGTTTAAAATAAGAATTAAAGTGACTCTTAGAATCTTAAATATTTATAAAAGTTAGAATTAGTTTTTGGCGCCTTCACGGCGCCGACACTGTTTTAACAAAAGAATTAATTTTTCTCAAATATGACAAATCAATTTGTTTTTCCTCAAATTTCGACAGACAATGATAAAGAAAAGTTGGTAACCAGTTCTAAGCAAGGAAACGGAAAGTCTTATGGTTTAAACTGGCCCAGGTTTTTTGGCGAAGGTGATCCCTATGACTTTATTCAATGGGAAAGAAGGACAGCAAAAATAACCAAATCTGATGGCAGTATAGTTTTTGAGCAGAAAGATATTGAGGCACCCTCTTTTTGGTCTCAAACGGCTACAGATATTGTTGCCTCAAAATATTTCAGGGGGAAGATTAACAGTCCGGAAAGAGAAACAAGTGTTAGGCAGATGATTGATCGAGTTAGTATTACGATAGCTAATTGGGGAAAAGCCGAAGGAAGGTTTATAAGTGATCAGGATTACGAAAACTTTTTACAAGATTTGAAATTTTTGCTGATAAATCAATACGCGTCTTTTAACAGTCCTGTTTGGTTTAATGTGGGTGTTTATGAACGTCCTCAATGTTCAGCTTGTTTTATCTTATCTGTAAAAGACGATATGCAATCCATCATGGATTGGGTTCAGGATGAAGGCTGGATATTTAAGAACGGTTCTGGTTCTGGAGTCAATCTTTCTTCTTTGCGCTCTTCCAAAGAGCCTTTATCCAAAGGTGGTCATTCTTCTGGTCCAGTCTCTTTCATGAAGGCTGCTGACGGCATGGCTAACTCGATTCGTTCCGGTGGAACAACTCGACGCGCTGCCAAAATGGTAATTCTAAATGCAGATCACCCCGATATCAAAGATTTTATTTATTCTAAAAAAATAATTGAGGACATGACTAAAGCTTTGGCTCGAGAAGGCTTTAAAGATTCAATTACCGCAGATCTTTTTGACCCTTATACTCTTTTGCCGTATCAAAATGCTAATAATTCTGTTCGGGTGACAAATGAGTTTATGCATGCAGTAAAAGAAAATCGGGATTGGAATTTAAAAGCTGTTACTTCGGGAGATGTGATTGAGAGGATGCCAGCGAAAGATATACTTAGATGGTGTGCAGAGGCCGCTTGGCACTCTGCCGATCCAGGAATGCAATATGACACGGTTATAAACGATTGGCATACGTGTCCCAATAGTGGAAGGATTAGCGCCTCAAATCCATGCTCTGAATACATGCATCTTGATAACAGCGCCTGTAACCTTGCCTCACTGAACCTTTTAAAGTTTTTGCGTGAAGATGGAACTTTTGACGTCAATACTTTTAAAAATGCCGTTGGAACAATTATTCTTGCTCAAGATATTTTAGTTGATAATTCATCTTATCCAACTGAAAAAATAACCGAGAACGCTAAGAACTATCGTGAGTTAGGACTGGGTTATGCAAATCTTGGAGCTTTACTTATGACATTGGGACTTCCATATGATTCTGATCAAGGTAGGGCGTTGGCTGGTAGCATCACATCTTTAATGTGTGGGGAGGCTTATAGGATGTCGGCTATTATGGCGTCAAAATCTGGCCCCTTTGGTGGTTATATGAAAAATGAAGGACCAATGTTGCGTGTTATAGAGAAGCATCAAAAAGCAGCCGATAATTTGGTTGAAAATATTAGATCAGATGGTCTAATTAATGAAGAAGACCTAATTTCTAACAGTCAATCTGTTTGGTATGAAGCGTTGGAATTGGGTAAACAGTACGGATACCGCAATTCTCAAGTTACAGTGCTTGCTCCTACGGGTACGATTTCGTTTATGATGGATTGTAAAACAACAGGAATTGAACCGGATCTTGCTTTGGTAAGTTATAAAAAACTGGTTGGCGGAGGAACAATAAAATTAGTAAATAACCAAGTGCCGTCAGCTTTAAGGCGGCTTGGTTATTCTGAAGAACAGGTAAAATTATTTCGGATCATCTCATAGAAAAGGATACCATAGAGGGAGCTCCCGGACTTAAAGGGGAAGATTTGGCAGTTTTTGATTGTTCATTTAAACCACAAAATGGTAAAAGAACAATCAATTATATGGGACATCTTAAAATGATGGCGGTTGCTCAGCCATTTATATCCGGGGCTATTTCTAAAACTGTTAATCTTCCAAGCGAGGCAACTGTAGAGGATATAGAGCAGGCATTTATTGATTCTTGGGAGTTGGGTCTTAAAGCAGTCGCTTTTTATAGAGATGGTTCAAAAACCATACAGCCGTTAAGTACGTCAAAAGAAGATAAATTAGTTGAGCACATTAACGGATATACGCGTATAAAACTGCCAGATGAACGGCCTTCTATAACCCATAAATTTACAATTGGTGGTTATGAGGGCTACATAACAACAGGTCTTTATCCGGGTACTCAAAAGCCCGGGGAGACTTTTCTAGTTGCTGCGAAAGAAGGCAGTACCGTATCGGGGTTATTAGATACAATTGCAACTTTAATTTCTATGTGTTTACAGTCCGGAATTCCACTTAAGACCTTGGTCAAAAAGTTTAAGGATTTGCGTTTTGAACCAGCTGGTTATACAAACAACCCGGAAGTTCCTTTGGCAAAATCAATTGTTGACTATGTATTTCGATATCTGGGTACAAAGTTTTTAACTCCAGAAGATAAGGAAGAAGTCTTTGGACCGCCTCATGATTTTAACGCTTCTGAAAAGGATATGAGTGCGATTACTACGCTGGCCTCCATAAATAATGTTCAAGTTTCCTCGGATCCGCTTCTTTGGAATCCACCGCCTAGACTCGGCGAGGCTGGCAACGAAGCGAGTGCTCCTGTTTGTAACTGCGGTGCTTTAATGTTTAGAGCCGGTTCTTGTTATACTTGTCCTAACTGTTTTTCTACTACTGGGGTTTGCAATTAAGGACTTTGTCTAAATTTAAGCGAAGCGCAGAAAATTTAGATACAAAACCGGAGTAGGATTCAAAAAACAGAATGGTGTAAATTAAAAACTCCTAAAGGGGAGTTTTGTTTTTATTAGAACATTGGGTTATTGATTTTGGGCGAGGTATTTTGCTGCCATTGAGCCGATAAATAAAGCCAAGATTACTTGTAAAAGAGTAAAGTCAATTTTGGCTGAAAGTTGAATGAAGCCGCTAAATAAAGTTATTCTGGCGAATTCAACAAGAAGTATGAGTCCTAGCCAAAAGAGTCCTTGGCTGATGAAAAACAATATCTTTTGATACATGATGAGTCTCCGAATTATTTAAAATAGCTATATTATAAGCATAGCATCGTGGTCAAAATTTACTATCCCCAGTTAATGAAATACGACTTGAGTTGGAAGCGTTACTTGGTTATAGTTTTACATATGATTTTAAGTCGCTCAAAGATTTTTTTAATTTGTCTTTTGGCATTTATTTTTGGGGTGGGATTGGGCTCATTTGTAAATGTAGCTGAAAAAGCAGCTCTTATAATCTTTTTAGTTTTAGGAATTCTGTTTTTGGGCGTCGGCTTGGTAGATAAAAGCAAAAGTTTATGGATTTTTTTGTTGGTTATAGTTTTTGCAGGTATTGTTAGATTTAACATAGAAAAAACAAATAGAGCGCAGTTTGATGGATTTATAGGTGTAAACTTTGCCGTTACAGTCAGAGGCTACATAAATGATCAGCCGCAGATTTTTGAAGATAAGCAACGTTTCATTTTTAAAGCAGAACAGATTATTGCCAATGATTTAGTAGTCAGTGTTGCAGACAATATTTTAATAACTTCAGATTTGTATCCCAAATATAATTTTGGAGATATTTTGGAGATAGAAGGAGAATTTCAAAAGCCAACTAGTTTTGATGACTTTGATTATGCCGCTTATTTGGCGAAAGACGATATCTATGTTTTGTCGTACTACCCCAAAATTAAAAAAATCTGTGAGGACAAACCAAATTGTTTAACACACTCATTTGCAACTACCTTGAAAAATGATTTTTTCAGAATTGTTTTTAACTGGAAACAAAAATTTGAAAATTCATTAAATTATTCTGTTAATGAACCCAATGCTTCGTTCTTAAATGGTGTGATTTTAGGATCTCGTTCAAATATCCCAATAGATTTGAAGGAGGACTTTAAAAAGACCGGCACAAGTCATATCTTTGCTATTTCCGGATGGAATATTACCATTATCGGACAGATTATAGGTGGTTTCTTTTTATTATTTTTTAGAAGGCCAGTGGCTTTTTGGTTTACCGTCGGAGTAATTGCAACTTTTGTTTTATTAACCGGTGCTTCTGCATCTGTTGTAAGGGCGGCTGTTATGGGAGTTTTAGTTCTTTTGGCATACAAAGAAGGTAGATTTTACAATGCTACTAATGCAGTTGTTTTTGCAGGGGCGTTAATGATTTTAGTTAATCCTAAAATTTTGCGTTTTGACGTTGGATTTCAGCTTTCTTTTCTTGCGACACTTGGGCTCTTATACATTGGTCCGGTTATAGAAAGATTTTTTAAGCGATTGCCGAGCCTTTTTAAATTTAAAGAAAATTTAATTGCAACCTTATCAGCTACGGTTGCAATTTTACCGCTTGCAATTTTTTATTTTCGTCAGTTTTCAATAGTTTCTGTTCCAACCAATATTTTAGTTTTGCCAGCTATTCCTTGGGCAATGCTTTTTGGGTTTCTTTCAGGAATTCTGGGTTTATTATTTAATCCTTTGGGTCAGGCAGTCGGATGGACTGCTTGGCTATTCTCTTTTTACGCGCTGGGCATTATAAAGTTATTTGCTAAATTATCTTTTGCGGTGTTTGAAGTTCGCTGGCACTGGGTTGTAGTCTTTGTTTACTACGTTATTTTGTCATTTGTTTTAAGAAGAAATTTTAAACAAATTTAAAAATGTTTAACCTATACAACAAAGTTATCAAGGTAATTATTTGCATTTTAATATTAATCAACGGATTAGTATTTTCACTCTCTCTAAGTCTTAAAGATAACGATGAACTTAAAATCTATTTTTTTGACATTGGTCAGGGTGACAGTATTTTTGTTGAGACTCCAAGTCGCAAACAAATTTTAATTGATAGTGGACCTTCAACAAGAGTCGTTCAAAAGCTTGGTAAAGTAATGCCATTTTTTGATCATTCAATAGACACGTTAATACTTACTCATACTGATAAAGATCATATCGGCGGGATGCCGGAAGTATTAAATCGTTTTAAGGTAAGGTCAATTTTAGATACCGGTATTATTTGTATTACATCAATATGTGACGAGTATAATAAAGCAGTTGGAAATGAATTAAGCCATGGTGCTGTCAGAGTTTTGACGCATACCGGACAGAGGTGGGATTTTGGGGATGGAGTGTTTTTAACTATTTTAAGTCCTTTTGAGAAATTGGATCAGGTCGAGGTTTCAAAGCCAAACGAAACATCTGTCGTTGTAAGGCTTGATTATGCGGGGCGTTCAGTTTTGTTTACAGGAGACATCGGTGGGCAGACAGAAGAAAAATTAGTTCTTGCCGATATAAAACTTAAAAGCGATATTTTGAAGGTTCCTCATCATGGAAGTAAATATTCAAGTTCGGATATTTTTCTGAAGTCGATTGATCCTGACTATGCTGTAATCAGTGTAGCCGCAAAGAATTCTTATGGTCATCCTACCAAGGAGGCACTGGAAAGACTTGCAAATTCAGGCGCAACTTTGTATCGTACTGATGAAGATGGGGATATTTTACTACATATAAACAGTAAAGGAAAGTTATGGTTAGAAAAAAACAAAATCTAAAAAATAAGAAAACAGCATTAGACTTTATTCACCCACTACATGAGCGTACCTTTGTTTTAGTAAAGCCAGACGGATTGTTGAGGGGCCTTGTTGGTGATATTCTCTCCCGTTTTGAAAAACGTGGTTTAAAAATCATAGCCTTAAAAATGGTATGGCCCACACGAGAACACGTTTACAAACATTATCCTGAATCAGAAGATTGGTTTTCTAACATAGGTTCAAGAACCTCAGAGTTTTTTAAAGAACATAACATGAGAGTTGAAGACCATTTTGGAACTAAAGACGAAGTCAGAATAGGGAGAAAAGTTAAAGATTGGTTGGGAGACTATTTAACACAGGGACCGGTTGTAGCAATGATAATTCAGGGAATGCATGCGATTAAAACAGTACGAAAGTTGGTTGGGCACACTTATCCAATTGAGGCTTTGCCGGGAACCATAAGAGGCGACTTTTCGGTGGATACTCCAACCGCAGCAAACGTAGAAAAAAGAGTGGTTAAAAATATTATTCATGCCTCGGGTAATCTAAAGGAGGCAGAACATGAAATTGAACACTGGTTTAGTCCCGAAGAAATCTATTCTTATAAAAGATCCGATGAAAGCACAATGTTCTAAAGATTAAAAAAAGCGTTCCATTGGAACGCTTTTAAGTAGGGTTGGGAATATCATATTTTTTAGGTTTGGCTTTGACGTTGAGCATATGTTGGACTTTAAGTCTGGCTTTATGAAGCTGACTTTTTGTGGTTCCGGCTGTTACGCCGAGAAACGCACCAACTTCCTCGTGCTCATATCCTTCTATATCATGGAGAGACAAAACTGCTAAATAACCGCGTGACAATTTAGGGATGACTTGTTTTAAAGTTAAACATTCCGTGTCTAAATTGTATTGTTGGTATCCGAATCTAGGGTCGTGATCAATTTTTCTAGATGTGCCAAGAATATCATCTTGATAACTGCCTTCTTTGTTTCTTTTAGTTTTTAATGTTCTAAGCGCCATTAAGGCTTGATTTACACTTAAACGATATAGCCAAGTAGAAAATGAAGAGTTCCAACGAAAAGTATTTAGTTTTCTTACTACCTGCCATATTGCTATTTGGGTCACTTCTTCTGCTTCGTCGGGATTGCCTATTATTCTTAAAATGATTGAATAAACTCTTCTTTTATAAATTTGGTAGAATTCAGACCATAGGTCTTCAAACTCTTGGCCATTGTTTTGATGGTTGTTAGGGTCGTACTTTTGGAGTTTTCTAATGAGTTCATCCTTGTTGTGTATGTCTAATTTGTCTTTTTTTGTGGCTACAGCTGTAGTGGTATTTGTCATTTCCTCACCTGTTTTTAGAGAACTAATTTATTGAGGTCAGTTTAGCCCAAGTATTTTAAAAGTCAAACCCCATTCTTGAGTTCAAGAATGGGGTTTGACTTTTCTTGATTGGTCAGGGTGCCGGGATTTGAACCCGAACTACATCCACTTTCACCCGCCTAATTTTTTATCAATCGGGGTATTGGGATTCGAACCCAAATTAAATCCACCCCATGGACTCGTGCTACCGTTGCACTATACCCCGTAGTTTTAATATTAAGCCGGTAATTTTGTCAGGCTTTTAATGCATTGAGTGCAGATTTGCATTCTTTTAATGCCTTTGGGTGTTGAGATTTTCGCCCACTGTAAATTAGGGTACTGTCTGTACTTTTTTGTAGGATTATAATGGCCACGCAAAAGTTTGCGTTTAACTGCCATAATTGCTTTTTTACCGCATGTTGGACAACGAGTAGCCATGAGAATTAAGTTTAATGTCTAGTGACTAAAGTCTAGAGTCTAGGGTCTAAAGACTTTAAAAAATTTTGCTTTAGACTTTAGCCATTAGACTTTAAGCCTTATTCACTGTTGTTACTTTACCATTTTCATGATACTTTTACAAGCATACTTATGCTTGTAGTTTTATTTAAAATAATCGTTGTTTTGTTCTCGGTTGTTATTCACGAGGTTTCCCACGGCCTTATGGCATATAGATTAGGAGACCCGACGGCGAAAAGGTTAGGTCGTCTTACATTAAATCCTTTTCCTCATTTAGATTTATTTGGGTCAATTCTTTTGCCATTTCTATCCTTTATGTTTGGCGGTTTTGTCTTTGGATATGCAAAACCAGTCCCATATAATCCATTATTCTTGAGGGATCAAAAATACGGACCAGCAAAGGTGGGTTTTTCTGGACCGGCGTCAAACTTAGTTTTGGCCGTAATATTTGGATTGATTTTAAGATTCCTCCCGCCATTTTTATATCAAACGTCTATTCCCGAGCTTTTTACTTTTATCGTTTTTATAAATCTCGGCCTTGCTATATTTAATTTAATGCCAGTTCCTCCGCTAGATGGCCACTGGCTTTTGTTGTCGTTTTTGCCAGATAGATTTTATCGGCTTAAACAAATGTACTCTCAATACGGTTTATTATTGTTTTTTGTTTTTTTGTTCATCGTCTTTCCTTTAATCCTGCCGCTAGTTCAAA
This sequence comes from Parcubacteria group bacterium, assembly GCA_016186395.1. Lineage (GTDB taxonomy): Bacteria > Patescibacteriota > Minisyncoccia > 2-02-FULL-40-12 > 2-02-FULL-40-12 > JACPLU01. The sequence goes on from JACPLU010000001.1 coordinate 18,879, forward strand.
TATTATTCAGGTTAATCGTGGGAGTGTAAAAAGTTCGTTTTTGACTATTTTTGACTGACAGATGGTCAAATGTTAAACTATTGAAATTAGAAGATGCTTTTGGTAACATACTAAAGGCCTATAAGGCCTTTTTGATTGCAATTTAAATATGCCGACATTTAATCAACTTTTAAAAAAATCTAAAACTAGAAGAATTTCAAAGGCGAAAACAAAATCGCCCGCTTTATCATTTGGATTCAATACTTTAAAGAATAAACCGAGTTTTTATCCAGCGCCGTTTAAAAGAGGGGTTTGTTTGCAAGTGAGAACAACAACGCCAAAAAAACCAAATTCAGCTTTACGTAAAATCGCCAGAGTGAGATTGACTAACGGAATGGAGGTTACTGCTTATATCCCTGGTGTGGGGCACAATCTTCAAGAACACTCGGTGGTTTTAATAAGAGGAGGCAGGGTTAAAGATTTACCCGGTGTTCGTTATCATATTGTTAGAGGAGTATACGACTCTGGAGGGGTTGAGGGTCGTAAACAACAAAGATCAAAGTACGGCGCAAAAAGATTGAAATAAGTTTTTGTCTGGTGGCAAAAGTCTAAAGCAAAATTTTTTAAAGCCTTTAGACCTTAGTCTTTAGACTCTAGACGGATTTGAGAAGAGGCCCAATAACCAAAAAATTGTTAGAACCAGATTTAAAATATCAGAGTTCTTTGGTTACCCGTTTTATAAATTATGTAATGGATTCAGGTAGGAAGTCAGCTGCCAAAAAGATCGTTTATGGAGCCTTAGCTCACGCTGAAAAAAAAGTTAATAAACCTGCCCTAGAAATTTTAGATGCTGTTATTAAAAATGCCGGTCCGGAACAGGAACTACGCTCTCGGAGAGTCGGCGGCGCTAATTATCAGGTGCCTCATCCAGTAAACGCGGATAGAAGAGTAACTTTAGCGTATCGTTGGATTATCGCTGCGGCTCACTCTAAAAAAGGAAAACCAATGTCAGAAAAACTTGCTCAGGAGTTAATTGACGCCTTTAATAATACTGGAATCGCAGTCAAGAAAAAGACAGACACACATAAAATGGCCGATGCGAATAAAGCTTTTGCTCATTTTGCGTGGTAGAATTTTTCGCCTTTCTCAATAAAATATAAAATTGAAAGAACTTGATAAATAATACTCTTTCTCTTTCTTCGCAAACCCCAGCGTGGTTTGCTCAGGGGTTGAGCTCTTTGCTCTTATCCAACTCTTTCTTTTGAAAGAGCTGGGTAAACCATGCCCGTCCCGATTTCTGCTCCGCAGAATCGAGGATCCTCGATAGCATCGGGACTACGGGCTCAAAACCCGTTCAAGAGTATTATTCACCAAGTTCAATTGAAAAGGTAAATATTAAAATGACAAATAAATTTTAAATTTTGCATTGTCATTCTGAATTTTTATGAGGGACTACCCAATCGAAAAAACTCGTGACATAGGAATCATCGCTCACATAGATGCTGGAAAAACTACGGTAAGTGAGCGTGTTTTATTTTATACCGGAGTTTCGCATAAAATAGGCGAGGTGCACGAAGGAGAAGCAATAATGGATTGGATGGAACAAGAGCGTGAACGTGGTATTACAATTACTGCTGCTGCAACAACGACTTTTTGGATTCCAACTGATAAAACAAATGCTCCAGATAGAAAGAATTACGAACATAAAATAAATATTATAGACACTCCAGGACATGTTGATTTTACGGTTGAAGTTGAGCGTTCTTTAAGAGTTTTAGATGGAGCCGTAGTTGTTTTTGACGGGGTTGCTGGAGTAGAGCCACAGTCTGAAACTGTTTGGCGTCAAGCAGACAAATATAAAGTTCCCAGGGTATGTTTTATAAACAAACTAGACAGATTGGGGGCATCTTTTGAGCGTTCTTTTCAATCTATTTTAGATCGTTTAACCCCCAACGCTGTAAGAATGCAAATTCCCGATGGACACGAAGATAAATTCTTGGGAGTCGTGGACCTTTTGACAATGAGATATTATACATTTGAGGGAAAGTCTGGAGAAAAGATTGAAGAACATGAAATCCCCGAAAATCTAAAATTAGACGCAGAAAGATATCATCATGAGTTAGTAGAGAAAATAGTGGAGCAAGACGAAATTTTAATGAATCAATATTTGGAAGGTAAAGAGCCGTCAACATTGGAATTAATGAGGGTTTTGCGAGATGCGGTTTTAAATTATAAATTAGTTCCTGTATTTTGTGGAGCCGCATTAAGAAATAAGGGAGTGCAATTTATGTTGGATGCAGTTGTGCATTATTTACCATCGCCGTTAGATGTACCTCCGGTTAGGGGAATTAACGTTAAGACCGGGGAAGAAGAACTAAGAGAAACAAAAGATGATGCACCTTTTTCAGCCTTAGCATTTAAAGTAGCAACAGACCCATATGTGGGACAGTTAACTTACTTTAGGGTTTACTCGGGGCAGTTAAAAGCCGGATCGTATGTTTTAAACACTTCGAGCGGTCAACAAGAACGTGTCGGCAGAATTTTACAGATGCATGCCAATGAGAGGAAAGAAATGCAAGAAGTTTATGCTGGTTATATTGCGGCAACGGTTGGTTTAAAAAGTACAAAAACTGGACACACCCTTTGTGATCCGGAACACCCAGTTAGGTTGGAAGAAATTACTTTTCCTGAACCAGTTATTTCTTTAAGAATTGAACCAAGGACTAAGGCTGATCAGGAAAAAATGGGAGTTGCTTTAAAAAGATTATCCGACGAGGATCCTACATTTCGTCTTAAGGGAGATGAAGAAACAGGGGATACCATTATTTCAGGAATGGGAGAGTTGCATCTTGAAATAATTGTAGATCGAATGAAAAGAGAATTTGGGGTTGAGGCGAACGTCGGCCGGCCACAGGTAGCTTATAAGGAAACAATTCAGAAGTTGACTGAAAGTGAAGGGAAATATATTCGTCAATCCGGAGGCCGCGGACAATATGGACATGTTTGGTTGCGTTTAGAGCCGTTGGAACGAAGTAAGGGGTATGAATTTGTAAATGCTCTTAAAGGTGGAGTTATACCAAATGAGTTTGTTCCGGCAGTTGAGAAGGGGGTAAAAGAAGCTATAGAAAAAGGAATATTGGCTGGTTACCCGGTGGTAGATGTAAAGGTTACTGTTTATGATGGGTCTTATCATGAGGTTGATTCGTCAGAAATGGCATTCAAGATTGCCTCCTCCATTTCTTTTCAGGAAGGAGCAAAAAGAGCCAATCCAATTATTTTGGAGCCCATTATGAAGGTTGAAGTTATAATGCCGGATTCGTTTTTGGGTGAGGTAACTGGGGATCTTAATTCCAGGAGAGGTCAAATTTTCAATATAGGCGATAGAACGGGCTTGAATCTAAAAGTTATTGATGCTAAAGTGCCATTGGCTGAAATGTTTGGTTATGCAACGACTATAAGGTCTTTAACTGAAGGTCGTGGAACATTTACGATGGAGTTTGGCAATTACGAACCAGTTCCAGCAAGTATCGTACAGCAGATCGTAGAGGGGAAGAAGTAAGTTTTTGTCTGAACACAGTGACTTGTGATGAGCTTGCTTGCCCTGAACTTGTTGAAGGGGTTGAATCAAACGAGCACAGTTATAAAAAGTTACCCAGCCCCACTTTTACTATTTGAATAACGGCAATTTAAAGCTTTAAATTGCCGGGCTAAATGGCCTTATATAATCTTTTAGTAGTAAGTTCATATTGCAATGGTAAAAGTGGAGCTGGGTGCGGATAACTGTGGTTATTCGCTTCCTAAAACATTTTTCAAATGTTCGGGCTAGTCCGTGCGTAGGCACTACGCCCTAGGACGATCATTATTCAATATAATTGAATAATGATTTAGTCGCTCATAAACATTTATCGCATGCTAACTAAGGAATTACAAAATTTAACTGATAAATTGGGAGGTGTGGTTTTGGTTGAGGATGGTAACCCTAAATTTGTTTTACTTTCATATAAGAAATTTAATGAATTATCTGGTGGTAATGGACTTGAGCCACATAATGATCCAACAATAGTCGCCCACGAATCAATTAATAGTGGGTTTGAACATGTAAGTTCGGGAATCTCCAACAAACAAAACGAATTAGTAAATTTGTATCAGACAAACAGAACAGAACCTGTAATAATTGAGGACGGTGAATTAATTGAAAGATTAAACAAAGAGATTATGACCCTAAAAGAAGAAATTGAAGCAAAAGAGAAAGAGCTTGGTTTAACGGCGGATGTGGAGAGTATTGGATGAGGATAAAAGAATGTTTGACGGTTTATTTTTTCCTGTTATAATAACATAGGAATTACTTCTATATATAAAGACAAAGGGATGGAAACAAGGGGCAAAGCCGTTTGTTCTCTATTACCTGTCGCTTAAAGCTCATTTATGCCAGAAAAATTTGAAAGGAATAAACCACATATGAATGTCGGAACCGTTGGTCATGTTGACCATGGAAAGACTACATTAACTGCGTCAATTTTACATGTCGCTAATTTGTTATCTGGCCAAGGCTATAAAGCCAGAGTCGAGGGGGTCAATGATATTGATAATGCTCCAGAAGAAAAAGCTCGAGGTATTACTATTGCCCTTCACCATTCCGAATACGAAACACCCAAAAGGCATTATGCGCACGTAGATGCTCCTGGGCATGCAGATTATATCAAAAATATGATAACCGGTGCCGCTCAAATGGACGGTGCGGTTTTAGTTGTGTCAGCCGCAGATGGCCCAATGCCTCAAACAAGGGAACACATTCTTTTGGCTCGTCAGGTTGGTGTGCCATCAATTGTTGTATTTTTAAATAAAGCTGATCAAGTTTCTGACCCGGAGCTTATTGATCTTGTAGAAACTGAAGTTAGAGAGCTTTTGAATAAGTATCAATTTCCTGGTAACGAGACCCCAATTATTAGAGGTTCAGCGCTTAAAGCATTAGAGGCAAAGTCTGCTGACGACGAAGCAGTTAAACCAATTAAACAACTTTTAGACACATTAGATTCTTACATGCCTGAACCGGTTCGAGATATGGATAAGCCATTTTTAATGCCAATTGAAGATATTTTTTCTATTGAAGGCCGAGGCACTGTAGTTACCGGAAAAGCGGAAAGAGGAAAACTAAAGTTAAATGATACTGTTGAGATTGTGGGTCTTAAGCCAACTCAAAATACTGTAATTACTGGAGTTGAAATGTTTAATAAACAGATGGATGAAACTATTGCTGGAGATAATGTTGGTTTATTATTGCGTGGTTTGAAAAAAGAAGACGTAATGAGAGGACAAGTACTTGCCGCTCCTGGTTCTATAACTCCTCATACCGAATTTGACGCGGAGGTTTATATTTTAACCAAAGAAGAAGGCGGAAGACACACCCCATTTTTTAAGGGTTATAAACCCCAATTTTATGTAAGAACTACAGATGTAACTGGAGAAGTGATTTTACCAGAAGGTACTGAAATGGTAATGCCAGGAGATACCGTAAATTTGAAGATTAAATTAATTGCTCCGATTGCCTTAGAGGTAAAGATGAGATTTGCCATAAGAGAGGGGGGTAAAACTGTTGGTGCCGGAGTGGTTACAAAGATTACAGCGTAAATGGAATACAAATTTACAAATGATATGCGAATGCAACAAATAATATTATGTATCAAATAGTAAGCATGAATTATTCGTACGTGCGCATTCGTAGCGCGCTATTAGCATACTGTTCTTTAGAAAATGCCCACTAAAAAACCCAAAAAAGAGGAGTTACAACAGAGAATTAGGATCAAACTAAAAGCGTTTGACGGTAGAGTTATTGACCGTTCAACAAAACAGATTGTTGAGACTATTGAACGTTATGGCGCAAAGATGATTGGTCCAGTTCCGTTACCTACAGAAATTTCAAGAGTAACGGTTAACAGGTCACCTTTTGTTCACAAAAATAGTAGAGAGCAATACGAAATGAGAGTGCATAAGCGCTTAATTGATATTTTAAACCCAACCCCACAGATTATAGATTCTTTGATGAATTTAAACCTGCCCGCCGGAGTAGATATTGAAGTTAAAATGTAAATAACGTTCTGTGAGCCCGCCTATGGGCGAGACGAGCGGCTAGCGGAATTTATCCCGAGGAGCATAAGCGACGAGGGACGGATTCTTTAAAAAATGGAAAACGAACCAAAAACTGAAAAATATTTTCTCAACAAAGACGAAAAATAGAGATTCTTGGCTCAATTAAAGTTGCAGCATTAGAGATACAAAAAAGGGCGGCAGAGCTGATTGACTTAATGCAACAAGCAGAAGACAATATTGATAAGAATGGGGAAATAACTATGACCGAAGATCTAAAAGAAGGTGTTCTTAGAGGAATCTATAATATAAAAAGGAGGCAAGAAGTTTTTTCTCGGATTGAGCATATAGAAGAGTTTAAGGATAAATAAAATTATTCCCTTCCTCTTGCCATAATTCATGGTTCGAGCTTCAAGCTTCATGTTTCATGAATAGGTGGCAAGCGATAAGGTAGTAATGCCTTAGTAAATGAAAATTATGGTTTTACCGTTACTAAAGCCAGACTAAAATTAAAGTATACAAAGATTTAGCGTTTTTATTATGCCCAGCTAAATCTGGGTTTTTTGTTGAAATGACTAAGTTTATTCTAGGTAAAAAAATCGGTATGTCGCAAGTATTTAAAGAAGACGGAGCGGTTATTCCGGTTACTTTAGTTGAAGCCGGACCAGTTACAGTCACCAAGCTTAGGACAAAAGAAAAAGACGGTTATGAAGCGATCCAGATAGGATCGCAAAAATCAAAAATCAAAAATCCCCGGCCTCGCCAAGCGAAGCGGGGCGGGCAAAAATCAAAATTTGAGAACCTGAAAGAATTTAAACCCAAGTTTCAAGATTCAAGTTTCAAGATTCAAGACTTCACTCTTGGTCAAAAAATTGATGTATCTATTTTTGAAGAAGGAGAAGTTGTAAAAATTAGCGGAGTTTCTAAGGGTAAGGGTTTTCAAGGAGGAGTGAAACGTCATGGATTTCACGGTATGCCGGCAAGTCATGGTCATAAGCATGTTACTCGTACTCCAGGATCAATCGGGCAGAGGTTTCCACAGCACACTCTTAAAGGAACAAGAATGGCTGGTCATATGGGTCATGAAAGGGTAACTGTTGAGGGGTTAAAAGTTGTTAAGGTAGACAAGGAAAATAATATTTTATTGATAAAAGGAGCGATTCCGGGTAGACGGGGAACTCTAGTTGAGATTGTTAATGATAATTAAATCATGAAGACGGATTTATATAATCAAGAAGGAGAAGTTATTCAGAAAATCGAAATTCCCGATAAGATTTTTAACATTTCAATAAATCAAGATTTAATACATCAAGCAGTACTAGCCCAGGATGCAAATTCAAGGTTGTCATTGGCACATGCAAAAGATAGGTCAGAAGTAAGGGGAGGGGGAAAAAAACCTTGGCGGCAAAAGGGTACTGGTCGTGCCAGGCATGGTTCCATTCGTTCACCTATTTGGGTTGGGGGTGGGGTAACCCACGGGCCTCTTAAGTCCAAGATATTTCAAAAGAAAATTAATAAAATAATGAAAAGAAATGCTTTGTTAATGGCTCTTTCCTCAAAAGTTAAGGATAGCCAGGTTTTGTTTGTAGATAAATTATCACCGAAAGATTATAAAACAAAACAACTGGTTTCTATTTTAAATCGTCTTTCAAGTAAACTTCAAAATTATAAAAAGACAAAAATAAAACAAGATAGCATTTTAATTTTAAGCAATGGTCAAGATAAAAATTTAAATATTGCTTCCAAGAATATTCCCTATTTGTTAAATCTGAGATCTGACAGTTTAAATATAAAAGATGTTTTGGTTAATAAGTATTTAATTGTGTTAGAAGAGGCGATACCTACAATAGAAAAGATGTATTTAAGGTAAAATTTTAAACATGGCACTATTTAAAAAGTCTAAAAAAGAAAAAGAAGAAAAAATGAAAATCGAAGAAAGCGATAAGTTTTTAGATAACGGCAAAAAGTCTAAAGATAACGATGGCGCAAAAACCTTTTTGCCTAAAGGCAAAGACTCAAAGTCTTATTTATTAATAAAAATACCTCATACTACAGAAAAAGCGGTATTTTTAAAACAAAGTAGAAATCAGTACACGTTTGAAGTCTTTCCTAATGCAAATAAGAATGAGATTAAAAAAGCAGTAGAAAGATTGTATGAAGTTAAAGTAAAGAAAGTTATGGTAACCAGAACTTCAGGAAAGGTTCGTCAGCTCGGTCGTTTTACAGGTTTTAAGTCCGGTATTAAGAAAGCTGTAGTTGTTCTTGCGAAGGGTCATAAAATAGATATTTTATCAACATGATAAAAAAATATAATCCTACAACTCCTGGCAGAAGACAGATGACAGGTTATGATTTTTCTAACTTAAGCAAAGTTGAGCCTTTAAGATCTTTAAAAATGGGCTTGAGAAGGTCAGTTGGTAGGAATAATCAAGGAAGAATCACTACTCTTCATAAAGGGGGTGGAGTAAAACGTTCTTATAGAATGATTGATTTTAACCAACTTGATAAGTTAGATATTCCGGCCAGAGTGGAAACGATTGAATATGATCCGAATCGTTCCGCTAGGATTGCTAGAATTCTCTATCTCGATGGATCAAGAAGCTATATTCTTGCTCCCGATAGTTTAAAAGCTGGAGATCGTGTAACCTCATTTTCTAAAACCGGATCTTTAGCGGTTGGCAATAGGTTAAAACTGCGCTATATTCCACAAGGCACCCAAATATATAATATAGAGTTACAACCTGGAAAAGGTGGGCAGATTGTTCGTTCTGCCGGTTCAACGGCTCAAATGTTAGCTGTTGAAGATGACAAATATGTACAGGTTAAAATGCCTTCTGGTGAGGTCCGTCGTTTCTTGGCTGACTCGATGGCAAGCATTGGGCAATTATCAAACCAAGAGCATATGCATATTAGTTTAGGCAAAGCAGGAAGGTCACGCTGGTTAGGTCGTAGGCCGGCTGTGCGTGGAACAGCCATGAATCCAGTTGATCATCCTCATGGAGGAGGTGAAGGAAAACAGCCATTGGGAATGCCACCAAAGACTCCGTGGGGGAAAAAGGCTATGGGAGTTAAAACTAGGAAAAGAAAGAAAATAAGTAACAGATTAATAGTAAAGAGAAGAAAATAAAATTATATGTCTAGAAGTCTGAAAAAGGGACCATATGTAAATCCGAAGCTGTTAAAAAAAATAGCTAAACTTCGTGCTGGCGACAAAACAATTATAAAAACTTGGGCTAGAAGTTCAACCATTACTCCTGAAATGGTTGGATTTACTTTTGGAGTGCACAACGGAAAAATTCATATACCGGTTTTGATAACAGAAGAAATAGTTGGCCACAAGTTAGGAGAGTTTGCGCACACAAGAAGGTTTAGCCGTCATGGTGGTCGTATGCAGAGAGAATTGGAAGCCGCGGCCAAACAAAGAGAAGTTGACGCAGCAAAGGCGGCAAAGACAGCAACAGAAGAAAAAGGTGGAAAGTAAAAACGTGAAACCTGAATCATGAAACTTTAAATTTAAGAATGTTTCAAGTTATAGGTTTCAAGTTGTAGAATTGCAGGTAACCGCACAACTAAATCAGTTAAGAATTGCACCGAGAAAGGTCAGAATAGTAGCACATCAATTACGTGGGCTTGATATAGTATCGGCCAAAAGTAAATTGAAATATGTGATAAGACGAGCGAGTCATCCGATTGAAAAGTTGCTTGATTCGGCAATATCAAATGCTGTGAATAATCATGGTCTTGATAAGGATTCACTTTTCATAAAAGATTTGGTGGTAAATGAGGGTAGAAAGTTAAAACGTTTTAAGGCTAGAGGATTTGGCATGACCATGCCTATTCAAAGAAAATCAAGTAACTTAAGGATAGTTTTAGACCAATTGTCAGAAGAAAAATTAGAAAAGATTAAAACAAGATTGTCTAGAAGAAAAGTTTTAAATCAAATGCCTGAAGTTAAGGAATTGAAACAAGGTTTAGAAACGGAAAAAAGGAAGTCTTCTGATAAAGAATATGAAAAGCCCAGGTTTACCGAGAAACAGAGTCTAGGTAAAAATAAAAGTTTTCTCGGAGGCATAAAGGGTTTAAGTAGAAAGATGTTTAGAAGAAAATCAGTGTAAAATCGATTCAAATATACAAATTGATGCGAATGATACGAATCAGACTAGAGACAAATGAATGCTATTCGTATAATTAGTATATTTGTATCGCAGAATTTGGCACAAAAAAATTCACCCATCGCAAATAGGCTTGGAATTATCGAGGATTGGAGATCTCGGTGGTTTTCTATTAAAAACTACAAATCCTATCTTCATGATGATTTGAGAATCCGTGAATATTTAGACAAGCGGTTACGGGGTTTTTCTGTGGACAAGATAGAAATTGAAAGAAGCCCGGGCCAGTTAATGTTGCGTCTATGGACTGCTAGGCCGGGTTTGATTATTGGTCGTGGGGGTACTGGTATAGAAGAGTTGAAAAGCGAGTTGGAGTCAATTATTGAAGATAAAACGAGAGTTAGACTCGAAGTTCAAGAAATAAAAAAACCGACGATGTCTGCCGCTATTGTAGCCGAACAGATTGCCGAACAGATTGAAAGAAGGGTGCCATTTAGAAGAACGATGAAACAGGCCTTCGCAAAAATTATTGCTAATCCTGAAGTTAAGGGAGCCAAAATTCAAATTTCTGGAAGGCTGGACGGGAGCGAGATTGCCAGAGAAGAACATACTGAATCAGGCCTACTTCCTTTACAGACATTGAGGGAAAAAATTGATTATGCTCAAAATACTGCTTTTACAACTTATGGCACCGTAGGAATCAAGGTGTGGATCTATAAACCAGGCGACTAAAGACCAAAGTCTAAAGCTCAGTGATTAAAGACCAAAGCCAGAAATTTAATTAGCCTTAGCCTTTAGTCATTAAACTTTAGACAAGTTTTGTATGCTTCAACCCAAAAGATTAAAACATCGAAAGGTATTTCGTCGGCACATAGCGCCGGTTGCTTCGCGTGGTAATTATATTTCTTTTGGATCCTTTGGGTTAAAGACAGAAGAGTCGTATTGGCTTAAAGCAAATCAGATTGAGGCGGCTAGAAAAAGTATAACAAGATATTTAGAAAAGGGTGGTAAGTTATGGATTAGGGTTTTTCCCCATGTTCCTCAAACTGCTAAAAGTGCAGAAGTTGGAATGGGCGGAGGTTCAGGACCAATAGTTGGTTTTTCGGCTCCAGTTGAAGCAGGAAGAATTTTATTTGAGATAGATGGAGTCGACGAAAAGGTTGCCAGAGAAGCTTTCAGACTGGCTAGCAGTAAGCTGCCGGTAAAAACAAGATTTATAAAAAAGTAATATAATTATGGCTACCAAATTTAAAGAATTTAAACAAAAAACGATATTAGAACTGAATAACCTTTTGAATGAAAAGAAGGTTGAACTTGGCCATTTGCGGTTCCAGTTGCAAGATAAACAGTTAAAAAACGTTAACAAGATTAAAGAAACAAAAAGAGATGTAGCGAGAATTAAAACTTTATTGTCCAATAAAGACGTTAAGTTGGTCCAAAAATAATGGATAACCCTAAAATTAAAATAAAACGCAAGCTCAAGGGAGTTATAGTATCTGATAAAATGCAGAAAACTGTTGTGGTGTCCATAACCAGATTAAAGAAACATCCAAAGTATAAGAAATTTTATAAAATAACCAATCGTTTTAAAGCTCATGATGAAAAAAATGAATATAAGGTTGGTGAAAGGGTTATCATTCAAGAAACCAGGCCGATATCAAAAGAGAAGCACTGGAGAGTTGCGGGCAGGGTTTAGAAATTTTAAACATGAAACTTGAAATTTGAAGCATTTCTAAATGTTCCATGATTCACGCTTCATGTTACATGATCCTTGATTCAACTTCGTTCAATGGTTCAGGTTGCAGATAATACCGGTGCTAAAAAAATCGGAGTTATTCGCGTACTCGGCGGTTCGTCCAGGAGATATGGTCAGATAGGAGATATAGTGGTCGGATCAATTAAAGAAGCAGAACCACGTAAACAGGTTAAGAAAAAAGATAAAGTTCGTTGTTTGATTGTCCGTCAGCGCAAGGCTTTTAGAAGAAAAGATGGTACGTATATAAAATTTGATGACAATTCAGTTGTAATTTTGGAAGGGAAAGAACCAAAGGGAGGAAGAATTTTTGGTCCTATTCCAAGAGAGATTAAAGAATTAGGATATGCTACCATCGCTTCGTTGGCAGAAGAGCTGGTGTAAACCGATTCAAATATACGAATTGATGCTAATGATACGAATCTTATTAGTATAATTAGTATGCATTAGTATATTGGTATCGCGGAAGTGAAATTACATAAAGGTGACAACGTAAAAATGTTATCTGGTAAAGACCATGGTAAACAGGGTAAGGTTTTGCGTGTTTTTCCTTTTGAAGAAAAGGTGGTTGTTGAAGGTCTTAATTTGGTTAAAAAACATGAGCGTGCAAAAAAGCAGGGGCAAAAAGGTCAAATTATTTCAGTTCCGAGGTTGGTGAATATTTCGAGTGTTGGTTTAGTTTGTAAAAATTGTGGTAAAGCAACAAGAGTTGGTTATAAATTTGAAGGAGAAAGAAAGGTTAGAATTTGTAAAAAGTGCGGAGCAGAAACTTAAAAAATGAGGTTGAAAAACGATATGTCGGCTTTATAAAAGCGATTTTTTATGAAAAAAGAGTCAAATACACTTAAAGAGAAATATAAGAAAGAAGTAATTCCTGCGATGCAGGCTAAATTTGGTTATAAAAGCATTATGGCTATACCTAAGATTGAAAAAGTAACAGTAAATGTTGGGATTGGCAGGGCTTTAAAAGAAACAAATCAGAAGTTGATAGATCGGATAAAACATGATATAGCTACAATCACTGCTCAAAAGGCAGCACCGCGTAGAGCTAAAAAATCTATTGCTGGCTTTAAAACAAGGCAAGGGATGGTAGTTGGCTATCAGGTTACTTTAAGGGGGAAAAGAATGCTTGATTTTATGGAACGTCTTATTAAAATCGCTCTGCCAAGAGTAAGGGATTTTAGAGGATTACCCGAATCTTTATTTGATCAGAATGGCAATTTAAATATAGGAATAAAAGAACAAAATATCTTTCCAGAAATAGAGTTTGAGTCGGCAAAAGATCTATTTGGTCTACAGATAACCATAACGACTTCAGCAAAAACTAAGGAAGAAGGAGTAGAATTGCTTAAATTGATGGGATTCCCGATTAAATCATGAAGCATGTAGCATGTAACCCGAATCATTTAAAAAGTTTTAGGTTTCAGGTTTCAGGTTTTACGATTCATGGCAAAAAAATCACTAATAGTTAGATTAAAAAAACCAAGAAAATTTCAGGTTCGTAGTAGGGGCCATTGTTTTATTTGTGGACGGACCCATGGATATTTGAGTAAATTTGGTCTTTGTAGGATACATTTTAGAGAATACGCTAATAGGGGTTTGATTCCAGGAGTAAAGAAGGCATCATGGTGATAATGTGCCTCACTAACGTTCGGCACGACTAGGGACTAGGGACTAAAGCCTTAGACTATAGACATTAGACTTTAGACAAAAATATGACTGACCCAATTTCGGATTTTTTTATAAGAATTAAGAATGCTTATGCTGCCAAAAAGGAGCGCGTATTGGTGCCGTTCTCAAATTTAAAGTTTGAAATTGCCAGCGAATTAGAAAGAGGGGGCTTTGTCCAGGAAATTGGAAAAAGAAAGAAAAAAGTTTTAAAGTCTAACCATTTATATCTGGACATAAAGTTAAAATATAAAGACAATGGCCCGGCGATGGAAGGATTAAGAATTTTTAGTTCTCCTTCAAGGCGTATCTATATAAAGTCTAAAGACATTAGACCAGTCAGGTCCGGTTATGGGATGGCTATTTTATCTACACCAAAGGGTATAATGAGTGAAAAAGCAGCCAGAAAAGAGAATGTTGGCGGAGAACTGATTGCAGAAGTGTGGTAATAAAGTATTAAAAATTAAACATCAAACCTTATTTTTGATTTTTGATTTTTGAATTTTAATTTTGTTTGAGTCGTATAGGAAAAAAACCAATTCAGATACCACCTGGAGTTGACGCAAGAATCAACGATTTTTTGTTTTCAGCCAAAGGACCAAGAGGTCAGTTGGAAAAAAAGGTATACAATAAACTAGAAGTTCTTTTGGAAGATGAAAAAATTCTTTTAAAACCGTTGGCAACAGATAGGCATACTGCCGCAATGTGGGGGACTGAACACGCTCATATTAAGAACATGATAAAAGGAGTAACCGAAGGTTTTGAAAAAGTACTAGAGCTTGAAGGCATCGGATACAAAGCGGTTTTAAAAGACAATGGGCTTGATTTAAGCGTTGGTTTCAACAAGCCGATAACTGTTAAAGTTCCGGAGGGAATAACTTTTAGAGTAGAAAAAAATGCAATTTTTATTAACGGTAACAATAAACATTCTGTTGGTCAGATTGCTGCTGAAATAAGGAAAATTCGTCCACCCGAACCATATAAAGGAAAGGGGATTCGTTACCGAGGTGAAATTATTAAGAAAAAGGCTGGCAAGAAAGCTGTTTCAACAGGATAGTTTTTATAAGGATGAATAGTAAAGAAAAACAATATAGAAAAACTAGAAGGCATAAAAGAATCAGAGCAAAAATCTCCGGAACTTTAGATTGTCCTCGTCTCTCAATATTTAGAAGTAATCAGCATTTGTATTCTCAATTAATAGATGATATAAATGGCCGGACCCTTTTAAGTGTTTCTGATTTAAAGATTAAAAAACCTAAAACATCTTTGAAGCAGAAAGCAAAAGATCTTGGCCTCCTTTTAGCTGAAAAGGCAAAGCAAGTAAACATAAAAACTGTTGTTTTTGATCGAGGAGGTTATAAATTTCACGGCATTATAAAAGAATTTGCAAATGCAGCAAGAGAAGGAGGCCTTAAATTTTAAATTATAAAAATACCCCGTAGTGAAAATTCGAAAGGATTTACACATGCTAAGTCACTGTGGGGTTTAAGAGATGTAATATAAAAAGAGTTTGAATAATGTTAGCAGATTCTAAAAATCATAAAGCATTATTCGAATTTCTACTACGGGGTGGATACACAAATTTCTGAACAAACTCAAAATAATACAGGGGCCGAAGAGAAGGCCATTTTAGAAATACCTAAAGAACCAGTTTTAGAAGAAATACGTTCCGAGAAGGAAGTAATTGCTAGAATAGAGGGAAGAAATAGAAGAAGAGATGACGAATTTGATCAAAAAGTTTTGGACGTGGCAAGGGTTACCAGGGTAACTAAGGGAGGAAAACGTTTTACTTTTAGGGCAACGGTTGTTTTGGGTGATCATAAAAACAGAGTAGGTGTTGGAACGGGAAGAGGGGCAGATGTTGCTCAAGCTATTGAGAAAGCTTCACGTTTAGCTAAGAAAAATGCAATTACTGTTTTGTTAAAAAAGGGAACAATTTCACATTTGGTTGAAGCAAAGTACGCAAGCGCCAGGGTGCTTTTAAAACCAGCTATGCCTGGTTCTGGAGTAAAGGCTGGGGGTCCAGTAAGAATAATTTCGAAATTGGCCGGCATTCAGGATATTACAAGTAAACTTATTTCAAGAACTAACAATAAGATAAATATTGCTCAGGCGGTTATTCAAGCATTAAAGCAATTAAAGAATCTAGAAATTAGAAAATAGAATTTAGAATGTCGATTCTATATTTTTATTTTCTATTTCCAATTTTTAAAAATGCGACTGCACGAAATTAGCTCAACAACTGGAAGAAAGAAAAAAAGAATTGGGAGAGGAGGTAAAAGAGGTTCATATTCCGGCCACGGTGTTAAGGGTCAAAAAGCTAGAGCTGGTGCCGGAGTCAAACCTGGTTTTAGGGGTGGTGATACACCTATTTGGAAATTGTTCCCAAAGAAAAGAGGAGCTTCACGAAAACTTGAAATTAAAAAGCGTGGGTTTAGATTACATCAATTAAAACCTGTTGTGATAAATCTTGATACTTTAGAGCGTTATTTTAAAGATGGGGACGCTGTTTCTCCTCAAACACTTCAAGAAAAGGGGTTAATTAAAAATACGAAACACAAGATTAAAATCCTTGGTAGAGGCGGGCTGACAAAAAATTTAGAATTTAAAGATGTTATGTTTTCAGCTTCTGTATCAAAAATAATAAGTTTAAATAAGAAATAGAAGTGGGCTTGGTGAATAATACTCTTGAACGGGTTTTGAGCCCGTAGTCCCGATGCTATCGAGGATCCTCGATTCTGCGGAGCAGAAATCGGGACGGGCATGGTTTTCTCTGTCTGGATTTACAGTCCAGATAGAGAAAGAGCGAAGGGCTCAACCCCTGAGCAAACCACGCTGGGGTTTGCGAAGAAAGAGAAAGAGTATTATTCACCAAGCTCACGAGTTGCTGCTTGACCATCAATAATTATAGTTTAGTTAAATTAATATTATATGGATAAAATTTTAAAACTTTTTAAAATACCCGACCTTAGAAAAAGAGTGTTTTTTATAGTCGCTTTACTAATAGTATTTAGGGTGGCTGCCGCTGTGCCTGTTCCAGGTATAGATACTTCGCGTTTGGCTCAATTTTTTGAACAAAACCAACTTTTTGGATTGATAAGTTTGTTTACAGGGGGTGGTTTAGAGAATCTTTCTATTGTCATGTTGGGGGTTGGTCCTTATATTACTGCCTCAATTATTATGCAGCTTTTAACTATGATCTTCCCGTCTTTGGAGCAAATGTATAAGTATGAAGGAGAAGCTGGTAGAGCCAAGTTTAATCAATATTCAAGGCTTCTAACTGTACCGTTGGCAATTTTACAAGGTTTTGGCTTTTTAACTTTACTTTCTAGACAGCAAGGATTGGTTGGCTCTCTTTCTTTGATTCAGTGGGTTACTGCCTTATTAGTGGTTACGGCTGGGACTATGTTTGTAATGTGGCTAGGGGAGTTGATTACTGAAAAGAATCTTGGAAATGGAGTTTCCCTAATTATTTTTGGCGGGATTATATCCCGGGGACCGCAAACCATTCGTCAATTAGCCGTAGGTTATGACCCTAGTCAACTGTTTACTTATATTGGTTATTTTGTTTTGGCGATCATTATTATAGCCGGTGTGATTTACATATCTGAAGCTCAACGCAACATACCCATTACTTATGCAAAAAGAGTCCGGGGTTTTAAAGTCTATGGCGGAGTTTCAACTTATCTTCCTATGAGGGTTAACAATGCAGGTGTTATTCCTATTATTTTTGCTCTTTCACTATTATTATTTCCTGGTATGGTAGCTAATTTTTTCGCCGGTTCTAATATAGCTTTCATTTCTAAGATTTCACAGTTTTTCACGACCTTTTTGAATAATCAGTTTGCTTATGGAAGTATGTATTTTCTTTTAGTTGTTTTATTTACATACTTTTATACCGCTGTGACATTTAGTCCAAAGTCAATTTCGGAAAATATTCAACGTCAAGGTGGCTATATACCTGGAATTAGACCTGGTCCGGCTACGGCAGATTTCTTAACTCATTTATTAAATCGGGTAACTTTAGTCGGTGCTTTATTCCTCGGGCTAATAGCAGTTTTGCCGTCTATAGTTCAGGGTGCAACTGGTATTACTGCCTTTGCTCTCGGCGGAACCTCTTTATTAATTGTCGTTTCCGTTGCTCTAGAGGTTATGAAGCAAGTTCAAGCCCAGCTTGCGATGTATGAATATTAACTTTCTTTGAATTTTTTGGTTGAAATATTTTTCTAAATTTGATATTTTAAGATCGGTTCATTAAAATAAAAGGAGAGATGACGGTTCATTCTAAAAAAACAATTTTAATTTTCGGTATGCCTGGTTCGGGTAAAGATACCCAAGCCGATCTTTTGCAAAAAAATACCGGTTTAGTTAGAGTAAGAACTTCTAAATTATTAGAAGATAAATTTAATAATACTGATCCCAGCGACACCTTTTTAATGGAACAAAAAAAGATTTGGCACGAAGGCAAACTTAACGATCCAGAATGGGTTACTTCTATCGTTATAGAAAAAATTAAAGAATTAAGTGGGAAAAATAAAGGAACCATACTTAGCGCTTCTCCAAGAACCTTATATGAGGCCAAAGTAGAAATGCCGTTGTTTGAAGAATTATATGGCAGAGACAATATCAAAATTTTCTTGCTTAAATTAAGTGACGAAGAAGCGGTAAAAAGAAATACAAAACGGCTGGTGTGTGAAGCTAACGAACATCCTATAGATCCAAAATTGGTGGAAGAAGGAATAAAAATTTGTCCAATAGACGGCAGCCTAGTTGTTACTAGGACATTAGATAATGAAGAAACTATGAAAATGCGTTTAAGCGAGTTTTATAATCGAACTTCTCCAATCTTTGATTTTTTAAGGGAAAACAGCTTTCAAATAATTGAAATTAATGGTGAACAGCCAATAGAAAAAGTTCATGAGGACATAATGGAATATTTGGCATGATTAATCTTAAAGGCGAAAAAAATATAAAAGTGATGCTTGAAGGCGGCAAAATTTTAGGACAAATGCTTCAAGAGTTAGGTAACTTTGTTAAGCCCGGCATTACAACAAACGATGTAGACAAGCTTGCAAAAGAGCTTGTTTTTAGCTTTGCAAAAAAATATCCTAAGGCAAAAATTCAACCTGCTTTTTTAGGTTACAATGGGTTCCCCGCCCATATTTGTATTTCAGTGAATGACGAAGTGGTTCATGGTATTCCTTCTGAAAAAGTTTTAAATGAGGGAGATGTTGTTGGCCTTGATTTTGGAATTACTTATTACGGCTGGAATCTTGATTCTGCCATAACTGTTGGTGTTGGGAAAATAAGTAGACAAGCCCAGAAATTATTAGAGGCAACAAAGAAAGCTTTAGAAATAGGAATTGACATGGCTAGGGCTGGAAATAAGTTGGGTGATCTGGGCTTTAGCATTCAAAAATTTTTAGAGTCAAATGATTTTGCCGTAGTTAGGGATTTGGTTGGGCATGGAATAGGAGAGAAGCTACACGAAGATCCATATGTGCCAAATTACGGTGAACCAGGAGAGGGCGAAGTGTTAAAAGAGGGAATGGTAATTGCGATTGAGCCAATGGCAACTTTAGGTGATTGGCACGTGGCTTTAGACAAAGACGGTTGGACCTGGAGAACTAAAGATAAAAGTATTGCGGCTCACTTTGAGCATACGGTGGCGATAACTAAAGATGGACCACTGGTATTGACAAGTCATTGAAGGCCTTTTTTTTATTCTGGTTTTTGATATTATTAAATTAATAATCTTGGGATTCAAAATGCATAACAAGTTTCAGATTTTATGATCCATGTTTCACGTTTTGCGTTCCATGTTTCAAGAATTAAACTTTCAGTCATTGTTCCTGCCTTTAATGAATCAGAAAGAATAATCCCGACTTTAGATTCTCTAAATAATTATTTGTCTAAACAGTCTTATGATTGGGAAGTTTTGGTAGTAAACGATGGTTCGACTGACAATACTGCTGAAGTGGTTAGGAGTTTCATGTTTCATGTTTCAGGTTTCAGGTTGTTGGATAACAAAGAAAATCATGGCAAGGGTTGGGTAGTAAGGCAGGGAATGCTAGCGGCAGAAGGAGATTTTAGATTATTTATGGATGCTGATAACGCAACCAGAATTGAAACTGTTGAAAAATTCTGGCCCCTTTTTAATCAAGGTTATGATGTAGTAATTGCTTCAATTGGTATTAAGGGAGCGGACGTAGCTGGTACAGAGAAATTTTATCGGCGTATCTTTGGAAAACTGGGTAATCTTTGGATTCAATTTTGGGTTACACCCGGGATATTGGATACACAAAGAGGATTTAAAATGTTTTCAAAAGTGGCAGCCGGTAAAATTTTTCCAAAGCTTAAAATTCTAAAGTGGGGATTTGATGTAGAGGTTTTGGCTTTGGCAAGAAAATTTACTTTTAAGATAAAAGAGGTTCCAATAAAATGGGTTAATGATCCGAAGAGTCACGTTAAGTTAACTGCTTATATTCAAGTTTTACTTGAGGTTTTGAAAATAAGATGGAATCTATGGACAAACAAATATAATGTCTAATGACTAAAGACCAAAGACTAAAGCTTTTTCAATCAAGCTCTAGACTCTAGATTTTTGACTTTAGTCTTTAGATCAGCTTTCTTGCTTAGTGAATTTAGACAAGATTTAGTTTCCGGTGAATGGGTTTTAATTTCAACCGGCCGTACTCATACCGTAAAAAAGTTTGAGGATTCTTATCAATCAAAAGATGAGTGTCCTTTTGAGGACTGGAATATATTAAAACAAGATCTTGTAACTATTATTCCAGGTGAAATTAATTGGCGAGTGGCAGTTATAAAAAATAAATATCCTGCGGTGATGCCGGGTGAGAATGTTCCGGAAGAAAAAATCGGCCCGTTTAATATTAAAAAAGCCGTAGGAGAACACGAGGTCATCGTTTTTAGAGACCACGATATTAGATTTTACGACTTTAATTTGGATCAGATAGCAGAGGCTATTAATATATACAAACAGCGTTATGCCGCGTTGGCTCAAAAGGATTCAAAAAAGTATATCATGATTTTTCATAATCATGGTCGTGAGGCCGGAGCCAGTATTTATCATCCCCATTCTCAAATTATTACTACTCCCATACTTCCACCCGATGTGGCCCATAGTATAAACGGTTCTTTTCAATACTATAAAAAACACGGAAAAAGGGTATATGATGTATTATTGGATTGGGAGTTAAAAGAGAAAAAAAGAATTATTTACGAAAATGACCATTTTGTTGTTTTTTGTCCTTTTATTTCAAAGTATCCTTATGAAATAAGGGTTTTTTCAAAAGAAAGTCATGCCCATTTTGATAAGATGCCAGATGAATTAAATCAACCTTTGGCGGATGCCTTGAAATTTGCCATAGATAAACTAGGGGCAGTTTTAAATAAGCCGCCATTTAATTTTTTTATTCACACCGCACCATTGGAAAGTGAGTTTAATGATTTAATGCATGAATATTATCAATGGCATTTTGAGATAATTCCTCATATGAAAATAGATGCAGGATTTGAAATAGGTACGGGTATAGAAGTAAATATTATTGATCCGGATGAAGCGGCAGAAAAACTTAGAAACGTAAGACTTTAATTTATAAACTTGGCGAATAATACTCTTTCTCTTTCTTCGCAAAACCTGTTCAAGAGTATTATTCCGCCATGCTTTAATTTATGATTGGCCTTATTTCTTTAGTCAGTAGTTTTGCCCTTGGTTTTATTGAAAAAACCGGATATACCGGTGTTTTTGTCTTGTCATTGCTAGAAAGTGCCGCTATACCGGTCCCGTCAGAAATAGTAGTTCCGTTTTCCGGGTTTTTAGTTTCGCTGGGTAGATTTAATTTTTGGGTAATTGTAATTTTAACAAGCCTAGCTAATCTGTCCGGTTCAATAATTCTATTTTTTATAGGGAAAAGCGGTGGTCGGTGGATTTTAGAACATTATGGTAAGTATATTTTTGTGCATCGTGACGATCTTGAGAAAAGCGATAAATGGTTTAAAAAGTATGGGTCAAAAGCAGTATTTTTTGGAAGGTTGTTGCCGGTAGTTAGAACTTTTATATCTTTGCCAGCTGGAATAGCAGAAATGAATTTTTATAAATTCAGTCTTTTTACCTTTTTAGGTGCCTTGCCTTGGAATTTTGTTTTAGCCTTGATAGGATTAAAAGCAGGAGAAAACTGGAATATCTTACATGAGTATTTTAGAAAATTAGATATTTTTATTTTATTAACCATTTTGGGTTTGATAGTTTTTTATTTATTTAAACATTTAAAAAAACAAAAAAGATATGTCTAAAAAACTGATCGTTGCAAACTGTCCCGAAAAACTTCGCGAGAGAAAATCGAGCGACTAGTTTTTTCGAGATTCCGTTTTGTTTGCCATAATCAGATATAATATTTGGCGAAGTTAACGGGATCATGAGATTGTACTTGCTCGCCTCATTGGCTCGCAAACAATTTCGGGAGAAAATTAACCTATGCAAAAAAGACTAATAGTTGCTAACTGGAAGATGAATCCGCAAACTTCAACCGAGGCTAAGGAACTTTTGGTTTCGGTTTTAAGCGATGCGTCGGATTTTAAAAATATAGAATTAGTCATTTGTCCCCCATTTGTTTATTTCTCGTCTATTTCGGCGATGATTTATGATTTAAGTTCCAAGTTTCAAGTTTCCCTCGGTGCCCAGAATATGCATTGGGAACAAAAAGGCGCATTTACCGGAGAGATATCGGCTCAAATGCTAAAAGAGTTCGGAGTTGAATACGTAGTAGAAGGACACAGCGAGCGAAGATGGATTATGGGAGAAACTGACGAAATGATAAATAAAAAAATAAAAACTGCATTAAAATCCGGATTAATACCAATATTGGCAGTTGGTGAGAAAGAACGTAATAATTTTGATTCCTCGGGGAGGCATATTAATACTGCCGATGATGTGGTTATAGATCAACTCACCAGAGCTTTAGATGGCGTACCTGTTTCAAAAATAAAAGATGTGGTAATTGCTTATGAACCAGTTTGGGCCATAGGTACTGGTTTAGCTGATAATCCTGACGATGCCTTATCTGTATCGCTTCTTATAAGAAAAGTTATTTCAAAAATGACCGATGATAAAACAGCCAGGGCAATAAAAATTTTATACGGCGGAAGCGTTAACTCAAAAAATATTGCTGAATTTTTAAAACAAGACGGTATAGACGGTGCTTTGGTCGGTGGTGCAAGTATTGATAAAGATGAGTTTACTAGAATTTTAGAAATTGTTTCTTCTTTATAAAAAATGAAGTTAATATCAGAGATTGAAGATCTAAATAAGAAAAAAGTTCTTTTAAGGGTTGATTTTAATGTTCCTGTTGAAAATGGCAGATTAATGGAAATCTATAGACTAGAGGCCCATCGGCTAACTATTGAGTATTTGGTTAAGAATGGAAGTATTATTGTTTTATTAGCTCATTTGGGAGATGACGAATCTGAAAGTTTTCTGAATTTAGTCGGACAGTTTTCGGATTTTTATAAAAAAGATATAGAATTTATTCCAGAAACAGGAGACATCGAAAATAAAATAAAAGATGCTTTACCAGGCAGTATTTTTTTATTGGACAATATTCGCAAATGGCCTCTTAAAAATGTACTCGACACTCCGTCTGATGGTAAGATTTTAATTCTTGGAGGAGCTAAAATCTCAACTAAGGCCCCGGTAATTAAAGGTTTTATTGAACATTCTGACGCTATCTTAATTGGTGGGGCGGTTGCAAATCAATTTTTCAAGTTTAAGGGAGTAAATGTCGGTTCTTCAAGAGTCGAAAAGATTGCTTTAGAGGACCTCGGATTTGATATTGGTCATCCCCGTATTTTATTGCCACAAGATATGGTGATTTCTTCAGACATGACCGGTGTTGGTTCAAAGGAAGTAGTACCAGTTCAAAATATTGCCGATGATCAAAAAATCTTGGACATCGGGCCGGAAACAATTAAAAGATTTTCTAAGTTAATCAATGATTCTAAACTTATCGTATGGAACGGCCCTATGGGTTTAGCAGAGGTGGGTGCTTTTTCTGAAGGAACAAAACAGATTGTTTCTGCAATTTTTTCATCTTCCTCTCGTAAGGTAGTGGGTGGCGGTGATACAATAGCCTTTTTAGAAAAAGAAAGTCTGCTTGATAAATTTAGTGGTTTCGACAAGTCCTTCGATTCTGAAGTCCCCAGGACTGAAGGGCTCACCACAAGTTTTGTTTCTACCGGCGGCGGAGCGATGTTGGAGTTTTTGGCTGGAAATCAGTTGCCAGGTTTGGTTGCTTTGGGGTATTATCAATAGTCAAATGTCTAATGTCCAAGGCTCAAAGCATTAGTCTTTGGTCTTTAGACTTTAGTCAAAAACCATGGTTTACACTATTCATTTTCATGACTAAATTTATAGAAAATAGAAAAAAGAGGCGCAAGCCGGAAAAATCTGTTGTAGTATTTTATCATGCTGACTGCACTGATGGTTTTACTGCAGCTTGGGCCGCTTGGAAAAAGTTTGGCGATAAGGCAGAATATATTGCTCATTTTCATCAAGACGAGCCCCTTCCATTCAAAAATAAGAAGGTCTATACGTTAGATATAACTTTTCCAGAACCAGTCACTAAGAGATTAATTCGCGATAATATTTTCGTTACCTCTATAGATCATCATAAAAGCACTAAGGATATTACTCTCTCTACTTATAAGCCTTTATTTTCTTTGGATAATTCAGGCTGCGTGTTAGCTTGGAAATATTTTCATCCCAAAAAGTCAATTCCTAAATTTTTATTAAGCGTAGAAGATTTGGATATTTGGCGGTTTAAAATTAAAGGCACTCGTGAACTGTATGCCTATTTAGATCTTTTTGATTTTAGCTTTAAAAATTGGTCAAGCTTTGTCAGAAATTTTGAAAATAAAGAAAAGCGCAAAAAAATGCTGGATATGGGAGCAGTTATAGTTAAATATGAAAATAAAGAAATTGAACGCCAGATTAAAAAGAATGCCAGGGTAGTGAAGTTCGAGGGTTACAAGATTTATGCCGTCAACACTACTTTTAACACTAATTTAGTTGGAGACAGACTACGTTATTTATTGCCACCCTTTTCTGTTATGTGGAAACAAAATAATTTAGGCATGATACTTGTGTCTTTGCGTGGTGACGGGACAGTAGATACATCTTTAATCGCTAAAAAATACGGTGGCGGAGGGCATCGCGATGCCTCTGCTTTTCGCTTGCCGTCTATTAAAAACATACCTTGGACTACTTAATTCATACTGATGGTGGTTCGCGCGGCAATCCCGGTCCAGCCGCTATCGGGGTGGTTATTCAGTCCGCCAATAAAGGGTTAAAAAAGGAATATGGAGAATATATTGGTGAAGCAACAAATAATGTGGCTGAATACAAGGCAGTCGTTTTTGCTTTAAAAAAGTTAAAACAATTGATTGGTACCGCTAAGTCCAGTGAAGCTATGGTTCATATTCATGTTGACAGTGAGCTTTTGGCAAAACAATTAAATGGAGAGTATAAAATAAAAGAAGAAAATATCCAAAAATTGTTTTTAGAAGTTTGGAATTTGAAGACAGATTTTGAGCATGTTGAGTTTGTGCATGTTCCCAGAGAAAAAAATAAAGACGCTGATAGGATGGTAAATGCCGCGCTTGACAAAGAAGAGAACAGACTGCTATAGTTTTATATGGTAGATCGGGTGATTGCCTTGATGTCATAGTCAGGGAGGAAAGTCCGAACACTCACCTAGCGCTTTCATTGAAAGAGCTGGGTAAAATGGTAGCAGGTAACGCCTGCCATGCAAAAGCATAGAGGTGCGAACAGTGACGTCTGCGGCGCAAGCCAAAGAGAGCCCAATCCCAAGCTAGTAGGCTTAACTCCGTTATAGGGACAAAAAAACGGAGGTGAAACGAGTATTGCTATGGTAACATGGCGATCCGCTAAATCCTTACCTGGGTGCAAGATCAAACTTGATAATTTTTAAAGATTATCAAAGGAACGTAGATCGCATTGAGGCTCGATGGCGACATCGGCCCCAGATAAATAATCACACAAATACAGAATTCGGCTTATAGATCTACCACAATCTCAAAGCCCCGACATTATGTCGGGGCTTTGACTATCTAAATAATTTGTGGGAGATTGTTAGGTACTCAAATAATTATGAATCCCGTTAGGAGTACCCATCCAAACAATCTTCTAAAAAACAGCTATTATGAAAAATATTACCAAGTTACAATATAGGTTAATAATAAAACGGATATGCAAGCATATCCTACTTCTAACGGGATGAAACGCTCAGATTTTATCTTTAATATTCTACTTTTACCGGTTGATTTTGTGACGTTGATTTTAGCCGGTATATCAACCTATTTTTTGCGTACCGAGATTGTTAGTGGTTTGAGACCGGTGTTTTTTAGAATTAATTTGCCTTTTGAAAAGTACCTTCTTTTGGTCGTTGCAACAGCGGGGGTTTTCGTCATTTGTTATGCAATATCAGGTCTTTATAGTATGCGTTCGTCTCGCCGTTTTGGAGAAGAATTTCTTAAAATAATAGTTGCTTCGTCGGCAGGTATAATGGGCATTATAGTTTACATTTTTTTAAGACAAGAACTTTTCAATTCCAGGTTTTTGGTCTTAGGTGGTTGGGTAATGGGAATAATCTTTGTCAGCCTTGGCCGCTTTGTAATGAATCGTTTGAAAAAGTTTCTTGTTTCTCATTATGATTTCGGAGTCCATAAAATCATGGTTATTGGTGACGATGATATCACAGAAAAGGTTAAGAACTTTGTTGAGCACGAACCGTCAATTGGTTACAGGTTGGTGAAACACTTGATTAATCCGGATATAGAAGAGGTTAAGTTGGCAGTTGGAAATCCGGGAATCGACGAAGTAATTTTGGCTAATCCAAATTATCCCGCAGAAAGAGTTTTGCAGTTGGTTGATTTTTGCCACGAAAACCATATTGCTTTTAAATTTATCCCTAATTTATTTCAGACACTTACTGCTAATACTATATTGGACGATTTTGCCGGTTTGCCGATGGTGGAATTACGGAGAACAGCTTTAGACGGATGGGGTCGGGTTATAAAAAGAGCAATTGATGTTTTTGCTTCGGCTGTAGGGTTGATTATTTTATCTCCAGTACTTGGGCTTATTGCTTTTGCTATTAAGTGGGAAACCGAAGGTCCGGTTTTAGTAAGGTTGGAAAGGGTAAGCCAGAATAAAAGCCTTAGGCTTTTAAAATTCCGCTCAATGATTAAAAATGCCGAAAGATTAAAGCCTCTTTTGGCCGATTTTAACGAAAGATCTAATACTCCTTTGTTCAAAATGAGAAACGACCCAAGACTTACCAAAGTGGGCGGATTTATAAGGAAATTCAGACTAGATGAGTTGCCCCAACTTATAAATGTTTTAAAAGGAGAAATTAGTCTTGTTGGTCCAAGGCCACATGAACCTCAAGAAATTGTACGTTATCAAAAACATCATAAAAGAGTTTTAGCCATGAAAGCTGGAGCGAGTGGTCTTGCTCAAGTATCCGGTGCTTCAGATTTAGATTTTGAAGAAGAAGTTGCTTTAGACACTTACTATATAGAACATTGGTCTTTGTGGTTAGATGTTAAAATTATTTTAAGAACCATTGGCAAAATGTTTTTTGATAGGTCTGCAGTCTAAGTGTGTGGAGTTAACTCCGAGGAGGAGTTGACAGAGTTGTCTTGAAAATGTACACTATCTATGTATATTAACAATTTAGGAGATCGTGAAATGATTAAAGGGACTTATGTTATATGTTTTGCAAATGGTAACGAACTTACTCTTAATGACGCTAATTGTGATTCACAGCACGCAATGACTACATTTGAACAAATTAGAAAAGTAGCAAGTCTTTTTCCAAATGCTCCTGGGTATTTGCCGGTGCATCTTGTGAGGAGGGTGGAAATTTTTGGATCTTTTGGATCAATTTTCGGATCTGTTGGGTCATATGAAGTAACTGTTATTTAGTTTCTCGTTTTGTCAATTGAACCCATTGCGGGTTTTTTTGTTTGCCTATATTTTATTTTTTGTGCTAACTTCATAAGACATGAGAATTGCTATTGTTCACGATTATTTAACTCAATTTGGAGGAGCAGAACGGGTTTTGATGGCGTTATCGGAAATTTTTCCAGAGGCTCCTATTTTTACTTTGCTTTATAACGAGCATTTAACCGGCCATGTTTTTAAAGATAAACAGATTCATACCTCTTTTCTTCAAAAATTGCCATGGTCGCATAAAATTTTCCGGTTTTTGCCGTGGCTTATGCCATTGGCTATTGAACAATTTGACTTGGCTTCGTTTGACGTAGTGATTTCGATTTCAACCTCTTATGCCAAGGGCATTTTGACCAAACCTTACACTAGACACATTTCTTACTGTTCGACTCCACCTAGATATTTATGGCATGAAACTCACGAGAGTTTAGACGAATTTGCTGTTCCAGATTTTGTAAAACCATTTATTCCGATGATTTTAAGTTATCTAAGAGTATGGGACTTTGATGCTTCATCGAGGGTAGATGATTTTATTGCTAATTCAGAGAATGTAAAACAAAGAATCAAAAAATATTACAATCGTGATTCGTTTGTTATTCATCCGCCGGTTGAGGCAGAAAAATTTGTTCTATCCAGTGAACCAAGGGAGTATTTTTTAATGGTTGGGCGGATGGTTCCCTATAAGCGTTTTGATATTGTAGTTCAGGCGTTTCAAGCTCCAAGTTTTAAGTTGCAAGATTCAAAACTTTTGATAATCGGTGACGGGCCGGAACGACAATATTTGAAAAGACTTGCCAGTGGTTCGCGTAATATTCATTTTCTTGGTTTAGTTTCTGACTCAAAACTACCGCAATATTATGCTAGAGCTAAAGCAGTTATATTCCCTCAAGAGGAAGATTTTGGGATCGTACCGTTAGAGGCTATGGCTTCTGGTACGCCGGTTATTGCATATCGGGCTGGCGGAGTACTCGAAACAGTAATAGAAGATAAAACGGGATTGTTTTTTGATGACCAAACTCCGGAATCGCTCAAAAATGCGATAATAAAATTTGAAAGCATGAAGTTCGATCCCGAACAAATCCGTTTGCATGCTTTGAAATGGGATAAAAGCATTTTTCAAACTAAAATAAAAAAATATATAGAGATATGGGGATAGGCTTGTGTTAACAGCCATTTTTTGTTATACTGTTTTTTATTAGTACATTTCTAGATCGGAGAGTAAGATGGACGCAAGAAGGATTAAAACGACAAATTTCATAATTAAATGCTTGTGTCTGGTTTTATTGGGGATGACCTTAAGTTCTTTCTATATTCATCTTACAAACAAAGCATGGGTTTATCCAGCGTTAATAATTCTGTTGCTAGTTGTCTATGGTTTCTTAGTCAAAAAAAGAAATAAGTTGACTCAAGCTGAAGTTGAATATTGGCAAGGAAGAGATTATTAGGTTTAACTATTAGGGACTTGTAGAAATGCGACCTTTTCGTCGCTTTTTTTAATGCTTTGATTCTGTTATCGTAAACATATTCTAATGATTATTTATATACTCAACTTGATAGTTTAATTCCTTTTTGGTACTTTCTAGCTGCACATTTAAAACTTCTAATGGAGGGTTTGTTGGGTGAAAGTAAAAGAATTAGGTATTAAAAAAACTGAAATTTTAATCGATTATGATTATGTTTGGGGTTTACTTAATAGGTCGGGTTTAAATGTAAGTTTTTCTAGGCCCGAAATATATGTTGGCAGTGAACATGTAGATAAATTTTTTGAGATTGCCTCACAAAAATCCTTAGTTGTGGCTAACTCTACGGAGGCTGTTTATGATTGGAAGGCAGATGCTATTTATATAAATGATGAATTAATTAATGGCGCAGGGTATAGTAGGTCCAATCTTTGTTCAAGTAGGCGTCTTGTTTTACTTCACGAATTAATTCATGCTTTTTTGTTTCACAATAATAAAAGATTCGGTGAAGAACAGGATGCTTTGACAAAATCTGAAAATAAGAGGTCTCAAGAAAGAGGCTGGGTCTATACAGTTTTTGATGAAGGCTTCGCTATAAGACTGACAGAATTAATACTAACCTTTTGGTCTGATGTTCAGGATGGAGAGTTTGCTTCCTCGTTAGCACTTATCTTAAAAGATGAATATAGAGAATTAAAATCGGATAAAGATTTTAGGTTACGTGCTTTGATATTGAAACTTCCGTGGCCTGAATCTGGTTGGAAAAAAGTGGCTTTGCGGTGGTTTGAAAAACATCCGCATGGTCTTTATGGTCTTAGTTATGTTTTGGGATATAATTTTACGGAACATATTATTCAGGATTTGAATAAGAACTCTATTGATATGGTTAGTAGAATTGTTGAAACTCCACCTAGCCGTGTTGAACATATTTTGTATCCGCAAAGATATTTAAGCCAAAAAGTCTTTCCAAAAATGCAAAAATCAATAGGACAAAATAGAAATCCTCACAGCAAGCTGTGAGATACTCTCAAAAAGAGTACCCTACGCAATTTTTAAAAATAAATGATGTTTTTCAAACCTTTCAAAAATTGCTGGATTTATGTTATTTCCTCCGCTTCGTCGAGCTAAGCTCGACTTTGCTTCGGGCTTGCATTCATCCCCACGGCAAGCCTGCCTATCGGCAGACAGGCCGCGGGAAGAAATAATAAAGCGACCTAATAGGTCGCTTTTTAAAATTTCATTATTTTGGTACATTAAAAGGCACAATGAGTGATTCAAATATCCGTAATTTCTGCATTATTGCTCACGTGGACCATGGAAAGTCGACCCTTGCGGATCGGCTTTTAGAATTAACTGGTACTATAGATAAACGCAAGATGCATGATCAATTTCTAGATATGCATCCGCTTGAACAAGAGCGGGGTATTACTATAAAACTTCAGCCTGTGAAAATGATTTATAAATTGCCTAAAGACGAAAGACTAAAGACTAAAGAAGAAATTTACTCTGGCGTTAGTCACTTGACCTTAGACGTTGGTCAAGATTCAGAATTTATTCTGAATCTTATTGACACACCAGGACATGTCGATTTTTCTTATGAAGTTTCTCGTTCACTTGCTGCAGTGGAAGGGGCAGTTTTGTTGGTTGATGCGACCCAAGGGGTACAGGCTCAAACTTTAGCTAATTTTAATTTAGCCAAAGAACAAAAATTAGATATTATTCCGGTTCTTAATAAAATCGATTTGCCAACTGCCAGAGTTCAGGAGTCAGAGGAACAACTGGAGTCTCTTTTGGCTAGTTATGAAAATGTCTATAAGGTTGACGGGGAAATTTTAAAAATTTCTGGGAAACTTGGAACTAATGTAGATAAACTCTTGGGGGCAATAATTAAAAACATCAGATCACCAAAGACGGATATTAAAATACCTCTTAAAGCATTAATCTTTGATTCTCTGTTTGATCCTTATCGGGGGGTAATAGCTTATGTAAGAGTTTTTGAAGGACAGGTTAAACCTGGCGATAGTATTTTTCTTTCTGCGCAGAAAACAAAAAGTGAAGTTGTAGAAGTTGGTATTTTTGCTCCGGCACTAAAAAAAGAGGAATTATTGTTGGCTGGAGAAATTGGCTATATTGCGACCGGTCTAAAAGATATTTCAAAAGTAAAAGTTGGAGATACAATAACCATTTATCCCCAACCGTCTGAATTTAAAGCGCTGGCCGGTTATAAAGAATGCCAGCCTTTAGTTTTTGCAAGTTTATTTCCCAGAAATCAAGACGATTTTGAATCAACTAGAGACGCATTAAATAAACTTAAACTTCAGGACGCAGCATTGCTATTTGAGCCTGAAAGCTCGTCTGGTTTAGGAAGGGGGTTTAGATGTGGTTTTCTTGGGCTTTTACACGCCGAGATTGTAGGAGAAAGATTGAAACGTGATTTTGGATTAGATCTTATAATTTCAACTCCGTCCGTCCAATATCAAATAACTTTAATGAATGACGAAAGATTTATTATTCATTCGGCGTCTAAATTACCTGATCCAAGTAGGGTTAAATTTATAGAAGAGCCGATTGTAAAACTTGAAATTTTAACTCCCCAAAGTTATGTGAGCCAGATTTTAGACTTAATCAAAGAGTACAGAGGGCAGTATGTTGATTCAAATTATTTAGCTGCCGATACTATAATTTTGCAGGCTAATGCCCCGTTGGCAGATATGATTGTAGATTTTTATGATAGGCTAAAAAGTGTTAGTTCTGGGTATGCGTCTTTAAGTTATGACCTCATCGGTTATAAAATAGAGAAGCTTACCCGTTTGGATATTTTGGTAGCAGGGGATATGGTTGAGCCTTTTTCAAGAATCGTACCAGAGATTAAGATTCACCAAGAAGCAAAAAGAATCGTTGAAAAATTAAAACAGTTAATCCCCCCTCAACTTTTTGAGGTTGCGATTCAAGCTGCTATAGGGGGTAAAATTATAGCTCGAGAAACACTACGTGCTAGGCGCAAAGATGTTACTGGTTATCTGTATGGTGGAGATGTAACCAGAAAAATGAAGCTTTTAAAGAAGCAAAAACGCGGCAAGGAAAGATTGAAAGAATCAGGCCGCGTTAATATTCCTCAAGAAGTATTTTTAGAGATGTTAAAACGCTAACCCCGCACCTTTGTGGTGAAAGTCACTAAAGCGACGTAATTTGCCTCGGGCAGTTACCACAAAGGTGCAGGGCTAATTGGTACTAGAATAGAAGAAGGGTGTAAAATAAAACCATACTGATTGCTATGAGTATGACCAGAATAGTCCAAACTATCTTTAGTTTCTTATTGTAGAAATATTGAAGCATTACCTTATTCTGCCATGGGCAGAATAAAAGTCAAAGGTCAAAACGCAAAAGGCAAAACCGCAACTCAAAAGTTAAATTTTAATTTTTGATTTGTATTTTTGAATTTAGATTTTTGAGTTTTGAATTATTTCTTTGTTTCGCTCCCCAATCTTTACAATTTTGCTATTAGTGGGTATTGGTTTTGTGGTATCCGCAATCATTAAAAACCGACCTTATAGTTTAGAAATTGAATCAAGCCTTAATAATGTTCAAGGTCAGTTTAAAAAACTGGAGGATCAACAGAAGAACCTTGATAAGTTAGTGGATTATTTTAAAAGTATTTCTTTTCAGGAGAAAGAAGCTAGAATTAAATATAATTTAAAAAAACCAGGTGAGGAAGTTTTTATCATAAAAAAAGAAGGTTCTGAAGAACTGGATCAAAGTGCTGAAGTTAAAAACAGTTTTTGGGGTAGTATTAAGAACTGGTTTAGTAAAATATTTTGATGCGGGATTAGTACAGTGGTAGTACATCTGCTTCCCAAGCAGAGGGCGCGAGTTCGATTCTCGTATCCCGCTTTTTTTATGTTTAGATGCAATATTTTTTTAGGTGTTTTTGGTTTTGCGCTGACAATTATTAAACCTATTTATGTTTTATTGACAATTTATTTTATTGTAGAATGACATTTTATTTGGGCTAGTTTGTTGATTCTAGTTATTGTAGTTTCGGATATACTAGATGGTGTACTTTTTAGAATGTCTAATTTTAGAAGTAATGTTCGTTTAACAAAGTTGCGACGTATTTTTGATATAGTCGGAGACCGTATCGCTATAGATGGAGTTATGATAACTCTTATATTTTATACCCAGCTTCCGTCGCATTATTATTTTATAGAGTTAATAAGAGAAATTATTCTAATTGTTGTAGTAATTTGGAGTTATATGATTCATAATCCTTTAAAAGAACCAAATTTACCTTCACGTTTATCGGCATTTTGCGCGGGGGGAGTGGCAATAGCATGGTTAAATTCTTTTCTATTTTTATCAAATCTATTTTTAGTGGGTTTAGTGGTTTTAGGAGTTTGGGGAATTTTTATTTATTATAAAACTATAAAACTTGGTTCTATCCTCGTCACCTCAAATACATACCCCTTTTCGTGAATATTCCTCTGCCTATTGGGCGGAATCAGTATGCTTATTATCAGACGACTTAAATTTAAGAAGGCATTGATTTAATAATAATCTAGTGCTACCATTTTGGCAGAATGATTTACAATTAGGAGTTATTTATGTCAACACAATTGAGTCAAGTACCTATTCTTTTAGGGACAGACGCCATTATGCGAAGACCAGAAATAATAGAAAAAGCGGCCACTTGCAAGGGCTTAACGGTTAAAAGATATCGTGAGGATAGAGAATATTCTGAAACAGAAGTTATCGGGACATATAAGTTAGACAAAGGGTTACTAGAAGCACTTGGAAAAGTTGGCTTCACTTTTGAGCCTGGCAGGAAACCGCCTCATGATTCAATGATTTATCTAACGGGTAATTCTAACCAAAGAGGACAAGAAGTCTTTGAGTCCGATTGCTGGGCTTGGAAAAGAACAGACACAAACCACGAACTCACTATTTATCTAAGACTCTCGGTCAGTGAAAAAGAAAGAGGTGTTGTTGTTGTTCCTCAAGTTTGGGGTAACTGTAGTGTTGGGGCATGTCATCGTCCGACTATTAACAAACTCGTTGTAGCAATTGGTGGGTATGCCACAGATGCACATCCTTTACTCAAAGAGATGGCCGTTGATTCATATCCTACGATTCACTGGAGTGACATCGGTTTAGGGGGCATAAAGTCAGTGGGTACTCTTTTCAGAGAGTTGTATGGGCACAATGAATCTGTTTCCAGGCTTGCGGATTCAAATGTTTCGCCCTTTGCTCCTAGTCCTAAGCAGGCTGGATATAACTACTTTGTAGTCGAATCATATCAGCCCAGATTGTTTGAACAGTGGAAGAATCAATTGCAGGAATATAAGGATAGACTTCGATAAGTAGAAACATGGTGCGACAATCTCGCACCTTTTTGTTTTCTCAAAAAACCCAGATAAAACAAGGACTTTTCAATTTTTACTGTGAGGCAGGGTACAGATGACGACATTCTAATGTCATTCATTAATCCGTTCAAATTGAAAAAGTAATATAATGATGTTACCTTTATTTTTAGTTATTTTAACAAAGGAGGGTTTTGTGGTTGCAGATTCAGGTGAAAATAAAGATAAAAATCAGGCAGTTGTTATTAAATTATTAGCTTGGCAAAACGCCGGTTTTATTCATGAAATGAATTGCCCAAGCGGTCATCTTTTAAGTCCGACTATTGAAGCTGAAAAAGTATTTCTTTTTTGTCATGTGTGTAAATTTAAGACTGAAACAATACCTGAAATAGTTTTGAATTTGGATTTAAAATCTTTAGAAGAATTAATACAAAGACTTCGCGAAGGAAAAGTGGAGGAAATATGATTATTGAAGAAAATGTTTTGTTGGCTCCACATACTTCTTTTAAAATTGGTGGTCCAGCCAAAAAGTTTGTAGAAATTAAAAGCATAGAAGAAGCTTTTGAAGTTTTTCGTTCGTCTGAACTTAAAGATTTACCAGTTTTTGTGCTTGGTGAAGGAACAAATGTTTTGATAGGAGATGAGGGTTTTGATGGGCTAGCCATAAAAAACAGTATTAAAGGTTTTAGTTTCCATAGAACTGATAGTTTTACCATGGTAACTGTTTTTGGTGGTGAGTCTTGGGATGGTTTTGTTTCTGCTTGTGTTGCGTCAAATTTAGCTGGTGTTGAAAATCTTTCTGGAATTCCAGGAACAGTAGGTGCGGCACCTATTCAAAATATCGGTGCTTATGGTCAAAGTGTTAGTGATGTTATTGAAGAAATTTTAGTTATTGATCGGTTAACAGGCGCAAGGTTAAGTTTAAAAAAAGAAGAGTGTGGATTCGGTTATAGAAATAGTATTTTTAAATCTTGTCCTAAGCGTTACTTTATAGTTACAGTTGTTTTTAAACTATGGCCATATGTAAAACCGAATCTTGATTACCAAGATCTTAAAAAGGCTTTTGCGAAAAGAGATAGTATTACTATTGGAGAAATGAGGAGCGCAGTTTTGGGGATAAGAGAAAGAAAGGGCGCACTTATTTTATTTGGTTTTTTAGGATTTAATAGTGCGGGCTCATTTTTTAAAAATCCAATTGTTGATTATGATTTATTCCGACGAGTTCAAATTCAGGTAGAGTTGTTTAGATTTAAAAATGAAATGTTATCTAACGAATGGTTTTGGAAGTTGTCTGATGGCAGGGTAAAAATATTTGCCGCTTCTTTAATAGAATGTGCCGGTTTTTCCAGGGGTTCTTGTCTGGGTCAGGCGGGGATTTCTTCAAGACATGCGTTAGTTTTAGTAAACCTTGGAAAAGCAAAAGCCAAAGATATTGTAACTTTAGCTCAACTAATTCAATATTCTGTAAAAACCAATTTTGGAGTTTGGCTTGAGCCGGAAATAGAATTGGTCGGTTTTAAAGAAAACCCTTTGTTCAAAAGTTAATGAGCCGTTTGGTTTTTTTATTCTATTGACTTTCTTTAAGTAAAAGTGTACTATTTAAAGGTGCTTTCAAAAAAAGGGGGTTAAAAGTATGGCGTATGAATTAGTAAAGTGTAAAAAATGCGGGATGATGGTATATGCTGATATGAAAAACAGAAATTGTAAATACTGTAAAGCTGATTTTGTTAGTCAGGGAGTGAACTTTCAAAAAATGGCGATTGAAGAATCAAGGGGAAATTATAGTAAGAAGTTGAAAAAGTTTATTAGAGGTTTCTTTTTCTTTGTGGCCATGGGTTTAATACTGGTTTATAGAGACGAACTTGCACATAATTGGAAAATTTGGGTTCTATTTTTTGTCTTTTTAGCATTTCCAGAGAGGATGTTAGATAAACTAGCCAGATATGTAGCAAAATTGCAATATCCTGATTCTCTTAATGTATGACCGACGATTAACGTCGGTATTTTAATTGATTTTTAGCTTTTTCAGTGTTAAATTATATCTAGATTTGCCGATGTAGTCCCGATTTTGCTCTGCAAAATCGAGGATCCTCGATGGCAAAGCCGTCGGGACTCAACGGCAGAGTCCCGACTTTGTCGAGGATCCTCGATTATTAGCAGAACTTAGAGCCGGCATAGCTCAGTGGTAGAGCAACTGTTTTGTAAACAGTAGGTCGTCAGTTCAAATCTGACTGCCGGCTCTAAGTTCTGGATAATCGGGGCAACGCTTTTGTAAAGCGAAGGTTCCGAGTTCAAGTCTCAGGGTCGGCTCTAACGGGATAAATAGGTTATGGGTTCAAATTCCTCTGTCGGCTTGTTGAATACAATGAAAAAGGGAACCAAGTGACACTAATTAAAACAAAAGTTTGAAGTTTTGGAGGTAACCATTATTTATCTTTTCCGAAATTTTTGCTATAATATTCACTAATGGAAAATATACTAGAAAAACTAGATGATTTGAAGGCTAAATACCGCTTAACGGCGGACAGTCTTTGACTTAGCTAATGATAAAAAAAGGCTTGAAGAGCTGTTAGAACAAATAAATAAGCCTGATTTCTGGGCCAACAAAGAATCTGCGGCTAAGGGGTTGCAAGAGTTATCCGGTCTAAAAGAAAAGATAAAACTGGCTGAAGATATTGAAGATTCGCTTTCTTTGTTGGTTGAAACAGAAATAAATGAAGATAGTAGCAGACAGATAGAAAAAGAATTAAACAAGCTTGAAAAGAAAATAAATCAATTTGAGCGCAACAATAGGTTTACCGGAAAGTATGATAAAAATAATGCAATTCTTTCCTTTCACTCCGGTGCCGGAGGTGTGGATGCTCAAGATTGGACATCCATGCTTTTAAAAATGTATCAGCTTCTAAGTTCGCGGCGCGGTTGGCAGTTTAATGTATTGAATGAGTCGTTTGGAGAGCAGGGAGGTATTAAAAATGCAGTTATGGAAGTTTCCGGTCAGAATGTTTTTGGAATCTTAAAAAAAGAGAGTGGAGTCCATAGATTAGTTAGAGTCTCCCCTTTCTCGGCAAAGAATTTACGTCATACTTCATTTGCATTAGTTGATATAATGCCGGAGATTGAGAAACCAGAATTCAAACTAGATATAAAAGATTTAAAAATAGATACGTTTAGATCGTCTGGTCCAGGAGGCCAGAATGTAAATAAGTTAGAAACGGCGATAAGGATAACTCATGTTCCAACTGGTATCGTGGTTGCAGTTCAATCAGAGCGTTCCCAGGCCCAGAATAAAGACAAGGCTATGCAGTTGCTTTTTTCAAAATTGCATCAGGAATTAGAAAAAGAGCATGTAGACGAAGTTTCAAAACTTAAAACTAAACTTGCTACAGGAATAGAGTGGGGAAACCAAATACGTTCCTATGTTTTACACCCATATAGATTGGTGAAAGATCACAGAACTAATGTTCAGGTTTCAAATCCAGATGCGGTTTTAAATGGTGAGTTGGACGAATTTCTTGATGTCGAAGTAGCCACTAGCCAATAGAAGCTAGTCCTTAGTAACTTTACTAGTGGCTAGGCACTGGATACTAGAAACTAAATAAAATTCGCATGATAATTTTTGATAAAGTAACAAAAATATATAATGGAAGTGCACCAGCTTTAGATAATGTTAGTCTTGAAGTTAAAAAAGGCGACTTCATATCAATTATTGGTCCATCTGGTGCTGGGAAGTCAACGCTTTTGAAAATGCTTATTCGAGAAGATATTCCGACCGAAGGAAGGGTTATGGTTGGAAAAGTTGACGTCGCTAAGTTAAGCGATTCCGAAGTACCTGTATTAAGAAGGAAAATTGGCACTGTTTTTCAAGATTTTAAATTGTTAAATAATAAAACAGCATTTGAAAACGTGGCCTTTGCTTTAGAGGTTGTGGGTACGGAACAAGAACAGATTCAGGAAGATGTTCCTCGGGTTTTAAAAATTGTAGGTTTGGAAGAAAGGGCAGAAAGTTTTCCTTCTCAATTATCCGGTGGAGAAAAACAAAGGGTTGCAATCGCTAGAGCCCTTGTCCACCGCCCGGAAATTTTACTTGCTGACGAACCCACTGGAAATTTAGATTTGCTTAATACTTACGATGTCATTAAACTACTTTCTAAAATTAATGAATTTGGCACAACGGTTATATTGGCATCGCATGATCGTGAAGTAGTAAATACGGTAGGTAAAAGAGTTATCTCTATGGAAAAAGGTAAAATCGTCAAAGAACAAGAAAGCGGTGGGAGGTATATTATTTAAAAATTAAAAGTCAAAACTCAAAGTTCAAAATTTAATAATTAAAAGTTGAAAGTTGAGAGTTGAAGTTTTTAATTTTAGAACACGGGGTGAAACAACATCTAAAAAGAATTTTTGAAGCAGGCTGGGTTAATTTTAAACGTAATTCTTGGCTTTCTTTTGGGACAACCGGAGTTATGGCCTTAACTCTGTTTTTGTTTGTTAGTTTAGTTGCTTTTAACGCCTTATCTAATAGCACAATCTCCAGTCTTAAAGAAAAGGTTGACGTTACTGCGTATTTCAGACCAGAAGCAGAACAAGATCAAATTCTTGCTGTGCAAGACGATCTTAGTAAGTTATCAGAAGTCAAAAGCATAGAGTATATTTCTAAAGATGATGCTTTGAATAGGTTTAAGGAAAAACATGTGGCCGATGAATTAATTCAACAGTCACTTGAAGAACTGGGTGATAACCCGTTGCGCCCGGCATTAAATATTAAAGCAAAAGATTCGTCTCAATATGCTTCGATTGTTCAATATTTAGAAGGCAATCGTTTTCGTGCCCTGATAGATAAAGTCAACTTTTATGAAAACGAAAGTGTTATTAATCGAATCCAAGGCATATCAAGCGGTTTGCAGAGAGGTGGGGTATTGGCAACAATATTTCTTGGAGCAATTGCAGTTTTAGTTTCTTTTAATACGATTCGTCTTACTATTTATACCCAAAAAAGAGAAATAGAAATTATGCGTTTGGTTGGCGCCTCCAGTTGGCATATTCGAGGGCCGTTTCTTGTAGAGGGAGGGCTTTACGGTTTATTTGCCGGGTTGTTGGTTTTGATCTTAATCTATCCGGCGCTTTATTTTGTTTCTCCAAAACTTTCTAACTTTTTACCTTCAATCAATCTTTTTTCATACTTTGGCCGATACTTTGGTCAGACCTTTTTGTTGGTTGTGGTCTCTGGCATTGTGTTGGGTATGCTCTCAAGCTTCATTGCGATTAGAAGATATCTGAAAATATAGAACATAGAATTTAGAAACTAGAGTTAAGCTTTTAGTTCGGCTATAGCCGATTTTTTTTCTTGAAAAAATAAGAAAAATTTGGTAAAGTTTTCTTAATTGCGAGGTCGTCTAATGGTAGGACAGCGCCCTCTGAAGGCGTTTATCTTGGTTCGAGTCCAAGCCTCGCAGCAGTCCTGTGACAGGTTCTGGCGACCACGACCCGTCTACGCTAAAGCTACGAACAGGTACCGCGGGTCGCGCGCCATCACATGATACTTTTCCGCCAAGGAATGTATCCCTGCCGTTGTTTAATGTTGATAACTTTTATATTTGTATACATCGCGGGGCGGTATAATAATAGTTATGATTAATAAAATATTTCTAGTTGTGATAACTATGGCATTGGTTGTGACCGGTTATTTTTTCTATCAAAATCAAAAGCTTTCAGCAGAGCTTAGTATTTTAAAAAATACAGATCTGGCGAAGGAAGTAGCAACTCTAAAATTTAAATTAAGGTCAGTTGAAGATGTCCTGACTCTTGAAAAGCGCGAACACGGGGATACTAAAAATCAGTTGACTACTGCCGAGGGTAGAGTAAAAACTCTGGAAGCAACCATAAAACAGGTTAGGCCATACGTTAATGTCTTAACTGCTTTCGATGATTGGCAACGTCCCACCGGGCTTCATATTCTCGACCGGGATACCAGCCAAATTGATAGCGCCGTCTCCGCTCTTGGTGATAATGAGGTTTCTGATCTGTGGCAAGAAGTTAAAGCTAACTTTTCAAGAGCAAAACAAACCGGTGACTTTCGTGATAATGAGGTACCCGTTCTAATAACTCAAAAACTCGCGAGATTGTTGAAATAAATGGAAAAACACTTCCTCTTTATTGCAGGTCGTACCACAAGCATAAAGAGTGGCAAATGGAAACTTGTTTATACTGAAGCCTATCTTGATAGACGTGATGCGATAGGCCGGGAAAAGTTTTTGAAAAGTGGTTCTGGTCGTACTTATCTAAAAAAGCAATTACGAAATTATTTAATGTAGCGGATTAGTAAGCCTGTCCCGTGGTGAAGTTTTACGGGGTTAGAACCTAAATTTAAGTTTTTTTACTCATGCGGTTAATCTTACCTTGTGATAGAATGTGAGAATAAGATGTAAGCCGGGTTAAAATTTCTATGTTATGGATGTTTCTCTTAGTGTTCTTCAAAAAGTAATCATCAAAGGCAAGATTAAGCCAGAAGAATTTCTTAAATTTGTATTGCCAAAACAGAAAAAGGCGTTGCTTGATGTTGCCGAAAAAATACGAGGGAAAAGGGTGGTGCATATAAATGCTGCGGCTATTGGGGGTGGGGTGGCCGAGATACTTCAAAGCCTCATACCATATCTGCGATCTCTCGGTATTGAGAGTGACTGGTATGTTATTAATCCATTAGTTGGAAAAGACTTTTTTGAGATAACTAATAAATTTCACAATTCGCTCCAGGGAGCAAATATTAGGATAACTTCTAAGGAGTGGGGTAAGTATAAAGAAATAAATGAGAAAATAGCTAAAGAACTTGAGGGAATTGATTGCGATGTTTTGGTTATCAATGACCCACAGCCTCTACTTGCCGGGAAATTAGCTCATTCTAAAAAACATAAAGTATATATAAGTCATATCGATACTTCTACGGCGCACGATGCATTGTGGGGAAGGGTTTATCCGCTTATTCAGGGTTATCATCGTATAATTTTTAGCAATAAAAATTTTGTGCATGGAAGTCTGTCGAAGCGTAAAGTCAGAGTGTTTACTCCTGCAATAGATCCTTTGGCGCCGAAACAGAAACTAATTAATTATGGAAAAGCCAGGCGATATTTAAAAAAATTCGGTGGGATACCAGCCGGGGTTCCCCTTGTAGTTCAGGTTTCACGGTTTGATATGTGGAAAAATCCAATCGAAGTCATAGGGGCGTTTCGTATTATTCAGTCAATGCATCCAGGAGCACATTTAGCCCTCGTCGGCTTTAATGAGGCAAAAGATAATCCGGCAGCGGTTGTGGTATACAAGGATGTCCGCGCTTTGGCCCATAAAGATCCGAGCATTCATCTTTATTTTGAGGTAGGGAAAAAGAACGTCCCAGAATTTACAAACATGGTTCAAAATGGCGCCGATATTATAGTGCAGAATTCAATAAAAGAAGGGTTTGGACTTGTTGTCTCGGAGGCGATGTGGAAATCTAAGCCGGTGGTAGGAGGACCGGCTTTTGGCATAAGGAAACAGATTGTTGACGGACATAACGGATTTATAGTCACCACTCCCCAGGAACTGGCGAACAAGATATTGCTTCTCCTTAACAACGAGAAGAGGAGAAATAGAATGGGCAAGGCTGCGCGAGAAGTTGTCATAAAAAAGTTTTTGTTTCCTCGTTTGGTTTTTGATCATCTGAGAGTGTATCTCGCATGTCTTAAGTAGAGAGTAGGACTATTTTTTGTTATGGAGGGAGTGCCGTTTGCCTGCTCGCCTCGCTGAAGCTCTGGCGAAGCGGGCCGGCAGGTATTCAAGATAAAAAAATCACCTGACCGGCGATTTTTTGTATAACAATGGTATGATTTAGGCCAAATTTTTGCTACGATTAAGAGCATGTTTATATCTCTTAATCCAAGTGACTATTATCCCGTCATTTAAAATGAAGGTAGCTTTCATACACAACGATAAGAAATTAGGTACAGGAGCTCATTACATAAATGAGCTCCTGGCTATTAAACTTCGCGGAAGAGGGGTAGATGTCAAAAATTTCTATCCCAGAACATCTCTTATCGATCCGCCGATACATTTGAAAGGACTTTCGAATATTCTTTTCTTCTACTCCCTACTGGAAAAGAAAGATGAAATTATGCGTTTTAACTTAGTACAGGGTACGACATATACACC
Organism: Parcubacteria group bacterium; assembly: GCA_016186395.1. Lineage (GTDB taxonomy): Bacteria > Patescibacteriota > Minisyncoccia > 2-02-FULL-40-12 > 2-02-FULL-40-12 > JACPLU01. The sequence goes on from JACPLU010000001.1 coordinate 61,520, forward strand.
TCTTCCATTTCTGGCGTTTAATATTCCAGTAGTTAGCCATTTTGGCTCTACTACCAGGGGATTTTTAGAATCTACTCCTCAAGCCAAAGATTTGCTTTCAGACACGCGCCGCCTATGGTACAGATTAAGAAAAGACCGCATCCTGTCCGAGCTTAATGTAAGATCCCGCAAACCGATGCGTGATATTGCGGATATGGAGGAGTATGTAGCTAAAAGAGCCGATGCAGTTATTGCTGTTTCTGAAAATGTGAAAAAAGAACTTGTAGAAGCCGGCGTGAGTTCGGATAAAATAACAGTGATTCACAATGCGATAGAGGATTATTGGTTTGAAAAAAGCTTAAAGCCGATAGTTTCTGATCCTGCAATAGTTTTTCTCGGTCGTCTTGGCGGTGATGCGTTTACTTTGAAATTAAAAGGCCTCGATCGCTTGGTGCATCTTTATTCCAAGTTTCCGAAAGTAAAGAAAATTACCATATGCCTTATTTCGAACAAAAAGTTAAAAAATTGGCTTAGGGTTTGGTTCGAGAGGCATCAAATGTTCGTCAATTTTAAGAAAGACCTTATTCCTAACGTAGTTGATGCACAGGCGGGGAGTATTCTTTTTATACCTTCCCGTTACGAAGGATTTTCCCTTAGTCTTATAGAGGGCATGTCGCAAGGTCTAATCCCGGTCAGTTATCGAGTCGGTGTTGCACCGGAGATAATCGTTAATGGAGAGAACGGCTTTCTTGTTTCATCTCAAGTCGAAGCCATTTCTGTTATTGAAAATATCTTAAAAAACGAGGCGCTACGCCGCAAACTTTCTGAAGGCGCATATCAAACCTCATTTAAATTTAGGAGCGATGTTGTCGTAGATGAACTTCTGGATCTCTACTCGCGGACACTTAGAGAGTATGCCTCGACTCCAAAAAGAATTATATAAACAAACAATCACTCTAGGGTGATTTTTTGTTATTTGGTAGAATAGATATAGAAATGAATAATCATGTAAACAACTTAATGAGAGATTTAGCACTCATCATCCTTAGTGTTTTTATTGCTATTATCCTTGCTAAAACTGGCGTCCTTAAAGATCTAATTACTTCAACCCAAGAAATGAGATTTATTGGAAGTTTTATTGCCGGTATTTTCTTCGTATCTGTTTTTACCGCTGCTCCTGCCACTGTAGCTCTTGGAGAAATAGCCCAATCAAGCTCTGCAATCACGGTAGCTATTTTTGGAGGATTGGGCGCTTTAATTGGAGATCTAATAATTTTTCGCTTTGTTAAAGATAAGGTTTCGGAGCATTTTGATTATCTGATTAAAGTATCAAAATCAGAAAGATTATTCTCAATTTTTAAACTAAAGCTTTTTAGATGGATTATCCCTTTTGTGGGAGCTTTAATAATAGCCTCGCCATTGCCTGATGAAATTGGAGTGTCAATGCTTGGCCTATCAAAGATGAAAAATTCATATTTTGTTTTACTGTCATTTATTTTAAATTCAGCTGGTATATTGATAATCGGGTTAATTGCAAAATCTTTATGATTCAAAGAACTGAAAAGGAACAACCATTTTGGGCTCTGCCATTCTCAAAGGTTATTGAGATATTGGAGACGAATGATCGAGATGGTCTTTCAGAAAGCGAAGCAAAAAGAAGGTTAAAAATCTTTGGGCCTAATGTAATTGAGAAGCCTCGGCGAGCTCCCGGACTTTTTATTTTATTAAACCAGTTCAAAAGCCCGCTGATTTTGATTTTGTTGTTTGCCGGGGTTGTTACTTGGTTCATTGCTCACTACCGCGATGCACTTTTTATTTTTGCAGCCATAATTGCCAATGCTTGGCTCGGCTTTTATCAGGAGTATAAGGCCGAGAAAGCGTTGGCGGAACTTAAAACATATCTTAAACAGAGAGCAAGAGTTATTCGCGGTGGTATTGAACGTGAAATAGATGCCGCAGAACTGGTGCCGGGGGACATTATCCATCTTGCCCAGGGAGATCGTATTTCCGCTGATGGGCGACTTATATTTGTTAACGATCTACAGACTGACGAGGCGATACTAACAGGAGAATCTCTGCCAGTATCAAAATTGATTGATCCGGTGAACGTAGAATCATCTATTGGTGATCAGTATCCCATGGTTTTTGCTGGGACACTCGTAACCCAAGGTATGGGTACTGCCGTGATTTGTCGCACTGATTTTTCAACAGAGCTGGGGAAAATCGCAACACTGGTCGCGAAATCACAGCTGGAAGAAACTCTGTTACAAAATGCAATTAAGCGTTTTAGCGTAAAGGCCGGAATAATTTTAGGTATCTTTACGCTCATTATTTTTGCTGTAGGTATTGCTTTGGGGTATTCACGCGTGGATATGTTTTTGACATCCGTAGCAATCGCCGTTTCAGCGGTTCCCGAAGGTTTGCCTGTGGCTATGACGGTTATCTTGGCAATAGGAGTTCAGCGGATGGCGCGGCGAAAAGGCGTTATCAGGAAGCTGATTGCAGCAGAAACACTGGGGAGTACCAGCGTCATTCTTACTGATAAAACAGGGACATTAACTATGGCAAAAATGGAACTGAGCAAAGTGCTTCCAAACAGGGGCGTGGAAGAAAAAAACTTGCTTGAATTAGCACTCATCAACACTAATGTCTTGATAGAAAATCCCAATGATTTGCCGTCAGATTGGCGAATCAGCGGACGAATACTAGAGACGGCATTAGTGCGATCATCCGCTCTTCGGGGTGTCTTTGTAGAAGAAGTCAAAAAAAGAACGTTAACTCTAAACTCACTTTTGTTTAATGCATCTAATAAATTTTCCGCTTCGCTTATACACGATGGAGAGAAACACTTGTTGGTCTTTTTTGGCGCGCCAGATATTTTTATCAGCCATTCAACATTAAATGACACGGAGCGGAATGACGCTTTAAAAGAAATTAGTTCTCTTGCCGAATCCGGAGAACTTATAGTCGGAGTAGCGATAAAAGAAATTGAAAAAAAAGAAGATTTTATTTTTTCAAAAGACTTGGAGTTAACGAATCTTGTATTCCAAGGCTTAATCACTTTGCGGGATCCTATAAGGCCGAATGTTAAAGAGGCGATCCAAAAGGTACAAGAATCCGGCATAAGAGTAGTAGTTATGACCGGTGATCATCGCGGTACCGCCGAAGCTGTAGCCAGAGAGGTTGGCCTACGCATTGAGAAGGGGGGTATTCTTGACTCTTCAGAACTTAAGTTGCTGTCAGACGCGGACCTCAAAAAGTGTCTGCCATCTCTACGAGTTATTTCCCGCGTATCTCCGCTGGACAAAATGAGGATTGTAAAAATGTTTCAAGAAACAGGAGAAGTTGTGGCAATGACTGGCGATGGTGTAAACGACGCGCCTAGTATCAAACAAGCTGACATCGGCATCGCTATGGGCTCGGGGACAGAGGTAGCGCGCGATGTTGCAGATCTAGTATTGCTGGACGATAATTTTGAAACCATCGCTGCCGCGGTGGAAGAAGGCCGCCAGATCATGCACAATATCCGTAAAGTTCTCGTATATCTTCTTTCTTCTGTTGCCGACGAGCTGCTTCTTATAGGCGGCGCTCTTATAACCGGCCTAGTTCTTCCGTTGAATGCGCTCCAAATTTTGTATGTTAATTTTTTCTCTGATAGTTTTCCAGCTGTCGCATACGCTTTTGAAAAAAATATTGACGGTTTGGCTTATCGTCCCCAGAGCACAAAAACTGGCCTCTTTGATCCTATGATGAGATTCTTAGTTTTATTCATTGGCCTTTCTACGAGTGCTCTTCTGTTCGTCCTGTATTGGTTCTTGTTGCGGGCCGGTTTTCCGGAAGATGTTGTGAGAACATTTATTTTTGCTAGTTTCGGAAGTTATACATTATTTTTGGCATTTTCCCTGAAGAGTTTAGAGAAAAGCATTTTCAAGTATCCTATTTTTTCCAATCGTTATTTAGTCGGTGGTGTGAGCATTGGAATTATTTTAATGCTTTCAGCTATTTATGTTCCATTCCTGCGGTCTTTACTAAAGACAACTCCGTTACCTTTTTACTGGCTTTTGGGAGTTATGTTGGTCGGCCTGATAAATATTCTAGCGGTTGAATTTGGGAAATGGATTTTTCGCCGTAAAAAGTCAATATAAGAAGTGAGACGGTCTTACTCTTTTCAAAAATTGGCAGCTACTTTTCTAAATGCGATAATTAGGGTCAGAATTTGTAATAAAATGTTTAAGAAGCTTTTCTCAATATTTATAGCCAGTTTCCTGTTGAATTTAGTTTGGGAAAATCTCCATTCATATCTGTATATCCATTATAAGGCAGGAGAAATAACCCAACTCATATTATTGCGAGCTACATTGTTTGACGCGCTTTTTATAACACTTTTAGCCATACTATTTATTAAGTTCGCCTATTTTAAAGATAGGAAATGGTATGCATTATCGATTGGTGTTGTCTTTGCGATTTTAATAGAGTTATCTGCTTTGAAAACCGGCCGGTGGGCATATAGTGAATTTATGCCCATTATCCCACTGATAAATACTGGCTTAACACCGACCATTCAACTTGGCATTTTGTCGTATTTAGTTTTTAAGCGGCAGATAAAATAGAGAACCCACCAAAAATTTATTAGCGTAAATCCAAATCAGTCTAAGTGGCGGGCTTAGATCAGGTTGCTGGACTGACAAAAGATCACTCTAATAAATATAAATAAACTTATGAAATATTTTAGTATTTTGGAGCCGCCGTCAAAAGAAGCAATTCAAGAATTTGCCGAAAAAAGAAATCTTGCCGAATATTTGACGGAAGCCTATCAACATCCACAGGAAGATTTTTTGATTGCTTTTGGTTCACCTCTTGTTTTTGTTGTTTCTGACGGAGTTACTCTGAATTTTATGAAGTTTATTGAAAGTAACATAAACTATCCAAGTCCTTCTCCTGCCGGTGATGTTTCTAGGATATTTTGTGAAGCGGTTGTTAAATATACAAAGGAGAGGTACGAGGCATTTAATGAAAAAGACGTGGTTGATGTTTTTAAATATGCCAACAGTGAAGTTGGTAAGTATAATCAGAAGGTTGGAAAGACAGAAGTTTCGGGCAACATCACTGGTTATTATGCTGCTACTGGATCGTTTGTGATTGTTAAGGAAAGTTTGGCATACTGGGCTTCTATCTGCGATTCATTTGTTGCCCATTTTGACAAAGAGATGAATTTGAAATTTATGTCTTCAGGATTATGTGAACCATACGCAGTTATTAATGGCGAGAAACAAATGGTTGACTATATTGAAAGGGGAGTTTTAGATCTTGAGAAGGAAGATCGTATATTTATATTTACGGATGGTTTTGAACATTACATGAAAAATCCCTATTTTTTAGGATTATTTAAAGAGTGGGATGAAAATATTAAAAGTTGTATTATAGACTTTTCTAAGGAAATGAATCAAAAGAATCCTGGAAAATACGGTCACGAACGTTCGCTGATAGCAGTTTTGTTTTAGACTAAATTAAAAACGTTAAAGCACTAATAATGAAAGAACATACACAAAAAATGGAAGTTCAGAGTCAAGAAGCTGATTCTTTTAATAATATAAACCCACCGCCAACTAAGATAGAAGACGTTGTTGAAAAAGTGGGTGAACACTTGATACATGATTCATATAGATGGTTGGAAGATTCGGATAGCGAAGAAACTCAGAGTTGGATTAGGGTTCAAAATGAATATCTGGATAAATCTTTGCGGGGCAAAACATTTGAAGTCTTTTTTACTGAACTGACTAAGAGTTTTAGGGTAGTTAATTTTTCAACTCCAATTATGCGTAAGGGCAAGTATTTTTTTAGTGAACGACAACCTGGTGAAGATCATCATGCCGTTTGGTATAGGAAAAGTTTAGATAGTGAGCCGATTAAACTTGTCGACCCAAATGGTATGAATGAAACTAACACTGTTTCAGTTGACGGTTGGAGTATTTCAAAAAGTGGTAAATATCTGGTGTATGGTTTATCAGAAGGTGGCAAAGAAATGGCCACTCTGCATTTAAAAGATGTCGAGACTAATACTGAGCTTCCTGATCAGATAGAGAGATGTCGGTTTTCTCGCGTTCAGTGGTTGTCGGATGATTCAGGTTTTTATTACATGCGAAATCCTCATCCAGGTTCAGTATCTAAAAATGAAGAATATATGCATCAAAAAATATATTTTCACAAATTAGGTGATAATCCGGATGATGATGTACTAATTTTCGGTAAAGATCGTCCCAAAGATGATATGCTTGGTTTTTCTCTTTCAGTTGATGGAAGATATTTGTGTATTCATGTTTCTCAAAATTGGCATGAGAACGAATTGTATATTTATGATAGGCAAACAGAAACTACTACCCAGTTAGTTACTGGTATCCATGCAAAGTTTCAACTTGTTTTTCTTATAGATAGGGTGATTATCAAAACAAACTATAGGGCAAATAATAAACGAGTACTATGGGTACCGTTGGGAAAACTTCTAACCCCAATTGACGATTGGGAAGAGTTAATTCCTGAACAGGAATACTTGTTAGAAAGTGTGGGCGTTACTAAGAGTAAGCTTATTATTGAGTATTCTGTAAATGCATGTTCCAAGCTTAGCATTTTTAATCACGACGGTATTAAACAAGAGGAAGTTCCAATACCGGAGTATGCGTCTCTTGTTAGTTTATCCGGTAATATAGACGAAGAAGAATTTTTTTATGGGGTAGACTCGTTTACGTTTCCAAAAATAGAGTATAGATACGATCCAAAGAAAAAAGACTTTGAAGAATTTAGAAGAGTAGAGAATCCAGTTAATCCAGATAACTATGTGGTTAAACAAGAATGGTTTAATTCAAAGGACGGAGTTAGCGTTCCCCTTTTTATTGTTTATAGAAAAGATGTTTCTGGAATTCATCCAACTGTTTTGTACGGTTATGGGGGGTTTTCTTTATCGAAGAACCCCGCGTTTATGAGAAGTTGGATACCTTGGATTAAGCGTGGTGGTGTTTTTGCTGTGGCTAATATACGAGGTGGTGGTGAATTTGGCGAACAATGGCATGAGGAAGGAATAAAGGAAAAAAAACAAAATTCATTTAACGACTTTATTTCGGCAGCAGAGCATCTTATCAAAAAAGGTTACACTGATTCAGACCATCTGGGTATCGTGGGCGGTAGTAATGGCGGGTTGCTTGTTTCGGCTGTAGAGGTCCAACGGCCTGAATTATTCAAAGCGGTTTGTTCTCAAGTGCCACTGACTGATATGGTCAGATTTCCACAGTTTGGTATAGCTATTCGCTGGATTCCTGAATACGGTGATCCTAAGAAAAAAGAAGAGTTAGAAAATATTTTAAAATGGAGTCCGTATCATAATGTAAAAGAAGGTGTTGAATATCCAGCTACGTTATTTACTACTGCAGAAAATGATACTCGAGTAAATCCGCTTCATGCTAGAAAGATGGCGGCATTGTTTCAGTCGGTGAATAAGAAAAATAATGTATTTATTTTTTCAGAAATAGAGGCTGGTCATGGTCCGGGTAAGCCTATCAGGAAAATAGTTCAAAGTCATGCATTGATCCTTGCTTTTTTAGCCCAGCAACTAGAGTTAACAGTTAAATAGATTTTACTTAGATTATTGAGAAAATTATTTTCGCTCTAATTTAAGAGATAGAAACCAAGTGGTATCGTATAAGAAGCTGATTCTTTTAATAATATAAACCCACCGCCAACTAAGATAGAAGACGTTGTTGAAAAAGTGGGTGGCCTCATACATGCCCTTGACAAATAAAATCAGGAAGCGTATAACTAAAACAAGCAAGAGAATCGCCATATTAAGGAGGTAACATCATGAATAGGTTATCTGTTGTTGGTGTCGTAATCGTATTAGCGATAATGTTGACTGGTTGCGTGGATTCACGAAACACGGTGGATACCGGAGTAGTCGGAGAAGTCGAAGAAGTCAGAATAACTGTCGCACAGAAAACCCAAGGTAGTCATAATGCTGTTGGCGGAGCCATAGTTGGGGGTTTGCTCGCAGGAACAGAAGGAGCAGTTATAGGCGCTGCTGTAGGAAGTGGAAACGAAAAAGTTGTTGTCGTCAGTAAATTGTTAGGATGCAAACTCATAGTAAGGGTGGATAATCAGGTTATTGCATACACCTTCGGTGAATACGGAGATCTTAACGAATGTTCTTTGCAAAAAGAGGGAGATAAAGTCAACATTCGTAAGATTGTGTGGCCAGACGGGACTATTAGTTATTTGTGGAATGGAAACTTTGGAGAGGTTTTACCTCAATCAGCCAAACGGGCTATTCTGATAGAGCCGGGTAAAATGTGGCCAAGATAGTCATACTACATACTACCATATACTCTAGTTTGGAAACTTGAAAGGAGGGACAAACCATATGGATCTCATCATCGTAGAATGCGTATGCGGAATGGGTTATCAGGTTCGTGATTCGCGTTTACACATTCGGGGTTGTCCAATGGGCCGTCTAACGACATCTGCAAAATTATTTGTCACAGCTATTTATACAATCATCGTGGTCTGTGCTCTTGCTTTTTACCACTTTGCATTTTAGAATATTCGTCCCGAGCCGTTTCGACGGCTCTTTTTTTATTCCTCACGTCCTGTGACATCTTTGCTTTTTATTACTGACGACGCAGGGATTTTATGTATTTTATCAGTTTCTCGACATCGTCGGTAAGAAAATCAAACCATTGAGCAGTCCAGCCATCGGACGGAACTGGCCTTGTTTCTTCCACTTTAAAACCAAACGTTTTTTCCACACTTTTCCACATCTTTCTGCGTTTCTTTTTCTTTGCTGAAATCAGAAACTTTAATCTCTGCAAGAATGTTTCCTTTTTGCTGTTTTTCTAAATTTTCCATATTTTCATTTCTTTTGATATCTGCATCAAAATATTCCAATATCCGATAATATTCGTACTGACCGATAATGGCTCTGAATTTAAGAAGTATTTTAACGAAGAATTGATCAAATTGTATATTACCTATTTTCATACTTATCCCAGAACTCCTAAGATGAATGCCCATGTTGAGAGATTTAACCGAACTATTCAGGAAGAATATATTGATTATCATTTATATGAGCTTCTTAATACAGAACAATTCAATCATAAATTAATGGACTGGCTCATCTGTTACAATACCAGAAGAGCCCATTATGCTTTTAAGAACAAATACTCCCCAGTTCAATATATGCTATATTTAGAAGAACAAACAGTTAAAAACTCTTAAGAGTGCAAAAGTGGGTGGCCTCATACAAAAAGTTGATTTTTTGGTGCTTTATTGTATAATTAAGTAAGTATGCGAAGTAATAAGGATAAAGAACAACGAGAGTTAAACGAAGCACCAATTACCCTTGTAACCTTTTTGGAACTCTATAATCGGAATATTCCGGTCGGTTTTTCTCGTGCCTCAACTGCTAAGTTAAAAAGATTTCAGGAAGCGCACCCAATGCTTTTTAAGGACAACGATATGTGGTCTGTCGCTCGACATCGAAAGAGACTAATTGATTGGCTGTCTTCTAACCCCAGCATCTAATACAGTAACAGAAATTCACGGTCTTAATTGATGGAAAATCATCTAAAAAATAAAACAACTATAATTGCGGGTGTAATTATTTTAGGTGCATTTTGGTATTCATATAGCCTTGTTAGTGTAAAGAAACAAAATTTGGGTTCTTCGGCATATGCCGTCAGATTTGCCGAACTTAGTAAAAACGGAAATTCAGCTTGTTCCAGCGCTTTTAAAGACTCCATAGCCTCAATGACCGATAATGCTAGGATTCAAGGCTCATGCTGTAGTCCAATGAATTTGCATCGTTATATTGAACAAGTCGAAGGATTGAAGAAATATAAAGATATAAAAGAAATACCACTTGATCCTTATGATATTGAAGCTGGTTTAGCTAAGAAACTTCAATCTTACTATGACATGGAGTTAATGCTAGATGAACAAATGGCATACGACTATGCCATGACAAATTCAATGGAAAAGGGGCCTTGTTGCTGTAAATGCTGGCGATGGTATGTGTATGGGGGTTTAGGCAAGTATCTAATCAAAAACTATAAATTTACCGGTGAACAAATAACCGAGGTTTGGAATCTGTCAGATGGTTGCGGCGGAGATAATGATCATCTTCATTCCTAACTGTAGGTTAAAATAGAAATCTTCACGGCAAGCTGCGGGGTATTCTGCAAAAAATAATAAATAGCGATAAGAAAGATCAAAAATTTTTGAAGACTGCTGTGAGCATGGTTTTTAAAGATAGGGGTCACTTTAATCAAGAGGATTTTCCGGAACTAATCCAGTATATTAAAGCTCTGCAATAGTAAAGAGACTGTATGCAAGAAGATAAAATAAATAAAACTGAAGACGAGTGGAAAAAAGAATTAACTCCGGAAGAGTATAATATTATGCGTCAGAAGGGAACAGAGGCGCCGTTTTCTGGTGAATATTGGAACAATCATGAGAAAGGAATGTACGTATGTCGCGCCTGCGGCCAGGAACTTTTTTCTTCGGATACTAAATTTGATTCTGGAACTGGCTGGCCCAGCTTTACAGACCCGATAAACAGAGAGAAGGTTGAACTTAAATCAGATGAAAGCCATGGAATGTTAAGAGTTGAAGTGTTATGCAAGCGTTGCGGAGCACATCTTGGGCATGTATTTGATGATGGCCCCAAGATTTCTGGCAAACGATATTGTATTAACTCATTATCTTTAGGCTTTTGTAAAGAAAACGGGCTTAGTTAAGTCAAAAGGGGATAATATCGCATCTTTATGGTAAAAGTCGCTAAAACGGCATAATCTGCCGGAGGCAATTATTATAAAGGTACGGGGATAACTTTCTTGCGTCTGGCAATCGTGGGCAATATAATGAAGTTAGAATTCTATTAATCCCTTTTCAAACTTATTCTTTTGATTTAGGTAGAAAAGTCTAAATAAGTTAAAAAGAAGGTTTGAATTTTAACTTTAAAATGGACAATCAATTTATCGGTCTTATTTTAATTCTTGTAGGGATTACTGCATTTGCTTCGTTGGTTGGTCAGTTTGCACCTCATCAAACTGCTCTTAGTTTGGATAGTACAGACATTAATGGCACGGTTAGTAAGCTTAGTACATCAAACCAGTCAAGACTTTGCACAAATGAAAATTTAGATATTGTTAAATCTGTAAATGCAGATCTTAAAAAAGATATTATAGCTTTAAAATGTGACCAGGTTGGCAGATTATTTTTCAACCAGATAACCGATTTTAAGGGGTCTAGCCACATTCGTTCAGTATGTTCGAATCTAACAAATGCGAAAAAAACGCTTGATAAATTTTTGTTCCTTTGTGCAAACGAGACAACGGTACGGATTAAAAAATCTCCTTTTATTTCTAGGAAACCAGTAGTTTCTAAAACCCCTATCTCCACCTCTGCTTCTACTCCTACCCCAACTCCGATTTTAACCTCAACTCCTTGATGCCATTTTTTCTAAAGTTATTACTACCAAAAAACGAACCAATGGTTCGTTTTTTGTCAGGCCTAACCCCGCACCTTTGTGGTAATTGCTTCTGGCAGATTATGTCGCTTTAGCGACTTTTACCACAAAGGTGCGGGGTTGAAAATCTTTGAAGTCCGTAATACTATAGACTCTGCCATAGCTGGTTAATGTTTCGATGAAAGAAAACAAAAAGGCTTTGTTAAAACAACTTTCTGCAGGGTTTTTGGGCGGAGTTATCGGTCTTATTCTTTTGGTTTCCATGTTAAGTTTTATTCCATTTACTCAAGACGCAAATATTTTTAGGATACTCGGGTACCGGTCTACCAATGAAATAGTAAGAGAGACGACAAAAGAGGTAATAGTTAAAGATACGGATGTTTGGAAAGATGTATTTGAAAGAAATAAAAACTCAATAGTTTTGGTTCAGTTATTTAAAGGGAAGGCGTTAATTTTTCAAAATAGTGGAGTTGTGATGACGGATGACGGAGTTATTATTTCGCCTCTATCTAAAAACTTAGTAAATTCCGCAGACCAAATACAGGTTTTTTCAGAACAAAAGTTTCTTACGGCTAAATGGCTTTTGTCTGACGACAATAATCTAAGTTTACTTCAAGTATCACAGCCAGATTTTAAGTCAGTTCAGCTTTCTTCGGAAACAAATATTCCGATTGCTCAAATGGGTTTAATTCTGGGGTCCGACCTAAAAATAAATCAAATCAGTTATTTCGCCCAACATGGTTTAGTCAAAAGCAAAGACTCGGTTGTCTATTTTTTAGACACGGCAAGTAAGGATAGAGTGATAGGTTCAGGAATTTTTGACACTTCTGGGAAACTCTTTGGTCTTGTCAATGTCAATCGTTCTGGTCAAGTCTTTGCCTATAACACGCAAATCTTGCAAAATTTACTTGATCGTTATATATCAAGTAAGTGAGCGACACTCGTTATCTGACACTAAAGCAGTTTTATCAGAAGTTAGTCAAACTTAATGACAAACTGTTGTCAGACAAATTTTTTGACAGCCACAATCTTTTATTAAAACAAGAGTTTTTGGACATTCGCAGAGACTTCTTAAGTCTTTTAGAAGCTTCTAGGATCAGACCTAAAAATAATTTTAAGACTTTTGCAAATTCTAGAGTTCAAAAAAATAGTAGTAAAAATTCTCAAAATACTATTAAACTGGATCAGGATAAAAGAATCGATCTGATTAATAATTTTATGAAAGGCATTGAGTCGTCTCGTCCTTCTGATATTTTTAGAACTATTCAAAGTCAAAATATCTCTATTAACCAAAGAACGTTTTATAGAGATTTAACAAAACTGATTAAATCAGGGAAAATTAAACTTGAAAATGGGAAATTAAGGCAGACATAGATATAAATTTCGGTTTGATTCCCGTTAAAAGACTATGGTCTAGTGTCTAAAGACTAAGGACTAAAGCCGAAAAGTACTGGCGCTAGTCATTAGCCCTTAGACATTAAGCTATATATGAAAGGAGTTGTTTTAGTCGGAGGTTATGGCACACGTTTAAGACCAATTACAAAGATTATCAACAAGAATCTGCTTTTAGTTTACGATAAACCTCTAGTGTATTATCCAATACTTACTTTACGAAATGCCGGTATAAAAGACATTTTGATTGTGTGCGGTCCGGAATATGCAGAGCAATACGTTAAACTTATGGGTGTTGGGAGTGATTTGGGTGTAAATTTAAGTTATACAATACAGGCACAACCAATGGGAATAGCTCATGGGCTGGGTTTGGCAAGGCACTTTTCCGGAGGTGATAAACTAGCTTTGATTTTGGGAGATAATATCTTTGGGGATAACTTTAAAAATGTAATAAACAGATTTAAAAGAATAACGACCGGAGCTATGTTCTTTTTGAAAAAAGTTGACGATCCATCGCGTTTTGGAGTTGCGGAGCTATCTAAAAATAATAAAAAGTTGTTAAGTATTATAGAAAAACCGCTGAAACCAAAAAGCAAGTTTGCGGTAACGGGTCTATATTTATACGATAATAGAGTATTTGAAATTGTAGACTCTCTTAAGCCATCAAATAGAGGGGAATTTGAGATTACAGATGTGAATAATTTTTATGTCAAAGAGGGTACTGGCTACTTCTTTAAAATTAATAAATTTTGGATTGACGCTGGAACTTTTGACAGTCTTTTGGAAGCCGGTAACCTGATAGCTAAAAATAGTAAAAACTGATAAAATGTAACAAATGCAAAATTTCTATTTTAAGCATTGGTTAAGTATTATTTTGTTGGTATTTATAGCTTCTCTTGTTATTTTTAGTATGCTTAAGCTAAGTTCATATATCAGGGGTGAAGCTAACAACTCTCAAGAAACAAAAATAATTAAGTAGAAAGTTGTCAAAAAATAGCAGGTTGTGATGTCAAAGTTTTTTGACACTGTAAAAGTCCAAATTCTCGGTGTCAAAGTAATGTCAAACTGTGTCAAACTTATGTCAAAGATTTAATGAGGATGACAAACTGTGTCTAATGAGGTTTTTTGACACCCTTAAAATTAGGATGAAGGCTAGGATAAAGAGACGAGGGTTGATTTTTAAAATACTTTAGAAATATCTAGTTTTGGTTTACTTTCGAGTTGTTTGGTCTTATTTTATAATAAATATCCGAAACCCTTCTAATAATAACTAAATTGTGGACAATTCGCTCTTGAACGGTATAACGCAGGGGCTTATAATTAGTTGAAAAGCTAAATAAATTTTTAAAGATCTCCATAAATGGAGATGATTTGCTGGCGATTTTGAGGTTTATTTTTCGTCAGTTTTCAAACAGCATAAGAGCACTTTATAAAATTAAGATTATGATAAAACCTATGTTTTAACAGTAGATTTTATACAATATTTGTAGTCATACGTAAATAGACTACTAGCTCGGATTTAGTTAGTGTTTATGGGCATTTTGTTTGTTTTTACAAGCTTCAAATTGGTTGTTTATGGGAGTTGATTAAAGGCACTAACGGATCGGATCGCCTCATTGGGGTAAGCTTTGTTAAAAATTGTATAATCTAGAAATTTTGAGCGGGCTTCCGATAAGCGATAAGGTTGTTAAGGATAAAAAATATAGAAATGGGTTTTATCAAAGCTAAATAATTTGATTTTTGGAAAAGTCGTCTCTGGTTATTTTAATCATTAGGCGACCGCGTAAGTGTACGCGATAAAATACTTTTCATAAGCAAGTAATACTCGTAAGGTCGAAATAAAATACGAGTTGCTCAAAAAGCCTTGCTTGTGAAAATCCTTTTAAAATCTTTTGGCGAAAAAACAAATCGGGTCGTAAAAATCGATTTGTACGTCTGGGAATTTAAAAGTTTAACTTAAATTTGAAATTAGACCCGCGATAATCTTTTGGAGTTGTTATTGTTATTTAACGATACAATGCTCTGAATGGTTTCGCGGAAATTAAAAAAAGAAATGAATAATATATCAAGAAAACAACTGGGGTCACATATTTTAACCCCAGCCCTATTTATCTTTATTCTGACGGTATTCTTGGGCTCTATTGCTTATGGAGCAAGAGCTGCGATGCCTGCAGATTATGGATTAACAGAAGGTGACACTGTTAGCGCAACTGGGTCAGATGATCCAGATGTTTACATTGTAAATCAAGACGGATTCAAGAGATTATTCTTGAATCCGGCAATTTTTGGATTTTATGGACACCTTGGAGGCTTTGCTAATGTAAAGTCTATTTCTGCAACTACCAGAGATGCTTTTCCAACTTCTGGTTTGTTCAGAAATTGTGAGACTAATGATCCAAAAGTATATGGCGTAGAAACTACCGGAGAAGATACAGGAATGTTGCACTGGGTAAATACCACTGGTGCGCAAGCTGTTACTGATGATGCTGACTTCTTTAAGAAGGTATTTTGCATCAACAACAATGAATTCAGTTGGTATTCAAAAGGTTCTGACTACACTTCAGTAAGTCAGGTTCCTAGTTATGTAAGAGGGACAACTCCAACCCCGACTCCATCAGGTCCTTTGTCGGTGAGTTTAGCTCCAGGTAATCCAGGTTCAGCAACTATTACCCGAAATGCAGTCGGCGTTGAATATTTGAGAGTCCGATTAAGCGGTACTGGTACAGTTAATACCTTAACCATAAAAAGATCAGGTCCTGGGTTAACAGCTGACTTTGGCAATGTCTATGTTTATGATGGAGCCACAAGATTGACTTCTGGCAAGACATTTTCATCTGCTGATGGCACCCTTACCTTTCTTCTAGATGAGGCCGTGAACGGTACCAGAGATTTATCAATAGTCGGCGATATGGCGACTGCGACAGCTGGCGATGTTAACTATATTCAGTTGACAACCATTACCTTGTCTGGAGGAGCTTCAGTATCCGGCCTGCCTCTAAGTGGAAACAATTTCACCGTATCCGGAGCTTCATCCGGTACAGTAACAGTTGCAAAGTCAGGATCATTGTCTGATCCGACTGTTGGTCAGAAACAGGCACAGTTGTCCGAGTTCAAATATACAACTGCAACTGAAGGTGGAACTGTGAAGAGAATCACTATGATAAATGGTGGAACATTGAAACCAGCTGATTTGACTAATGTCACATTAAAAACCCTAACGGGTGATGAGTGGGCTGGTTCTGTAACCTCCGACGGTTATGTGGTGTTTGACCTTGGTTCAGGCAAGTTTATCGCCAAAGGCGGTAATGCTGTTTTCAAGGTTCATGGAGATGTAGGTGGAAAGAAAGACGAAACTGTTGACCTTTACTTTGAGTATGACACTGACACCTATGTTATTGGCGATCAGTATGGTCAGGCGATGGCAGTAACTGATACTGCTTTGGATTCTGCCAGCGATGCCACCACTTTGACACTTCAAGGAGGTGCATTGACGTTGACATTTGTCGGTCCTACGGCTACTACAGTTGGAACCACGGTAACCGATGTTACCTTGCTTAGATACACTGTAACCGTCGCTTCAAACATTGAAGCTAAAAAGCACGAGTTTGTGCTTTGTAAGGATACTGGTGGCAATGGTACTTACAATGCCGCCGCTGACACAACTGATGGTTGGGCTGATTTAACCGACTTCAAGGTTTGGGATGAAGATCTCAACACGGTTGTTATCGGTCCTCAAGATGGAACAGCTTTCACTACATCCAATTCCGCATCATGTCCTGATTCGGTAACAGGTGCTGAAAAATCATTTACCGATACGGTTGATTGGTTGGCTGGTAAAACATATAACTATAAAGTTACAGCGGATATTACTGCTGATGCTACCGGTAGTGGTGTTACACTTACTTCAGGAGACATTATCAGAGCCGTCCTTGACGATTACTCAGATGACGCTGGAGATGTAACAGTACTAAAGTATTCGGGAACAAACACTTCGGTTGCCGCGGCTGATATTGTTCCAAGAGCTGATATTTCAGGTAACAACATTACACTTGGTGCAGCTTCTTTAACTCTAAGCTTGGCAGGTAACCCGGCTGATCAGACAAAGATAAAGGGCACCAAAGATGTAAACGTTGTCGGTATTACATTTGCCGCAGGCCAGGCTTCTGCTCTTAAAGTAACTACTATCAAGATAACCGGTTATGCCGCTGAAGATCCTGCCGGATCATCCTTTGACGAAGGTGTTGCAACTAATGATGGTGGAAACGATACGGGTATAACAGTTGCTAATGCTATGGCCAAAGTCCAGTTATATGAGGCAGAAAGTGGTACCTTGATTGCTGGGACAGATAAGGTTACCAGTAACATATTGGGTACTTCTGGAACTGGTACAATGACATTCAGCAACCTAGCTTGGGATATTCCAGCTGGTACTTCAAAGACAATGTTAGTCAGGGCAGATTTATCCAGTAATGCCGCATCTGGCACAGCCGGAGACGGTTATGCCTTTGATATTGCTGGAACGGCAGATGTAACTGCTTTGGACTCTGATAGTACTACGGTAAATGCTGGTAACCAAAAAGTTAATGGAACCGCTGCTGCGCCAACACAGGTGTTGACATTAAAGAACTCCGGTTCAATGACACTGGCTGCTTCTGCAGATACTCCTCAAAAAGGTGCTATTTACTGGGGACAAACTGGTGCGGCAATTTCCAAGTTCAGGTTAAGCGCTACGGATGAAGGCCAATATATTGAGAAATTGACTATCGCCGCGTCTAATTCAACCGAAAATACTAATGCTAAGAATAATGTTAAGACAGTCTATTTGACCTATAAGAACAAAACTGGAAGCACATTAACGACCAGTCAGGCAATGGGTAACGCTGCTTCGGTGAACTTCGCATGGGCGGCTGGAAGTGTCGATAGGCCTTATGTTCCACAGGATTCTGCGTTGGATGTAACAGTTACGGTTGATATGAAGACTAAAGCTGAAGGCGCGACTCCGACAAATGCTTCACCGGGAAGTGTATACTTCGGATTGAACTTAGTTGATGCCTTTAACGGAAGTTTCACCGATGGATTCAGAGCGGTTGGCGATGGTTCCGGAAGTGTTCTTGATGGAACATCTACAAACATAAATGATGTGTCCCTCACCGCGACAAATCCTCAATATGTCTATAGAGTGTATCCGAAGATTGAACAGGTAGCCTTGCCTTCACCTTATACCCTGCTCGGTACTCCAACAGTATTCAAGTTTTCGGTCACTGCCATGGGTCTTTCTGATTCAACTTTGAGGTTTGACCATAATGCTAATGCGTCAAATGCAAATGCTTCAGGTTCATTCAAATTTGAGATCGTGGCGTCTGGTGAATACAATCCAGCCAACACCTCAAGTACGACCTACACTATTAAAGATGAAACTGGGGTGACGGTTGATGTTGCCAGTTCTTCGAATGATGCTAAACCATCACCGAATTCTTCTCTTAGTTTTAACTTTTCAAGTAAGACTGTTGAGATAGCCGGAGGTCAGACTAAAACCTTTAGCATCCAGATTGATAATCCAACCACTAACTATGCCAAGACATCTGATACTGGAAGAGCTGCTGATCATTTCCAGTTGACCTTGCTTGACAATGAAGCTGGATTAGTTAACTGGGTCGCTGATTATAACAATGCGACAACTGCCGCAGATACCGCTTCAATAGTCGGTACTCTAAGGAGCTTGCCATTGTATGGTCCAACCTTCCAGAGATAACGGTAATCTGGTAAAGTTCTACTGCGCGATAAAGGTGTAGTGTGAACAACCAAAACCCCGCTTTCGCGGGGTTTTGGTTTGGGAAAATTCTTCAAGGTCCGACCTTGGGGCTTTAAAAAGGCAGGATCTTTTGGTATTATTAAGACATGTTAAAAGTTAAGTTTTTGGTGTTAATCTTTTTATTTTTCTTCGTCTTTTTATTTAATTTTTCCGCCGATGCTAAAAATTATCCGGACGGGACTTTGTTAAGAGCAAGTGGAGACATTAAAGTTTATTTAATTACCGGCAACATAAAAAAATGGGTTAGCAGTTTAGAAGTGTTTAATTTTTATAATTATAAATGGCCGGACGTGAAAATTGTTTCTAAAAAAGAAGTGGAAGCAATAAAAGAGGGCGATCCGATTGTTTTAGAATTGGTTTCTCCTAGCCCTTCGCCGTCTTCTTCACCTGCTGTTTCAGGATCCCTGGTTCCTTCTCCGTCGGCCACTCCGTTTCCGGTGAAAATTAACGATAAATTTCCTGCTCCTGACTACATAAGGGCTGATTGGCTCATTTCCCATGCTACTTCAAATTACGGTCGGGTTGGTCAAAGGATTATATTTAAGTATTCAAGTAAGGAAAAAGACAAAATTGAGAACTTCCGACTGTATCAAAAAAAACCCGGAGATGATTATTTTTATAAAATTGCTGATTTTGAAGAAGTACCTTCAACGAACTGTGAAGATATAGATATTGATGGTGAGTGGATGATAACCGAAGCGGGCCAATGCGGTTATTGGTCTATTCAAAAAGTAACACCGCCCGGTGGAAGAAGTAGTACAGCTTTTTTATCTTCGGACAATTATTTGGTGGGTGAATATGTTTACTACGTTGCCGGTGTGGATAAGGATGGAGCAGAAACCCTGCCTTCTTTAGAAGTAAGATTGATTTTTTTAGATACAATTCGGGTTTTAAATCAAACCGACAATCAACCCTCAACTGATATTTATCCGACTTTTAAGTGGACCGTTGCAAGTGGATGGCCGGCTGATTCGGTGGCTGATTATTTAATTATGATTTCTGATGACAAAAACTCACAAAACCCTGTTTGGGCTAAACAGCAAAAAATCTCTGGGGGAAAGTCAGAATTATCATTTACGTATGATGGAGCCGGGCTCAATTCAACTAAAAAATATCTCATTAATATTTACGGCCATTATCGTAAATCAGAATATGATCCGGATTACATTTCTATTTTGTTTGATGTTCCTGAATTTTGGATTAAATCGTTTAGTTGGACGTATTTATTTAAGACGATGTTTGCTTCTATATTTCATCTTATTTTCTAACTGGTCTATTTTAATGAGTTTGGTAAATAATTCTCTTTCTCTTTCTTCGCAAACCCCAGCATGGTTTGCTCAGGGGTTGAGCCCTTCGCTCTTATCCCGCCCCAGTTTATTTAAATAGACTGGGGCGGGATAAACCATGCCCGCGAAGGGCTCAAAACCCGTTCAAGAGTATTATTCACCAAACTATTTAATCTAGCCTGGCTTGATTTTTTGGCTGATTTAGTTACAATCTTGTCATTATGATATATAAAAATAAGATATTTTTATCAGTCGTAGCTATTGGACTAGTTTTTTCTGTTGTTTATTTTGGAGATATTTGGACATCGGACGTCCAACCTACACCCGACGCTGTAGATTCTCCGGAGCCATCAAAAACAGAAAGTCCATTAAACAGTCCTTTTGCTACTGCGACACCAACAAAAACACCAATAAATACTCCTATTGTAACAAAGACTCCTTTTCCGACTGGAGACGGGAGGACTACTTTTATTGATGAGAAAGTTCCGTGGGAACTGCTTTTGGGTCAGGCGTCTTGTCAATTAAAAGGCGAAATTAAATTCTTAGACCACAATACTTATGACAATCAAGACGCACTGTTTATTTATAGCGGTGTTGATCATCCCGGGAGAAATATTATTTGGACAGTAACTCCATTGGATGATTTGTCAGTCGGTCCAAACATATTTAATAAAATGTTTATTCCTGACGGAGAAAGTCTCTTGGGAGTTACTTTACCGGACAATCCTAAATACAAAAAATATGAGCTAACAGTAAAAATGCAATATGGCCGATTGGTGGACGAGAAAGGAAATTATGTGACTGTTGGCGGCAACGTGAAGGTTTTTGAAAAACAGTGCGATGGGAAAACAACGGTATTATTTCCTTAAAACAGTGTGCGAATTGCATTGTTAAATTGTCATATTGTTGAATTTTGTTAAAAATAAACTAGAGCTTTGTGTTCTTATTCTTCTTTTTGGCCTTTTGGCCGTTTTTCTCGTTCACAATTTTGATTCTATCGGACAAGATGTCGGCCGGCATTTAAAAACTGGGGAGATAATTTGGCAGACAAAGGAAGTCCCAAAAACCAATTTATTTTCTTTTACTGAACCGTCATTGGTTAAGCGAGGTTATTTTTTTTGGTGTTTTCAGTTTGAGCGGGTTCACCGGTCTTATTCTGCTTAAGCTAACTGTAGTTCTCGCCGCGTTTTTGTTTTTATTTTTAACGACATTGAATGTCGTTAAAATATTTGATGTCAGTCAGCGCAAAAAAGTCTTTTTTTGGCCTTTAGCTGTTTCTTTTGTCCTATCAATATTTATATTTATTTCTCGAACGGACGTTAGGCCGGAGATTTTCAGTTTTGTAATACTGGCGTTCTTTCTGTGGGCTTTATTTCGAGCCAAGTATTTATCAACTTTATCAAGGCCCGGCCTTGATAAAGTTCAAGGCCCGGCCTTGAACTGGCTTTGGTTTTTGCCGGTTGCTCAATTACTGTGGGTCAATCTGCATATCTATTTTTTTATCGGGCCGTTAGTTTTTTTATTCTTTTTAATTGACAGAGCAGTGAATAAAAAAATCGTTGGAAATGATGGAAATGTTCGAGATGTTCGAAATGATTCAATTCCAACATTTCCAACAAGCCCCAGGCGATCCAACAGTTCGAATATAATATGGATTTTTATCTTAGTTGTCTTGGCTACTTTAATAAACCCCGCCGGAGTTCATGGGGCATTGTTGCCGTTTAACGTACTTAAAGAATATGGCTATAGCATAGTTGAAAATCAGACGCTTACTTTTTTGACTGATTTTCTTGGGTTTAATTTGTCAATTTTTATTTTTAAACTCTCGGTGGCAGTATTAATTTTATCCTTTTTGTTAACTGTAAAAAAAGTGAAGCAGAGAATATTTGAGATTATAATTTCCGCTTTTTTCATATATGTCGGTTTTAGGATGTTGCGCAATTTGCCATTGTACGCGATAGCATCCTTTCCTGTTCTGGCGATATTATTAGCGGATGTTTTTGGGAATCTAGGGACTAAGTTAACGACATCGAATGTCCGTCGGATATTCGATGTCAAGAAATACACGGATAATTTTTTTAAGGTGGCAGTTGTCGGATTTCTTGTTTTTATGCTCTTTTTTGTGGCAAGCGGGGGTTATTATAAGTGGGCGAGTTTATCGAAAAAATTTGGATTTTCTGTTCCCAATGGATTGGAGCGGGCGGTTGATTTCGTGAAAGAAAATAAAATTAAGGGACCAATGTTCAATAATTTTGATATTGGCGGGTATTTGATATGGCGGTTTTTTCCAGAAGAAAGAGTTTTTGTTGATAATCGGCCAGAGGCATATTCTGTAAAATTCTTTGAAGAAATATATAAACCGATGCAGGAAAGTAAAGAAAAATGGGCAGAATTTTCCGAAAAATACGGCATTAATTTTGTGTTTTTTGACCATATGGACGCTACGCCTTGGGGTCAGGCATTTTTAAGAGATATTGTTAAAAATCCGGATTGGAAAATTATTTATGTTAACGAAGATGCAGTTATTTTGGTAAAAAATAATAAAGACAATTCCGGGATAATTTCTGGGTCGTCTATTACGGAAGAAACTGCTTTGAATCTTGTAAGCGATTATATTAAATATTCAAGCGGAAATGGAGCTGATGTAATGACCACTTTAGCCGGTTTTTTCTATAATGTCGGCTGGCGGAAGACGGCGATTGGTTTCGCGGAAGAAGCCATGGTGTTGGCTTCAAAAAAGCCGCAGGCATATCTTTACAAAGGTCTTGCCCATGCTTATTATCCTGACAAAGAAAATCAAAAACTAGCCGCAGAAAATATAAAAAAAGCGATTGATCTGGGGTTGAAAGACAGTCGGCATTACTATATTCTGGGAGTGGTTTATATGAATCTTGGCCGGCTTGATGAGGCCAGAACGCAGTTTATAAAAGCGCTGGAGATAGACAAAGACAATGAGCAAGCGAAAGAGTTTTTAAATAAATATTTTAATGAATGAAAATTTATAATTTTATTTTTAAAAAAGAAACGTGGCTGCCAATTTTAATTCTTATTGTGGTTGGTTTTTTTATCTATTCATTTAATTTAAATAACCAGCTGTTTTGGGATGATGATGATTGGATTATAAATAATCAATTTGTTCATTCAATTTCATGGGATAATATCAAATTCTGGTTTACTCAAAATACCTTGGCCGGGGTGGGATTAAAAAGTAATTATTATAGACCGTTTCTTTTTCTTACTTTTGCTTTTAACTATATGATATCCGGCATAAAGCCGTTGGCGTACCATTTAACAAGCAATGCGATTCACATATTTAATAGTATTTTTATTTTTTGGCTGATTAAACAAATATTTAAAAGGAACTTACTTGCGTTTTTAGTTTCTATATTTTTCTTGGTTCATCCCTTACAAACTGAAGCGGTCAGTTATATTTCGGGAAGGGGTGATACTCTTGTGACGATGTTTATGCTTCTTGCGTTGCTGGTTTTTATAAAAAATCAGACAATCAAAAGTCTTAAACTTTATGCCTTAAGCTTGATTTTTCTTGTTCTGGGGCTTCTTAGCCGCGAGACCGCTATTATATTCCCGGTTCTTGCCCTCGCTTTTTATATTTCTTTTATTTCCAAAGAAAGGTTTATTGCTTCTATTAAGCAAGGCATACTTAAAACATGGCCTTATTTTGGAGTGGCTTTGGTTTACGGCATCCTTCGTCTCACTGTTTTAAATTTCCAAAACACCCTTAATTTTTACGCGGAGCCAAATTTATATTCTGAAAACTTGCATGTAAGATTATTTACATTTTTGCCAATTCTGTGGAATTATTTGAAACTCTTGCTAATCCCGCTTGGACTTCATATGGAGCGTGGAAGCGTTGTTTATTCTTCTTTATTTCAATGGCCAGTCTGGCC
>JACPLU010000002.1 GCA_016186395.1 Parcubacteria group bacterium
CAAATCCACGCAGAAAACCTTTTACTAGTCTGTCCATATCAAATCCTCCTTTTTAAATTATTAAGCTACACAGTGTTGCTGGACATCCCAGCTTACGACATGCTTAACAAGTATTACCTAAAATGTCAACCCCGCCCTTGGAAAGTACTGGCTTTTATACCGAAAACAGAAAATTTTATAAAACTTAGGCCTTCGTTGTTAAGTAAAGCAAGTCTTATCCATAATTAGCAACTCCTGTTGCTTATACTTCCCAAGAGCGGGGTCAACCCCACACGGACAAAAAGTTCGCAATTGTTATCTGACAGATACTCTAAATGATTTTACAGCTATTTCTCTTTGAGACAAACTTGTACAGGGCAATCCTGTACCAACGACATAAATAAGGCCTGACTTACCAACCACAGAACTTGTAACAGACAAACTGTAATTTGTCTTTACACTTTCCCGATGTTCTTTCAATAGACCACTTACTTCTACACCTAATGCACTCATCAACGCATCAGTGTTTAACCCCGAATCGATTAACTCATCAAAATCCACCCAATGAAGTCCCAGTTCGACTTCATTCGCCATCTCATCAATTTCTAAATTTAACCTAACCGTAGAAAAACGATAAATTTTTCGAATTATTTTATAAGCAAGGACATGAATCTTGTTATTCTCATACTTCATTAATCCCATTACAGAATACGCCACGCCAGGGCCATGCTCATCAATAAAATCTGATCCCAAAAGTTTAAGATCTCCCACAAATCCGCCAATAAAACTAGCCCCATTATCTCGTAGCGTAATAATTACAAGTTCATCGCTTGAAAATGCACCGATGCTACTTTGATCCAAACACGTAATATTTCCATTATCTAGAAATAATCTACCGCCTACAAGAGAATTATTAAAACTAAAATGGGCAGTTATAAAATTTGGTATAAATTTATCGCAGTTTAACTGTTCAAAAACTAGATGTTCAATATTTTTTTGATAAGATTCGCTACCACCGTTAATAAATATAAAACCTAGGTTATTTTGAACCCTTGGACCAACCCCAAAACTGGGTTTTGATATTTCTTGCCAACCAGACCAACCATGGTCCGATCTAACGGAAAAACCTGCTTCACACTTTAAATCTTGTGCACATAAAATACCCGTAAGCGGAGTAAGACAAAATATAAAAATAAAAAACAAAATGCAAAATTTGGTGATTTTCGTTGCCGTTACCATTTCAAATAGCCTCCATATTTGCTATATTTGTTAAAGTACAGTTAAACTTAAACATAAAAACTTGAAAAACACAATGCCTAAATTTTACATTACATCAAGTATTGCTTATACAAACGCCAAGCCTCACATCGGCCATGCTTTAGAGTTGATCCAAGCGGATGTTTACGCGAGGTATAATCGTTTATTGGACAACGACACCTTCTTTCTGACCGGCACAGACGAACACGGAGCCAAGATCGTAAAGGCCGCTGAAAGCCATAAGCAAACACCGAATGATTATACAAATATCATATCCAAAGAATTTCAAAAACTAACAAAAAATCTTAATATTTCAAACGACGATTTTATAAGAACAACTGACCAAAAACGCCATTGGCCCGTTGCTCAAGCTATCTGGAAAAAACTGGAAGAATCGGGTGATTTATACAAAAAAAATTATAAAGGCCTTTACTGTGTCGGACACGAAGCATTTATGAAACCATCCGAACTTAAAAACGGTGTTTGCCAGGACCACAAATCAAAGCCTGAAACAGTAGAAGAAGAAAACTACTTTTTCAAACTCACTAAATACTCAAAGGAAATAGTAAAAAGAATTGAGAACGGTGAATTAAAAATTATACCCCAACATAGAGCTAATGAAATTTTAGAATTACTTAAAGACTCGGAGGATGTAAGTGTCTCAAGACCCAGAAAGGATTTGGCGTGGGGAATTCCAGTACCAAATGACAAAGAACATACAATGTATGTTTGGATAGATGCTTTGACCAATTATTTATCTGGAATCCAACATAGAACATGGAACATAGAACATGAAACATTTCAAGAAATTTTTCAAGACGATAAATTTCTAAAATACTGGCCAGCAGATATACACTTAATCGGCAAAGATATTCTCCGTTTTCATGCCATAATTTGGCCTGCAATATTACTTTCGGCTGGGCTAGACTTACCTAAACAAATTTTGGTCCATGGGCACATTACTGTTGACGGAGAAAAGATGTCCAAAACCTTAGGAAATGTTATTGATCCGTTTCCACTAATAGAGAAATATGGCGTTGATGCAACTAGATATTTTTTATTAAGAGAAATCCAGTCTTACGAAGACGGTGATTTTTCGTACAAAAAATTTGAAGAACGCTATACGGCTGATTTAATAAATAATTTAGGCAATCTTGTAAATCGTGTAGCCGTACTTCATCAAAAGTTTTTAAATGGCATATCTTTTATTAAAGAAGGGCTGGTTGATTCTGAAATTGATGAGACTATCAAAAATACATGGCAACAGTATCATCAAGAAATAGAAAAATTCAGACTTCATGAAGCCCTAAGTTCAGTTTTTACCCTTGCAAGTGCAGGAAATAAATTTATTGACTTTCACAAACCCTGGGAGGTAATAAAAGACAGACCGGAACATTTCGAACAAATAATAAACACCTGTCTTGTTATAATTTTTAATCTTGGCTGGCTTTTAAAACCTTTTTTGCCGGATACTTCCGAAGAAATATTAAAACAATTTGGACTATCAAAAGATGTCTCTGAATGGGACGGACAAAAAATTGTTACCAAAGAACAAAAAGTTTTATTTCCGAAGTTGGTCTAAAGTCTAAGATTAGACTAAAGTCAAAAGTCCAAGGACAAAAGCATTAGTCGTTAGTCTTTAGTCCTTAAGCCCTAGTCCTTAAGCTATGCTCTTCGACACTCACACCCATCCACAAATGCCTCAATATGACAATGACCGAGACGAAGTTATAAAACGAGCCCTGGATAAGGGCATCTTTATGCTATGCGTTGGAATTGATCTTAAAACTTCAAAACAAGCAATCGAACTTGCTCAAAAATATAAAGGGGTCTGGGCAAGCGTGGGATTGCATCCAAATGATGTAAGTCATCAAGCATGGAACTTAAAACTTGAAACCTGGATCAATGATTATGGGAAATTACTAAAAGAACCAAAGGTAGTTGCGGTCGGAGAAGTGGGACTAGATTATTATAGAACTACTGACCCAAAAGCTCAGGAAAAACAACGTGAAGTCTTAAAACAATTTATTAACCTAACTATTCAATATAATAAACCTCTTATTCTCCACTGCCGAGATTCACACACTGACATGATTAAAATAATTGAAAATTTAAAATTGAAAATTGAAAATTCGCTTAATGGCGTAATCCATTCTTTTACCGGCACCATAGAAGAAGCAAAAAAATATCTCGATTTAGGTTTTTTTATCGGGTTTAATGGAATTATTACTTTCCCTCCTTCGCGCAAGGCTACGGAGGGCACAGTGCCCATGAATGAACTACATGAAACAGTAATCCATACACCATTAGACCGAATACTACTTGAAACAGATGCGCCGTTTTTAACCCCAGAACCACATCGAGGGAAAAGAAATGAGTCCTCGTATATAGAAAAAATCTGCCAAAAAATAGCAGATCTTAAAAATTTAAGCTTTGAGGAGGTTGCCGAAAAAACAAATCTTAATGCTCATCAGATTTTTGATATAAAGATCTAAGATTTCTAATAGTTGTTTCGATATTCCCCGGATATAAATGCTTAAATGCCAAATCTTCACCAAAAGTTGACCGCTGGTCAGTCCCTCTTTGAATATTCCTTCGACTATTCAAAGAATCTCTTGTTTTTTTTATTTCTGGATATACTGGTACTTTTCTACGAAAAAATCTTTTCACCCAGAATCCCCCTAAAATAATAAAAGTGCTATAATCTAATTCTATTAATCCGAGCACAAAAAGTAAATAACAAATGAAAAAATATAATCCACAAAAGATTGAAAAAAAATGGCAACGCTACTGGGAAGCTAAAAAACTTCACCACACAGAGGATGCGATTAAAGACAAAGATAACTTTATGCTTCTTACCGAATTCCCCTACCCTTCTGGAGATCTTCATATCGGCCACTGGTACGCATTTGCTACACCTGACATTTTAGGACGCTACCTGACAATGAATGGCTACAATGTAATGTACCCTATTGGCTTTGATGCATTCGGATTGCCGGCAGAAAATGCAGCAATTCAAAGAAACATTAATCCAAGAGACTGGACCGAAGAAAATATCGCCTATATGACAAAACAGCTTAAAAGCATAGGCGCACGTTTTGATTGGTCACGCACAGTTAAAACAATTGACCCTAATTATTACAAATGGACCCAGTGGATTTTTCTTAAATTCTATGAAAAAGGTCTTGCCTATCGGACAAAAACAAAGGTTAATTGGTGCCCAAAAGATAAAACAGTTTTGGCTAATGAACAAGTAATAAGTGGCTGTTGCGACCGTTGTGGAACACCTGTCATTCAAAAAGAAAGAGAACAGTGGATGTTTAAAATCACAGAATATGCCCAAAGGTTACTGGACGAAATGAATAGTCTTGACTGGCCTGAAACCATAAAAACTGCCCAAAGAAATTGGATTGGAAAGTCACAAGGAACAAAAATAAAATTTAAAGTTCATGGTGCAAGTCTAAATATTAAAGACCCATTTATTGAGGTTTTTACCACAAGGGCTGATACCCTTTTTGGAGCCACTTATATTGTTTTGGCTCCAGAACATGAACTTATTGCCAAACTTGTTACCAACGATTGCATTGGTCAAGTTAATAATTATCTTGAACAGGTTAAGAAAAAAACTGAATTTGAAAGAACTAACTTGGAAAAAGAAAAAACAGGGGTCAACACCGGAGCTTTTGTATTAAATCCGCTTAATGGTGAAAAGATTCCAATATGGATTGCTGATTATGTAATAGGCTCATATGGAACGGGTGCAGTCATGGCTGTACCGGCCCACGACCAAAGAGATTTTGAATTTGCTAAAAAATACAGCCTTCCTCTAAGGCCGGTAGTAATTCCAAACCAGAATTGGAACTTTGAAGAAAAAGCTTATGAAGGTGAGGGTGTTCTTTCTGAATCTGATCAATTCAATGGTTTAAAATCAGAAGTCGCCAGAGAAGAAATTACCGAAAAGTTAACCGAAAACAAAGCCGGATTCAAAGAAACTGTTTACCGACTGCATGACTGGGTCTTGTCTCGCCAAAGATATTGGGGAGTACCAATACCCATGATTTATTGTCAGAGTTGCGGTTATCAAAAAGTTTCAGAAAAGGAACTTCCAATAAAACTACCGGAACTTCAAGATTTTAAACCAGCAGATGATGGCTCGCCTCGCGGCAAAGCAGGCAACTCTCCCCTTGCCAGAGCGTCTGACTGGATGAAAACAAAATGTCCGCATTGTAAAAAAGATGCTCAAAAAGAAACAGATACCATGGATACTTTTGTTGATTCTTCATGGTACTTCTTGCGCTACACTGACCCCAAAAATAAAAAAATATTTGCCTCAAAAGAAAAAATGACACACTGGCTACCGGTTCATCACTATTTCGGGGGGGCGGAACATAATACAATGCATTTACTTTATTCCCGTTTTTTCACAAAAGCACTCTTTGACTTAGGATATATTGACTTTAATGAGCCGTTTTTAAAACGGACTAACAGAGGATTTATTCTTGGTCCGGATAATCAAAAAATGTCTAAATCCAAAGGTAACGTGATTGATCCAGATGAAGAAGTAAAAAAATACGGAGCCGATACGGTAAGGATGTATCTAGCGTTTATGGGACCTTATGAAAATGGTGGGCCATGGAATCCTCAAGGAATTAAAGGAGTATCTAGATTTTTAAATAGAGCATGGAATTTTGTTCAAAATTCCCAAAACAAAAAACGAGCTACAAAAAATGATTCTACAACTGAACTTATATTCTCCAAATTCATAAAGGAGATTGGACATGATATTAAAAACTCTCGTTTTAACACGGGAGTAAGCGGGTTAATGAAATTAACTAACGAGCTTGAGCGACTTCTCGGACAAAAATTTAAATTAAGTAAAAATTATTATGAGATTTATCTAAAATTACTTGCTCCATTTGCCCCTCATTTTGCGGAAGAACTCTGGCAGGAAATCTTAGAAAATAAAACATCAATACATCTTGAATCATGGCCAAGGTTTAATAAAAATATTTTAGATAAAGAAATGATCAATATCATTATTCAGTTTAACGGTAAAACAAGAGGAGTTATTAAGACACACAAAGATCTCAAAGAAGAAAGTATTAAAGCTATCGTCTTGAACGACTTAAAATTATCCGGGTATTTAAAAAACAAGAGTTTAAATAAGACGGTGTTCATTCAAAATAAACTAATCAATTTTTTACCCAACGCACCAGAAAGCCGTCGACTCCTACCAAAGGATGAATAGTAAGAGAATTGACTTTCGGTGCGGGAGTCCGCCCCGCCACCAAGACAAGAGGTGCCGCCGACTCCCGTCGGCGGGGCTTCACTTGACTCCCAATAAAAATCTTGATTATAAAAAACTACCATTTACACAAAAAGTCAATAGACACGAGGCTTTTTCGCAATCATACTAAAAATAGGCTTAAAAGAGGTATTTAGTTCATTAAAAAATTAAAAAGGAGAGTTATTATGAGTTCTAAAAAAATCAACTCTTTAATATTGGGAATTGCACTTGTAGCAACATTTATAACGGCTTCAGCTATGAACGAAAACAAACAGACACTCCGCGAATCAGTCCAACTGACTAATGAGCAAATTCAATTAATAAAACCAGAATATCTGAAACAAAGACATTTTCTTGAACCTCATGCGGTAAAATACTTAGATAAATACCTAAAGGTAACAACTTTAGAAATCGCGCATAATATTAAAAACTATAAAGCCATTTCAACCACGGCTGATGACATTACTTCGGCCACTCCAATTTTTTCAATCAACAGCAGAGCTATTCAAGTTTCAGGAACTCCAGTAACAGAAGGCCAAGTTAACGAAACATTTGATCCCTTAACCGGACAATCTCAACAAGTTTTCTTTGTCGGCGAACCGCATTTAGGAATCGGAAAAGACAATAATCGAAAAGAGGCACTGGTGATATCTTATAATGAATCAAAAGAATCAAGACTTAGCCAAGCAACTCAAGAAATTCCCGAAGTCGTCTCGTTCCCATCATTCTCTGGTTTTGCAATTAAAGAGACTAACGGTTTTAGAAATCTAACCATGCCAGGACATGTTCCATGTTCCTGGAATAGTATTTTTGGCTCTATATGTCTTGGAAACATGCCTCTAGGCGATCAGGTAGTTCTAACAACTTCAGATAATAAACTTAATATTCTTGACATTGAAGCTGTCGGGGGTTCAACGCCGATAGACTTAAGGATTTATGAACTTGAAAACTCTACAGCTCCTTCTTTTCCTTACTTTAAGTCCGGGGGATTAATTAACTCTGAAAGAGAATTTTTTGCCCTATTTGGAACCTCATTAAGCGATAAACCTTGGGGAATCAGCGAATTTGTCGGCACAAAAACGGTTCATTTAGGATTACTTACAGAATATGGCCCGCTTGCTGTAAGCGATGGCATATATATTGCACCCAGAAATAAAGCATTTCTTAATGAGATTCAGCTTAAGTCACATTATAGAAGAGTATCCCCCCTCAAAGGTTCTTGGGCAAATGATGGATTAGTTACTGGTTGGCAAAATGTACACATGGCCAAAGGCAAAGGAAATACGCTTGTAGTTGTCTGGCTTGAACTTATTGGCCAACAACTGGAAAGAGTAAAAATCTGGATGAATACAGTTGAACTAGACGGCAACGGCGAAATTAAAACCATTGGTGAATCAAAGGTCATCGCAAATCCAGGACCAACTGGCGCTTGGTCAGATGAGTGTACCAGCAGAACCATTAAGGTTAGCGACGACCCAACACAAAATGCTAGACACATACCCGGTATTAGCCTAACAAGCGACCCCAAAACTGGAACAGTTAATCTTTTCTTTTCAAGACGAGACGCTGGTAATGACCTTGGGGGAATATACTGGATGCAATCAACCGACAACGGTCAAACTTGGTCAAACCAAAAGCGTTTGACTCCAGAACCAGGGGTACAATTCAACCCAGACAGTACCCAGGAAGAAAACCGACTAGCTGTATCCTATAATCAAGTCCTGCAGGAAAATGGCGTTTACAAAAACTATAAAATGGCCAAGACCTCAACTGATGGTGGACTTACTTGGCAGACATTTCAGCTCGGAGATCCAAGTTTCATGGACTTTATAAGCCGAGATCCTTTGGTGCGAACTTGCCACTATGAAGAATACGGTGGAATTGTTTTTCATAACGGCAATTTACAGCTTGCAGTAACTCAAGCTTTTAAAGAATTTAAGTCGTCATACGATGCTAAAACTAAATTTCATGTCCCACAGATTTTTTACTATGAAATTTATCTTTAATTCCACATAATACTTAGCGCCCAACGGGCGCTATTAAGTTTACCCAACCCCTTGAATTAACTCACAGATTTCTTTAAGCTTGTCTAGGTATTCTGCCAGATAATATAGAAATCCATGGGCTTGCGCCCGTAGTACTCGGGCGAGCACAATTTCAGCAAAAATACATTGATGATTTTTGCTGAAATTTGATTTATATATTTACCTTTCGTTCGTCGAGTCAAACTCGACTCACTTCAGGGCTTGCATTCATCCGCGGCCTTACGGCCGCGGTGTTCTGCAAGTAAATATAAAAATGGACTACAAAAATCTTAAGAAAAACCACTCCAAACTATATAAGCTTCTTGTTGTAGAAAAAAAACGCCAAAAAAACGTTATTAATTTAATTCCTTCAGAAAACTATGTTTCCCAGGCCGTATTAGAAGCATTAGGAACTGAATTCACCAACAAATATGCCGAGGGATATTCCGAAATGCGATATTACTTCGGAAATAAAAATGTTGATCAGCTTGAAGACTACGCTAAATTATTAGTTTACAAAGTTTTTAAAATAAAGCCTGTTGACTACGGTGTAAACTTACAAGCATATTCCGGAAGCACTGCAAATTTAGCAGTTTATCATGCGCTATTAAATCCTGGCGATAAAGTATTATCCATGAGTTTAGAGCATGGTGGACATCTTACTCATGGCCACAAAGTAAGTCTGACAGGAAAGCTGTTTAATTTTATTCACTATGGCGTAAATCGCAATGGATTTTTGGATTATGATCAAATTCTTCAAATTGCCCAAAAAGAAAAACCAAAAATGATAGTCTGCGGAGCATCGGCTTACTCCCGTATAATTGATTTTAAAAAGTTTAAAGAAATTGCGGACAGTGTTGGGGCGTATTTAATGGCTGATATTTCCCATATTGCCGGATTGATTGCTGGCGGCGCACACCCTTCCCCATTTCCATATGCGGATATCGCTACTACCACAACTCACAAAACATTGCGTGGCCCAAGGGCGGCTCTCATTATTTCAAAAAAACAAAAGTCTAAGTTTCAAGTTTCAGGTTCTATACTTCATGAACTAATTGATAAAATGATTTTCCCGGGCATGCAAGGCGGACCACATATGAATACCATCTTTGCCATAGCCGTTTGTTTAGAAGAGGCGCTTAAACCAAATTTCAAAAAATATGCAAAGCAAGTTGTAAAAAACGCTAAAGCCTTGGCCAATGAACTACAAAAACTAGGCTTTAAAATTATTTCTGATGGAACTGATAATCATTTAATGCTTATAGATGTTACTCCTCTGGGCCATACAGGTAAAACTGCCGGTGAAATCCTTGAAAAAAACGGCATTATTGTTAATAAAAACATGATACCCTATGACACAAGAAAGCCTTGGGATCCTTTGGGAATTCGCATTGGCACTCCGACAGTTACAACTCAAGGAATGACAGAAAAAGATATGGAAAAAATAGCAAAAAAAATCCATTCCCTATTGACCAACGATTAATACTATCGTATACTAAAATTAGTTCTTTTTATCAAAGTGAGGTGAGGTGTGAAAAAAATAAAATTTCTATACAGAATATCTTTTTGGTTTTGTCTTTGGTTAACAAGGGCAACGCATTTAAACGGAGTGCTTGTCGTTGCGTTCAGAGAGGTCAACGGCAAAATAGAGGTTTTAATAATAAACAAACGACTTGGCCCACCGGGAACTTGTGGCTGGCACTTACCCGGCGGTGGTATAAACCACAAACTTGAACCAAGAGAACAGGCAAAAATCGAATTAAAAGAGGAAAGCGGGATTGAAATTAGTGAACAACTCCGCATCGTAGATCAATTTCGTGGTCCAGTACCTGAATCAAAAAGATTTAATTTATGTACCCTTTGGGTCGTAAAAGTTATCAGTCAAAGCGAGCCTAAACCATCTGGCGGAATAGAAATAAAAGAAGCAAAATTTGTTGACCTAAAAGAGTTGGGATCATGGATTCCAGAAACTGAACTAAATTATACAGTTAAAGCCGTGGCGCGATATTCTCTCCTTCAACAAAGAGTACTTAGTAGTTCCCGCGATTAAATAATCGCGGTTTTTTATCCCGCACCTTTAGAGTAAATATCTTTGACATCATAAGTCGCTTAAGCGACCATTACTCTAAAGGTGCGGGATTTATTATCCTACGAATATGCCCCGTAGTGAAAATTGGAACAAATTCTCTGTTTCTATAGTACTTAAAAGAACAGGGGGCAATAATTGTAAAAACGTGGATTGAGGCAATATTCTTATCAAAAACTATAAGGATATTTCCAATTTCTACTACGGGGTATGTTAATTGACGGAAGAAAAATTGCAGATAAACTTCTAGAGG
This sequence comes from Parcubacteria group bacterium, assembly GCA_016186395.1. Lineage (GTDB taxonomy): Bacteria > Patescibacteriota > Minisyncoccia > 2-02-FULL-40-12 > 2-02-FULL-40-12 > JACPLU01. The sequence continues at coordinate 10,887 of JACPLU010000002.1, forward strand.
AATTGAGACAAACCGTATTAACCAGGAATCTCAAATTAAAACTTGCGGCCATATTAATCGGACAAAATACGGGTTCAAAAAAATTTCTTGAGTTAAAACAAAAAGCCTGCCAGAAAGTAGGCGTTGATTTTAAATTGCATGAATTCCCAGAAAATATTAGTAATAATCAATTAAGAAAAGAACTAAACAAAATCTCTAAAGTTAAAACTAACAGTGGTGTTATATTAGAACTTCCTCTCCCCTCTCATTTAAATACCCAGTACCTTTTAAACGCTATACCAGAAGAAAAAGATGTTGATATGTTATCTGAAAAAGCACAAGGAGCTTTTTTTACAAATCGTTCCGAGGTACTTCCACCGTCGGTTGAAACTATAAAGAATATTTTTGAAGAACTAAAAATTAATCCAAAAGAAAAAAATGTTGCTGTGTTTGGTTATGGTCTCTTGGTCGGGAAACCAGTAACTCATTGGTTAATACAACAAATGGCAACAGTTACGGTTATAAACGAATTTACTAAAAATCCGGGCGAAATTTCTAAAAACTCTGACATTATTATTTCCGGAGTCGGAAGACCTAACCTGATAACGGCGGACATGGTAAAAGACAAAACAATTGTAATTGATTTTGGATTCAATGAATCATTACATAACAACTCCACTACTATTTCTGGTGACGTTGAATTTGAGTCAGTTTCTAAAAAAGCGTCTTGGATTACACCGGTTCCTGGAGGTGTTGGGCCAATTGTAATTGCCTCTGTTTTAAAAAATTTAGTGACATTGTCCAATATCCTCTGAACTAACAGATGGCACCGCATCCCATTCTATTTACATTGCCAAAAAAATGATTCGGAACTAGACTTAAACAAGAATCAAAAAGCTCTTTTAAAAGGTGGCCCATGAAAAAGTATTTTGCTGTATTTTTGTTTATTTTACTAATTCCAGTTTTTGCTCCTATCTCTGCTCAAGAAAAAAATGAGAAAGCACAAACCCCGGAACCAACTCAATCTAAATTAAAACTATCTAAAAACCCTCTTTCACTTCTAGAGGTTGACCCAACCAGAGACTTCATAAAAGAACTCGATGAGTTAACTACTGCATGGATATTGCGAAAAAAAGAACTGGAAGATAAAAAACAAAACCAACAACTAAAAAACGAGCAAGAAATTTATAATTCCCAAAAGATTTTGATTGAAAACGACAGAAACTGGACAAAAACAAAAAGGGAGTTAGAAAATAAATTAAAAGATCCAAATTTCAAATACATTGATCTTGATTCAATTGGTGACAAGAAAAAAGGTGTTTGGCTTGTCTCGCTTGAAAAAGAAGCCCGACTGGGTGCTGAAATTGATCAAATGTTAATACAAACACTAAAACCCGTTGAGAATCCAGTAATTAATACTTACATCCACACGTTGGTGGCAAACCTTGCCCAGAATTCTGATGCTAAAAAGTTATTTCCCGAAATCCATACGAAAGTCCTAGAATCACCTGAAGTAAATGCTCTTACAACCTTTGGTGGATACCTCTATGTAAATATAGGCTTAATACTGGAAGCAGAAAATGAAGCCCAGCTTGCAGGAGTGTTAGCACATGAAATAGCGCATATCGGCAAAAGGCATGCTGCCGGAAACTTATCAAAAGCTTACTTGGTTCAATTACCAATTAGAATAGCCGGGAGAGTTTTTGGAGGGATACTCGGAGGAATAGGCTCTGACATTTTGGCGGCAAAGATTGGCATAGACAAAGGAAAGGAAAGTGAAGCCGACAAATTAGGCATGTCGTATGCGGCCAAAACTGGTTTTGATCCATTAGGATTTTTGCAGTTTTTTTCCAACCTTGCCGAAAAAAATAAAAAACGCCCAGGATGGCTAGCTGGATTTTTTGCAACCCATCCTTCGGCTGATGACCGATTTAACCAGAATCGCATAACCACGTTATATGTATTAAAAAAATTGGATAAGGAAGAATATGTTTTAAACTCTACGGCATTTATGCAAATCCAAACCCTTACAAGACGCCTTTATGGAGCGACTACTACACAACAAATGAATAAACAGTCGCAAGAACGCGGACGTCCGACATTAAGACGCAAGGCACCCGACACCAATCCGCCAGACAAAACCGATCAAAATAAACCTGATCCTGATTCAGAAAAAGACAAAAAAGAACCGCCACCAACGTTAAAACGAAGACAGCCAGAAGAAAAACCATAAATTAAACCCCCGTCATAGTGGGGTTTTTACTTTTCTACTTTTCCAGCTCTTGTATCTTCAAATGTCTCAAATTGGATAAATATACTACAAAAATTATTGGGCTTGGTGAACAATGCCTTCTATCATCACTCGTTCGCTCAGCGAGCTCACTTCGTTCCAGCAAAATTGTGGATTTTACTCGCAGTGTCTAAACATTATACTGCTCGCAAACCACGCAATCCACAATTTTGAAGTACTGGAAAACATTATTCACCAAGCTCTTAACAAGCTGTTGACTATTATTTTAATCTATTATATCCTCCTGGGGCTTTGTTAGAGATCGTAAAAAAACCGCCGTGGAGGGCATCTGATTTGCCAAGCAATGCTCTTTAGAGCAACACTTGGTTTGTTTCCTAACTAAGATGCCCTCCACGGCGGTTTTATAATTTAATTGATGATAATTCTAAACCCGCTCCTCTAATTATATTCTCTTGACCCCGCCCTTGAAAAGCACAAGCAACAGGAGTTGCTAATTATGAATAGGGTTTACTTTACTTAATAACGAAGGCATAAGTTTTATAAAATTTTCTGTTTTCAGTATAAAAGCCAATATTTTCCAAGAGCGGGGTTGACAAGATTTTCGCTACATATATACTTTTAGAAAAGCTTAAACATCTCGCAGGGAAACCGAGATTCATAAGTAAAATAATGGCAAATTGTCCTTGTGAGATTTTATTTTGTTTTTGAGAACCGTTTTTATGTTGGACGGTTTTTTGTTGTTTTAAAAATTTAAAAAATATAGACAAAATAGGACGACTTGCTACGGTTTAACAATTCATAATCCATTCATCATCCTATACATACACTTAAATCCGGAAACTTTAAAAAGGTAAGTTATTGAGCCTAGACGCAATCAAAGAAGCTGTCCGGAAAGTTTCTTTCGCAGCGAAATCTTATAATTTTGAGTAAAGGCGAAGGTTCACGCAAAGGAACCTCTGCGGGAATCGCCTCCGAGAGAAGCGAAGATTGAGGAAGAATAGTTTATACTATTCAGACGAGATATTCGCTTCTTGCAGCCAAAATTAGAAGATTGCAGCCGAATATGGACTTTTCGGATAGCTTCTAAAGGAAACAGGTCTGCGTTTGGGCTTTATTCCCTTATCCATTGGCTGCCTCCACCGAGTCAAACTCGGTTAATGGAGCGTAGTCATGGAGGTAACCAAAAATAAATGAATAAAGTCGGTCGATCAAAAAAGTGTTTATTTAATAATTTGTAAGTTAGGTGATTAAAAAAATAATTTAACTTATAAAAAAACAAAACAATAAATATGACTAAAAAAATACTATTAAGTTCAGTAGTAGTTGTGGCCGCCGCCGCTGTGGTAGTTGGCGCAACAACTGCTTTCTTTAGCGATACGGAAACCTCAACCGGTAATACGTTTACCGCGGGAGCGATTGACCTTCAAATTGACAATGATTCTTATTACAGTGCTTTGGATGGACTTGTAAGCTCTGGCACATCTTGGATTCAGAAAGACCTTGAAGATGGCGACTGGTTTTTCAACTTTTCTGACCTTAAACCAGGCGACTGGGGTGAGGATACGATTTCGCTTCACGTAAACAACAACGATGCGTATGCGTGTGTTGATGTTCGTCTTGATTCAAATGATGATGTTTCATCAACCGAACCAGAGCTTGAAGATGGTGACGTCCACGTCGATGATAATCCGGAAGGCGAATTGGCAAACCGTGTAAACTTCATCTGGTGGGTAGATGATGGCGATAATGTATGGGAAGATGACGAACAACTCTTGCCAGCAGGTCCTTTAGGTAATCTAAACGTTGGTCAAGTTGCGACGGTTGCTTTAGCAGAACCAAATAACGGAGGTATCTTTGGCGGAGCTTTGACTGGTAACCAAACTTACTACATCGGCAAGGCATGGTGCTTTGGTGGTTTTAATGAAGATTGGCTCGATGATCCACCGGCACAAGATGACGGTGAAGATGCAGACAGGAGTCCGATTACTCATCCTGTCGTTTGTGACGGTTCTGGTGAGGACAATCAAACTCAAACCGACAGCTTATCTGCAACCATCAGTTTTTATGCCGAGCAAGCCAGAAATAACGACGGTTTCGAGTGCTCTGCGCATCTCGGAAACCAACTGGACTAATTCTAGTTTATCCCACACACAAAATTTATGTGTGGGATATCAAAGGCGAAAAGAACTTACGATGTTAAAGATAATAAAAAATATGTCATCCGCCTACGCCATACCTACTTCGCTAAAGCTACGAAGGTCGAGGTAGGCTTCGGCGAGATGCTCATATTTGCAGCTATTCGCTGCGCTTATAGGCAAATATGTCAAAAATAACTTTGAGTTTAAGTGTCATTGCCGCCGCCGCAGTTGTGGTGGTGGGGGCGACAACCGCCTTTTTCAATGACACAGAGACTTCAACTGGAAATGTCTTCACGGCCGGATCAATTGACCTTACCGTAGATAGCTTTGGAGCAACTTATAACGGTGAGGATATCGAAACAGCTGGCACAACATGGACTGCTAGAGACTTAACTAATCAGAAGTTCTTTACTTTTGAGGACATTAAGCCCGGCGATTATGGCACTCGCCATATCAGTGTGCATGCGGATGATAATCCGGCATGGGCATGTCTTCTTGTGACAAACAAGGAAGATGACGAAAATGGTCTTAATGAGGCTGAAGGAGATGCGGGTGATGTAACGGAAAACAATGGTGAGCTTTCAAAATATATCAGCGTTTTCGGATGGCAGGATGATGACTCTAATGGGAAATATAATCCGGACGACGATGAGACGCCTCTGAAAATTCAAGGAGATCCAGATTTTGATCTGCTTTCCTTCTTCGATGTTTTCTACGATCTTGACATCGCCGATTCGCAATCAGAAACAGATGCACTTTCGCCCACTGGCGGTGCATCAACGCGCAATATTGGAGTTGCATGGTGTGTTGGAACGCAGACAGTTAACCATGATACGGGAGTAATTTCGTGTGACGGCAGTGGCGTACAAGACGATGCTCAATCTGATTCATTCAGCGCGGATGTAGTTTTGTATGCAGAACAAGTTAGAAATAACCCTAACTTCAAATGTGCAGATGTTGAACTTCCAGAACGAGATTAATTTGAAGTCTTTTATCCAGCCTCTGCGTGTCAGGGGCTGGGGATAAAGACCTCAATATACCAACATCGTAAGACGAAGACGGCTTACGATGTTAAGAGAAATGCAAAAATTTAAGAAAATAGCTTCTAGAATATTGACGGGATTACTAATCGCCTTGGCGGTGGTTTTGGTTGTGCCGATGCTACCGATTCCGGGCAATTTTCAGATAAGAGTGGTCCAGTCAGGGTCAATGGAACCGGCGATTAAAACCGGAAGCGTGGTTTTGATTAAACCCTTAAGCAATTACAAAATAGGTGATGTAATCACTTTTGAAGGTAACTTTAAAGACGCAAAAGGAAAGAAAATTCCGACTACCCACCGAATCACCGATGCCAAAGTTGATGTCGGCACTATTTCTTATCAGACAAAGGGCGATGCTAATGACGATATTGACCGAAACTTGGTTTCTGCCAACAAAGTTATCGGAAAGGTTTTAGTTTCAGTCCCCTACGCCGGTTATCTGGTGGCGGGAGCCAAGACTGGCTATGGTTTGCTTGCGATTGTAGTAATTCCCGCCGCTCTTATTATTTTTGATCAGGTCGGCAAAATAGTAAAAGAAATTAAAAAGTCAAAAAATGCCCAGAAAATCGTCTAAAATAAAAGGGGTTAAACCTCTTCGATATGCTCAAAGCAAGTCAAGAGTTTTAAACAAAAAAATTAAAGCGAGGAAGGCGCAAAGTTTTTGGCTTGCCCTAATTCGTGACTTAATTCATGGAAAGTATAATCGAACCAGTATATTGAAAGGGTTTAACTTTGATACTTCTACTTGGTTCGACAAGCTCACCACAAGATGGTTTGACATAATTCACCATAAGTCGTTCAGTACAAGTTTTATTAAATCTTTAAAAAAAGTAATGACCTCCCTCGCGATTTTCATGTTGGTTGTCGGAATGAATTTTACCGGACTTTGGGCAGTGGGAACAACTGTCGCTTATTTCAATGACATAGAGACGGCGTCTAATAACGAACTCACTGCCGGATATCTTGATTTTTCCTTGAGTGAATACACATTTGAAAGTTCAATCGGGCTAGATGAGACGATTTCAAAAAACACGGTTTTAGTTAACGGCGGAGGAATGGACTTTCAGTATACTTTAGAAGCGGAGGAAATAGCTGACGTAGATGGTTTTTGCGGAGCGCTTAATCTGCAGACCAAACTTAACGGAGTAGCACAATATGACGGCAACTTAATGTCGTTGGCTACTCCGGCTTCGACTGTTTTGGGAACCTGGCAATTCAATATTGAATTACCGGTTGATGAAACTTCATTTATAAACGGCGAAGAATGCCAGTTTGATGTTGTATTCAAGGGCTGGCAAACAAATGTCGCTTCTTACGACGATGGTGGGTTTAACGACGAGGAAAGAATGACTTTTACTATTACGGCCGGCAAAATGGTGGTTCTAAACGAATTTTTACCAAATCCCGACGGCTTTGCTTATGGTTTTGATTTTGGAAATGACAGCGATGATATGCCCCAAGGTGAATGGGTTGAACTGTACAATAATAGCACTGGAGCGATTGACTTGGCCGGCTGGTACTTAAGAGACGCCACAGAAGGCGAGGGCAACAAAACAAACATAACCGCTCTAAATACGGCTCCGGCCACAACAACTATTGCCGGCAAAAGTTGGTTAGTAGTTTACATGAACAAAGCCATTTACAATAATACCGGCGATACAGTCAGATTATTTGACGACTCAAATACTTTAGTTGACTCGCACACATATGATGTAAGCGATTTCTGTGAAATTGAACCAAGCCCCGGAGCATCAAATTCAGAAGATGCTTTCGAAGGTGACTGTCCCAATGTTCCACCGAATAAATCGTATGCCAGAATTCCCGATGGTATCGGCGATTGGGTTGACCCTATTCCGACCCCGGGCGGGGTTAATATTCTTGAGAATGAAGCAGGCGAGTATATTTACAGCGAGAGCAGTATTAGTTTTGAAGAAATAATGGTTGAACAAGAAGAGGTGTTGATTAACGAGGAAACAACAACACCCGGAGAAGAAAATGCTATTGCCGAAGAAGAAGTTATAACCGAGGGAGAGGAAGCGACAGTGACTGAAGAAGAGACTATTGTTGAAGAAGAAGCAACCAATGATGCCGAAGAAATTACAGTTGAAGAAGAAACTGTAGTGGAAGAAGAAACTATTATTGAGGAAAATGTTGTTGACGGATCACCGGCTGATGAAGAAGACGTTATAACAGGAGAAAATATTATTATTGAAGAAGACATTGCGGTTGAGGAAGAACCCCCTCAAATAGAAGAAGCCACCGCAGGGCAGGCAGCTCCAGAATCAGAACTAGAATCAACTGGTAACGAAAACAATGAAACTATTTAATAAAACAAAATTTATAAAGTTTGTAACATTCTTCACTCTAGTGGGGATGTTTATAGCTGGGCCTTCTTATGCCGCTCCAGATGACTTAGTTGTTAATTTTGAGAGCACACCATTGTTCAACGAAGCTAACTTTTTGCCCGGTAACATCGTTACCAGAACAGTAGAAGTTACCAATAACACTGACAGCTCCAAAGATATCATTGTTGAATCAATAAATGTTACTGACCCTGACAATTTTGCTAGTGCCTTAAATCTAGTTATTAGCAAAGGTGATGACGAGCTGTATAACGACACTTTGGCTAATTTCTTTGATGCCGGTGAGGTTAATCTTTCTTCGGTAACTGGTTCAGGTGGTTCAACTACTTACAGTTTTGCGGTTTCGTTTATTTCTGGTTCTGGCAACGACTATCAGGAAAACGAACTTGGTTTTGATATTGTAGTTGGTTTTGCGGGCGAGGGTGGAAACGAAGACGGAGAAAACGGCGGTAATGGTGGAGGCGGTGGTGGAAACGGAGGTGGCGGTATTGATGCTTTGACAATTCTTAATGAAACTGTCCGAGCTTTAGACATAGAAACAACAAGTGTTACTATTGTTTGGGACACAAGCTATCGTTCAACCAGCCGAGTAGTCTATGGCACCAGCCCAAATTTATTTGATTTTAATAGCGCTCCAAATTATGGGTATCCGCTCTCTACTGCCGAACTGGACAGCCCCGCATCAACAAATGGAACATTTAATCATTCAGTCGCCATTACAGGTCTTGCATCGGGTACTACCTACTATTTTAGGGCTATATCTCACGCCTCACCCGATACACTAAGTTTCGAAAAAACCTTTGTTACTCTTGGTTTAAATAATCAAACGGTTAATGCTGGTGAAACAGGAGAAGTTATTGGGACACAGAATTCTAGCACGGGTAGAACAAACCCAAGCGGGCAATCTGATGTAGCTGGCGTAGCTGATATAATACAGAATAACTCAATTGACGGAGAAACTAATGGCTCTGGTCAGACCGACAATTCTACTAACAATGAAAAGAGTGCAACAGAAAACCTCACAGCTAATATCGGTGGAGTATTTAAATCAGTAAGCTGGTGGTGGCTGATTATACTGTTTGCTGTTGTTGTATTTTTAATCATTTACTTAAACCGCAAAAAGAAATTAAATTCCTAAAATTATATATATATAAACCTTTTACAAAAATCTAACCTTCACACCTTTTATGTCCCCGGCAGGAGTTGAACCTGCAACCTTTTGGTTCGAAGCCAAACGCTCTATCCAATTGAGCTACGGGGACAAATTTAGCTTTATTTAATCCTAAATCTTGCTTTTAAGCAAGATTTAGAGTTGCCAAATCAAAAATTCTTTTTATCGATAGGAGGCATTTCGCATACCGGAAACTCTTCGGATGGTCTTTCTGGCGGAGGAGTTGCAAAAACACTAACCGAGGACGAACACCTTGTAGCTCCGTTATTACAGCTTAGTGAGTATACAGTGCTACGGTGGCTAGAGCTTGGAGTAATTGTTTTCTGGCAACTTTGTTTATCACAAGTTACCAAACCGCTCCATTCACTGCCCGAAGGAAACCTAGAAGCCTGACAGTCAGAAACATTATTAAGTCTCCACTCTAATTCAGCAGATTCACCTTGAGGAATTCTGGACGGCACAATGTTTAAGATACAACTTTTTGTTCCCCTTTCTTCAACTATAAGATTAACCCGACAAATGGCCGAACTGTTTTGGACGTTAGCCGCTGTTGCCCTAATTTGAGCATTATAATTTCCCGCTCTAAGATTAGAAATATTTATTCCAATAACGCTTTTCACTATGCGATCTTGTTCAATATGATTTGTGTTCCCAATAATGCTTGTTTTATTAATTACGCCCAGATTCAACCAACTGGCATTTTCAACTTTCTGAAAATTTAATTGATCATGTCTAGCCTCATTTGATCCTCCAGTTATATCAAGGTATAAATCTTCTACTGTCGGCGGTGGATCTCCTATTTGATAGTTAAAATTAAGAACAGATGAACCTTCTTTAGAGGAGCACCCTAAGACGGCTTCATTGGGTTCCTTATCTTGGTCAACATTAATAACCGCATCACAGGTTGCCTGATTTTCATTTCCTCTCACTAGCATTGTATATTTTGTTGTTTTATCAGGTGAAACAATTGTATTACCAGAAGAAACGTTATTAATTTTAATAATCCGACTATCAAGATTATTACTTATCTCCCCTTCTTCTGCTCCGGTAGATGCCCAAGCTAAAGTGGAAAACTGGCCATTGATAATATTTATTGGGTTAGCCGTTAGGTTACAAGAGATGCTCTTATAAACAAACACAGCTTTTACTTTATCGTTGTTACCTACATTAGAAACAAGCGATGGAATCTTGTCACTCTCTGTGAATAATTTATCTGTCCTGCCATTTGGATGCTCGATAAAGATCTCTATATGATTAAAGACTGCTTTTGAATTTCCGGGAAAGAAATCATCAGCTGGCCTTTGGATTGTCCAGCTACCGGTTGCATAACCATCTTGATATCCGCTTTGAGGCCAAGGTACAATATTTTGACTTTCAGTTTTAGTTGGAGTTACAACATGCCATTGATTCTTAAATACCCCGGACTGATTTTCTGCTGAGTCTATCCTAGCCTCAACTCTAAGTGAAGCGGTTTTCGTTTTTCCAGCCTCGTCAACTTTTAAAATTACATTGCAAACAGCTTGACCCTGAATATTTCTAACATTAGTTGCTTTAACCAAAACTCTCGCATCATAAATTCCAGCTTTAAGACCAGTTATATTAACTTGGGCTGATTTTTTAACCAAATTATTTGTCTGATTGGTGTTACCGGTTATCTTTAAAGGCAGGGCTCCAACAAGACTAAGCCAATTGGCTTGATCCAATTTTTCCATAGAAAAACCTTCATGAGGTATGTATTGAGAGACAATCGGACCATCTTCAATTTTTAACAATAAATCTTGAACAGACGGATTAACTCCACCCGCAGTAGCTTGAAATTGAAGGTCAGTACAACTTAAAATCGGCAAGTCTGGAACCGGAAACGGTAAAACATCTACTCCACAAAGGGCTTTTTGGTCACCGCTTGTAACTTCAGTCGGCAATTTAAACCCCGGCAAAAAGAATCTTGGTGAATAAACTTTACTGGTACTAAGCGGTGGAGTTGCACCTAAAGGACCTTTCCACTGATAAACCCCATTCCCTCCATTAGCAGTAAAATTAACTTGTTCAAATTGAAGAATTCTTTGTTTATCTGAAGTACAGGTTAAAATTTGATTTTTGACAGTAATCCTTATGGTTACTTCGGTTTCACTTCGCCCATAACCACTTCTGCTTAATTGATCGCCAGTATTGTATCTCACCCCCGTATCCTGTATGTTCGGAAACTCTAAATAGACCGGACCGGCAAACTTAACTTTGGCTTCGTAAACCCCCGGCGCTAAGTCCCTTACACTGTCACTTAATACAAACTTAACTAGTTGATCTTGAGTATAAACAGAAAATGGATGGCTGGGGTTGGCTGTACATTTATTACCAGCTGATCGCTCACAATTAGTTAATTTAGCTACTTGGGGAAACTCGACTGTCGAAATCCAACCACCTCCCTGCTTGTATTCAATTGAACCTTCCTGTTTCCAACCGGCTATTACTTCCGGGTTAACTGATTGATCCAAAAATGGTTTGGCCAAATTTTTAATAGAAGTTTGTAAGTTAGGAAGCGTGGTTCCACTACCCTTAATAACCGTACCCTCAACCACCAAAGGTTGAGCGTTAAGATTGGTAACCCCGCAGTTTCCATAAACCCAGCCAATTAGTACATTAGTTAAGGGATCATTTATGCCCGGGGTCATGCCTTCATGCTTAACAGAACCTTTTAAATCAAAAATATTCCATCCATCGTGAAGTGCTGTATTAGTAATAAAACTGGCTTCGGCTGATTTGTAATTTTGAGTGTCTAAAATATTGCTAATATTTCCAGCCAGACCTCGCGGTCGGTTAATGCTTTGCCCATCATACCTACCATAACCCCACTGGGCCGGTAATTTTTCAAAACCTTGTTCATAAAATTTAAGAGGTAAAGATGTGTCAGTGGCTCGAAATAAAAAAGTGGCTTTTCGTGAAGATAATTCGCAAGCAGACCAGCCAATATCTCTACCAAAATATAAATAATCTAAATTAAAAGTAAGGACTTTGCCATTTTCTAAAATTGCTTTATCTCCCCCATTTCCTCCATTATCTGAATTTATTCGCCAGAGGGCATGAACATTTCCATTTGTATGGGTTTGAGCTTTTATAACCCAACTTCCAGCAGGCACATTGTTTAAAACTACTGGATTTTCATGACCGGAAATCTGGGAACTATAATATGGCTGTTTACTAACATCTCCATCCGGACCGTAAAGAGCAAAACTGACTCCAACTTGTTCTGGCCAAAGTTTATCTTCAATATTTGTAAAAACCTTAATCGTACTTACTCTACTTAGTACCGTCTTGTAAACAAGAACTATTTTAATTTTTTCGTCCTTATTCGTTTGTAAACTAAATTCCTGACCGCCGCCGCAGTTTAAAAAACACTGATCGTTTTTCCAAAATTCCATATATTCATACCTGGCTTCAGTACCTGGAAACTTTTCGTCGTTCGGAGGATGGGCTTGCCAAAGACCTATCTTATATCCAGATTTATAATTATCCGGATTAGAATCCGGCCAAGAAACACTTTTTTCCTGTTCCGTAATAGTCGGTGTTATAACACGCCATGAATCTATAAAATTCCCGGCCCGTGTTTGATTATCAACACTTGCTTCAACTCGCAACTTTGCAAAAAGTGTCGGAGGCTGAACAACAAATTCTAATTCTGGTATCGCACAAATGTCAGGATCGTCATATAGATCAGTATGAGCAATAGCACACAACGAAAGTGTGTGTCTACCAGGAGAAAGATTGGCAACAGAAATAGCACAATTAGCGGAAGGAACGGAACAATCAAATGAATAAAGATACTCCTTTTCAGTACCAGATCTATCAGCGCAAGTTCTATCTTGTCCTATCTGAATTCTGGTAAGCGGGACAACCCCGCTTCCGTTTGTCCCGTTATCAATTTTATATTGAGCTCGGTCAGTCAACCGAGAAATCCCACCAGTTTCATTGGGCACATCAGCAACTAAAATTGCCGCATCATAACGAAAAACGGCTGGTGCTGGACAAACCTGCCCCTGATTATAAATCCCGCCATGGGCAGTACCGTCCATAAAAAGCTGTGAGCCGTCAGTAGACTGAACCAGTTTTTCAATCTCAATTCCGGCCTTTACCTTAATAGGCCCCGACGGTTGACTTTGGGCTTCAACATTAGAAAAAACTAAAAGCAGACCAATTAATACAATTGAAATCCCAAATGGAAAGTATAGTTTTCTTAAACCCTTGATCATCTTACAAACTGTAGACAAGATTTACCAAAACATTTTTTTGTAAATCCATACTCGCGCTAAAAACAAAAGTTTCATTCTTAGAACCCACACCGTATAAAGCTACAAAGTCCTTATCACTGGTTTTATTGGTAATTTGATAAGCAGATGTCTTTAGAAAGTTTTCATAGATTGCTAAATTCTCGTTCAGAGTTTTTTTGGAAACAAATTGTACAGAAACCAAATTTTTAGAAGAGTCAAGATATTTCTGTTTAGAAGAACCTAAAATCTGAACTCCGGCTTCAATCGGCACGTTAGATGGAAATTCTTTTTTAATAGTTTCTATATTTAGCGGCAAGGAAGAAACTAAAACTTGGCTAGGTGAGGATAGACTCGGCATAGGAGTAGGCTGTTTTTTGAAACGAGACACAAAAACGCTTCTAAATACAAAGGCGGCCAAACCAATTAATACAATTATTAACAAGATTAAAAAAGTCTTTTTATTGGAATTCTGATTCTGACTCACGTTGATTTGATTTTCAATTTCAGGCATCTGTATAATCCGGACTCAAGAACTATTTTTGATAGCCCCTAAATTCTGATTTATTTAAAATAGGTGTCATAACACCATTGAACGCGTGGCGCAAAAGATCTTATTTGAGCATACGTATTTTCTGAAAATGTTTCATTTGGCTTATCAACGTCACTACAAACGTTGTGAGGCGCTGGACCACTCCATAAACATTCCCAATTCTTAGTCGGTTCATTATTGTTCGGACAAATAGAACAGCTTTCACTGCCACTTTCAGTACAGGCTGAACTTTTTTCACAAACTGATTTTCCGCCCAAGAACCCAGCGGCAATGTCTCTAACATCTTTTGGGCCCGAACCGCAAACGGCTATTAAGTTTTGACTATTAATCCAGGCTCCGGCTAAATTGATAATTTTTTGAGTGTTATCTATATTTGTTAGCCAACTTTCACCAATACTTTCATTTATTCCCACCAACGATTTTAATTGGTTTGCCTTAGCAACCGTAAATTGAAAGATTCCGAAACGATTTTCGTTCTCTACAAGAGGATTACCGCCGGATAAACGGGCGGCTAAAGATTTTAATAAACTCATTGATTCAACTTGAGTCAACCCATTAATTTGAGGAATTCTTAAATTTTCGAACAATTTATTAACCTGATTTGGACTGCATTCATCTTCGATAGAGCCGCATATCGGTAAATTTGAATCCGAACATTGAGCACCCAAACAAGTTCCACATTGAAGCGGATCTTGAACTTTTACAGTACAGACCGCTGTTTGATTTTCATTCCCTCTTTTAACTTCAGCAGTAAATTTACCTTTAGGAAGACTGACTTTTAATGGGTTGCCGTTTCGAGAAACTTTTACTGTTCCGTCTGAATTTTGTATACTCCAATGATATTCCCCCTCTTGACCACCTTCCGCCGTTAAATCCACTTCCACTTCCGTTTGATTTGAACTTTCCAAATATTTTGTTTGATCTTTCGGCTTACAAATTAGTTCGCCAGGAACACCGCCGTCTCCTTCACCGCAATAAATTGGGAACGTATACCATTTGGCCGGCACCTCTCCAAAGTCAGAAGAAAAACCGACATATTTTGAAACTTGAGATAAAGCTGAATTTACAATTAACCACGAACCAAGAATCAAAGCTACGCCGATACCAGTCGTTCGCAAAAGTCCAATTCCCTTAGCCACCCAGATAGTACTTCCTGAACCGAACAAAATCATTGCACCCCCTGCAACAACAAAAACTATTGTAAGAGGCGGGGTGACATCTTTCAAAATAAAATCAGAAATATTCTGACCAAGAACAAAAAAATGACAAGTACTACATTTTTCATTTGGTGTACCTTTCTGATCCTGCCGACCACAAGGTACTAACGGTGCAGCCCAAACAAATTGAACTACAAAAGAAAATAAAATCAGCGATACAAAAAGAATCGCAAAAAATGCAATCAAATAATGATTCCTAGAATAAAATTCCTGAATCATCTTTAAATTCATTATACAAAATGCCACAAAAAAGAGTTATCCCCTCACACTAAAACCCCGCCCCTGAGTTCAGGGGCGGGGTTTGTAAATTCTCCTTATATCTTCTTTTATATCAATTCAATCACTATCTGTTTGACTCCAAATTGTTTAGCTTCATTACGACTGGGAAACCATATATCAACGCGGTTAGAATACCGCTTATGCATTCTATCCTCTACCACGAAAACTTTGTCACCATAGACTTCTGGAATTCTAATCAAAGTACCTATTGGCAAGAAGTTTGCCGCTACAACCCCGTCCCTTACATGAGTTCCAGACGCAGTAATAAACGGTGTGCTATCGGTTTGATCAGGGGTTGAAGAATAAGCTGTTGCTACTACATTGTATTGTCTTTTTACAACTTCCTTAATCTGAATATTTTTCTGAACAGCCAAAGGAGACTGAATAGACAACAAACTATTTCCATAAATAAACTTACTAAAACTCTGTGGTTCGGGTTCAAGAATTTGATCACTACTATCTGCTGTACCTGAATATGAGTCGGCGCTAGTTGCTGAAAATAGACTGGCTAGCAAGGAGCCAGAATTACCAGTTATGGTTAAAAGCCCTGCTTGAGCCGAAACTGGGGATAATGAAAATAAACTAAATGCTATAATAAATGTGGCGATAAAACGCCTTAAAATATTCATTGAATTGCGCACGTTTTCTAAGCCCTTCTACCCTTGTCACTTTGTGACAAGGAAGCTAGAAAATATGCGTGGTTCTTGCAGAAATGGCCTAATTTAGGCCTTTTTTGCTTACCCTCACACCATTTTTGGGTGTGTTTGGGCAACTAAAAACCGCTTTTGGCGGTTCTAATACTTTATGATCTAATTATAGCAAATGGGTAGAAAAAGTCAACTCCGCCCTTTAAGCTCAAGGGTGGAGTCAAATTCTTATTTTTCCCTTGTTTTGGCCGACTAATCTAGAAAATACGGGGGAAATAACTTCTAGTTGGAGTTGGTCTTGTGGTTACGGTCGGACAAATAAACTCACAGTTTGGACCAGTGCGACCCACATAACTACCGTCTGGACATCGTCTTAAATCTTGAGGGCAATAAGTTGTTTGCGTAGGCGTTGGGGATGTAGTTTGAGTAGAAGTAGGCGTTGGACTTGGACTAGTTTTTTTACCACAGTATAAAAGAATATTTTTTAACATTTGAGAATTACTTCCGTCGTCCAAACCTATCTGGTAATATCCGCCGTCCTCATCATCAATAAATGAATTTACATCAGAAAATAAAACCACAGGCCCGGACCCAGCACCCAAAAAATTCCTATCTATAATCGTTACCGAAGGAGCGTCTCTATATGGAGAACCTGGAACATAAGCATTACGTGCCAGTATTTTTGTATACGAAGGCATAGAGGTATACCATCCGGGATAATTTTGGACAAAAGAACTAACTCCATTTAATAACGGATGGCCGATTGATGTAATAAGCCTGTTGTAATCTGGTCCATCATCAGTACCAGTTACAGATACATTGAACGGACTAACAAAACTCCTATTAACTATGGAGGCACTTCCGTCAGTTTCATCCGTATAAGTATCGTTATCAGTAAGAAGAACCGCACAACCGCCGCCCAACACAAAATTCTTTAACGCTGTTTGCTCAGATAAAGAAAGAGGATCAACTGCATGAGCATTATCTTTTGCAACCCCCACAAAAAGTATATCCAATGAATTCAACCCAAAAGATGTAAGAATTTCAAGCTCCGAATAAGTTGCAAAAGGGAAATTTTCAGATATGACTTGCCTTGCTTTTTCCATTCCAGATCCTTGAGCTAATGCAAAACTTTCTCCTCTTGTTTCATCCCAGGTTCCAATTTTTAAATTCAAATTCGATAAAACCGCTTTCCCAGTAGAAAGAGAAACATTAATTTGTTGGTTGCCAATAAGACCCTGCTGAAAAGCAACGCCTAAAACAATCGAACCGACGATAGCGATAGTGACTGTGAGCCCAATAGTTCTATCCATCTCGTTAGAGGTAGCCCGCCCAAGGTCCTTCGGATCGCGCGTAGCGCGCAGCAGACGAGCCCCGTTAGAGATAAGAAATTTAGATTTCTAGCTGATTCGAGATTGTGAATCGGATCTCAAACGGGGCGAGACCTCCAACGGGATCCATATATCTATTTTAGAGACAATGGTAAAACTTGCAATAAACATTATCCACCTCAAACTCAAGAGTCCTTTACAGCAGGGCCAATAGAGAACATTGGAAAACTTTGTTCAATGAAATCTATGGGTATTTTATTAGAAATCCAGACTTTTAACTTTTAATGCTCTCTAGAAATATCTTCGTAATAAAACGGGTCAATCCAGACATAACTTCCATCATCTTTTTTAATAAAATTGTCTGTTTTTATTGCCATTTTTAATCTGTTCGCTAAATCAATCCTTATATTCTTCCATAGTTCATCTTTCTCGATCTGTTTCTTCTTTATGTATCCCACCAATAATTCGACGAGTTTTGATGCCTTTGCTAGTACTTCTTCTTGCGAAGGTTCCGTTCCGTTTTCAAATTTAATACAAGAAACCTGTCCTGATGCAAATAAAAATGTTGGCATTTTTATGCCTAGTTTATTTAATTCTTCCCTTAAATCAGCTTCAATAGACTGTGCCTGAAGCATCTCATTAATATAGGGCTGAGAAACATCACCGAAATGTCTCATTTTGGGAACTTCCGTTTTTAAGATATACTTTTCTTCTCCTATCTCTAAGACATAAACCTTAGATTGTCCACCTCTTGTTAAAGCCTTTAGTTTGGCACCGCTGGACAAGTCAACCCATTCTTTAGGTTTCATGGTACCTTCTTGAAAAGTATTCTCTATTTCGATAAGACCCCTTTCGATCTCTTTCAATAATCCTGGGTAAGATTTAATTAGCCTCTCACCAAATGGAGAAAGCAACAACGATGCTTTTATCGCATCGTAATCTCTATCAAAATAAGATAAGTCAGGAGACCTAAAAAGACGATTACCAAATCTGTCTCTGCCGTTTTTCTCTTCTTTAAAATGTTTTACGGTTGCCGTTTTGTCTTCTCTTAATTTTTGTTCCGCATACCTTTCTGGCAGCGGCGTTTCAAATCTTGGTGGCATATGGTTAATTTAAAAAAATGGCAGGGGTTAAGGGATGCGTTCAGAACTATAAATTGGGCTATTATTAAGCGTGATTTACAGCCAATCGCATCCTTTGGGTTTAATTAACCAAGTATAACAAATTCAGAAGGCCTATCCAGATTGGCTTTCTGAATAGGCCATTGTGGCCACTAGGTCGTGACCAGCTCTTGAAGGCCACAGTGCGAACAATCCATCTCCTCTCTTGTGCCCCGAATGGGCTTATATCTCGCCCCTTGATGGTTGCACTTCGCCTGAAGAACACCCAGAAGCCTCGAACCTTCAGCTTCGTTTAGTATCCCAGAGGCAACCATAGACCCGATGGCTCTCCTGATCGAGCGTATCTCGCTTCTACTGAGTTGTTTCATCCTAAAGACCTCGGAGTAGATATAGCATACTTACTGGCCTTCTACCAAATTCCTGAGATGACTAATGTCTTGCTGGCAAATCTTGCAATCACAGCCTGTTTTCTCTATATCTATTCGTCCGCCTAGCTTATTCAATATATGGTCAATCATTTTCGTCCAATGGGTAAATTTGTCATCCATATTTTTGGCCGACAGAATTTTGGTCAAAATATCCCTGAGCTTAGGATCCCACTTCTTTAAGTCTGACAGCGTCTTCTTGTTACTGGTGTGCCAGCGACCGACTATCTCATAATACATATCAAGAATATCTCGCAGTCCCGTATGCATCACGTGATTAGCAGCAACAGGATCAGTATGTAAATGCCTTTTCACCTTTAAATCTTCATTTAGAATAACAAACCTGACCCAGTCGTGTTTGGATTTAGAATATTTTTTAGGAAGCCTTCTCTTTTTTGCGTCGGCAATAAGGTCTTTTAGTTTTCCATCTTTATCAAACAAGACTATGGACTCGGAAACAATAGGTATTCTCTTTGCTCGCTCGAGTTCCTTTTCAGTATCTTCTCTTAATCTTTCTATAGAGTTAAAGCTTATATCAAGTTTGATCCCGTCAATTCTTATATGGTTAAGCTCAGAATGGTCTTTTCCACCAACAACAACCTTTACGTCTATGTCACTACCCTTAACAAACTCTCCTCTCACGGATGAACCAAAAATAAGGCAAGCTCTATACCTTTCGTCATCTTTAAGCTTTTTTAGAATACTAAAAACTTTAGCAACACGACGATTAAGTTCTTTGTTGTTGGAGTATATGGACATAAAAGAGTTTTGACACTCATTGCTTATTAAGTAAGTCGCTATAGGACTTTGATATTAAATCAGATTGAGAGACATTGAAAAGTTTCAGATATTGATTGCACTGTTCTAATAACTTTTCTTTGCCGATTTTACCCGTTTTATCTATTGCCTCAATTTCAATAAAACTTCCCAAGCCCCTGACTTGATCTATATGAAACTTAACATTTTTTATAAAGTAAATTTCTCTCTTCTTGTCTACTATCTTGAAGACCCCAAGAGCCTTAATTAGGATGTTCTCCAAAAGACTTTTTGAAGTTGTTTTATATAGAATAACATCGGATTGCTTAGGACCTTTTTTATCCTGTCTCTGATAGTAAATCAGATAGTTTTCTATATTGCCTTTCCTCAATTTTAGTCTACCATTAGCCACCTTGAAATAAGTATCTATTTGATGATCTGTGCCAATAAAGCGAGATCCTTTTTCTTTAAGGATTTTCCTTATTTTGTTCGGATCCTTTGATCTTGCCTTTATCTCAATATTAATATGGCTCATTTAATTTAAGACCTTATACTCAAGCAATAAGTAGGAATTTTCTAATGGCTTAGCTTGGACCAATTCCAAAGCTTTAACCTTAAATAAATCCTCGGGGCTGTGAAGCGACTCGCCATCCATTAAAGAGGCTGTATCCTTGCCCCCTACCATTGCAGGAGCAACAACGAGAAGCAATCTATCAATGAGACCCTCTCTGACCCAAGAGGCGTTCATTGTGCCACCCGTCTGGATAGTAATCCGATCTACGCCATAATCCTCTTTGAACCTTCTTAATACATCAGCCAAATCAATCTTGTCGTCGTATTTGAGTATCTCAATGTTTGGAAACTCTTTCTTGAGTTCAAAAGCTGGATGTTCAGAGTTGGTAGTAATTATATAAAGCGTCTTACTCTTTTTAGCCATATAGGCCGTACCGTTTTTGTTGAGATGGGGCTTACTGTCAATGATGATAAAATTGACTGGAGTTTTTGTTGGTTCATCAGTCTTCTCATTAATGCCGATCTTCTCAAAAACTCGGCCAGAGTTTAGAGAGTGTAAATCCGTTTGTTGTTCAAGATCGTAGTATTGCTTATTGCCTTCCTTAACTCCATCAATCTTTTTGTAATCGGTATCCGTATCCATAATATCTGTATCGCCAGTAGAAATCTTGCCGTCAACGGATATTAAGAGGAAAAGTGTTGTATATGGTCTATTCATATAAAGATTTAGTCTTTTTACAAAGTTTCGGATCTTCTAGCACGTCAGAACTGTCAATAAACTGGTCTACTGAACCTATGTTTGGTAACTTTTTAAGTTCCTCCTCGGTAATGGTTTTTCTGATAGCATCAGCAAACCCGTCGGCGTGAATAACTAGATAAGGTCGCTCGTGGTATGAAGAAACTTCAGTAGTCATTGGTTTGGTTATGCCAAGCTCATTGTGGGCTTGAGCAATTATCTTATAGGCTTCGGCCAGATATTTCTCTCGTTCTTTCCAAGAAGAAGCAAGTAGGGTTTTGGATAAGCTAGGTTCCAGCTTAGAAGCAATGTTTAGCTTGCTAAAAGCAGTTCCAAACCATTTAGTGTAGGGATAATACTTCTGGTCCATCAGAAAGCATAGTTTCATTAATTCACGCACTATCCGAGAAGCGACTACCTGAGACCCGAGTTCATCGCCTACGTCGCCTGTGCGGCCTACAAAGGCCTCTTCTTGCGATATTCTGGTCCACTGGGCAGCTAGCAGGTAAAGCCATACTTCTTTCGGGTAGAAATTGAATTTATTCCTAATCGTTTCTAGCTCGCTGAGACCATCGTGATAGACAGCACCACTCGTTAAGGCCAGTAATCTTTGCTGAGGGAAAGTAAGCCAATCAAGATTAGTTATTTCTTGATATGGATCGAACTTAATTCGCATCTGCCATAAGGATTTTATCGTAAATATATCAACCATATGATCTACTGGTCCCGAAGTTATGGTCTTGGATATTCTCACTCCATTTTCTTGAGACTTAGAGAAATTAGTTGAGTAGCCCATAAATTCATACGGGAGTTTCTCGGATAAAGTTTTGCTGATCTTTTCTTTGAGTTCAGGAAAGTCAGCTTCGGACAAGAAAATCAAAACACGAGGACCCCAATGATGATCCCGAGATATTTCAGTGTCATATCCAAGGACTTCCGAGCCCCAACCTATAAGGGCAGCCGAGTATTTTAAGTTAGGAAACTCACTATCTAGAATAGGTTTAACAACTTCTTGATAATAGCTCCTGCTTAGTTCAATTCCTGATAAAAATTCAGCCATTTCTCTAGTTTATCATATTAGTAATGTATCCTATAGTTCTTTGATAAATTTTATTGGGATAGCACTAAAACCAATCACATCCCTAGAACTTCTCTCATCACTGGCCCCTCGTGCGATTACCCCGACGGCTTCATCCTTGCTATTTAATAAGACTCCGCCGCTCATACCAACATAAAGTGGTCGGTCTATGACGATATGAGGCCTAAGACCAATGTCGGTATACGAGGAAACATTACCATAATACTGCTGAGGCTCATCGCTAGGAAAGTACTGGGTAAACCCAACTGCAAGAACTTTTTCCCGAACTAAAATATCTTGTCTTGCCATTTTAATAGTAGGAAAATATTTATCGTCCGTCCCTTCAAGCTTCAATATCGCAAGATCTAACAAACTGATTTTCGACACTACGATAGCATTATATTTTTCAGAGCTTCCCGTCATTTTGTAGGCCACTATTTTCTCATTTAAATCAAAGACGTGAGCACAGGTAACCAGACCTATACCATCTAACATAAAAGCGGTGCCGTTAGATATACCATTGCTTTCTATCATCCAAATCGACTCGTTTATTATCTTATAATCATCGAGGGGTAGAAACGGATAGCCATTTCTGCTCAACTGATTAAACTTATTTATCAAATTTCTATATACTCTGCTTTTCTGTCCCTTAACCATCCTTTACAAAGTTTATTTTCCCTTCGATTATTTTAGAAAATTCAACAGATTTAATATGAGGGGCTCTTTCTTTTAATCTATTTTTAAAATAAGCCTCCTCCGCGACCCTTAAATCATATTTACGCCATTTATCTAATAGAACTCTTATTTCTCTTATGTACTCTCTTTTTATATTTGGCGTTCTATTGGTTACCAACCCCGTCACCTCCTGTCTCCTTCCAGTTCTTAATATTCGAGTTTTAGCATCATTAATAATAAATCCATTAGAGGCGATGATAGACAATATGCCTTTCCCGCATAATGGAGCACTGCCAGACTCAACTATTTCCTTATGGAAAAATGCCTGTCTTGTGGAGATAGTAATATCATCCGCATAGCGTGTATAAACGGCATTGTACTTTTTGACTAATGCTTGAAATGCTCCGTCCATTCTAGAACATATTAGGTTTGAAATAATCGGTGAAGTGGGAGCTCCTTGAGGTAGTTGGTTATTATGGCAGCATAAGTTGGCCAGTGCTGTAGCAACTGGAGCAGGCAGGCTAAACGGTGGTTTCAAAAATAAGCCTCTAACTCTTCCAAAATTAATTGATGGAAAGAAATCTTTTAGATCAAGGTTGAATACTATCTTTTTGCCTGAGTGGGCCGAAGCGTTAGATACAATGTTTCTATTATTTACAAATCCTTGAACCGATGGTCTGGGCTCATAACAAATAGAGAGAATGTAATTCAACTTTCTCTGCAAAATCTTTAAAGTTGAAGTTGGAGCTAGGATGCGTCGTTCGCCTCCTGATTTTTTCTTAATAACAAACTCTTTGTAGTTTGTAGGCTTATTTTTCCTATAAACCAAATAAATAAGTGTTTTGCAATCTATCTCTAAAATATCAGCCACATCGATAAGTGTTTTTAGATTGCGAAACTTTTCTTTAAGGACTTCGGGAGAATTTAATAAGTCTGGTCGCATTTCTATGCAATTAAAAAAGGGTGCGATTTAAATTCTCTTTCTGCAAGCACGGTAATGTCTATATCCATAACATTACGCACATAAAGCAAGTAAAAGGAACCGTTTCTCATCCGTCGCGAAACACAACGGCAATCAATTGTTATCACACCCTTTTTTAAAAGAATAACGATCTTCTGGATCGTTGTTAGCCCAGTTGAATTATAGTGAAATGTAAAGTATTGTAAAGCGTGTAACCCTAAATAGTTTTATGTTTGATATTACAGAATTACCAGACAAATACACATTTAATCAAGAAAGTTTGTCCGAAGAGAAGTACATTGATGACAACTCCCTGTTTGTTTATTTTTGTATATCACGTGGACTTTTTAATAATCCCAAAGACTCCCAGATAAGCTTTATTTATTTTAATCCCTTTGAGTGGACTAGTGTTGATTTTATAGCTTTTCTGCTCTCAGTTTGTAGTGACTACGGTTTGAATATTACGAACATAAAAACAATGGTTCCTGCCATAGAAGATGAGTATGAGGTATCTCACAAGCCGAGGCGTTATAAGGGTGCATATAAATGGATCCTAGACTTAAGAAGAAATGAGCCCGAAAGAGAAGAAGTTAAACTTTTTGATAAGCTCTCTAGCGACACGGCTTCTATAGCCGACTTAGAACGAGCATTGATATACGCAAGTAGAATAGCCCCATTATACAAAGATGAGAAAAGCCAATTATATCTTTCTAAAGATTTGTTTAGGAACTTACTTTCTTATACAAGTTTCTGTATTGAGCCAAGTTCCACATCTAAAAATAAATTAAAGGCAAACCTAGATACCTATCTAGAAGAGTTCATGCAGGAAAAGCTTACCAGAGATAGCAAATCAAAAACGATTGGCAATACCTCCGTATCTCAATCTAAAAACATCTTTACCTTCAAAAAACATCGTCAATTATTTGGAGAGTACCTACAGAGAATGCAAAATGATTTTGGAAACACAATGACCATTGAAAATATATTTGAAGAAAGATTTCCAAACCTTAGATACCCCGACTCAGAGACAATTAGAAAAAGATACTCTGAAAGAAACTTTTATTTTATACACATTCTACTTACGTTTCACAAACAAGGTTTATTAAAGATTTTATCTCTTGGTAGTAATTGGGACTATCACGAAGATGAAATGTATACGTATCAGGCAAAGATCGAAATCCTACCAGCTTTTCTTAATGAAAATGTCTCAAATAAACTGCACTTTGATCTAGATAAATCTAGGCTATATGTGCAAGGGAAAGAGTTTAAGTTACTAAAGTTTAAAGACGAATACCACACTCTTAGAGTTATGTTTGAGGATGTTAACGAGCTAGGCAAGGAATGGTTTTTTTCTGAAATTGCAGAAAGAATTGATGAGAACAGATTAGACGATAAAAAGTACTATAACGCTATTTATCAGATAAGATTAAAGCTTGAGAAGCAAGGAATAAACGACTTCTTTATTACGACCAAACAGTCGGTCAAAATAAACAAAAAATACCTGTCTTAGATTTGTCTTAAGTTAACTCAAGACGACATAACGATAACCTGAACCCATCAGGCTATTTTTATGTCCAAGCAGAAAAAGAAACAACCCGAGCAACCGATTACGCTTCAAGAGACTGAGGCAGAATTTGATGACCAAAACCTGCTGGCCTTCTTTAGGTTGCTTCTGCAAGTAGATAAACGACTCAACCCTAAAACTTATGAGGTTAGAACTAATGATTGACACCATCATCCTCAAATTTCCGCTTGGTAAATTCTATATCGAACAGATAGAAAAATTCGGTACCACAAAGTCTGAAGTCGCTTATGGAAAAGATTTTTATAAGAAATTCTATAACAATCCAGACGATAGCTCTTTAATGGAAAAGGGATACCAACCTCGCCTCACCCTTTATAGGCGAGGCAGAACCATAGAACTGAAAGTTGAGTTCTCAGCTCCTAAAATGCTCTTTAGTAATAACCTAAACGAGCTTGAGGAGAGTGACCTTAACCTGCTTGTGGGCAAGCTTAAACAGCAGATAGAAGCACGAGGCGTTCGGATAAGCATCGATGACATTCTGAACGCCGAAGTATCAGCTTTCCACGCTTCTAAAAACATCAGGCTCACTAAGGGATATACCTCAATCGCAGTTATCCGAGAGCTTTCAAAGATAAACCTCACACAGAAATTGGATATGGATCACAAGGACTTTCGTAATGGCGGTCACTCGCTCCAATATTACGCCAAGTCGCACGCATTGGTTTTATACGATAAGATCCGAGACCTCAAGAAGCCAGACAAACGAGCGATCGATAAAGAAAACAAAATTAACCAGCTCAGCCTCTTTGAGTATCTGGCAAACAAAAGTATGCCCGAGATTATCAGAATTGAAGTCCGACTATCTCAAAAGCAAAAGATGAACTCGGTCCTTAAGAAATTAGGTATCCCCGAGCATCCCAAGCTCAAAGATATTTTCAAAAAAGATGTATGCCAAAAAATTGTAACTCATTATTGGGAAGAAATGATTTTGAGCGGCAACACTTTCCTGTTCCAGCCGCTTAATAACCCGCAAAGGATAATCCAACGCATCATTAAAAACAATAAAAAGATTAAGCCGAAAGAAGTTGTCTATCTGGCTGGGCTATATCTGATTGTTAAAGACTTAGGAATTAGAGAGCTCAGAACCATTCTGTCCCAGTTATCGTCTCAACGGTCTTGGTATCGGATTGCTGACGACTTTAAGAAGTTAAAGCTAGCTCGTTATCAATACGAATGGGTCAAAGAGATCAAGGACGCAATAAAAAAGTTTGAGTCAATTAGGATAAATGGTCCTTGAGTCTAGCCATTAGGGCTTTATTAATTATTAATTAAACTTATGGAAAACATCATTATAAACTTACAAATTGGCGAAGAAGAGATACAATCATTTGCGGAAGCAAACTTTGGCCGTGAGCTCACTGAAATTGAGCTATATCGCTTAAAAGAATATTGGTATGAATGCGAGGATGCAGATTGGTCAAAGACAGAATTTATGGCTAACTGTATTGAGGATGCGATGAATAACGAGGATAAAAGCTGGGAACACGTTGATAAAGAATTTCGGGAAAAACATAGTCAAGACCAGAAGTTACCCACTTGAACACTTGGAATTATGTGTAAACCATTGTAAACTATAATCATTATGAACAAAGACTACTATACGCCACAAGAATTAGCCGATAAGCTCCGAGTAAATGTTATGACTATCTATCGCTATATTAAAGCTCGCAAATTAACTGCCCATAAAATCGGCAAGGAATTTCGTATTCCAAAATCCGAGTTCAACCGTTTTCTGGACAAAACAAAAACAAAGTAATGCATACAATCTCTGAACTCAATAATAAATGGTGGTATAGGTTAATAAAAGTCGGCTACCTACTTTTGATTATGGCGGCTTGTGTAATATCTATTGCAGTTGCCTTCGAAGACGTGGGCACTTATCAGACAGATTATTTAGTAGTATGCAACTATGGGAATAAGAGTACTTTTATTGCTAATAAGGACAAGGATATTTGGAATATCCCACAGTATTATGACTATAGCGAAAGCTTGGCCAAACTTCCTGACTCAACCAAAATACAATTGCAATCAGCTTGTGGCATATCCCAAGCAGAAATGAATGCCAAGTTTGAAAATCCTAATGATAATAAAAAGCTATTCGATTTAACCGAAACAAAAGTAAATACCACGAGCTATTGGAGTGCAATACTATGGTCTATTCTGTCCATAATTATTACCTTCGCAATCGCAGAGATAATTAGAAGGATTTTTTACTACATTGTTTTAGGTAAAGTTAAACCTGTGAAATGAAAGCAATAATTCTAGCCAGAGTTTCTAAGGAAGATCAGCTTGAAGGGCAATCAATACCTGCCCAGCTTGCTCGTTCTCGACAATGGTGTAAAGACAAGAAACTCGTTATCAAAAGCGAATACCAGTTTGACGAGTCCTCAACCAAAGATCAGAGAAAAAAGTTTGAGAAAGTGATTGACGAGATCCGACAATCTAAAGAACCTATTGCTCTCGTAGTAGAAACGATTGACCGACTTCAAAGAAGTTTTAAGGAGTCCGTTATGTTGGACGAGTTTAGGAAAAGCGGAAAGCTGGAAATCCATTTCCTGCGAGAAGGTCTTGTCGTTAGCGATAAATCAAATAGCTCAGAGCTATTGCGTTGGGATATGGGTGTGATGTTCGCAAGGAGCTATGTTTTACAGCTCAGTGATAATGTTAAGCGAAGCATTGAGG
The DNA here is from genome assembly GCA_016186395.1 of Parcubacteria group bacterium. Classification (GTDB taxonomy): domain Bacteria; phylum Patescibacteriota; class Minisyncoccia; order 2-02-FULL-40-12; family 2-02-FULL-40-12; genus JACPLU01. The sequence continues at coordinate 38,647 of JACPLU010000002.1, forward strand.
GCAGACTACGAAACGGCCAATGGATTGGTCGGCCACGTATGGGTTACATCAACATAACCAAAGAGGACGGAACTCGGGATATTGTTCAAGACCCCGAGCGAGCTCATTTCATACGCAAAATCTTTGAGTATTACATCGCAGGAACTTCTTTGAACTTGCTATCCAAGAGAATGAAAAAGGAAGGGTTCAGGAGTCCTCAAAATAAGACTGTGACCGCAGGCGGTATCCATCGAATACTAATGGACTCATTCTATTACGGAATAATGGTTGTTAAGGGCAAAGAGTATCCGCACCGCTACACGCCGATTATCTCTCGTGATACTTTTCTTAAGGCTCAAGAAATCAGAACAGGCTGGAAGAAAACGCCATACAAACACAAAAGTAAACCCTACGCTCTAAAAGGGATTATTAAATGTGCTATTTGCGGTTGCACGGTTACGCCAGAGTTTAAGAAAGGCAAATACATTCTTTACGCCTGCACAAATTACAAGAAGGTCCACGAGAAGAAAACCTATATCCCCGAAGCAGACCTGCTTAAAGCCGTTTATAAGGCCTTGAAGCCGCTTGAGTTGCCTCAGAACAAGATAGACAAGCTCGTAGAGGACCTGCGGACATACAGCGAAGCTAAGACCATCTATCACGATGAGGCTATTCGGACACTAGATCGTAAGTATGCCGAGAGCCAAATCAGAATTGATAAACTTTTGGACTTACTGCTAGCCAGTAGTATTACTCAAGAGATGTATGACACGAAGTTTAAGAAAGAAAAAGAATTGCAGACTGATATTCTCATCCAAAAAGAAGATCACACCAACGCCGATAAAGAGTTTCACATCACTGCTTCTACTGTATTAAACCTAGCAAAACGAGCAACCGAGATAATTAAGAGTTCGGAACCAGAAGAAAAAAGGCAATTTATGAGCTATCTACTTCAGAACTGCCAATTAAATGGCAGAAACCTAGAGTTTACCTTACGAAATCCCTTCAACTTGATAGCTAAATACTCTAGCTATCCCACATTGCAGCCCCGACGGGATTTGAACCCGTGTTGCAGGAATGAAAATCCTGTGTCCTGGACCAGGCTAGACGACAGGGCCATAACTTTAAAAATTTTACCCTAAAAATTGAAAAAAAACAATCCTTCGACAGGTTCAGGATTGTCCTGAACTTGTTGAAGGACAATAAAAATGGTACTTTAATATCCGTGAAAATTTTAGGCATTGAAACCTCTTGTGACGAGACCTCAATTGCATTACTAGAGATTCACGGCACAACCTGCCGTGTAATTTCAAATATCGTTTCTTCTCAAGTGGAAATCCACTCCCCTTTTGGTGGAGTTGTGCCTCATCTTGCAAATAGAGAACATCAAAAAAACCTTGTCCCGGTTCTTCTAAAAACACTTGGAGAAGAAAGATTAATAAATTCAAAAATTCAATTCAAAATTCAAAAATTAAACAAAATACTAGAACGCGAGCCAGAACTACTAAAACAATTCAAAAAATACATTCTTCCACTTGAGACGCCAAAAATCGACCTGATCGCAATAACGTCTGGGCCAGGACTTGAACCAGCATTATGGGTTGGCATAAATTTCGCCAAAGCCCTGGCTCATTTATGGAACAAGCCTCTCATTGGCATAAATCATATGAAAGGCCATATTTATTCCAATTGGCTAAAACCAGTTGGAATAAAGTTTGAATTAAAAAATCCTAATATCAAATTCCCAGTTTTAAATCTTATCGTCTCCGGTGGCCATACTATGCTCGTATTAATGAGAGGACATAATAAATACAAAGTTTTAGGCGAAACTCTCGACGATGCGGCCGGAGAGGCTTTTGACAAGGTGGCTAAAATGTTAAACCTTGGATACCCAGGTGGACCCATAATTTCAAAGCTGGCTGAAAAAGGTAATGAAAAAACTTTTGACTTACCGAGGCCAATGTTAAAAACTAAGGACTATAACTTTAGTTTTTCCGGCCTTAAAACAGCAGTTCTGTACACACTAAAAGACCTTAAACTTAAAACTTACAATTTAAAACTTAAAAGTGACATTGCCGCATCTTTTCAACAGGCTGCAGTAGACGTATTGGTTCAAAAGACTTTAAGGGCCGCAGAAAAATATAGAATAAAAACAATTTTATTATCTGGTGGGGTCTCTGCAAACAAAAAGTTACGCTACGAACTTGAAACTAATATAAAAAAACGGTATCCAAAAATAAACTATAACCAACCGTTACTGGAATATACAGGAGACAACGCGGCAATGATTGCTTTAGCCGGGTATTTTTCCTTCCCGGACGGATCCGTTTTGAACGGAAGCTACCAAAAAAATAAATCCCGCACCTTTTCTACACAAAAGGTGCGGGATAAAAAATCGGCTCAACCTCCAGTTATTAGAGCCGATGCAAGAATGAAATTTGTTTGAGTTCTACGGCTAAATATACACCCTGCAATCAGTACAGATTAGCGCCCACATCTTTTTATCCCACTGTCCCACTAAAAATTTGTGGCATTTCCAGCATCGAAAAAGGTAGAACCGATTTAAACTTTCAGAACCAACTGGTTTATACTTTCCTAGATAAACCTTTTTTCTTAGTCCCATCCTAAGAAGCCAAAAATGATACGCATGCGCTTTCTCATAAAATAAATAGTCTTCAAAATTACTAATACTTCTTTCCGATATAGTATCAATTATTATTGGAAAACCATGTTTATCATCAGCAATATATTTATACCTTTCATTAATCTCTAATTCTCGAATTTCTTCTTCAACATTCATTTGGGCATCCTCATTCCATTTTTGTTAAGATATCTGATATTATAAGCTTAATAAAAACAACATAAAAATCAATATGGAGCTAGAAAAAACTTATAACCACAAAAGTGTAGAGGATCGAATTTACAAGCTCTGGGAAGAAAGCGGTTTTTTTACGCCCGAAAACTTGCCTCCACGACAAAATCAGAATGAACAAAAACCTGCCTCCGCCGAGGCTATGGCAAGGCAAAGAAAATTCGTAACCTGTATTGCTCCCCCAAATATAACTGGCGAGCTTCATTTAGGTCATACACTCCAATTAACCTTGCAAGACATTATTGTCCGCATGAAACGTATGCAAGGATATATAACACTTTGGGTTCCGGGCATTGATCATGCAGGTATCGGCGCTCAAAACATAGTTGAAAAACAGCTTGCTAAAGAAGGTATTAAACGCCAAGATTTAGGCCGAGAAAAGTTTTTAGAGCGCATGTGGCAATGGAAAGAAAAATACGGAAATGCCATTATGGATCAATTTAAAAAACTAGGTATTTCAGCTGACTGGACACGTTTAAGATTTACTATGGACGATCAATACCAGGAAGCAGTAAAAAAAGCGTTCCAACATTTTTATGAAAAAGATTGGATTTATAAAGGAGAGCGAGTAGTCAATTGGTGTCCGCGATGCGCTTCTTCAATTTCCGACCTTGAAGTAAATTATGTTCCCGAAGCCGGAAAACTATATTTCATAAAATACGGACCGTTTATTGTTGCTACTACCAGACCAGAAACAAGACTTGGTGATACTGGATTGGCTGTTCATCCTGAAGATGCGCGCTACAAGAATTATGTGAATAAAGAAATTGAAGTTGAAACGATTGACAATGAAATACCAGCTGACCAACCACCGAAAATAAAAAAAATAAAACTGCCAATGATAACTGACTCTAGTGTTGACAAAGAATTCGGCACCGGAATTGTTAAAGTGACTCCGGCTCATGATCTAACTGACTTTGAGATCGGCCAGCGCAACAACCTTCTCTCAATAATAGTTATAGACGAGCACACACGGATGAATGAAAACTCCGGACTTCGCTATAGGGGTCTTAAAACAAAAGAAGCTCGGGAACAAATAGTAAAAGATTTGGAAACCCTTGGCCTAATTGAAAAAATCGAAAACTATAACCACAATATTGGGCGATGTGACCGATGCAACAGCGTGATTGAACCACTTCTATCCAAACAGTGGTTTTTCAAAATGGAAACACCAAAACAGCTGGCGCTTGAAGCCATTGATACAGGTCAGATAAAATTTCACCCGGCGCGTTGGGCAACCCCCTATCGAGATTGGCTTAAAAATCTTCGAGATTGGAATATCTCACGACAACTTTGGTGGGGACACCAACTGCCAGTTTATTTTTGCAAAAATAAACTGGCAGAAGTAAAAAATCAAAAATCAAAAGTCAAAAATAATAATGAAGAATTCTTTATAATTTCGGAAAACAAACCAAAACAATGCCCTATTTGTAAAGATTGTGAAATGCGTCAATCCGAGGATGTATTAGATACCTGGTTTTCTTCTGCTCTTTGGCCATTTGCAACGCTAGGCTGGCCCACCTCCGCTCCTCCTTCGTCAGCGACTTCGGACGGACACAGTAAAGCTACGGTGGGTAAACCAAACAAAAAAACAAAAAGTGATTTTGAAGAATACTACCCGACAGATTTGATAGTCAGTGCAAGAGACATTCTTTATCTTTGGATCGTAAGAATGATCTTTTCTGGAATGGAACTTACAAAAAAAGTTCCGTTCAAAGATATCCTAATACATGCAACCGTTCTTACTAAAGACGGGAAACGTATGTCAAAATCTCTTGGAACAGGAATTAATCCGCTTGAGTTGACTGAAAAATACGGAACTGACGCTTTAAGATTCGGACTTGCTTCACAAGCTTCTGAATTACAAGATATACGCTTTGGAGAAGATACATTAATTATGGGAAAAAAGTTTGCTAACAAACTGTGGAATATATCCCGATACGTTATAACAAAAATGAAACATGAAACATGGAATATGGAACATCAGCTTCCAAACTCTAAACATCCGATTTTACAAAGAATGAACAGTGTCACGGCCGAAGTGACCGAACAGATTGAAAATTATAACTTTGCTGAAGCGGCTAATACTTTATACCGTTTCATTTGGCACGAATTTGCAGACAAGTATATTGAAGAAAGTAAAAACAAAGACGATCAAGAAACCAAAGACACCCTTGCTTACCTTCTTTTAACCTCACTTAAACTTCTTCACCCTTTTATGCCATTTTTAACCGAAGAGATCTACGGTATAATTCAAGGAGGAGCAAACCCGAAGAATATGCTTCTGGTCCAATCCTGGCCAACTAGTTAAATTTTAGACCACTCGCTGTGGCCTTAGAAAAAAATTCCCAACTCTCCCCTACAAATAGGCGTTTTAATAGCACTAGGGTTTATACCAAGCTTAATTTGGCTTCTTTTATTTATAAGGGAAGACTCCAAACATCCCGAACCAAAATACTTAATCAGCAGAACTTTTCTTTTCGGAATTATAGTAGCTCCGTTAGTAGTATTTTTCCAATGGCTTGGTTGTAACTTATTAAGTAGCATAGCTCATGTAAACGGTTGCAACGAACTTTCTCAAAACCTAACATTTATTTTTCTGGGGTTTGCCGCGTTTATTGAAGAATATTTTAAATATTGGGTGGTTAAAGTCACGGTTCTTAACAGGTCAGACTTTGATGAACCGATTGACGCAATGATTTATATGATTACTGCCGCCGTCGGATTTGCTGCAATAGAGAACATACTGGTTTTATTTAACGTTATTCCTAATGGCATAGAACAAACCCTAAGCACCTGGATTTTAAGATTCACCGGCGCAACTTTGCTTCATGTTTTAGCTTCAGCCATCATTGGATACTTTCTTGCCATTTCATGGTTCTGGCACAATCACCGCAAAAAGTTGCTTACATTAGGAATTGTCGTAGCAACTCTAATCCATCTTGGATTTAATTTCTCAATTTTAAGCGGTAATTATCTTGGAGGGAATCTTTTAGGTCTTATGATTATAGGTATTTTTGTTCTTGTATTTTTCCACAAGCTAAAAGTACTTGTCCCCCATCAGACATCAGAGGGTTAAGATATCCCCATCCCCTACTGTCCATATATTGGTATAATAAATTTATATGAACACAGACGAAATTATTCCAGAACTCGAACAAGTTTCCGAACCTATTGCCCAACTTTCGGTACAGAAAACTAAACCCAAAAAGGAAAAGACAATTGAAGGTACTTTAACAGTTGATGTATATCAAACTGATTCAGACGTTGTTATTCAATCTACAATAGCCGGTACCAAAGGAGAAAATTTAGATATATCAATCACTAACGACATGGTTACGATTAAAGGCGTTCGTGAATCAGATAACCAAATAGATCCAAACCAATATTATTATCAAGAACTTTTTTGGGGGCCATTTTCCAGATCAATTATACTTCCAGAAGAAATTGATGCCGACAAAGCAACAGCTGTTTACAAAAACGGCATACTAAATATTACCTTGCCTAAGTTATCAAAAACCCGAGAAAAAAAGTTAAGGGTTTCTAGTTGATTAATTTATAAATTAAGAGTTGCCTACTAATACTAAGTGTATTTAGGTATAACTTACTCGTTATAAAAATAAGGCATTAGTTCTGATTCAGAAATGTATTTTGATGCTTGATTAAAAATCGCCCGAAGAGTTCCTTTGTCTAACTCTTTGTGATTCGGAATTGTTAAAGTTTGATTAATTTTGTTTATAATTCTTCGAAGTTTAACATGACTACCCCTTTCAGAAATTACGGCAAAATTAAAAGACTCAAGAATCTTTACCACGTCTTCACCTGATAAGACTTTGAGTCTAGGCATTAATCTGAGGAAGTTCAAAATTCATTAAAACAGATGGATTGGGAGCAATATCAAAATCGGCAGGATTCTCACCTTCTAAATGTAGTTCTACAGCTTCTCTTATATTTTCAGCTAATTCATCAAGGGTTTTACCCTGGGTAACTATAGGCAAATCAGCTCCTTCAGCGATATAGTATTTATCACCTTTAGAAATGTGAAATTGGATTATTTTCTTCATAATAAGTCTATTATACCCGTTCAAACCCGAATTTACAATATTTAGTTCGGATCCACTAAAAATCCTGATTTTGCTTAGAAAAATGTTACGGCTTACAACATATGACTTTTTAACTTGCAATTTCCTCAATGCCTTGGGAGAGACTCGAACTCTCACTCCCTTACGGGAACTAGGTCCTAAACCTAGCGCGTCTTCCGATTCCGCCACCAAGGCATTCACTAACATGGCGATAAATTTGCCAACCTGCCCCTCACCAGACAAGTTCAACTTGTCTGGTGAGGGGTTTCGCCACCCCAGCGAATTAACTATAAAGTATCATAAAGCTCCTTTTTATAAAAATAAGTGGTCACATTGAAAATTCTTTCTTTTTTTATCAATTTTAACGAGGGAGCTAAATTGGTATCTAATGGATAGCTACAACTTATAATTACAGCCCCTGGTTTTAGTTGGGTTTCAATTTTAACCATCAACTTTTGTACAATTTCCGGAAAAAGATAAATGAAAACCACATCGGCTTTGGTTAAGTCTGCACTCAAAAGATTTTTTCTCAAAACTTGCGCTTTATACTTTAAACCGGCAAGACGATTAAAAAACCGCGATTCCCAAAAATACCAAGGCGAAAGTTCATAACCAATTGCTTGATTAAAACCTGATCTTACTGCTTCTCTCAAAACCCGCCCGTCTCCGCTTCCAAGATCAATTAAAATTCTTTTAGTTACTGATGTTGAATTTAAAATATCCTTTAAAACCTTTTTTGGAATAGGCACAAAACCCGATCCAATAAAACTAGAAAACGTCATTGATAAAAACCAGATAAGAATAACAGCCAAAATAATAAACCCCAATAAATAAACTCCAAAAAAGACAAGCAAACTCATTAAATATATATTATAACTAACTCCTCTATAACAAAAACGCCGTTAAAGACGTTTTTGTTTTTTAGGATGAATCCTAAATCCTTCCAGTCGTTAGAATACTGGCAATTGTTCGTAATATTACCCCCACCCCCAGTACAATGACTGCGCCAATAATGCCGTTTTTGATTCTGGTTTTGGCAGAAGTCAGTTTTGTACTATCCGAGCCGGCGTTCATATACATAATCCCGCCCCAAATAATAAAGGTTATTGTAATTAAAACAGAAAGACTAATAAGGTATCTACCAATTGTTTCAATAATTATACTTACATCGTTAAGGGTAAATGCCCTGCCTTCGGGAATGGGAATTGTGTCAAAACAACCAATACCCAAAGGACAAAAGGCAGACGCCGAACCAGAAAACAAAAACAGCCATCCTAAACTAATTAGTATTAATACTAATAAATAGTTCTGTTTTTTTATTTTAGCCAAAAACATAACCTTGAGTTTAACAAATTAATACTAAATTATATCGTAATTATATCGTACCTGTAGTAAGGAAAGCCGCAATGGTTCTAAGAAGAACCCCCACTCCCAAAACAATGACTGCGCCGATAATACCGTTTTTGATTCTGGTTTTGGCACCGCCTTGCTTTTTTTCATCAGAACCAGATGCCATATACATAATCCCGCCCCAAATAATATAAACTATGGCTATGGTTACAGATAAAACAATGGCATACTGTCCAATCCTCTGAATCAAATCTACTAAAAATGTTAACTTAAAAGTTCCACCCGTAGCACCTTCTGCTCCCTGACAAGTCAAAAGACATTCAGTACGAGCGGTGCCAACCATGTCATTACAACTAGTACAAGGCACGACGGCTCGGACACTTAAAGCCAGGCCGAAAAACAATACAAACATCAGTACGGCAACAGCTGAATAACGAACTTTAAAACGATTAATATTTTTTAATAATTTTTGCATAATAATTTTATTTATGTACTTTATTTTTTTAACACTCGACCCATCCCCTTTTGAATCAGGAGAAATTTAAATTTTAAAACGAACTTGATCTAAATTCTAAAATTAATTTTTAAAAACCAAAAAACTCTCTTGTAATTACTGCCTGGGCGGTGTTTAATATCACCCCCACCCCTAAAATTATAAACGCGCCGATCACTCCTTGTTTTAATCTTCCTCTTGCTTCTTCGGATTTTTTAGGTTCTCCGCCGGCTCGCATCCACATAATTCCGGCCCAGATTAAAAATATAACCATTATAAACCCGCTGGCATAAAGCATAAAGTTTGCCACATCTTGAATTAAATCAGCAATCTCACATAAAGTTATTGGACATCCTCCTGGTAAGGGCGCACCCGTTACAGGATCAATATCACAACTTCTTGGTGGAGTGGCAGGGCAGGTAAAAGCTAAGGCCACCCCTTTAGGTAAAGTATAAAGAATACCCGAAATAACTAAAAACCAGCTTTTCCACAAATTCTTATTTTTGTTTAAAACTCTATATCTCATATCAATCTTTAGTGATGGGTCTAGTGAATAATACTCTTTCTCTTTCTTCGCAAATCCCAGCGTGATTTGCTCAGGGGTTGAGCTCTTCGCTCTTCTTTCGCTTTCAGCGAAAGAAACCATGCCCGCGAAGGGCTCAAAACCCGTTCAAAAGCATTATTCACTAGACTCGGTATTGAATTACTGGCATCTTGTTCCAAATACTCTACCTAATGAAAAATCATCATAACCAATAAAGGCGGCGACTGTTTCCACCAGAATAAAGGCTCCAAAAATTACTATTGCTCCCACAAAAGCCCATAAAAGTTTTTGTTTGGTTTTAGCCAGCGCATCCGCTTCTCGGCTAGTCATTGTTTGCCAGCCGTATAGTAATAATACAATAACCATAAAAAACATGGCAACACGTATTCCCCAACAGCTTAATCTGGCAATTATATTTAATAGGTTATCAAATTCTAAATTTATTGGGGGTAGCTCTTCGTGACTACTGCCCCATGCCAAAATTGGCGCTAGAAGTGCCACATTGATTAAGGAACCATAAATTAATCTTTTAATCCTTAACATACAAATTTGTGTCCTCTACCATCTACGACCCAAGATCCAAAATACTTCTTATAAGCGCGATAAATCCTTTACCGATAAATACCACTGCCAAACCTATTAAAGCGTAAGTTAAAGCTTTTTTAGCTTCAGTAACTTTAGCCGGCTCGCCTTTGGCAAGCATAAACTTAATTCCAGCGTAAATAATGATAATCGGAGCAACCACTAAAACTATATTAAAAATTGCATTAGCAATACCATTGGCCAAATCTTCGATTGATTCTGCATCAATTGGATTTGATATTCCAAAAGGGATATCTTGACCTGTTCCTCTGCCAGAAGTTTCACAGCCACTTTGGCTACAAAGAGCTGCATCGGGAAAAGAATTTGGCGCGTTGGAATCATTTGTCGTAACACACTGATTATTTTGACAAATCCATTTTTGACCTGCCTGGGCTTTAATCTGTCGCACTGCAAGTAGCTGCCACTCCGTATCACAATCACCATTACAATCCCAACCATAACTTTTCCCCTTCAATTCAGTACCCGTATCAGGCTGAATCCCTATCGCTTTTATATAGTAGTCCCTACGCGCCCCAGCTCTTTGGATAGCACAGGCATACGATGGGCATTCTTCACCAGCACTCAATTCAATTTCTACTCTTTGAGTGTCTTTTTCAATTGTAAGAGTATGGCCCAAAACTGGAATATCTTGTAATGATCCATCTGCTGTCACCAATAATTCCAATCTTTCCCCCTCGCATTCTCTATAATTAACAAGTCTTACCAACACATTAAAATGAAATGGTGCGCTATCACGAAATTGTTGATTCTGTGTGGTAGGACTCCAGTCTAGTGTTGCTGTACAAATTGCGGCATAAACATATTCAACCAACAAAAATGAACTTAAAATAAAAAAGGCCACGATAACGAAAAATATAAACCTAAACTTCCAAATCATTTTAGACATAATAAATAAAGTCTCATATCAAACGTATTAGTTAAAATTATAGCAAAAATAAGAAGAGGTTATTATACACACCCCCCTTTCGGTGAGAAGCTTGAAAAACTATCTAAGTATAGACAATTTTATCTATAAATATCTTTTCGATGGGCAACATCTATCAACTGGATGATTTCGGGGTCTAGAAATTTAAAAATTACTCGCCAGTCGCGAGTAATTCTAAACGAGAAAAAACCGGTTAATCCTCCTGTAAGACTTTTGGTGTGAAGATGTGAATTAAATGGATTCCTTTGAAGAATTGCAATACATTCTGCTAATTTTTGCTTTAACTCGTTATCTAGTTTTTTCGCCGATCTAAGAAATCGACTGCCATATACAATCCTAATCATGGTCTGTCAACTGAAGTAAAAAAGAATCTTTATCACTAAAAGTGTTTTTTACTTTCTCTTGGCTAGATTGTAATATTTTTTTTATAAAACTGGGTTTATATTGCCCTTCTTTGTCTTTACCAGCCATTCCAATAACAAGAGAACGAAGATTTTGTATTTCTTTTTGAAGATTTTGTATTTGATTATTTAACCTAGGAATTGTTATCATTTGAGGCATTGTTTAGAACTATAGCATATTACACTATTAAATCAACCATTACCCACGCATTAAAATCCCACGCTTTAACATATAGACTAGAGCAAAACTAAATAAAGGCATCATAAACCTCTGTTACTATGGCTAAATTTAAACAACTACTATCGACACCCGATGTTGATAGTAGTTGTAAAGGAATAACGAAAATTTGAAGAATGCCCCCAAAGCTGATAAATTACTATTGGAAGCGTGCCAGAGAGGTTGAACGGGCCGCACTCGTCCCGAATAAGGCGGAGGGGTGGCCGAGTGGTTTAAGGCAACGGTTTCGAAAACCGTGTCCCTCTGGGGACTCGTGAGTTCGAATCTCACCCCCTCCGCCTTGAACGGGATTACGATTTGTAGCCGAAATTGTTATTTTAATTTCGGCTACAAATCTAAAAAACCAGCGGGCGCAAGCCCTTGAAGGTTCAAGTCCTTCACCCACCGCCAGTTAAGAGTTGTTTCACTAAAATAATTACACCAAAATATAAAATCCGAGTTATTCACTATCTGCGAATGGCAAGAGCAAAATGATCAAAATACCGTTCCAAATCAGAAAGAGAACTGCCATATTCTTTTCCACCATAAACAGCGTCGCAAAACACTTCCCGCGCTCGCCCGATTTCTTTTAAACGGCCACGCCAACGCAAGTCGGATAAGGTTAGATCAAAAAGTTCAAGCGCCCGGTCAATTGCATTCTGGAAACGCTGTTCATCCTTACTTTGCGCCCGACGAGCACGACTTACTTCGCTCCCAATATTCCCAAGCTGTTCAAAAAGCGTGAATGTATACCACCGGCCTGCGGCAAGTTCTTTATGTAAAAATAGTCCATTCATATCACAAGCTTTTTGATTATGGTTATCACTTTTTCGCGAATCTTTGAATCGTCAATCCCTCGAGAACGATTTCCAAAAGCTGGTTTGAGATTAACCATAGAGTCAAATTCAATAAAATCATCACCGGAATTATCGGGATAAATATTAACACCCCACACATTTTCTTGCTTTGACCCTTCCTGCTCTATAAGCAAGACTTCTTCATCGACATGAAGTTCGCCACCTACGGCTATAATTTCTTGGTCAATATCCACTGCTGCCTTCACTAAATCGCCAAAACGTTCTTCGGCAATACTTTTCAGTTCGGATTTTAATATCGGTTTTTTAATAATTCGCATTTCCATATTCATTATCTTACCATGTAAAATTAAGATTACCAGTTATACACTGGCAATCTTAATTCGTAGTTAATACTCTAAACTTCTCCAAAGAATAGACTCCCATACTAATAGAGTATATAATGGAATTAATCTAATGAATTTTGCAGAAAATCAAAATCAAGAAAGAGAAACTTACTTTAACGAACTTGAGAATGCAACAAAGAATCAAGTGGATTTAGTTTCCGACGAACTTCAAATTGAAACAGCTGAAACAAGAAACGAACACCTCGACTCGCTTTTCGTTGAATGGTTGGCACCATCAATTCACCACCATCACGTTGACCATAGATGGCGAGCCACGGTAATTATAATATTGCTTGGCATGGCCGGTTTATCTATATTTTGGCAACAAAGTTTTTTGGGTGCAATTATGTTTATAGGCATTGCGTTAGTTGCCTCAATGCATTTTCACCAAGAGCCTGAACACATGAATGTCGGCATTCATCCGGCTGGGGTTAGCATAAACGACCATACTTTCTCTTATCAAAACATTGAATCTTTCTGGGTTCGATACGAGCCCGGACATATCAAAGAACTTAGTTTAAGATGTAAAAATCTTCTGCATCAGCATGTTAAAATACCCTTAGGAGACGAGGACCCTAACAAAATTAGGGCTCAACTTGCAAAATACATACCTGAAGAAATCCATGAAGAAACATTTTCAGATTTTTTAGGAAGGAAATTAGGCCTATAGAAGTCTGGTGAATAATACTCTTTCTCTTTCTTCACAAACCCCAGCGTGGTTTGCTCAGAGATTGAACCCTTCGCTCTTCCTCTATATGATTTAAAATCAGATAAAGGAAACCATGCCCGCTTCGGGTTCAAAACCCGTTCAAGAGCACTATTCACTAGACTTTAAGGGTTTAACTTCTTAAATAATGATTTTTGTGATAAGCAATTCTTAAAAGAGTTGTTTTTTGTCCCCGTAGCTCAGTTGGATAGAGCGTGGGTTTGCGGAACCCAAGGCCGCGTGTTCGAATCACGCCGGGGACACTAATCAAAATCCTGCCAAATGGCGGGGTTTTGATTGCTGAAATTAAATTTCTAGGATACTCTTGAATTCATGTGGAACCCAGAGACTCAAATTACAGAGCTTAAATATATTGGAACCGCATACGTAAAAAAATTAAATAGACTCGGCATTGAAACCGTAAAAGATTTGCTATGGCATTTCCCAATGCGTTATGAGGACTTTAGTGAATACTCCCCTATCGCAGAGATTAAACAAGGACAAAAAGTTTCGATTTTAGGAAAAATAGTCAGCATAAAAAATCAAAGAACATGGAAACATAGATTAATTTTAACTAACGCAGAAATTGAAGATGAAACTGGGGTTATAAAGACTATTTGGTACAACCAACCGTTTTTGATTAAAACCCTTAAAGAAGGTTTGAATATCAGTTTATCGGGTAACGTAAAGTTGGATAAATATGGACTTTACCTACAAAATCCAAGCTATGAAATAATCTCCCAAATATCTCAAGATTCAAGCTTCCCCAGGCCGTACGCCAACGGCGGGGCAGACAAGATCCAAGTTTCAAGACTAAAACATACCGGGCGGCTAGTGCCAATTTATCCTGAAACAGAAAGACTTTCATCCCGCTACTTGAGATTTCTTATCAAACCACTGCTTAATAAAATTGGTCCGATTCCTGAATGGTTACCGAGTTTGATTTTAAAAAAACACAATCTGCCGGCTATTAGAAAAGCTTTAGTGCAAATACATTTTCCAAACTCGGAAGAAGAAACTAAATCTGCTAAAAAAAGGTTTGCTTTTGAAGAACTGTTCTTATTCCAACTAAAAGCATTACAAGAAAGAAAAAGATTAAAAACTTCTTCTGCATCTATAATATCTTTTAACAAACAACTGATAAAAGAGTTTGTTGGATCTTTGCCGTATAAATTAACCAACGCTCAAAGAATAGCTTTATGGGAAATCATCCAAGACCTAAATAAACCACATCCAATGAACCGCTTGTTAAACGGAGATGTAGGCTCTGGTAAAACTATTGTAGCAGCGGCGGCGGCATTGGAAGTGGCAAAAACAAATTATCAAGTTGCCTATCTGGCACCGACAGAAATCTTAAGTCACCAACACTTTATTACCTTTAAAAACGTCTTAAAGAATTTTAACTTGACTTTGGCCGTAGTGACTGGTTCTGGAGCCAAAGTCTTTGAAGATGGGTTAGAGTATGAAATCAAAAAACCAAGACTAATAGAAAGACTGGCAAAAGGGGAAATTCATATTGTTATAGGAACACATGCCTTAATTCAAAAAAGTATAAACTTCAAAGACCTGGCCTTGGTTATAATAGATGAACAACATCGATTCGGCGTCAAACAACGCGCCGAACTCTTAAAAAAGGGGTACGAAAATCGTATCCCCCATCTTCTATCCATGACAGCTACACCTATCCCAAGAACCTTGGCTTTGGCTTTGTATGGCGACCTGGACTTATCCGTCCTAAATGAAATGCCAAAAGGCAGACAAAAAATAAAGACAGAGCTTGTAGGAATCAATCAACGAGAAAAAGCCTATGAATTTATCAGAAACCATATAAAAATAGGAAGACAAGTGTTTGTAATATGCCCCAGAATCGATGTAAAACGCATCGATTCTAACAATCAACAACCGACTATCAACTATCAATCCAAACCCCTAAGACAGCTTTCGTTAAAAGAATCGGAGACTTTAGAAAAAAAGGCGGTGGTAACAGAATATGAAAAGCTTTCCAAAAATATATTTCCGGACTTAAAAGTTGCCATGCTTCATGGAAAAATGCGACCCAAGGAAAAAGGAACGATTATGCAACAATTCAAAAATAAAGAATTTGATATTTTAGTTGCAACATCCGTCATTGAAGTTGGCATAGATATTCCTAATGCTACAGTTATGGCGATTGAGGGGGCAGAGTATTTTGGCTTAGCCCAATTACATCAATTTAGAGGCCGAGTTGGCCGAGGTGAATACCAATCACACTGCCTACTTTTTATTGAATCGCCAATGGTTGCTACAACAAGACGGCTATCCGCACTTTTAAAATATGATGACGGCTTTAGATTGGCGGAGATGGACTTAAAAATCCGTGGCCCCGGAGAATTCTTAGGTTCGGAACAATCAGGAATACCAGATTTAGTTATGAGTTCGTTAACTGATCTTGAGTTAATTAAAAAAACCCGCAATGAAGCTAAGTTAATATTAGAGAGTGGAATAGAAAAGTACCCCAGAATTGAACAAAAATTAACAGAATTCTCTCAAACAATACATTTAGAATGATGAAAACGAGTTTGGCGAATAACACTCTTTCTCTTCCTTCGCAAACCCCAGGACTTCGACTGAGCTCAGTCGAATGCCCGTGGTTTGCTCAGGGGTTGAGCCCTTGCGCCACCGCTGAAGCTAAGGCGGCACGCGGTCGCTCTTACCCCCACCTGATTTAACGATCAGATGGGGGTAAACCATGCCCGCTATGGGCTCAAAACCCGTTCAAGAGTATTATTCGCCAAGCTCAAAACACGACTTCAAATTATTTCCTCCTTTCTTAGCTGGTTTTTGAATTACTTCTAATTTTCGGCGTCACCCAGAAACCCATATATTTTCCAAACATTAAACGGGTCTGGGCATCAAAACCCGGAAGAGCACCTAATAAAATCATGGTTACAGGCATTAAAATCCACTGTAAAACCATTATTAAATATCTAAACCTTCCATATTGTGGAGGACGAGGCGGTAAGATAATTATTGATAAAACAGCCGACGATATAACCCCAACCATTGCCGCAGTCATGATATACCTGGTAATCAACGGGAGATTTAAAGAAAGAACCGTTTGATTAAAAATAGGTCCGCCAACAACCACTGGGAGCCATCCTAATATAAATACTATCAAGGCATTGGTAGACCAAGACCAAAATCCCTCAACCATAAAAAATCCGTGTTCCAATTTTTTTCCAAAAGGTATTTTTTTATTTTTTATAAACCCATAAAAAAGGTAGGGTATATTTTCTACTCCCCAACCCCAGCGACGCTGTTGCTTATAAACATTGACCATGGTCCCCCAAAAAGAATGGGCCACATTTGCGTCCATAGAAACCGGGTAGTTTAAAGGAACCACCCTATAATTTCCGTCGTATCTTAGAAAACATTGAAAGAAAATTCTTGAATCTTCAGAAACCATATTTCTTTGCCAGAAATTAACGTCAACTAAAGCTTGAAAGGGCATAGAGTGGCTTGAAAAAGTCCGCAACCTTTCTTCTCTAGCCTGTTGAATTGTATGCCAAAAAGTTGCTGAAAAAGCCACCACTCTGGCAGGAGAAGGTGCTTCCCAAATATTATTTGTATAAAAAGGCACTGGTTGATAAGAAGCTCTTAAAGGATCCGATGCAGTCAAAAAAACATAAGTGAGTCTGGCAAAATATTGAGAGGAAACTATTGTATCGATATCCAAGGCCGAAACAAGTATATTTCTATAATCAATACTGCTGGCGTCAATCAATTCTTTTGCCTTTTGTCCGGCCCATGCAATATTAGAACCCTTGCCTGCGATTTCCTTTTCCAACCCTACCGGATGAACGGTTAACAGAAAACGAAAGAACCTATCTTTATAGTCCCGCTCAATTTGTCGACCGATTTTTATTGCTTCAGGACCAGCTTTTTCTTCTGCGGCAAGAACTAATATAATTTTTTCTTTCGGATATTCTGATTTCAATAAACTCTCAACTGTGTTTTGAACAACAAAGTAATCTTCTTTATAAAAAGGTAAAAAAATTAAATGATATATATCTTGCCAGTTCTTAGTCAATCCGTTTGTTATAATAAAATGAGGGCCCTGAATTTTTTCCAACCAGTTAATTTTAAGATTCCTCTGCATCTGATTAAAAGCTACTCTCAAATGAAGTGATAAATATATGGTTTTAATAAACCAGTAAACATCAAAGGCGATAATAAAAAAGGCCATGAAAACAGGCCACAGAAATGACCCTAGGATAATAAAAATAATAGTTCCCCAAGCCAAAACACCCGGCATGATCTCTAAAATTCTATAGAGATACTTGCCCTCTTGTGGCTTAACTTCTTTAGCATTACCAATATGAATGTAGTAAGGTAGATTTTCCATGTTTTACTATTTTAACTTTGTAAATAATACTCTTTCTCTTTCTTCGCAAACCCCAGCGTTCAAGAGTATTATTCGCCAAACTCCTGTTTTATCATACATTAAGCCGCAAAAAAAGCCCGTATGTATGGGCCATTATTTAATTGTGTGTTCATGCTTTAGATCAAACTTATCGCGAAGTGCTGGAAAATCTTCAGGTTTTATTCCAATCTTTGCTCCATTAAAACTTGCCAACCTGTCTGGATTATCTAAAAGTTTTTTATCATTAGGAAAATGATCCC
Source organism: Parcubacteria group bacterium (assembly GCA_016186395.1). GTDB lineage: Bacteria > Patescibacteriota > Minisyncoccia > 2-02-FULL-40-12 > 2-02-FULL-40-12 > JACPLU01. The sequence goes on from JACPLU010000002.1 coordinate 56,682, forward strand.
CCTTTGATTTTCCTGGCCTCAAATTTTTAGCACGGTCTGAAAAAATTTCAGCAAGACCCTTTTTAACAACCTGCCTTTGATCCCAACGAGAAATTAGTCTTCCGTTATTATGCAAAACTACCCTAACTTTTTGCTGTTCCATTCTCTCCTCCCTATAATTCTACGACATCAAATATTTTATATAAATCGCCGATCTTTTTTGAAGGTATCTTTAACCCGCCATCACCATTGCCACCCTTAAACTTAGAAAATTGTTCTTTATCTGATCCGCCGAGTACATTTCTATAGACTTTTCTTTCGGATTTATCGGATATTGGCACCGAAGGAATGTCTATTGGCCCACCTACTATATGATCCAAACCTTTTTCTACTCCTCTTTGGTCCTTAGAACGAAAAATAAGATCGCCATTGCTATTACGAAAACCTACCCTTATTTTGTCGTTAGTGGACATTTTATTCTCCTTAAATTTTAAATATACTATGTAGAACGTTTGTTTAGCATAACCAATAATAATGCCTCGGTCAAATTAACTCCTCCTTTAATTTGTTGCTCTAATTTCGGCAACGAATTCAAAAAGTAACTAGCTTTATCAACTATTTCTCTATCGGAATAGTTACCTAACTTTCTTACCACAAAAGGATGAAGACCGGTTTTTTTAACTATTTCATTGGGTCTAACCTTATTCCTCAAACACTCCTGAACCATTAATAGTGCTTTTAACTGATAAGACAAAAGTCCAAGGAAACGTACAGGATCACCGTTTTCTTTAATATATTGATCCAATTTAAGTAATCCGCCGGCTAGTCGTCCAAACACAAAATCTTCAACCATAGCAAAATCATTAGAAGGATTCGCTTTCTCAATCAAGGTTTCCAGACCTGCCAAGTCAAGTTTATGCCGTAAACCCAATTGATAAAATTTTAATTTTAATATTTCGTTTGTTAATCTTTCCAAATCCGGACCGATCTGAAATAAATAATCTGCTAAACGAGAATCAAAATTAATACCCGCTTCTGTTAATTGACTTTTAATCCATTTTTTTAAAGCCTGGTTGGTTAAAATATTGAACTCTTTGGTAGATTTAGAGTTAGATTCTAAATATTGGAAAAGGTTTTTGTTAACTTTCTTCAGCTCTTCGCCAGAAACATACTCATTTATGACAACAACTCTAGATGAATCACTCAAAATGTCACCATTCTTAAAAAGAGATAAAAAGCTTTCTGCTAAAATCTTCTTGGAAAAACTGCCGTTAAGAATAACTAATTTATGATCGTCAAAAAGCGAAATTGAATTAATTAAATTTACAAAATCATCAAATTCTCTATCTTCAGCGTCAAATCTAGTAACATCTAAACGATTCGGGTATTTGTTAGAATAAATATCCAAAAGATTAGAAGTATATTTTCTTACCCTATATCTATCCTGACCGTAAATAAAGATAATCAAGGTTATAACTAAGACTCCTCCCGTTATAGGTCTGATTCACAGACTTGAATCAGCTAGAAATCAACAGATTTTTTACCTCTAACGGGACGAATCTTAAAAATTAAAATATAATTTCAATCCATATTTTACCGGGGTTAAATTCGAATGGAATGTTATCCAGCGTTAAAAGTTCTAATGGACTTTTAATATCTCCGGCTTTTTTAACCCATTTTCCAGGAAAACTTTGACCATTCTTATAAAAAGTAGCAACCCCCTCCCCTGTAATATTAACATCAATATAGTCTATATTTATTGGTGACCAGGTCGTTTTCATTACAACAATATTATCAAATTCAACTTGTTTATTATTGTTTTTATCAATCTCGGGGGTACTGCCCCGAAATCTTCTATAAACTCTTGTTGCTGAATCATAGGACCAAAAAACTTTAAATGGCCCAGCATAATCTATGTTAATATTGGAACTAAAATCATTTGACACAGTTGGAGAAATAAATGGCTCAACCTTTTCACGAAAAAAGCTACTGGCCGTATCGTCTAACGAAATTTGGTTATCATACTTCAACCCATCAATTGCTTGAGCTAATAATTTAGGATTCGTAAAGCCATTGTGAGGTTTTGGGATATCTGATTTTCTGAAAAAATAACTTTCTTCATATTTCAAAGCATCAATGTTGTCTAAAACTCCTTTATTTAACTGCTCTAACGCACCACCTTCTCCCCCCCAATGAACATAAATTGAATCTATCGCGCCGACCAAGTCAATAAATGCCTTTCTAGCTGAACGAACTGAACCGATTTCATCTGGAATAACACACCTAAAAACGGCCATTATTCTAGTGACTCCATCCTGATTTACTGGCATTTCAAAGACTAAATCCGCTTGACTTAATCCTGACAAAGGCCTGGCGACCGGATCCGATGCCAACATGACAGCAACAGGTCTTTGAGAAGCACTGCATGAATACTGGGTAACCAAATTTTTCTTAACTCCATAAATCTCAAAGACGCGTGAATTGAATTTAAAAGTCAATAAAATTATAATCAAAATTAAAGTACCAAAAAAATATTGTTTACCCCATTTCTTTCTCCAAACATCCTGTAAAAAGATATAAAATTTGTTTAATATTTTAAATGTAGTTTTCATAGAAATCCACGGGCTTACCTTGCTTCGCCGAGGCTACGCAAGGTGAGCGCCCGTGGTACTCGGACGAGTACAATTTCAGCAAAAATACATTGATGATTTTTGCTGAAATTGGATTTATATATTTACCCTTCGTTCGTCGAGTCAAACTCGACTCACTTCAAGGCTTGCATTCATCCGCGGCCTTACGGCCGCGGATGAATGCAAGTAATTATAAAAGTTTTTGATGAACTGAACAAAAATGAGCCGAACGTTGATTAAGTTTTAACCTTTGAATAATGCCACCGTCTTTTTTTAAACACTTTTTGCCAGTTTGCTGATAAGCTTTTTGTATTGTTTGATACCTACCCTTAAGCCCGGATGGTAATCTATAATCATCCATACTGTCACCCTGATATTTTATCGCTTTTAACAAAACTTTTTTAGTCGAACTATAAATCTTTTTTAGGTCTAAATTTTTAAGCCCCTCGACTCGTGAAAAAGGATGATAGCCGGCATCCCATAAAATCTCATCGCCATAAATATTACCTATACCGGCAATGAATTTGGGGTCCATTAAAACCTGCTTAAGTCTGCCTTTCTTAAAAGTAAATAGCTGTCTGAACTGATTAAACGTCAAATCCAGTGGCTCTGGTCCCAATTTACTCATTTCTTTCAAATCTTTAACCTTATTATCGTCAACAAGAATCAGCTTAGCAAAACGCCTTAGATCAGAAAGTCCCAATTGAAAATTGTTATTTAAAAACATGACCAAACGAATATATCCATTTCTGGAATCATCTCTCAAAGGACCTGACTCCGCCTCCCACTTCTTTTTAATTAATTCCCAACGGCCATACAATAAGTGACCAGAAATTTTCTGGTGAATAAAAATTGTTTTTGGGCCTTCTAAGTCTAAAACTATGTATTTGGCCCTCCGTCTTATACCTACAATTTTTTTACCAATCACATATTTCTTTATTTGAGACCAGCCTGCCCCATGACCAGTTTTAACTGGCCGTTCGGGATCAACCCAAATGTCGGTTATTCTTAAACCTATAATTTTTTTACGGAGTTCTCGAACAATTGTCTCTACTTCAGGTAACTCTGGCATTATAAGATTTCCATCTGACCCCAATTTTTGCCTACTTTAGCATCAACCACTAAGGGTACTTTTAATTTATAGACTCCTTCCATTATCTTTTTTAGCTCTAGAGCCAATTTAGAAGTTAACTCTTCCTTAATTTCAAACAATATTTCATCATGAACCTGCAAAAGCATACGAGCCTGATTTAAATCCAAGTTCTTATAAACATATTTACGGACTTCTATCATGGCGAGCTTCATAATATCAGCAGCTGTTCCTTGAATCGGCATATTAACAGCCATACGCTCAGCCTGTCGAGCCACCTCTATCATAGAAGAGTAAAGTTCTAACAACTGGCGACGCCTGCCTAAAAGGGTTTTAACATACCCATTCTCATGAGCCTCCTGTTTAGTCGAACTAATAAAATCAGCCACTCCCTTAAATTCGCTAAAATAATTCTGCATGAATTCTTTTGCTTTTTCCTGACTTAAACCGGTATTTTGAACAAACGCCCTTATACCCATACCGTATATTATTCCAAAATTTAATATTTTTGCTTCTCGACGCATATTAGCGCTAACTTGTTCAGGCTTAACATTAAAAACTTCTGAAGCGGTTCGAATGTGTATATCCTCCCCTCTCTTAAAAGCAGTTATCATTTTTTCATCGTCAGATAGATGAGCAACAACTCTAAGCTCAATCTGAGAGTAGTCTAAAGAAAGAAAGTTGTATCCTTTTTCAGCTACAAAAGCTCGACGGAATTCTTGACCTAACTTTGTTCGAACGGGAATATTTTGTAAATTTGGATCTTGGGATGAAAGACGACCAGTTACTGTACCAGTCTGAATATAAGTCGTATGAATACGATTATCCGCCGGATTAATAAGATTGGGGAAAGGATCAATATAGGTAGTCTTAAGCTTCTGAAGCTCTCTATAATCCAAAACTAACGGGATTAAGGGATGAGTATCGCGTAACTTCTCTAATTCTGGTGCAGCGGTAGAAAGAGCGCCCCCAGGAGTTTTTCTAATTCTACCTTTTAACTTGAGCCGCTCAAATAAAATTTCACTTAGTTGTTGGGGGGAATTAATATTAAATTCCACTCCTGCATACTCATAAATTTGTTTTTCTAATTTTTCTAAAGAACTATTAGCTTCTCCTTTTAATTTACCCAGAGCAGATTGATCAATTCTTATTCCCCTTTGTTCCATCTCAATCAATATAGGAATTAATGGCATTTCTATGTTTTCCAAAATCTTTATAAGACCGAGATTCTCTAACTTTTCTCTTTGAGACTTGTACAACCTAAGAATCGCGATTGGATAAAATCTTTCATCAGTCGGCAGACTTGATCCGAATTCATTAAAGTAAAGATTCTCTAACTTAGGTTCTCTAAGGTCAGAATTCAGAAGCCAACCAGCCAAGGCAGTATCAAATAAACCCTTACCTTGGAAGATTTTATCATCTAAATCTGACAACGAGGTAAACCCCGCTCTTAAGCTTAAGGGCGGGGTAAATTTATATAAAAAATCTTTTAAATTGTGACTTATTTTAAGAGCCCCTCCTCCAAAAAGATCTGTTTTGGTCTTTTGACTAACCATCAAAGCCATTGGCACAACATACAAATGGCTATCATTGAAAGCCAAAAATATTTGACCCCTATCCGAGCTCATCCAAAAAGACACTTCTTTCTCTTTACTCAAAATCTTTAAAAACTCCGAAAATCTGTCTTGATTTTCAATCTCTTCAGTTACTGTACCGGCAAATTCAGAATCTTGAAAAAATAATTCCTGATTTGTTTTTTGATCAAAATTAAATTCAGACAGTCTTTTTAAAAGGCTATTAAACGAATGGTTTTTTAAAAAATCACTTACTTTTTTAATATCAAAATGTGTTTTCCAGTCAGCGTCTTCCAACGATAACTCAATAGTGAGGTCCTTAATAATCACGGCTAATTGCTTTGAAAAAAACGCTTGGTCCTCAAATTCTAAAAGCTTTTTCTTCAAATTTTCACTTAATACTTTAACTTCTTTTTTAACTTTAGGTTTTTTCAAAAAAGAATAAAGCTCTTCCAAAGTTCCAAACTCTTTTAATAACTCTATGGCAGTCTTCTCCCCTATTCCGGGTACGCCTGGAATATTGTCAGAAGGGTCACCCTTAAGGCCCCGATAGTCGGCTAGTTGATTGGGGCTTAATCCAAAACGTTCTTTGACACTATTTTCGTTATAAATAACAGTGTCGCTTAAACCCTTTTTAAGGGTATAAACAACAGCCTTATTATTATCAACCAGTTGAAGCGTGTCTAAATCCCCAGATAATATAATTACTTGAATATCTTTTTCCCTCTTAAATCTTTGTGTTAAAGAACCGATTAAATCGTCTGCTTCATAACCAGGTTGTTCCAAAAAGGGTATACCAAACACCCTTAACATTTCCTTTGTTAAGGGTATTTGATCATAAAGTTCTTGAGGAGCTTTAGCACGATGAATTTTATAATCTTCAAACGCTTCATGTCTAAATGTTGGGCCCGGTAAGTCAAAAGTAGCAATCACATAATCAGGAGCTATTTCCTTAAGCATTTTGATCAAAAGCAATCCAAAACCATAAAGAGCGTTAACCATCTTTCCGCTTGGATCATTCATAGGCGGTAAAGCATGAAATGCCCGATGGACTAGAGCATTTGAATCTATAAGAACAAGTTTTTTTATTAAAATTTAAACTTTAGAACTTAAAGTTTAGAATTTTGCGTTCTAAATCATAAGCCCCAAACTCTACAACGAACTTTCTTGCATTTTTATTAACATGATCAATATGAATATTAATTCTTTTTTTAGGTAAAATCCTTTTTACCCTTTCTGACCACTCAATTAGTATTAAATTAAGAGGATTTTCTAAAATCTTACCAAACTTAAGAGGTTTTAGATCTTTTTCATTGCTTAACCTATAAACATCAAGGTGATAAAAGGTTTTAAAAAAACTATTTGATACTCGATATGGATGCATAAGAATAAAAGTCGGACTTTTAATTATTTCCTTTAAACCTATTCCTCTTGCAAAACCCTTTGCAAAAACAGTCTTACCAGCACCAAGCTCACCCTCAATAGCTACAACTAAAGCAGTCTTTAAAGGATATTTATGAGATAGAATAAACTTCCCTATTCTTTGGCCTAACTTCTGGGTAATATGCGGACTTTTTGAAATAATTGTTTTAAGCTTTACCATAATTTTACAATAACGATCGGCTAAACCCTAATCAAAATTTATCTTTTTAAAATATTTGATTAGGGCTGTCTTTCCCTCTAAATCAAAAGACAAAGCTAAAATATCAATTTGCCATTCTTGACCAACTAATTTCTTCTCGAAAAGAAAACTTTCGGCAGTTCGTACAATATGTCTAAGTTTTTCTTTATCAACTCGTAACTCCGGATTAAAACCAGGAGAAAAATTCTTAGAATTAGCCTTTACCTCAACAAAATGTATTGTTCCCTCTTTTTTTACTACAATATCCACCTCCCCCCAAGGTTTTTTATAATTTGTCGTTAAAACCTCAAAACCTCGCTCTATTAGATACTTTTGGGCTAGTTGCTCCGCAAAAATCCCTATTTTTTCTCTTTGAGTTTGCATTCTAAAAATCTAACAGAAAACTACTCAAAACGCCATAAATACACCCACATAATATTGTACGACCCAATGATAAATACCAAAACCACAACTTAAAATTGTTTTAGTGTAAAGTTGACTAAGTTTAACCGGGTGATAGACTTAAAAAACTCTGTTTCTCCTTATCTGGAGAAATTTTATTGCTCAATTAAGACCTACCTCAAAACTAAATTTTCCAGGCTCAGGGTCGTTATCTCTAGATTCCAGCTCGGGAAATATATAGAAACCAACCGATTAAAATACGCAAACAAAAGCGTGGCTATTTTCATCTCTCTCATAACATTTATCACGATCTTAAGTATCAAAAACAGTGCCGGAGAAGGCCAAAAATCCATTTTCTCTCAGCTTTTCGAACATTATATTGAAGAAACTGCTTTAGCGGCAACTCTTCCAGAAACCAAAAATCAGTTAGCTGATATTAATAGCCTTAGCGGTTTTCAATCTAACTTAAATAGTGAGTCAGAAAAAGAATTTCAAGCTAATACTCTACAAGAAAACTCTGTCCTTTCATTATCTGCAGTATTAGAGAATCCAAACTTTGGTGGCCAAAGAAATGTCGTTATTCATTACACAGTTCAACCGGGAGATGTACTTTCCTTTATTGCCAGTGACTTTGGGATTAGTGCTGATTCAATTATATGGGCCAACCAACTAAAAGACTCGGACAGTTTAAAACCAGGACAAGATCTTAAAATTCCACCCATAAGTGGTCTACTGCACGAAATCAAAAAAAACGATACTTTAGACTCCATATCAAAGAAATACGGCGGTGACATCAACAAGATAATTGCTTTCAATGGACTACCACAAGACGGCTCGCTCCAGATAGGTCAAGAACTGATCATTCCAGACGTAAAAATACCGACAAACGTTCAAACTTCTACTCTTGCCTCAAATATTCCTAGGTTTTCTAGATTACCAGATCTCGGCAGTTTTTTTCTTATTCCGACCACAGGACGAAATTGGGGTCTCATACACGGAAGGAATGGAGTCGATATTGCAAATCGTTGCGGAGAACCGATTTATGCGGCTGCCTCGGGCAACATAGTAGGCACAAAATCAAGCGGTTGGAATGGTGGAGCTGGGAAATATATCAAAATAAACCACTCGAACAATACAGAGACCTTTTACGCTCATCTTAGTAAGATTTTAGTAGAAATTGGTGAAAACGTCAGCAGGGGACAACTAATAGGATTAATGGGGGCTACTGGAAAATCTACCGGCTGCCATCTCCATTTTGAGGTTCATGGAGCTAAAAATCCGTTAGCTCGTATTTAACTAAAAGTCTCTAACTGTGAACAGAAATGCTCTTATTTTTAGGCATTTTTAAATACTTATACTTAGAATTACAATTCAAACCCATTAAACAGAGTTTATATCTTCATCAATTTTGAAATTTGTTGCTTCCGCAAGATGTTCTTTCAAAATTTTTGGGCTTTGTGCTAAATCGGCAACAGTTCTTGCTAACTTCAAAATTCTATAATAACTTCTCATTGATAATTTCTTAATAGTAACGAAGTTTTCAAGAAATCCTTGAGTTTCAGAGTCAAGACCACAAAAAGTTTTTATTAGCTTGTTGGACATTTCTGAATTTGTAAAAATACCGGCATTAATAAATCTATCCCGCTGTGTCTTTCTTGCTAACTCTATTTTGTCCTTTATTTTACTTGACTCAAGGCCATCTTGAGATTGCTTAATCTTATTCAAACTTTCACGTGAAACCTTTATTTGTAAGTCTATACGGTCAAGAAACGGACCTGATAGTCTTTTCTGATACTTGAGTACCGCTGAAGGTGAACAAATACAAGCTTTTTCACTATCTCCAAAATTTCCGCATGGACAAGGATTCATTGCCGCTACCAACTGAAAACGAGCAGGATAAGTAATTGAACCTGATGCCCGAGAAACAGTTATCTTTCCGTCTTCAAGAGGTTGTCTTAGACTTTCTATAACATATCTCCCAAATTCAGGAAATTCATCAAGAAAAAGTACGCCTCTATGAGCAAGGCTTATTTCACCAGGTCTTGGATAAGTTCCGCCACCAATCATAGCAATAGCAGAAATGGTGTGATGAGGATTCCGAAATGGACGCTTTTTAACAATATATTGCTTAGAATCTAGTAAACCTGCTACGGAATAGATCTTAGTCACGTCTAATGCTTCCTCCAGCGGTATTTCGGGCAAAATTGAAGCCAAAGCTCTTGCTAGCATAGTTTTTCCACTCCCGGGCTGTCCCATCATCAAAATGTTATGCCCCCCAGCAGCTGCAATTTCTAACCCTCTCTTAGCAAAAATCTGACCCCTTATTTGAGACATATTAACCTCTGATTCATCAGGCTGATAGCTAGTATCCACTTCCAAATCTGCAAGTGGAGCTGTTATTTTACCCTGCAAAAAAGCAATTAATTCTGACAAATTATTAAACCCAATGATTCCCAAGTTCCTGGAATTTCTAACTTTGTTTACCACCAGAGCTTCTGGCACATTTTCACGTGAAATAATTAGAGTATCAATATTACTTTCTCTTGCCATCATGGCTATGGGTAAAATCCCTTTTGTACTTCTTAAACTTCCGTCTAGAGCCAGTTCTCCTATAAAAAGCTTATCTTGAGAGGCAAATTTTACCTGTCCAGTTGCAAGTAAATAGCCCATGGCAATAGGTAAGTCATACCATGGGCCCTCCTTTTTAACATCAGCAGGAGCTAAATTGACTATTAACTTTACGTTTTGAGATTTTGGCGATTTAAAACCAGAATTCCTAATTGCTGACTCTATCCTGTCTCTTGATTCTTCAACAGCCTTATCCGGAAGACCTACAATATGAAAAAAGTGGAGACCTGGAGAGGTATCCACTTCAACTTCAATTGGCCTTGCCTCAAGCCCCATGACAGCCGCTGACCAAACTTTAGCTAATTTATGCGACATTAACTAAGAAGCTACTGCTTTTGCGCAATTAATACAAGTCAATGCGGTTGGAAAGGCATTAAGTCTTGGAGGCTCAATCGGTTTTTGACAATTTTGACACAAACCATAATCCCCCTTTTGAATGCTCTCAAGAGTCTTAACAATTTGAGATAATTCAATTTCTAAAGCTGACTCGGTTGCTTTCAGTCTTTCCCAGTCAGCAACTTCCATAGCATTTTCATCTGAAGTGCTTCCATATTCAGGAAAGGGAATATCAAATTCACCACCTTTTCGATGGCCAATTTCAGCTAAACTCTTTTCAATATGTTCTTTTCGCTCTGTTAATATTTCCCCAAGTTTTTTGAGTTCTTTTTCAATCATATTAGAAGAATATTAGCATTCAATTTTAAAAATATCAACCCCACCTAACTTTTATTTTAATAGACAGAATTACTAAATATTAATTAAGACAATTATGTAGTTAAACTAATCAAATTTACACAAAAGTTAGGTGGGGGTTAATCCCAATCTTAATTCTTAAAACTCAAAGGCCGCACGAAATGAAAAGCTATACTCGGTTGGTGACACCTTTTCGTGCGGCCTTGAATATATGGCTGCTAACCAGAGATACCTTTTTGGTCTTTGTTATCCCCAGTTAAATCTTACTCTATAAATATATTTCTTTGACACACTATTGTCAACCCTATTTTGTGGATAAAGCTGTGTATAATTTTTGACATATCTTTGACATGTCAAAATATGTCAAAGATATGTCAAAAATGTTTCTCTTATTGTCAAAACACACCCGTTATGGGCATGTTTTGACTCGTATAAAAATAAGCGGTCATATGACCGCTTATTTTTATATTCCCAAACTATTAAAATCTCCGATTTGGTCTATTAAAGAAAACATACTTTCTCTAGAGTTGGTTATTACAAAGTATTTCCCTCTATTTTTTGCTTTAATTATAGCGTAATCAATTGTTTTATCCGGATAGGGGAAATTAATATAACGAACAACTGAATCCCCATAGAACGTCTCGAGAAATTGACCAGTTGCCGCATTATTTTTGTTATTAGTTAAAAATTCATTGATATCGGACACCAAAGTAGATTCCCAGATATTTAAAGCACTCCTTAATGCTACTTCATCTTTAACCTGGACTATTAAACCAATTTTTGACAACGGAGTGCTTGAATCTTTTTGAACTCCTTTGTCAAAATATTCTTTTTGGCCATACACCAAAACACTCCAGTCGTTTGTGTCAATATTATTTAGCAAATCGGAAGGGTGAATAATGTTAAAAAAACTTAAGAATTCCTCAAAAGTAAGGTTAGTTATTTGTTCAGGTTGATCTTCTCTAGTTGCTTTTGCGGTTAACCGAACAGATATAAATTGATTAAAGTCAAGATTTGAAGCCGTCAACTGCAATAAGGACCCCTCTTTAGTTATGGCTCGTTCTTTAAAAAAGTTATCGTCCACAGTCTCAACATCTGGAAATAGTTGACCCAAAAGAGGCAAAGGAGCCGGTGTTTCAGTAAGTATAGTCTCGGTAGGTGTAGGCGTAAAAGCTATTTCCGGTTCACGCATCAAATAAAGATAGGCCCCTCCGCCGATAATCAAAACTCCGATAACTATAAAAATAAGCTTTTTGCTTAAACCGGGTTTAGGGGTTGGAATTCCAATTGGGGGAGTAGTTTTTGGCAAAGAAGGTGCTAGGATTTTCGGCTGAAGTTGGGGTTGTTGTGGTTTAATTGGCTCGGGCACAACTAATCCTTTGGTTTTCTCTGTTCCACCCATAGAGGCTTGAAAAGAAGGAGGACTAAACTTTGGAACTTCAACTTTGGGTTGCGATGGAGGCGGTAATTGCGATTTTTCTGGTTTTAGTTCTACCGGAGAACCAATTGGAGTCTTTCCTTTTTCTAAAGCCGAGAGATCATCCCTCATAGTTCTTACTTCACCTTTAATAACCGTCTGATTCGAGGACAGGGGAGTGTTTGATAAGGGTGAAGTTGCCAATCCTCCTGTTCGTGGAGGAAAAGAAGATGGAGAACTTTGAGAAGGAGTCTGCATTGTAACAGGAGGCCTTTGAATAAAAGTCTGAACTTGGTTTGACGATGGTAAACTTGGCGTAGTTGACCCTATTCTTGGACTCAAAGGCGAGGTCAGAGGTGCTTGAGGATTTACAATCTTTGGAGGTAAATCTTTTAATATTTCCTCCAGCCCAATAACTGCCGATGAAGGTTTACTAGTAGAGTCGTTTGGCCTGGGTGGGGAAGTTTGAGTTGGTAAGTTTGTGTTTTCATCAGCCATAATTAAATAGTCCAAACAGTAAAAATCAACTTGAGATTAGTTTACTTATTAATACTAAAATTTAGTATCTATTTACTGTTAGATTTAAATTTAAATACTATTAAACTAATTGTAGAACAAGCAGTGATTTTTACTATCCACACCCCCACCTAATTTTCGGTTTCGTTTATAAACATTTATGTTTAGAGGCCGTCTCTTTCAAAAAGACGATAACCAGTTCTTGACACAAAAATTAGATGGGGGCTAAAATTTCATTGTTAAATTAATTCTTCCCAGTTCATCTATATTTTTAACCTTAACCTTAACTACATCGCCTAATTTGAGAGCATCTGAAACCCTTTCCACTCTTTTGGTACTTATTTCCGATATGTGAACTAAACCCTCATGTCCTGGCATGATCTCAATAAAAGCTCCGAAGTCAAGAATTCTTTTTACTTTTCCCTCGAAAACTTCCCCTGGTTTAATCTCTCGAGTCAAACTCTTAATCCAAGCTATTGCTTTATCTGCCGCCTGACTTGTTTCAGCAGTTATAAAAATATTCCCATCATCCTCAATATCTATATCCGCTCCGGTTTCACTTATAATTTCGTTTATAACCTTACCTTGTGGTCCTATAACTTTTCCGATCTTTTCCGGATTAATCTGCAACATATAAATATGGGGTGCAAAAGGAGATAAGTCCTGTCTTGGATCTTTAATTACCTTCGCCATTGCCTCCAAAATTTCCTTTCTTGCCTTTTTTGATTGTTCAAATGCAGATTCCAAAATTTCTATAGTAACACCCTGAATTTTAACATCCATCTGAATTGCAGTTACACCATTTTCTGTTCCGGCTATCTTTAAATCCATGTCCCCGTGGTGATCCTCGGGACCTTGAATATCGGTAATAATCTTAAACTTCTTACCGTCATCTGAAAGCATCAAACCAGTCGAAATACCAGCCACTGGAGCAGATATTGGCACTCCTCCATCCATTAAAGCCAGCGTAGAACCGCAAACCGAAGCCATTGAAGTTGAACCGTTAGACGACAAACTTTCAGAAACAATTCTCATTGTATAAGGGAACTTGTCTTTGTCGGGAATCACTGCCATTAAGGCCCTTTCTGCCAAAGCCCCGTGTCCTATCTCACGCCTCCCCGTAAAACCCATTCTTCCCACTTCTCCAGAAGAATAAGGGGGGAAATTATAGTGGTGCATGTAATGTTTTTTAATCTCCATCTCTGGAGTTTCAATCCATTGTTCAGCACTTGGAGCAGCTAGAGTAAGAATTGATAAAATCTGGGTTTGTCCCCTTGAAAAAAGACCCGTACCATGAGTTCTTGGTAAAATTCCGACGTCAATACTCAAAGGCCGTATTTCATCAAGTTTTCTACCGTCAGGTCTTTTATTATTTTCCAATACTCCTTCGTGAACAACCCGGTCAATTTCCGATTCAAAGATTTCATCAGAATATTGCAACATCTTGCCAAGACCGGGATTATCCTTATGGTGTTCTTTGAGCCAGTCCTGCATTTCAGATTTTAGTTGATTTAACTCCTCATACATTGCCTGTTTACTGCCCAAATAAATTGCTTTTTCTAAACGACTCCCCAAAAAGTTTCTTATTTCCGAAACCAAATCTTCTTGAGGTTCAAAAAAATCTATTTTTTGCTTTACAGGTTTAAATTCCGCAATAATTTCTTTCTGAAATTCAATCATCTTCTGATACTGTTTTAATCCAAATTCAATGCCCCCAAGCACGACTTTATCATCCACAATTTGTGCGCCAGCTTCGAGCATATTAATTCTCTCTTTTGGGCCGGAAACTACAACATCAAAATCGCTTTTACCAAGATCCGAAGAAATTGGATTTAAAACATAATTCCCGTCTATCCTGCCGACCCGTGCGGCCGAAACAACACCATCAAAAGGAATATCAGATATCCCTAATGCCAGAGAAGCCCCAATAACCGAGGGAATGTCAGGATCGTTTAAACCATCATACGATAAAACCGTTGCTACGATTTGAATCTCATTTCGTATCCGACTATCAAAAAGCGGTCTTAATGTCCTATCTATTAAACGGGCTGAAAGAATCGCCCCGTCTGAAGGTCGAGTTTCTCGTTTAACCCAACGGCTTCCCTTAATTTTACCGGCAGCATAAAAACGCTCTTCGTAATCGATAACTAAGGGCATATAATTTGCGTCTTTAGGCTTTTTATTCATTGTGGCCGTGACCAATACTGAAGTATCGGCATAGCGCACAAAAACGGCTCCATTTGCCTGCCCAGCTAAACGGCCGATTTCTACGGAAAATTTACGACCGCCGTAGTCGGTCTCAAAGGTTTTTACAGACACCTTTTTAAAGAAGGGTAGAGAAATTATGAATCAGCAACCCCCCACCTAATTTCTATATCAAAGACTTGCGACCATCTTTTTGATAAAGACAGCGCCCAGACACAAATATCTATAAATGAAATTGAAAATTAGATGGGGGAAAGACTCGGTACCAACACATAATCCGATATGAACTAAAGCTATAAATTCGTATACACTATTTGCAGGTGTATGTTTTGATATCGAGCCTCTCCTTTTTAAAAAATCTAATTCTTAAGTCTTCTACTCTCCTTGGTTAATAAGAATTTTTTAGGATCATCCTCTAAGTCAAAGAATCTCTCTGCGGCAGTTATTAACTTTGAAGAAGCACTTCTGCCAAAAGCGACTACCTCAACTGTCACTCCATGGTTTTTTAGATATTCAACCAATGGTATGGCATCACCATCTCCACCAACTAAAACAATTACATCAACTTTGTCAATAAGACTGATTGCATCCACCGCCATACCCACATCCCAGTCTCCTTTTTTCATACCTCCAGCGAAAACCTGAAGATCTTTCATTTTTAAATAAAACCCTGCTCGCTCGAGTGCTTGAAAAAAAGATGCTTCTTCGGGCACATCACTTTTTATAACATAAACAATAGCTTTTAAAAGATTCCTTCCATCAACTGCGGCCTTCAAAATCTCCCTAAAATTAACCTTCGCATGATAAAGATTCTTTGCTGAATGATACATATTTTGGGCATCAACCAGAACTGCCACTTTTTGAATATTTGTTGACTTTGGAGACATTATTTCTTAAGTTCGAGTTTCTTAATTAAACTAGCATACCTTTTATGATCCTCCTTTTTAAGAAAGTCCAATAATCTTTTTCTTTTTGAGACCATTTTTAAAATCCCTCTTCGAGAAGAATTGTCTTTTTTGTGTTTTTCCAGATGTTTAGCTAATCGCTTAATTTCTTCGCTAAATAAAGCAACCTGGACCTCGGCTGATCCTGTATCTTTTTCATGCACTGCGTGCTTTTTTATAAGTTTTGTTTTTTCAGTACCAGTTAAAGCCATGCTAGTTAGAAAGCATATCATAACCTCACCTTTTTGGCAAATTAACTAAAAAAAGCTTGGTGAATAATACTCTTTCTCTTTCCTCGCAAACCCCAGGACTTCGGCTGAGCTCAGTCGAATGCCCGTGGTTTACTTAGGGGTTGAGCCCTTGCGCCACCGCTGAAGCTAAGGCGGCACGCGGTCGCTCTTATCCCGCACCAATCAAGCACTGCAACGCAATACTGTTTTGGGTTTGAGTATGCCCTCCAGATACTGACTATCCTTTATATAAAAGAGTTACACTACTACAGCGTTATCCCAGAAAACTAGTGCTTGATTTGGTGACGGGGCCATGCCCGCTACGGGCTCAAAACCCGTTCAAGAGCATTGTCCACCAAGCTCATATGATGCCCCATACTAAAATTTAATGTATACTGAAATTGTACGACCCCATCTATGAACATCGCTGACTTGAAAAATCAATTCCTTGAATACATGGAAATTGAGAAGAACCGTTCTCAAAAAACGATTATTAATTATGATCATTATATTTCGCGCTTAATTACACTTGAAAACCTAAAATCTCTAGACGGTTTATCTGAAGAGATAATTAGAAAATTTAGAATTAAATTGGCAAGACTAACTGATGAAAAAACAAACCAGCCACTTAAAAAGGTAACCCAGAACTATCATGTTATTGCGGTCCGGGCTTTTTTGAAATATCTGGCTAAACGAGGAATACGAACTGTTCCGGCTGAAAAAATAGAGCTCGGCAAACAAGAAGAGAGGCAAATTTTAATTCCTGAAAAAAAAGAGTTAGAACAACTGCTTGCTGCCCCTGATATAAACTCGCTTAAAGGACTTCGCGATAAAGCAATCCTTGAAACGCTTTTCAGCACCGGTCTTAGAGTTTCTGAACTTTGTAACTTAAGCCGAGATGACATTGACTTTGGAAAGGGAGAATTCTCTGTAATGGGGAAGGGGAGAAAAATAAGATTAGTCTTTTTGTCCGATCAAGCTAAAAATACCCTAAAAAATTACTTCTCAAAAAGATCAGACGCTGACTTGGCTGCATTTATACGCATACCTAAAGACGGCCGATTTGATAAATATGAAAATTTAAGGTTGACCCCAAGAAGCATCCAAAGAATTATTCAAAAAAATGCCGTAAAGGCGGGAATATCTAAAACCAAAATTACGCCTCACAGCTTAAGACACCTTTTCGCTACCGACCTTTTACGCAACGGCGCTGATATTCGTTCGGTACAATCGCTTTTGGGTCACGCCAGCGTTACCACGACTCAAATTTATACCCATGTAACCGACGAACGTTTACGCGAAGTCCACAAAAAATATCATTCACACTAAACATGCCCCGTAGTAGAATTTCCAATAGTTTTAGTATGTCGCTTTAATTACCTACTGGGTTTAAAATAAAAATAAGTATCAACAAATAATTTCCAATCTATACCTTTTTAAAACCTAAGACATTGTTGGAAATTTCACTACGGGGCATGCCAAATAACTTTCAATCATACAATCAAGATAAAAATTCAAAACCAGCTCAAGATTTTGAATCTGACAACCAAAACGCGTTTAGCACAGAAACGGAAAGTAAAACAGAAATTACACAGAACGAATATTCTCAACTTCACGAACTTAATCAAACTCGGATGGGAATTACCCCGAGTCTTCGCCGAAATCTGACCAGCTATCGAAAACTACAAACCGAACTTAGCCCACCCTCTCAATCACTTTACTCAATGATGTACCTTGGAACAGTTATTGGCGATCTCGCCGACATACTTGATTTATTTGGTATAACCATTCTTATTTCTGCGGCAATTGATATCGCGGTCGGTTTGGGATTATGGAGTGCGGGCACAAAAATTAAAAAGGAAATAGAAGAATTAGCCGAATTAACTGAACAGCTTGACGTATCATTTGATTCTCTACGACTAAATCTTCAACGCCACACCCAACAACTTACCTCTATCAGTAATCCTACAAATGGGGACATGCCACTTACAACTCAACTACGGGCAACAAAAATGGGAGGAGGCATTCGACGACAAAAAACGCAGATCATCACAAAAAGTCCACTAGGACGTCTTTTGGGTGCGACGCTTATTGATATCGTTGGCTGGATAGCAGCATTGGTACCGTGGAGGACTTTCGCAGTACGCTCAACTCAAAAACAACACCGAGAAGCCTACCAAACTACAACTTCTCTCCTTGAAGAAATTATTCATTTACACGAATCTGCACTTCGTGAGTTTAGTTGATAAAACTTGCAAAAAAGATTAAATAATGTTTTACTCATATAATTAGTATGCTGTACATTACAATTTTTAGGAGAAAAGTATGAAAAAGATGAGAAAATTGGCATTTTTTCTAATTGCATTCTCAATAACATCATATACTCCTACTCCGTCAAGGTTGATTATGGCACAAGAAAACTTGGAGTCAAAAGGAATTATTGTGAAGTTTACTTCCCAAGATTCTGTTCAGAAAATAACTAATATAAAAACGCTCGCATACGTGTCAACATACGACCCTCGGCTTGCGATAATTAAGTCCAAACAATTAGAAGAGGACTTAAAAGATCTTCGGGCACGGCCTGACGTTGAATGGGCCGAAATCGATACACCACTTGACCCGTTGCCGTCACGCACCGGCCCGATGAAAGTCCACGAAACGAATCAATTTGCAACAACATCTCTTTTACCCGAAAACCAAGTTCCAGGTCCCGAGTGGGACAGACAATGGGGATTTTTCAACCCAGGAACACTATTGGATTACGTTAACAATTCCTGCAGTGAATTCGTACTGTTTGGTTGTTACGATGGACTCGCCAGACCCCGTGTAGACGCGAAAATTTGGGAACTGAAGGATTATATTCGACGACTGAGAGTGGCAAGAGACGAAATCTATGCATCATCAAAAACTATTATCGCACTCGTTGATACGGGAACATCCCTGAATCCCACGACTCAAAAACCTAATCCACAGGTAATTAATAATCTTTGGATCGATCCGCAGACCGGAGCCTATGGACGGAACTTCGTTCTTGACGAACCGATCATCAATACTACATCCGGTCCCAACATTGACCACGGTCCAGCGCTTGAGGGATTACTTGTAGCCCGTGAGGATGGGGTTAAACCGATAGGTATAACCTCTGGTAGTGTGAAGGTTATGCACTTGAGAGTATTCAATGATGAGGGAAGAGGCAATATAGGAGCCATCATAAGAGCACTTGACTACCTTCTAGAAACAACCAAGACAACGGATATTCCAGTCCGTGTAGCACATCATTCTTGGTCGTGTACTTCTTGTAGCGAGGAAACTAGTAGGGAACTAAAGACGCGGTTCAATGAACTGGCCGATCTGCCCCCAATCAAAGACTTCTGGGGGAATATTATTAGAGAGCGTGGAATAGTTCATGTGATTGGGGCAGGGAATATCGTTGACCGTCCGGGCGAAACAGACGCAGAAAGAGCACTTCGGGCCAACCTAGACATTCAAGAGCGGGTCCCAGCCACGTTCGATACGTCAAGCAAAATAACGGTTGCGGCGCTTGATCCAGACGGAACGCTTGCGTGGTTCAGCGCGGTTGGCGCTCTACGGGTTGATATCGCAGCTCCGGGTAGCAGTATTGTGGCCCTAGCCAGAAACGGTGGACTAACAGTCGTAGATGGCACGAGCTTTGGTGTACCGTTCGTCGCTGGCACGGTCGCCGAAATGTTCAACATTAACCCAAAGTTAAAGGCGAGCTACGTCAGAAGAATCGTAAACTTAAGCGGTCTCCCAAATTACAATTTAACAAATCAAGTCTATCAAACAAGAATGCTACATGCCATAACAGCGGCTGAGAACGCTATGCTTTCTAGATTTTATTGAATTATTGCTAATCAGAAGTTTAGTCTAAAAAATATTTTAATCTAAAACGGCCAGGAGCCGTTTTTGTTTTACGATTTTCCTATCTGATACAGAATACCTGAATTAGTCCAAACCCTTCGACTCTGCTCAGGGTAAACCACTTTCGCCCCTCGACAAGCTCGGGGAGAGGAAGTCCTCCCGCCTGCGTGGCCGAAGCCACTCTCGCCTCGCCGCCGGAGCCTTCGGCGTAGCGCGGGTCGGCGAGGCGAAGGCCCACGAAAATCCGGAAAGGCGGCGGCTTGTACTGAGCCGACTTGTGGTGAGTTTATCGAACCGTTGCGGTTCTGATTCGTGCGACTCGACGACTAAAACGAAATGCAGAATACTTGAATTAGTCCGAACCGCTTTCGCCGCCTGCGGCGGCGAGGAAGTCTCCCCGCGAAAATCCGGAAAGGCGGCGGAGCCGCACGAATGACAATTTCAAGTTTTTCTTTGGCGGCATTCGGATTACTGAAATTCTAACGAATTTCAGTCTTGGCGGCAAATTCTAGTTCTTTGAGTTTACGAAAAAGAAAAGGGCGTCCGGTTCTGTCTTGTGAGACAGATTGTCCGAACGCCCCGATTGAGTCAGAACGGCTTCCCTTCGGCTTCGTCCAGCGAAGCGCCAACGCCGAGCTTGACGGCGAAGTTGATGCTCGGAGCGACGCCAGACACATGGAACAGCTTCCGAAGAAGCAAGTTCTCGAGCGGACGCTGACTGCCTTCGAGATCGTACCTCCCGCCTTGCTGGGCGTAGAAGAAGATCGTCCTCGGCCTTCCGCGCGTCCATTTGATCTGAGCAAACGAACTGCGAATGTCCTCGCGAGAGACCCTCGGTCTGATGTCGAGCACCATCGAGGACGAATGCTCGAACATTTCTCGAAACGAGTTGGCAGTGAGCTGACCGATATCGATCGTCTCGCCGGGATTCCCTTCGTAGACACCCTGACTCGCGGCGAAAACCGCGAATCCGAGAGGAACGCTCTTGTCTCGTCGCAACTCGAGCATGCTGCCTTGATAGATCTCGTTGCAGAGAACAGTGAAGCGGCGGGCATACCTGAGGAAGTCCTCTGTGGTGATGTGGCCGAGCCGCTTCTTGAGCACGGCGTGGTAGGTCGAGGCGAATCGCTCCGCCTCCAGAACACGCTGCGGAGCCTCTTCGGTACCGATCAGCGCGTCGTCGAAAAACAAGCTAGCTGTTGCTGTCATGCGTTTTCTCCTTTCAAGGTACAGGTTCGATTCCATCTAAGCACCATGCCTAGATTTCACTCAAAGATAACATATCAGACCATAAAAGTCAAGAGGCGACAAATGTCGCTTCTTGGAGAGAATCTTATGAAAATTTTTCTTTTCTGCTTCTACAAAATATGGTTCGAGCCGATGTTTTTAACGGGTTCTTTCGCGGTTTTGATTCGTGCGGCTCGACGACTAAAACGAAATGCCCGAGGTGGGAGTCATCACGTTTTATCACGCGATCCTGGGAATTTTTATGCTCTTTCTTCGCATATAAAAATTCCCTTCTCCTCCCAACGCGACTCGCGCAGGCGAGTCGCTCCTATGGCTATTTCAAACTATAGAACAAACACCCCTTGAAAGGGTGTTTGTTCTATAGTAAATGCCCGAGGTGGGAGTCGAACCCACATGCCTTACGGCACACGATTTTAAGTCGTGCGTGTAAACCAATTCCACCACTCGGGCATCATTAACTCTTACGTCCTCTATGTGTTGGTTTTAAACTGTGACAATTAGGACATAAAACTCTTAAATTTTCCAATCTGTTATCGTACCGATCTCCATTTATATGGTCAAGCTCTAATGGAAGATAGCCATCTTTAGTTTTTTTAGCCCATCTGCATTCCTCACAATGTGGCAACCTTAGTCCCTCCCTAAAAAGTCTATTCTTCAATTTGAAACTTTGGTAAGTACTGCCTTTAACTAATATATCTTTTAGTAGAATTTGTGGCCTAAAGTAACCTTTCATGCCCTTATTCCACGCCCGCCCCTTAAAGTGGGTTATATCTATTTTAAACTCGTTTACATATTTTTTAATTTGGGCATAATTACCGCCCGCCTCTCGAAGATTAAGTTTCCTAAGCACCTGTCCAAAACTAGTAGAAGAAATTGTTGAGTCACGAAGCTGTTCTTGGGTCCATGATCTTTTTCTCATTTATTACATATTAACAAACGGCAGACGATAACACAAGTATAATTCTAATTCCACTACCAATATACGTAACGGCAGGTGACAAATTTTTTCATAAAAACTCAAATCTTCTTACCCATGCTCTTCCACTATAAATCCATATGCGGATTAAAAACCCCTGTCTTTTTTTGTACTTTTTTAGTCCATTCTGGATTTCCAACATACCAATTAATGGTTTCTTCAAGCATTTGATCAAATCTATATTTTACTTTCCAACCTAACTCTCGTTTAATTTTACTAGCATCTATTGCATAACATCGATCATGCCCTGGCCGATCTTTTATAAAACTAATGAGAGAATGGGGCTTACCTAATATATCTAGGATTTTTTTAGCTAAATCGATATTACTTAACTCGTTATCTGCCCCGATATTATAGACTTCTCCAGCCTTTCCTTTTAACAAGACCAGTTCAAGCGCCCGGCAATGATCTAAAACATAAATCCAGTCCCTGACATTTTTGCCGTCACCATACAAAGGCAGAGGGTTATTTGTCATAGCCCGAAGAGTGAAGTAGGGAATTAGCTTTTCGGGATATTGATGAGTTCCGTAGTTATTGGAACAATGAGTGACTGTCACTGGCAAACCCCAAGTCGAAAAGTAAGAATTGGCCAAAAAGTCACCGCTGGCCTTAGAAGCTGAATAGATACTTCTTGGCTGATACCGAGTTTCTTCGGTAAATTTTTTTGATGAATTCAAGTCCAAGCTTCCGTAGACTTCGTCCGTAGAAACCTGAACAAATTTTTCTAGTCCGAATTTATTGGCATTTTCAAGAAGATTAAAAACACCATAAATATTTGTGTTTATAAAATCCCCACCAAAACCGTGAATGCTTCTATCTACATGTGACTCGGCTGCAAAGTTAATGACAAAGTCTGGCCGAAAAGACTGAAATACTTTCGCTACTGATTTCGGATCGGCTATATCGCCTTTGATAAATTTATAGTTCTTGTGGCCAGAAAAATCTTTGAGATTATCAAGATTACCCGCATAGGTAAGTTTATCTAGATTAACCAATTTAAAGTCAGGGTGTTTCTTCAGAAATTCTCTTATGAAATGGCTGCCTATAAAACCACAACCGCCGGTTACAAGGATGGTTTTCATAGAGGCGCGGAGGGGATTTGCACCCCTGTAAATTGGTTTTGCAGACCAACCCCTAGCTACTCGGGCACCGCGCCAAATTTATAGAGTCCTTAAAATCTTTTCTTCTTCATAGACTTCTAATACATCACCTTCTTTTATGATGAGTGGATTTTTGGGATTTGCATTTATCTCCTCAAATTTAATACCGCATTCTAAACCTTCTTTTACTTCTGCGACATCTTGTTTACTTTGTTGTAATTGTACTATTTTGCCTATAGCTATCTTTGAACTGTTTCTTACAATCTCAACCAAAGACCCTCTTTTTATTATACCCTTAATCGCTCTTCCTCCTATAACCTGAAAACGGCCATCATTTTTAAATATTTTAAGAACCGATAGCCTGCCCAAATCAGTTCGCTTTATTTCCGGATCAAGTAATTCTGACAAATCTTTCCTTAATGCCTCGACTAATTCGTATATAATATTGAAGGTTCTTAATTTAACACCCAGTTTCTCGGCCACACGCTTTACCGATTCTTTAACATCCACATGAAATCCATAAATCACACCCTTACTAACCGAAGCGGTCTTAATATCTTGATCAGAAATTGACCCTAAACCATAACTACGCACTTTGTAACCCACTTCTTCATGATTAA
>JACPLU010000003.1 GCA_016186395.1 Parcubacteria group bacterium
CCATAACGTGTGATTTTTTCCCGCCAGAGTTCAAACTAAGCAAGTAAATAAGGTCTAATTTGGGGGTTCCAAGTTATATTATTTTGCTATAATAAAATCTGGTCAAAAAAGATACAATTTGGAACCAGAAATTAAAAATGTCCCAAGAATCAGTATCAACTATTAGTAAAGAAGCTGAGGATAACGAACGAATTAGGTTAGCTAAAAAATTATTTAGCGAAGGTGTTCCCGTTTACGATCCTTCAGGCAGAGTTGGATTACATGGAACCAGTATCGAAAATTTTGTCAGAATGATCAAAACGGGTGCGATCAAAACAGATGCAGAAAAAAATAAAATTCAAGGTGAAACTCACAACAATAGGTTTTACATAGTACCTCATAAAGAATCTCTTCAAGGAAGTGAGCTTTACAATGATAGTCGAGACCTTTCTGTGGATACTGTTTTTCAAGCTGCTGCTGATTATGCCAGTATTACAGCATTCTACTCGTATGTTATTGAGCGACTGCCTGGCTTGCTAGATGACTCAACTTATATGCTTTATGTTCTATATCCTGAAACTGAAAAAGGTCAGGCTGCAAGAGACTTCTTGGTCAATAAGGCAGTACAAGTGGGATTCGATCCAGAATTAGTCGAAAAAGTTATCAGAGAAGCGAAGGGCAGAAGAGGGGTAGTATTAGCAATTAATAAAGATGTTCTGGATAAGTTCAAATTAATGCGGGGAGAAAAAACACCTGATCGAGAAATTTACATTGAAGCGCCCGAAATTCCATTTGAAGATATTGTAACAGGAGCCGAGCCTATGATTGGTTATGACAAAGAAGAAATATTCGAAAGATTAAGAGAGGATTCCAGATAAAATAACTCATTCCAAACTCTCGATTCTTGAACTATCTGGTTCCATTTGAGTCTCACGAAGTCCACCGATTGATGATTTGAAAACTTTTAATAAAAAATCACGCTTAAACTACATAAGCGTGATTAAATGAATAGGGGTAATATTTTGAATTACCTGGTCGATGGGCCTCTAGCTCAGCCTCTATTCTTACTGCTCTCTTAGAAGGGAATGGATGGGTTAAACTTTCCTCATCGCCATCCAATTTTTCCAATAATCTAAATAGGTCAACCATTCCGTGAGGATTGAATCCTGCTTGAATCATGATCGCCAACCCTCTCGAATCAGCTCTATATTCTTCAGCATGATTGTACGCTTTAGAAGTTGTATAGCTTCTGAAACAGTTTTCCATATGCGCAATTTCATGGGCTAAAACAGCCGCCAAACTATCTATATTAGCTTCACCAATCAAGGAAGCAAATCTAGTGGATATAAAAATCGTATCACCAACATATGAAGCAAATCCGGCAACATCATTTTTGATTTCGACTCTAACAGAATTAATCTCTGCAAAGTGTCTCAGTCTGTCGATAAGAGAAGAAAGTAACTGGCTTAGTCTCTTATCGATCTTATCAAAAACAGAAATTATATTACTTAATGTATAGCCAGCTTTCTTGTTTTTCTGAAAAATCTCCTGGATAATATAGAATTCCTCCTCGGTATTTTTGTAAAAGTACTCTTTTTTATGGAAGAAATCACTAAAAAACTCGGTACTTATCATTTAGTACTCCCGTGTTTAGTTTGATATATTATACATAGTTTTTAAAAATAGTCAACTAGTCTACTTCGCTAAAAATGACTTTTCTAACATCACAAGTTAACAGGTTTAAATCGAAATGGATTTAGCATAAAATACCTAAATAACCCCAATATCAAAGTTTTCCATACGCTCCCCCGATATGGTCTAACAAAATTGGCTAATAAATACACACAACTAGCCGGCCAGATTTTAGAAAAAGCTGGCATTGAAATAAACGGTTCAAAACCATGGGATATTCAGGTTCACAATGAGAGATTATATGAAAGAGTTTTTAGACAAGGGATTTTAGGGCTTGGCGAAGCTTATATGGACGGATGGTGGGATGCTGAAGCTCTTGATCAGTTTTTCTTCAAAGTTATTAAGGCAAAAATAAGGAAAAACTTTGAGAAAAATATTCCGGCTTTATTACTTTATTTAAAATCACGTTTAACTAATATGCAGTCAAAAAATAGTGCTGTGGTTGTTGCCAGAGAACACTATAATTTAAGCGTTAAACTCTACACTTCTTTTCTAGATCCCTATAATCAGTATACCTGCGGATATTTTAAAGATACAGACGATTTAAATGTTGCGCAAAAGCAGAAGTTAGAATTAATATGTAAAAAACTGCAATTAAAATCCGGAGATCGGGTATTAGATATTGGTTGCGGCTGGGGAGGATTTGCCAAGTACGCTGCCGAGCATTATAAAGTTTCTGTTACCGGTATAACTATTTCTAAAGAACAGCTGGTATATGCGGAAAAATTTACTAAAGGCCTCCCGATAGAATTGTATTTACAAGATTATCGAGATCTCTCGGGTCAGTTTGATAAGATACTTATTTGCGGGATGATTGAACACGTCGGATACAAAAATTACCGCAATCTTATAGAAATAGTGAATAAACATTTGGTGGATAGTGGTTTATTTTTACTCCATACAATTGGCTCAAACAATTCAGCTACAAGCATAAATCCATGGACTAATAAATACATTTTTCCGAATTCAATGATTCCTTCTTTGGCTCAATTGGCAAAAGCATTTGAGGGTCTATTTATAGTTGAAGATTGGCATAATTTTGGTTCTTACTACGACCCAACGCTTATGGCTTGGTTTAGGAATTTTGACAGAAATTGGTCTCAAATCAAAACCGAATATGATGATAGATTTTACCGTATGTGGAAATACTACTTGCTTTCCAGCGCCGGAGTATTTAGGGCCCGGGGAATGCAGCTCTGGCAAATAGTGCTTTCTAAAAATGGTGTCCAGGGCGAATATAAATCTATACGCTGATTAGTTTTTATTGGAAATATATTTAATACACATCTATCTTCACAATTTAATATTTTAATGTTAGAGTGTTGCTGTGGTTTTTATTTAGGTACAGGGAGATAAGGAATGGACCTTAAAATATTTAGTCTGGGCAGTAATCAGTTGTTGGCTCAAAAAATATCTGATAAAATCGGCTATCCTTTGGGAAGAATAAAGCTACACGATTTTGCGGACGGCGAAAAATATCTCCAGTTTGAAGAAAATTTAAGAGGGCGCAAGATTTTTCTTATACAGTCAACTAATCAGCCAGATGAAAATTTAATGAGATTGCTGATTGGTATTGATGCGGTTCATAGAGCGGGAGGAAGACCGATAGCTGTAATACCGTATTTCGGGTACGGGCGGCAGGAAAGAAAAAGTGCACCGCGTGAACCAATTTCCGCACGTTTAGTCGCAAATCTAATTGAAACTGCGGGTGCCAAAGGCGTTTTGACTGTTGATCTTCATGCAAATCCTATTGAGGGTTTTTTCCAGAGAGCCAAATTCGATCAGGTATACGCCCGCCCAGTATTTATAAAGTTTCTAAAAAAAACTTTTGAATTGGAGATTGCGGAAGGTCGATTGGCTATAGGTTCACCGGATGCTAGCGGCGCTGGTCCAGGCAGAGCCAGATCGTATGCTAGATATCTTGGCGAGGGTGACGAGGGGAAAATCCCTCTTATAATTATAGACAAAAGAAGAGACGCTGAACGCTTACCAGAAGTTTTAAATGTTCTTGGTGATGTAAAAGGAAAAATTGTAGTATTCGTGGATGATATTATTGATACTGCAGGAACTATTATAAATGCGGCAGAAGCCGTGCTTGCTAATGGCGCTACAGAGGTTTATGTAGTTTGCACTCATGGTTTGTTTTCCAAAGACTCATTAGACCGAATAATTCAATCGTCAATAAAAAGAGTTTTTGTTACAGACACCATTGATAATAGCAGACTAGCGAGAGGTGTTATTACTGATAAAATTGAGATTGTTTCAATACATGAATTATTAGCCGAAGCTATCAGATCGATCCATACGGATGAATCAGTCTCGGGCCTTTTTAACTAATTTTGTTCTCCGCTATGAATATAGCGGATTTTTTTAAATTAACTATAGTTTTGCAAATTAATTTTTAAAGTGGTACGCTAAATTTATGTTTGACCTTAAATACTTTCAAAGTCGGTTAGGCAGTCTTTTCTTAGTGGGTCTTGTGGTTGCTGTTTTTGCATTTTCTGCAGGGCAAGTGATTAAAATATGGAAAGAAGTTAACTCAAATACAACACCTTTTAGGGTTACGGTTCAGGGCGAGGGAAAGATTGAAGCTGTTCCCAATATAGCTACATTTTCTGTAAGCGTAATTACTAATTCTAAAAACGTTCAAGATGCAGAGCAAGAAAATTCTAATAAGGCAACTAAGATTGTAAACTATCTTAAAAATAACGGCATTGATGCTAAAGACATTAAAACCGGTCAATTTTCTGTTAGTCCACAATATCAATACTATGATTCCAGACCATGTATATTCGGTGAACCGTGTCCAACTTTTAGACCACCTGAAATAACTTCATATCAAATTAGGAACTCAATAGAAGTTAAAGTAAGGAAAATAGATAAAGTTGGTGAGTTATTAAAGGGCGTAATTACAAATGGAGGAAATGAAATTTACGGTCCGAATTTTACAATGGATGATCTGGAAGGTTTAAAAGTTCAGGCTCGTCAGGAAGCAATTAAGGATGCAAAGGAAAAAGCAAAGATTATTGCAGAAAATTTGGATGTTAGATTAGGACGAGTAGTTGATTTTAATGAGAGCTTTGGCGGGTACCCTATATATGCTTTAGAGGCTGGTTTTGGAAGGGGCGGTGGGGTTGAGAAGGGTGTTTTACCTCCGATTGAACCCGGCCAGGAAAAGATAACTGTTAATGTTTCAGTTACGTATGAGTTGAAATAGTCTATCGTTGTTTATGAGCCTAGCGAATAATACTTTTTCTCTTTCTTCGCAAACCCCAGCGTGGTTTGCTCAGAGGTTGAGCCCTTCGCTCTCCTTTTGCTTTCAGCAAAAGAAACCGTGCCCGCTTCGGGCTCAAAACCCGTTCAAAAGCATTATTCACTAGGCTCATGAAAAATAATTTATTGTGTCTTTTGGTTAATGAAGATACTAAATAGTTTTGGAAGGTAATGGAAATGGAAAAATTTTTCAAAATCCCACAAAAGGGGAATTACATTTTGAGGCGATGATTAACGAGGTCGCCAGTTTTGTTAATGAAGACCATCTTCATAAATACTCAATTATTGTTGGTACCGACTCTGAACAAAGAAACGGAAGCGCAGAATTTGTATCGGTTTTAGCGGTTCATCGAGTTGGTAGACACGGCAGATATTTTTGGTACAAACAAAAAGACATTAAAACCTTTAGCCTTAGAGACAGAATTTTAAAAGAGGCTCTTTTTTCTTTAGAGTTGGCACATCAAGTAGTGGGGGAATTAAAGGAGAAAATCGGGCACAACGGTTATGATTTTGAAATTCACTGTGACGTGGGAGAAAACGGCCCAACCAGAGAGATAATTAAAGAAATTGTTGGTATGATCCGTGGCAATGGTTTTGAGCCTAAAATTAAACCTGATTCCTGGGGAGCTACTAAAGTTGCGGATAAACATGTATAGCTTACGCAATAGTTAATTTTTAACTTTTAACTACAAACTCGAAAAACTTTTAGTAAAACAAAAACCATGCTACATTAGTAGCATGGTTTTTTATGCTTTAATTGGTTTTGGATTTTTGATGCTGGGGTTGTTTTTACATCGCATTTATAAAAAAATCGGTTCAGTAAAAGAACCGGATCAAAATTTTTTGTTGCTTAATCAACGCTTAGACGCTCTTTCAAGTTCAACTAACCAGGCATTGCGGGATACACTACAACTAGTAACTTCGCATTTGAAAGAAAATAGTGAGACAACCCAACGATCTGTTTCGGCTGTTAACCAGCAAGTCCAAGGATTCACTCAAGGTATTACTACTTTAAGTGAAAATGTGAAGCAAGTTCAAACTTCTGTAAAAGACGTAGCTTCGTTTCAGAATATTTTTAAGTCGCCGAAACTTCGTGGTATTTGGGGAGAGTCTTCTTTGGAAGCATCTTTGGGCCAGTATTTTTCAAAAGAAATGTATTCACTTCAGCATTATTTTAAATCTGGTGAAGCCGTGGACGCGATTTTACGCTTACCAAATAATTTATTATTACCAATTGATTCAAAATTCAATTGGGAAAACTTTGAAAAAATGGTAAACGCCGATACGGATATTGCAAGGGACGTGGCTAAGAAAGATTTCTATAGCGACGTGAAAAAGAAAATAGATGAAATTGCTTCTAAATATATATTGCCTTCTGAAAGTACAACTAATTTTGCCATGATGTATGTACCGGCAGAAACCGTTTATTACGAGATCATAAATAATATAAAAGATGTAGATATTCCAAAGTACGCTCGAAGCAAGCGGGTTTTTCTTGTTTCTCCAAATACGTTTGCGTTATCAGTTTCTGCAATTCAGCATTGGTTTCGCGATGTGCAGATTACCAAACAGACTCAAGAGATTCTTAAAAAACTTTCGCGTGTTTCTATTGATGGCCACAAGCTGGCTGATGGTTTTAGAAAGCTCGGCAAACATTTATCCGATGCTCAAGGTTCATACGGTGATTCTGAAAAACGCTTAGATCTTATGATGGATAGGGTTGAGAATTTAATGGAGGCGGAAGACACTAGCGATAAATCAGAAGTTTTGGTAGAGTAGTTTTTAAATATGAACATTTTACTTTTTGCATTAGGAGCTTCGGTGTTATCACTCTTATATGGAGTGGTTTTAATGTGGCAGGTTTTAAAAAAGCCACAGGGTAATGAAAAAATGATCTCTATTGCTAAGGCGATTCAAGAGGGTGCTTCAGCATATTTGAAAAGACAATATAAAACCGTAGCTGTGGTTGGAATAATAGTTGCGGCAATTTTATGGTATTGGCTTGGAGTGGTTACAGCTGTCGGATTTATTGTAGGCGCAGTTGCATCGGCTGTTGCTGGTGTAATTGGTATGGTTGTATCAACTCGAGCAAATGTGCGTGTGACCGAAGAAGCCCGCCAAACTTTTCCTGCGGAAAACTTAAGTGGGCAAGCCCTCCATGGGTGGAGATTGCGTAATGCGTTTAACACTGCCTTTAAAGGTGGTGCAGTGACCGGATTTTTTGTAGTAGGTTTGGCGCTTTTAGCTTTAACGCTTTTTTATTGGTGGACTGGCGATGTCAAAACTTTAATCGGTCTTGGATTTGGTAGTTCTCTTATTTCAGTATTTGCAAGATTGGGTGGTGGAATTTTCACTAAGGGTGCAGACGTGGGTGCGGATTTGGTTGGTAAGGTTGAGGCAGGTATTCCAGAAGATGACCCTCGTAATCCTGCTGTGATTGCAGACAATGTAGGTGATAATGTTGGTGATTGCGCGGGTATGGCGGCAGATATTTTTGAAACCTATGTGGTGTCTGCTTTGTCAGCCATGCTTTTAGGACTGTTGCTGTTTGGTGAGGTTACACAAATAGTTTTGCTCCCTCTTCTAATAGGGAGTGTGGCGGTAGTGGCGAGTATTTTAGGGACGCTTTTTGTTCGTCTCAGAAAGAGCGCAATTATGGGAGCGTTGTATAAAGGACTATTTTTAACATTCTTGTTTGCGATTTTAATTTTTGGATATCTTTTTTTAATAAATCCGGATTTTGTTTTCGGAGCTAACTTTATGCTAAACGGTATAGAGACCGGAACAATTATAGGTAAAGCTGTTTTCTATTCTATTCTTGTTGGGTTTGTTGTGACTGCGCTTTTAATTCTTATTACTGATTATTATACCGCGAAAAGATTTTCGCCGGTAAAATCAATTGCAAAAGCATCGACAACCGGTCATGGAACAAATATTATAGCCGGGTTGGCGTTATCTATGAAATCAACAGCCTTACCGGTGTTTGTAATTGGTGGGGGAATGCTTGTGGCTTATCTTTTTGCCGGTATCTTTGGCGTTTCAATAGCAGTCATGGGCATGCTTTCTCTCGCTGGTATGGTAGTGGCAATTGATGCGTTTGGACCAATTACAGATAACGCTGGCGGTATTGCAGAGATGGCCAGTCTTCCAAAAGAGGTTCGTGAAATTACTGATCCATTGGATGCTGTTGGGAATACAACCAAAGCTGTGACAAAAGCGTATGCAATAGGTTCAGCTGGTCTAGCCTCCTTAGTTTTGTTTTCTGCCTATACTCAAGAGTTCGCGAGTTTAGGTAGCTTATTAGCGTTTGACCTTTCTGATATTAGAGTGATTATTGGATTATTTGTGGGTGGATTAATGACTTATTTATTTGGTGCAATGGCAATGCAGGCAGTAGGACGTGCTGGCGGAGCTATTGTTGAAGAAGTGCGTCGGCAATTTCGCGAGATTAAAGGAATTATGTCTGGCGAAGCAAAACCCGATTATGGTGCGGCAGTTGATATTGTAACCAGGGCCGCAATCAAAGAAATGATTATTCCGGCATTAATTCCGGTGGTTGCTCCGATTGCTATAGGATTTTTGCTCGGTCCAGAAGCATTAGGCGGTTTACTTGTCGGAACTATTATTACTGGTTTGTTTGTGGCAATTTCTATGACCACGGGTGGGGCGGCATGGGATAATGCTAAAAAATATATTGAAGATGGAAATTTTGGCGGTAAAGGTTCAGATGCCCATAAAGCTGCTGTTACTGGAGATACGGTTGGAGATCCATATAAAGATACTGCCGGACCAGCAATCAATCCGATGATTAAGGTGGCTAATATAGTAGCTCTTTTGATTGCAAAGTTTTTGATCTAAACTAAAAAATTGTTACTTAGTTAATTAATAAAACCGCCGTTCGGCGGTTTTATTAATGCTATTCCATAGTGAAAATTGAAAAAATAATTCTGCAACGCAGAATTGTTATGCGAAGTCACTCTAATTTTTACTACAGGATGTTGACCCCGCACCTTTGTAGTAAAAGTCGCTTTAGCGACTAATTTTGCCTTATGGCAGTTACTACAAAGGTGCGGGGTGTTGATAACTTTTCCATTAATTTAAGCCCCATTTGATATAATTGGGTCAAGGTTTGAAATACCCTTAATAAGAGTGTTTTTGTTTGCACTCGGTCGAACTTAATTACAAGCAGGTTTAAGATTATTCGGAGATAAGCATATATATCCAAATAAATCTTAAATATATGCTATAAAAAATTGTTACAAGCAGTAGCTACTTCCGATATTATTCAAACTTCACTTTTAACATTATGGGGTAATGTTGCAGGCTTTTTGCCGAAATTTATTGCAGCCGTAGTCGTGTTTTTAATTGGTTGGCTGATAGCCGTATTGTTAGGCCGAGCAGCGTTTCATATAGTTCGAGTGATTCAATTAGATAAAGCTCTTGAGGCTTTGGGTTTTCGTGCCATTGAGCGTGGTGGTATTAAATTAAATGCTGGAAAGTTTTTTGATGAAGCCGTAAAATGGTTTTTCATAATAGTCTTTTTACTGGCCGCAGCAAATATAGTTGGTCTTTCACAGGTTGCTGATTTCTTAAGTACAGTTGTGTTATATATTCCGCATGTGATTGTCGCGGCAATTGTTATATTGATTGGTGCTTTAGTTGCAAATTTTCTTGAACATTCAGTTCGTGCTTCAGTTAAAGCGGCCGAATTAATTTCTGGCAACTTTTTAGCTCTACTCACTCGTTGGTCTGTTTTGATCTTTGCATTTTTAATTGCATTAGATCAGTTGAAGGTTGCACCAGAAATTATCAGGATATTTATTATTGGTTTGGTTGCAATGGTTGCAATAGGCGGTGGGTTAGCCTTTGGTCTTGGTGGTCAGAGTCACGCAGAGGAATGGATTACGAATTTAAGAAAGAGGGTAAGGGATTAGGTTAATTTGTAGGATTAAAAATTATCTACCGCCGAGTTTAGCTCGGCGGTTTGAGTAATTTATCAACATTGTTAACAATATTAATGTTGACAGGTTTTTAGCCTTTTGCTAAACTCATTTTACAAATAAATGATACTAAACTACACAAACTTAATACCTCAAAAGTGACTAACTGATGGCGCTTTAATGCCGTTAAAAAATTGTCACCTCGAGGTGACAATTTTTTTATTTTAGGCAGTTAACTTCTGTGTTCAATAATCAAGAAAACAGAAGCTAGATGCTTAGAAAAAATGTGGAGATAGTAAGGACTGTAGTTTAAAAACTAACGAACACATTTGAACTATGTGTTCGGTGAATTTAAGCGGGTAAAGGGGAGAAGCACCGTTCAAGTTATCCGAATGGTACTTTTCTCCTTAAGAAATAAATTAAATTAAGGGCTTACGGAGGATGCCTTGACATCAAAGAGCGATGAAGGACGTGGCGTGACTGCGAAAAGCTTCGGGGAGCCGTCTAGCGGGCTTTGATCCGGAGATGTCCGAATGGGGAAACCCCACGCTGCAAACCAGCGTGAGCGCCGCTTTACAGCGAAGTTAAAAATTAAAAGTCAGAAGTTAAAATTTTGATTTTTGCATTTTTAATTTTGAATTCGCCGTAAAGCGGCGTGGTGTACCTGGGGAAGTGAAACCTCTCAGTACCCAGAGGAAAATAAATCGAATAGTGTTTCGCACCAACCGTCAACATTCAGCTTTCAACCATCAGCAGGATCAAAAAGTCATCTGGCTGAAAGTTGTTGGTTGACTGTTGATTGTTGGCGTGAGCAGAGATTCCCTAAGTAGCGGCGAGCGAAAGGGGAAAAGTCCAAACCTTTTTGTGTCTCATCGATGCGTCTAAAGTCAAACGGCTAAGGACTAAAGCTAAAAAATTTGATTTCTGGTTTTAGACTTTAGACTCTAAACTTTGGTCGTGACGGTGAGTCACAAATGGGGGTTGTAAGGCAGAGAATCTTTTCGAATTCGACAGATCGTGCTAGTTAAGTCAGCAATGGCTTGCCTGGTACGAATGTTGAGCTAGAAGATGAAGTTACAAAGTGAGTGTTTAGCAGAACAGTCTGGAAAGACTGACCAAAGAAGGTGATAGTCCTGTACGCAAAAAATTCTCATCTTTATTAAGCTTTCGCCAACCGTCAACATTCAGCTTTCAACCATCAGCAAGATTTAAAGAATTATCTGGCTGAAAGTTGTTGGTTGATTGTTGATTGTTGGCGTGAGCTTGGGTTTTTTGTTCTTAAGTATCCCGGGATTAGACTGTCCTGGGTGAAGCCGGGCCTACTACGGTCCAAGACTAAATATCTTTGATGATCGATAGTGAACTAGTACCGTGAGGGAAAGGTGAAAAGTACCCCGGAGAGGGGAGTGAAATAGTAACTGAAACCGTGAGCCTACAAAGAGTGGAAGCCCGTTGCAGATTTTGTACCTTTTTAAGTTTGGTGGGTTCGTAGCTCAATTTGGTAGAGCGCTCGCCCAAGCCACAATTATCGGGGGCGTGGCATAAAGCGAGAGGTTGAAGGTTCAATTCCTTCCGGACCCGCCAGATCAATTTTTTAAAAGATATAAAGTCTGCAACAGGTGACCACGTGCCTATTGAAGAATGAGCCAACGAGTTTAAGTGTGTGGCATCGTCCAGCACCACTTTTGATTTTTGAGTATAATAGTTTTATGTGGATTTTATATTTGATTCAACATAGCAAAACGAAAGAGTTGTATATGGGAGTCACTAATGATTTAAAGAAGCGACTTATAATTCATAATCGCGGTAAAAGTAAATATACAAAACGTATCGATGGTGAATGGATTTTGATTTATGCAGAAGCGTATAGAAGTAAATTTGATGCTTTCAAACGCGAGTCGCGATTAAAACAACATGGTAATGCTAAACGAGAACTTAAGAAAAGAATTGTAAAAAGTTTTCTAGAAGTCAAAAGTGGTGCTGGACAAGCCTAAGCCCGAAAAGGGCGGAGGCGTAGGGAAACCGAGTGCGAATAGTGCGTTTACCCGCCTACATTTTTAGATTTTAACAAAAAAAACAGCTGACTGAATTTATGTTTCAATACAGCTGTTACCACTACCACCGAAATTAAATTCTGACGGATTTCTTAGTCAACCAGTAGTTTAAGGACCTCCTCGTCTTCGTTGTAAAAACCGAGGAGTTCACCGAGATGATTAATCACAGTGGACTTTTGAATCCAGTTTGGAACATCCGTTGCTCCAGCGAGCCTCACTTTCGTGTAGACAACGACTTCGCTTTGTGTGCCTTCCAAAAGAGCCTCAACAGAACATTTCCGAATGAATTTATCACCTTTTTTTAAGTCTTTAAATTTCATTGTCTCCTCCTTGAAGTAAAGAACGCGTTTGTTGAAATAGCAGTATATACTATGGTAGCATATACTTTTGTTTTTGTCAATTGAATCTAAAAATGTAGGCGGGATTTGTCTCATACTTAAGACCCGAAGCCGGGTGAGCTACCCATGGCCAGGATGAAGTTCCGCGAAAGCGGAATGGAGGTCCGAACCCACGCATGGCGCAATATGCGGGGATGAGCTGTGGGTCGGAGTGAAAAGCTTATCGAACCCGGTAATAGCTGGTTCTCTCCGAAATGCCTTTAGGGGCAGCGTCGGATTATGTTAAGTTGGGGGTAGAGCACTGATTGGATTTCCGTGCCCTTATGGGTAGGTTTTCCAGCCAAACTCCGAATACCAATTTAATTACTCCGGCAGTGAGACTACGGGGGCGAAGCTCCGTGGTCGCGACGGGAACAGCCGTGATCTCAAGTTAAGGTCCCTAAATTAAGGTTAAGTGTGAAAGGTAGTGAAGACGCTCAAACAACCAGGAGGTTTGCTTAGAAGCAGCCATCCTTTAAAGAGTGCGTAACAGCTCACTGGTCGAGCTTTTTTGCGCCTAAGATGTAACGGGGCTAAAACCTTATACCGAAACTGAGGGTTATCTGTGGCTCATCGATGCGTCTAAGGTCAAATGACTAAGGACTAAAGCTGAAAGGTTTAATTTTTGGCTTTAGACTTTAGACTCTAGACTTTAGTCGTGACGATGAGTCACGGGTAGCGGTAGGAGAGCGCTTCATGTGCAGTGAAGCCTACGACGTGAGTCGGGGTGGAGCGCATGGAGGTGAGAATGTTGGCATGAGTAACCACAATCCGCCTGAAAACGGCGGACGCCGAAAGCCTAAGGATTCCTCCGCGATGGCAATCATCGGAGGGTTAGGCGGCCCTAAGCATAAGTCAGGTTTTGGCCTGGCGAATGCGATGGACAGCCGGTTAATATTCCGGCCCTTCCTTATATTTTTAAGGAGCCCGGAGCTTAGTAGACTTGGCATATTATTGGATTTATGTTTGTGATATAAGAATGCGTCTTTGGAAAATCCGGGATGCTGTCTTTAATGACGAATTTAAATATTATGAAAACCCTGGTAACAGGGAATCAAGTTGAGCAAGCTTCCTAGAAAAACTTCTAAAATTATGTATAAGGAGTCCGTACCGCAATCCGACACAGGTAGGCAGCCAGGGAAACTGGTAAGGCGAACGGGTGAATGGTGGCTAAGGAACTCGGCAAAACAGCGGGCGTAAGTTCGCAATATGCCCTGCCAGCCGTAGATTTTAGTTTTTAATTTAGTTATAAAGTATCCATGTACTGTATTTATCTAATTCAGCATTCTGTAACAAAACAAATTTATATTGGTCTAACCAATGATTTGAAACGTCGGTTGTATGAACATAATGCTTCACAACAGAAAGCGACCAAAAGAAAAATTGGAGAATGGGTTTTAGTTTATGCAGAGGCATACAGAAATAAGACGGACGCTCAAATTAGAGAAAGAAAGTTGAAGCAACACGGAAGTAATAAACGTTGGTTAAAGGACAGAATTAAGTACAGTTTATTTGAAGATTAAAATCTACGGCTGGCCGCAGCGAATGACCTCTGGGGACTGTTTATCAAAAACACAGCTCTCTGCTAACTCGAAAGAGGATGTATAGGGGGCGACGCTTGTCCAATGCTGGAACGTTAACGGTGATGGTCGTGGCTCATCGATGCGTCTAAGGTAAAATGACTAAGGACTAAAGCTGAAAGGTTTAATTTTTGGCTTTAGACTTTAGACTCTAGACTTTAGTCGTGACGATGAGTCACGGCTGGAGCCCGAAGCGCCAGTCAATGACGGCAATAACCATAATTGTCCAAAGGTGAATCGCATTGCCTTTGTAAAATCCGACTATATCGGTGAACATCTCACTAAGACGTGAGACAATACCGAGGCAATCCGTGAAAACGGAGAGTCCGTAGAGACTAAACGTCGGATCCTGAGCAAGCCGAAAGGCTAGTTGAAGGAAAGATATAGTCCGAACTGCATGGCGACATGCAGAAATGAGCAGAAATGTCTCGTTCCGCCGAGTCTGATTCGGCGAAGTAACAATGTTGAGCGCAATTCCTTTCCGGGTAAGTTACGGAACTTGCCCCATGAAGAAGTGATTCTTTATGCAAAGTCGGCTTATAACGGTGGAGCCTGTTTCATGATAAAATGGAATAGAGAATACCGTGGGAAGTTGTCTTGACCTAACTCAAGATTAACCCCGTAACGACTGAGGCGAAAGCCACAATGGCGTTTTTTGAAACGTCATTATACGCCGACCCCTTAGGATATTATGAGGAATATCGAAGAATATATTTCTGGATATGTTGATGGCGAAGGATGTTTTACTGTAACTTTTAACAAAAGGGATAAAGCAAAAATTGGTTGGGAATTAAGACCAAGTTTTTCAGTCAGTCAGAATGAAGAAAGACGACAGGTGCTAGATATTATACAGAAATATTTTGGATGTGGTTTTATTCGAAGAGATTATTCAGACAGAACAGTAAAATTTGAAATTCGAGACCACATACAACTTAGAGATAGGGTTATTCCTCATTTTGAGAGATTTCCATTGCTCTCAAATAAACAAAAAGATTTTGAATTGTTTAGAGAAGTATGCAAAATTATTGATCATGGAGGTCATCTTACAAAAAGTGGATTTATTAAGATTGTAAATTTTGCTTATCGAATGAATGGATCTGGTAAGCGTAAAAGAACTTCCCAAGAAATAATTCGAAATCTTAAATGATACTTAAGGTGATGATATAGTCTATAGTCTTAATTTAAAGATTAAGAAGTTCCGGAGCGCATGAAAAGCGGAACCACTGGAGGACTGTCTCAGCCACTGGCCCGGTGAAAATGCAATGTCAGTAAAGATGCTGACTACCCGCACCAAGACGGAAAGACCCCGGAAGCTTTACTGTCTCTTGGTATTGGTCTATGAGTTTGGATGCGTAGTGTAGTGGGTAGGATTTGAAGTCCACCTTTTGGGGTGGATGGATCCAACAATGAAACACCCATCTTTCAGATTTATAGCTCTAACTGGTGACACCCTAGAAGGAAAATTTATAAGGAGGAGATTCTATAATGCTATTTGAAGGTTCTCCTAGCCCAACATTTGAAGAAGAAGAAAAGTTTGGATTTAATCTATCAACAAAAATTTATGTTCATATTAATTCACCTCTTTTAGGTGAAAATGGTAATAAGATAGAAAAGAAATTTGGTGTATTAATCCATCTTTTAACTGGAAAACACGCGAGATTCAAATTAGCTGATCAATTTCGAGTATATGGAAGTGCGGCTAATGTGATAAAATTTTTGAGTAGTTATTTTCAATAAATTTCCTTTTGACAAGCTAGTCTTGTCTCTTTCTAGGGTTTCATCAGGACAGTGCCTGGTGGACAGTTTGAATGGGGCGTTTCCCTCCTAAAGAGTAACGGAGGGGTCCATAAGGTACCCTAGTCCCGGATGGAAATCGGGACGATAGTGTAAAAGCATAAGGGTGCTTGACTGCAAGGCAAACGTGCCGCGCAGGTGCGAAAGCAGGGTTTAGTGAACCGACCGTGGCTGGTAGGAGCGCGGAAGATTATCGGATAAAAGCTACTCCGGGGATAACAGGCTAGTACCGCCCGAGCGTCCATAGCGACGGCGGTGTTCGGCACCTCGATGTCGGCTCGGCTTATCCTGGCGGTGAAGAAGCTGCCAAGGGTTGGGCTGTTCGCCCATTAAAAAGCTACGCGAGCTGGGTTCAGACCGTTAAGAATCTGAATCATAAATCATGAAACTTGAAACATCTTGTTTCGGTTTGATTTGGTTTTTTAACAGTCTGAATCCGAGGATATTCAAAAGACATCATTTAACGGCGGCACTATATAGGAATATATAGTGTGAAGTTGACCATATCGGTGAAATCCCATTGGGATAACACCTAGGGAAGTTTGTAAACTTTATTGAAGTTCTTTTTTGGGAGGTGTAGCTCAAGAGTATTGTATGATGAAAGGCGAAAGTCGGGGACTCATACAGTAGCGAGAGCACTGGACTCTGGATCCAGAGGTTGCAGGTAAAAATCCTATCACCACCCACCAATTTTTGAGTAATCAATATTTGGCACTTCAATAAAGTTTACAAATCCCGTAGAGACTATACGTCAGCCACCCTAATTGAG
Organism: Parcubacteria group bacterium; assembly: GCA_016186395.1. Taxonomy (GTDB): domain Bacteria; phylum Patescibacteriota; class Minisyncoccia; order 2-02-FULL-40-12; family 2-02-FULL-40-12; genus JACPLU01. The sequence continues at coordinate 16,459 of JACPLU010000003.1, forward strand.
CTTAGCTCAGCGGGTGAAGATATAGTCCAGTGCATACAGCAATGTATGAAACATGCGTGAGACAGGTTGGTCCTTATCTGGTGTGGGCGTTAAGACTTGAGGGGAGCTGCTCCTAGTAGAATTTGCTACTTTAAGGAGTAATCCTTAATGACAATCCGACTTATAACGGTGGAACCTTATTGCAACTTGATTTGTTGATAACCAGAATTATCCTAATCCAATAATTCTGGTACAATTTACTTGAGGACAAGATAGTAATAAGACAATACCGTGGGAAGTCATTCTAAAAACGATTTAGCATATATTTCCGGTTTTCTTGATGGAGACGGAAGTTTAATGTTGCAGATCAAAAAGTATAAGTACAATAAGTCAGGAAAAAGATTCATGGTAACTATTTGTTTCTATCAGGATTCAAGACACGACAAACCTCTTTATTGGATCCGTAAGATATTCGGGATAGGGTATATATCTAAAAGAAATGACGGTATTACTGAATTAAGAATAAATGGATATTCTAGAGTAAGAATAATTTTAGAAAAACTATTGCCGTTTATTAAGTTTAAGAAGAAGCAAGCAAGAATTCTTTATAAAGCGAGTAAATTACTCGAAAAAGAAAAAAAACTTAAAAAGACTTCCATGATTCGACTCGTAGATTACATAGTAAGAATCCAAGAGGAAAATTATGTGACAAGAAAAAAGAGATCGAAAGATGATTTATTAAAATTTTTAGGATTGACCCCGTAACGACTCATCTTTAAAATAGATGGATGGCTGTTTTTAAACAGTCATAATATGTCGGCTCCCATCTTTGTCGATGGGATGAAGATATAGTCTACTCTTCTGGTGACAGAAGAAAATGTGACGAGAGGATTGGAGTGGGGAAACCTCTGGCGTACCAGTAGTCCTGCCAAGGGCGTCGCTGGGTATCTATGTTTCCAAGTGATAAGCGCTGAAAGCATCTAAGCGCGAAGCATGCCCCAAGATTAGGTCTTTCTCTCCTGGAAGACTACCAGGTTGATAGGATTCAGGTGTAAGCGCGGCAACGCGTTCAGCCGAGAATTACTAATAGAGAAACAATTTATTTTACCTTTTTTATAAATTCACCGAATACATAGTTTAAGAATTGAAAAGACTAATTTGGCGATAATGCCGAGTGTGTCCCACCTCTGGTTTGTTTACAAGCCTTAATCCATTCCGAACAGAGAAGTGAAATCACTCAGGGCCGATGGTAGTTCGAGCTTAGCTCGAGCCAGAGTAGGTCGTCGCCAGATTAGTCTTTTTAATTTGCTCTGTCACCAGGTCCAGCATAGCCACGCACCTTTTGTAAAACAAAAGGTGCGAGAGTACAAAAAATTAGTGCTGGGCTCCCTGTCCTGTCCGGCAGGCGGGGATGCGGGGCTTCTTGCAATAAAACAGATATTCGCGGTACGATTGAAGCATGTCGCAGTTACGTTTAGTTAAGCAAATAGTTTATGCATTTATTTTAATATTGTTGATTCTTTTGATTGGTTTTGGTTTGTTCTCTCTTTTTAAACCAACAGAGCCAATTCAAACTTCCACTGCTTCACCTGTAAAACCACTTATTGTTGAAAATTCCTATCTAATTTCGCAAGGTATATTAGATTACGACGTTTTAGTAACTGTCAGAAATCCAAATGTTGATTATGGTGCTTCAGAATTTGAATACGAGCTTAAATTTTCTGATATTCAAGGGAATCCAATAAAAACTGTTAAAGAAAAATCTTATATTTTACCGGGGCAGAGGAAGTATTTAATTTTTTCAGCGTTTAGACCACAAAGTGAAGTGTCTAACGTGCAGGTTGAAATTAATCAAGTTGTGTGGTCAAAATTGAAATCTTTTGTGGAGCCGTCGGCTTTATTTTTTGTGAAACAACAGAACTTAAGGAAAGAAGGGAGCTTGTTTATTTTAGATGCTGTTATTTCCAATATTTCTAATTTTGATTTTGATACTGTTAATATTGTTGTTAGACTTGAGGGTTCCGGAGTAGACCCAGTAGCTGTGGGCGTAAGAAGAGAGGATACATTTATTTCTAAAACAGACAGGAGTGCTCGTCTTGTTTGGACTAAAGATTTTGGTCAGCCAATAACCGGGATAACAATAGAAACCTATACAAATGTGTTTAAAAATGATAATTTTTTACGTGATAAAGGAGGAGAGATTGAAAAATTTCAACAATTCTTTTGACCCTGAAGCATGAAACATGAGTCGTGCATCAAAAGGTTTAAAGATGTTTCATGTTTCATGTTTCATGATTTGAGAAAATTAGATTGGTGGCTTTTGACCCCTGTACTCGCTTTATTTTTAGCGAGTCTTTTAAACTTATACGGCATCGGAGGTTTTGATTCTTTCTTTATAAAACAACTTATTTTTGTATTAGTCGGTCTTGTTCTGTTATTATTTTTTGTTAGTATTGATTTTAGAATCTTTAGGGAATCAAGTATATTACCATCATTACTTTATGTTGCGTCTCTAATATTTTTATTCGGCACTCTATACTCTTCAGAAGTTCGCGGTATTAAAGCCTGGTTTTTTATAGGATCTTTTGGGTTTGAACCATCTGAAATTACAAAGTTAGCTTTAATATTATTTCTAGCTAAGTTTTTTTCGAGTAACGGCGGGCAAAGAACTAACCAACCCTTCTCATTGGGGATATCTTTGATATATACCCTAATTCCTATTGGCTTCATACTTTTACAACCAGATTTTGGTTCGGCAGCAGTTTTAGGCGCTATATGGCTAAGTGCGTTAATGAATTTTAAAATCAAAAAGACACATATGCTATTTTCGACAGGTGTTTTGGTGTTGCTTGGTATTGTGATTTGGATTTTTATGCTCGCGCCGTATCAAAAAGCTAGATTTACTGCTTTTTTAGATCCGTTGGAAGATCCGCGCGGTTCCGGTTTTCAGAATCTTCAAGCTCAAATTTCAGTTGGTTCCGGAAACTGGTTGGGTTACGGTGTACAAAATGCTACTCAAGTTAAACTTGGTTATTTGTCAGAGCCAAGAAATGATTTTGCATTTGCGGCCTTTGCCCAACAGTTTGGTTTTTTAGGTACTTCTTTGGTCGTAATTTTGTATGGTTTATTTTTATATAGACTGTCCTCCATAGGGATATTTACAAAAGACCGATTTGTTCATATATTTGTTTTTGGATTTTTAATTTTTATTTCTACTCATTTAATTATTAATATTGGAATGAATATCGGCGTTTTGCCTGTCACAGGAATTCCACTATCCTTTTTTAGTTATGGTGGGAGTCATCTATTAACTTTGATGTCTGGGCTTGGCATTGTTCAAAGTATAAAGGTTCATACTTCTTAACTGGGGTTATGTTCGGGCGATCATACGTCCAGGGCGTATGATCGCCCGAACATTTTGTAAGACAAAATGTTTTAGGGGGTTGACCTCCACCTAACTTTTATGGAAACTTGATTAGTTTAACTATATAATTGTTTTAATTAATATCTAGTAATTCCATCTATTAAAATAAAAGTTAGATAGGGGTGGACAACGAGGGGCTTGACACCTTTTTTTCATAAGAGTAAGATAATAACGCTTTACTTGAACCCTTAATTTTTCCATATTTTACTGTATTTTTTGTTGGCTGCTAATTTTTAAAACATTTAAATCCCCAATAACCCTAACCCAGATGTCGGGCTAGTTTTTTCTTGTGCACCTGTAACTATGGGTGTCAATTCATCAACTCAACGGCAAAAGATTTATTACGAAATATGAAATAGACGGTTTTCATATACTCGTTAATCTTTATTTTGAGTCGTTGCAACTTTTTGCAAAAGAAAAATCTCTCAAAATTTTTACCGGAAGTTGCCGAAATACCAAATCTTATAGAGATTCAGTTAGAATCTTTTAATTGGTTGACAAAGGTTGGGCTTCGCGAGCTTTTTACCGAGGTTTCTCCTATTGAAGATTGGACAGGGGAAGAATATGAATTACATTTTGTTGATTATAGAATTGAAGAACCGAAGTTAGATCAACAAACTTCTAAAGAAAAAAATATGACTTTTGAGTCTCCGTTGAGGGTAAAGCTTAAATTAATAGACAAGAAAATAGGAGCATCAAAAGAACAGGAAATTTATCTGAGTGATTTTCCTTTAATGACTGAAAGGGGAACCTTTATTATTAACGGAATTGAACGTGTTGTAATTTCTCAATTAGTTAGGAGTCCAGGCGCATTCTTTGTTCTTACTAAGGAAAACCGTTTTAGAAAACTCTTTGGCGCAAAAATTATACCTTCACGTGGAGCTTGGTTGGAATTTGAAACCGATGACTCCGGTGTGATTAGCGTAAGAATTGACAGAAAGAGAAAGGTTGCCGCAACAGCATTGTTGCGGGCTTTTGGTTATGGCACCGACGCAAAGATTAAAGAATTATTTGGATCAGATGAGAAAATAATGCAATATGTTGCGCCTACCTTAGTGCAGGATCCATCTTCTTCGGAAGAAGAAGGTTTGGTGGAGATTTACAAACGCATTAGACCGGGTGACAGAGCTACGGTCGATAACGCCAGACAGATGGTTCATAATATGTTCTTTAATTTCAGTCGATATGATTTATCAAACGTTGGAAGACATAGGATGAATCAAAGATTTAATGGAAGTTTTCCTCTTGATGAAAAAAATAGAGTTTTAAAGCCGGAAGATATAGTAGAGGTTATGAAAGAGATTATAAGATTGAACAATGATCCTCAAGCCGAACAAGATAATATTGATCATTTATCAAACAGAAGAGTAAAAACTATTGGTGAACAACTTCAAGGTAAATTAAGGATCGCTCTTGCAAGAATTGAACGTATTGTGAAAGACAGAATGAGTACATTTGAGGTTGAAACAATCGTGCCAGCCCAGCTGATTAATTCTCGTCCTTTTAATGCCGCACTGAAAGAATTTTATGCTTCTGGTCAGCTCTCACAATTTATGGATCAGACTAATCCCTTATCTGAACTTGAGCATAAACGCAGGCTGTCAGCCTTGGGTCCCGGGGGATTGTCTAGAGAAAGAGCGGGATTTGATGTTCGTGATGTCCACCCGAGTCACTACGGACGTATTTGTCCGATTGAGACTCCGGAAGGGCCAAACATCGGGTTAGTCGGTCACTTAGCAAGCTTTGCAAAGATTTCTCCCCTCGGATTTATCACTACTCCTTATAGAAAAGTTGAAAAAGGAAAGGTTTTGGATGACATAATTTATATGGATGCGGCTGAAGAAGAGAAATTTGTAATTGCACAGGCCGGTATTAATATTGATTCTAATGATAAAATTTTAGATAAAATGGTTGCCGCGAGGGTTAATGGGGAACCAAGTTTTGTTCATGTAAGCGAGGTGGAGTTTATTGACGTGTCTCCCAAGCAGCCATTTTCTGTTGCTACTTCTCTAATTCCATTTTTAGAGCATGATGACGCAAATCGCGCTTTGATGGGATCTAATATGCAACGTCAGGCGGTTCCACTTGTCCGAACTCAAGCGCCATTAGTTGGAACCGGAATGGAAAACAGGGTAGCTAAAGATTCCGGCATGGTTGTTGTCGCAGAAGACAATGGAGTTGTTAATTCAGTTGACGGTTCAAAGGTGGTCATCAAAACTGATGCCGGTAAAACTAAGACTTATAATTTGTTAAAGTTTGCAAAATCAAACGCTTATACATCTATTAACCAAAAGCCTTTAATTGAGCCTGGTGAAAGAGTTAAGAAGGGTCAAGTTATTGCAGATGGTCCATCTACGGATAATGGCGAGTTGGCTTTAGGCCAAAATCTTTTGGTGGCCTTTCTTTCTTTTGAGGGTGCCAACTTTGAAGATGCCATAGTTATATCCGAACGTTTAGTAAAAGAAGATACATTTTCGTCTATTCATATAGAGGACTATACAATAGATGTAAGAGAGACAAAATTAGGTCCGGAAGTAATAACTTGTGATATCCCAAATGTAAGCGAAGAGAGGTTAAAGGATTTGGACAGCCAAGGAATTGTTAGAGTTGGGGCGGAAGTGAGATCACAAGATATTTTAGTCGGAAAGATTTCTCCAAAAGGTGAAGGTGATTTAACCCCAGAAGAAAGATTACTTCGGGCTATTTTTGGTGAGAAATCAAGAGATGTGAAAGATACCTCTTTGCGTCTTCCTCATGGTAAACAAGGAAGGGTTGTGGGTGTTAAGATTTTTTCGCGCGATGAGGGGTATAAATTGCCAGCAGGTGTTATGCAGACAATACAAGTTTCAATAGCTCAACGTAGAAAAGTTCAAGTTGGTGATAAACTTGCTGGAAGACACGGTAATAAAGGGGTAATATCGACCATTTTGCCAGAAGAGGATATGCCGTTTTTACCAGATGGGCGTCCTGTTGATATTGTTTTAAGTCCTTTGGGTATTATCTCTCGTATGAATATAGGTCAGATTCTTGAAACTCATTTGGGATGGGCAGCAGACAAATTAAATTATCGAGCGGTAGTTCCTTCAATGGGCGGACCGACAGAGGCCGCTATCAAAGAGGAACTTAAGAAAGCGGGTTTACCAGAAAATGGAAAGATTCAGCTTTATAATGGGAAAACAGGTACGCCGTTTGATCAGGAGACTACTGTTGGCATAATTTATTTTATGAAATTGGGACATTTAGTTGAAGATAAGATTCATATGCGAGCCATAGGGCCATACTCATTGATTACACAGCAGCCATTAGGAGGAAAGGCCCAATTTGGCGGCCAAAGATTTGGAGAGATGGAAGTATGGGCTCTTGAAGGATATGGAGCGGCTTATACATTGCAAGAGATGTTAACCATAAAGTCAGATGATGTAGTCGGAAGAGCCAAAACATATGAAGCAATCGTGAACAACGAAGAAATAAAGGCTCCGCATATACCCGAATCTTTTAAGGTGTTATTGTCAGAAATTAAAGGTTTGGGATTAGATGTGGAATTACAAGAATAAGTCGCTAGCCACTAGAAACTAGCCACTAGGAGTTTTTAATCTAGTCGTTAGTCATTAGTCGTTAGTCATTAGTTGGACTTTAGCTCAATTCGTGTAAAACTTGCTTCGCCAGAAGATATCTTAAACTGGTCACATGGAGAGGTAACAAAGCCGGAAACCATAAACTATAGGACTCAAAGACCAGAGCCCGAGGGTTTGTTTTCGGAAAAGATTTTCGGTCCACAAAAAGACTGGGAATGTTATTGCGGTAAATATAGGAGAATAAGGTATAAGGGAATTATTTGTGATCGTTGCGGGGTAGAGGTTACTCGTTCTATAGTTCGACGTGAAAGAATGGGACATATTAGTTTGGCGGCTCCAGTCGCTCATATTTGGTTTTTGCGCGGAGTACCAAGCAGAATGGCGATGTTGCTTGATTCATCTTTACCGGAATTGGAAAAAGTAATTTATTTTGCGGCCTATATAGTTACCAGAGTTAATGAAGAAGCTAAAACAGAAGCAATGAAAAAACTTGAGAGTGAGTTTCGTTCGGCAATGGCTATCTTAAAGAAGAAAGGGAATGACGAAAAGGAATTAGAAAAATTGAGAGCAATTAAAGAGCGTGAACGGCTTCTGCTTAGAAATATTCAAAAATATCAGATTCTTTCAGAAGTTGACTATCGAGAGCTTTCGTTGAAATATGCGGAAGTTTTTGAGGCCGGGATTGGTGCTGAAGCGGTGAAAAAATTGCTTTCAGAAATTGACTTGAATAGTTTGGCAATAGATGTCGAAAATAAACTTACTTCGGTTGATAACCCATTCTTGCAAAAGAAGATAGTAAGGAGATTAAAGTTGCTTAAAGGATTGGCGAAAGCCGGTATTAGGCCAGAATGGATGTTTCTTGATGTCATTCCGGTTATTCCACCTGATCTTAGACCAATGGTTCAGTTAGATGGTGGTCGTTTTGCCACATCGGACCTGAACGATCTTTATCGAAGAGTAATAAATCGGAATAACCGGTTAAAACACCTTATTGAATTAAGAGCGCCAGAAGTCATAACCAGAAACGAGAAAAGAATGTTGCAAGAAGCAGTAGACTCTTTAATAGATAATGCAATGAGAAGGGGACAGACAATTACCACTTCACAAGCTGGCCAGCGAAGAGCATTAAGGTCTTTGGCCGATATGTTAAAGGGAAAACAAGGAAGATTTAGACAGAACCTTTTAGGTAAAAGGGTTGATTATTCTGGACGTAGTGTAATCGTTATCGGACCAGAGTTGAATTTTGACCAATGTGGTTTGCCAAAACACATGGCATTGGAACTTTTTAAACCTTTTGTAATTCAGAAATTAAAGGAAAGGGGAATAATTCATAACATTCCTGGAGCAAGACGACTTATTGAACAGGAAAGCCCCGAAGTTTGGGAAGCGTTAGAGGAGGCTATAAAAGATAAATTAGTTCTTCTTAATCGAGCTCCAACTTTACATAGATTGGGAATTCAGGCTTTTCGTCCTATTCTTCACGAAGGTAAGGCGATCAGAATTCCGGCCATGCCAACTCATGCTTTTAACGCTGACTTTGACGGTGACCAAATGGCTGTTCATTTGCCCTTAACCAAAGAGGCACAGGAGGAAGCCAAAAATTTGATGCTTTCTTCTAAGGGAATTCTAAAACCGGCCACTGGTCGTCCCATTGCTACGCCGACTAAAGATATTGCTTTTGGGATTTATTATTTAACTCTTGGAATTGACGGATTAATTGGTGAGGGGAAGGTTTTCGGTTCTCCGGGGGAAGCATTGATGGCATATGATAACAAATGTATTGAACTCCATTCTAAAATAAAAGTACGTTTTAATTCAAATTTAGAGACGGCAACTGACGAGAATATAAAAAGTGAATTGGTTTTAACTACTGTTGGGAGGATTTTATTTAGTAAGATTTTACCAAGCGGAATGGCATATGTAAATCAAGCTTTAAACAAGTCTGATCTTGAAAAAATAGAAGCAACAATTTTAGAGAAGTATGGAGAAACAATGGCAGCGGATTTTTTGAACAACGTTAAAGATCTTGGTTTCTTTTTCGCAACCGTTTCCGGTATATCGTGGTCTATGGATGATCTTCGTATTCCGGAGGAAAAACATCAAATTGTTGCTAAAGCTGATGAGTTGATTGAAAAAAATCACGAACTTTATGAGCAAGGTCTTTTAACGGATCTTGAGCGAAAAATTAAAGCTATCGAAATATGGAATGACGTTAAGTCTGAAATTGGGAAATCAGTTAAAAAGGCTTTAAGATCTGATGATCCGGTTAAGATTATAGTAGATTCAAAGGCTCGAGGAAGTTGGGATACGGTTAACCAGCTTATGGGTATTAGAGGTTTATTTGCTAATCCAGCCGGAGAAATTATTGAACTGCCCGTGAAAAATTCTTTCAAAGAGGGCTTAAACGTTTTGGAATATTTTATTTCTACTCATGGTGCCCGAAAAGGATTAGCCGATACAGCCTTGCGTACGGCTACAGCAGGCTATCTTACTCGTAGATTAGTTGACGTAGCTCAAGATATCGTTGTTAGGGAGGAAGATTGTAAAGACAGCGAGGGCTATGATATTTATCGTGAAGATGGTAACTATACTGGAGAAACTTTGGGTGGCAGGGTTAGAGGAAGATTTGCCGCAGAAACAATAAAATCAGATACAGGCGAAATTATAGCTAAGAAAGGAGAGTTAATAGATAAGGCTAAGGGTGACAAGATGGATTTAGCAAAGCTTAACCAAGTTCGGGTTCGTTCGGTTATAACTTGTAAGTCAAGAATTGGTTTGTGTCAGACTTGCTATGGTTATGATTTGGGTAGAAATAAAATTGTAGAACTCGGAGAATCGGTAGGAATAGTAACGGCTCAAGCTATTGGAGAACCAGGCACCCAGCTTACTATGAGAACATTCCATACCGGTGGAGTTGCCGCATCTGGAGATATTACGTTGGGTTTGCCCCGTGTTGAGGAAATTTTTGAAGCCCGTATTCCCAGGTCACCAGGTGTAATTTCTGACGTTGACGGCAGGGTGGTCTCTATAGAAGAAAAGGGAAAGCAGAAGATTGTAAAAATTGAAATTACCAAAACTTCTAAAGAAGGTGGAGAAGTTGTTGCAAAACCTAGCGGTGAAATTAGAGAAATGATATTTCATCATCACATTGCTTTAACTATGAAAGAGGGCGATGTTGTAATAAAAGGACAACCTCTTTCGGAAGGCCATCTTGATTTAAAAGAATTATTTATGATTACGGGCCGTAATAAAGCAGCCGTTGCTAGATACATAACCAGGGAAATTGAAAGCATTTACTTTACTTCTGGTGAGGGAATTCACGACAAACACGTTGAATTAATTATTCGTCAGATGTTTTCTCGCGTTAGAATTATAGATTCTGGAGATACGGACTTATTGGCTGGGGAAATAATGGAGGTCGGTCTAGTTTTAAATGAAAATGACAGAGTAATTGAAAAAGGGAAGAAGCCTGCTCAATTTGAACAATTATTGCTTGGTATTACCAAAGTATCTTTAACCACAGAAAGCTTTTTGTCAGCAGCTTCGTTCCAAGAGACGGCCAGAGTTTTAATTGATGCGTCAATTATGGGTAAAGAAGATCGGTTAAGGGGACTAAAGGAAAATGTAATTATCGGTCGTTTGATTCCTGCGGGGACGGGGTATCGGGTAAGAGAAGAAGGTGGTTTAGTGTAGAAAACTCAATTATGAATTTCTTTTCGTATTCAACATCAACAAATAGTATTCGGTAAATCTTAATTTTCTGACAAAATTTTAGTATCCGTTTGCCATTACCAAAAACCAGGCATAAATGCCTGGTTTTTGGTAACATGTTTTCCGACTAAAATTTTGTTCTCATAAAATTAATGATTTGTCTCATCTATTTGTATTGATGTTTCATAAAGCAGAAATTTATAATTGAGTTTTCTACCGAGAAATAAAAATAAAGTATGGTTATTTATATGTGACTCAAGTAAATTCAAAAATAATAACAAAACTTCTACGCTAAGCAAGCTTCTTGGGCACGCAAAATTCACCAGCGATGAAAAGGGGTTAGTATAGATGTAATTTATTCTGTTTCTTCAATTATTTTCGCCAATAAATAATTCTCATTATTTTTAAATTGGCGACACGCACCTCCTCGCTCCTGTTGTAGACGAGGAGGTGTCATTGTGTTAACGCCAATTTATCAAACAATTTCGGTTATTTATTTTTGGCTCAAATAGATTCAGAAACACAATAAATTATATCTGCTACGAGCATAAAACTAACTATTAAATTCAGAAATAATAATAAAACTTCTACATGGATAAATTGATAAATTATTGGAAATAAAAAAAGAGGCCGCGGTTCCTTGTGCAGTGGAACCGCGGCCGGGGAAAGGTGGGGGGATGGTTAGGAGCACTTCGCCAAGAAAAGAAATAAGGCGAAGGCCAGAAGAAACAAAAATGGTGTAAAAACGTGCTTCATTTTCTTTCCTCCTTTGGGTCTTTCTTGAAAGTAGGGCTGAATTGTCATACTTTCATTATCTTTATTATACTACTTTTTATAGTAAAAAGTCAAGGCAAAAACTTAGTCAGTAAACCACAAGCCTTTTGTCTTTAAATACCATTGAAATCTAAATCTGGAATAGTATAATAGTTAGGTGGCTAAATCTAAAAAGGTTGTTAAATTGGTGCCGGAAAAAACGCAGTGGTTTGATCTGTCTCAAGAAACTAAAAATGGAATTTGGGTGGTATTAAGTTTTACGGCCGCAGTTTTATCTGTTTTGGCCTTTTTGCATAAGGCCGGTACAGCAGGAGACATATTTTCAAGTTTTTCCAAAACTTTATTTGGCTGGGGTTTTTTTGTTATTCCGATTGCTTTTGCACTTTTGGGCTCGGCTTTTTTAAGGTCGTTTTCAAAAAAAGCATCTGTTGGGGCACTTTTTGGAACTGCTCTGATGGTTTTGGGTTTTTTAGGTGTTTTATTTGTTATTCGTGACGTTGATACTCAAGTTCGGTTAGTTCAGGGAGGGTATCTTGGAACAATTTTTGGGTTTCCACTCCTTAAACTCACAGGCTTTACCGCTTCATTGGTTGTTTTGTTAGCCGTAATTTTTGTATCATTTTTAGTTGCTTTAGATATTCCGTTTCATTCGTTAATTTTTAGAAAAAAGGAAGAAGGGGGAACAGATGAAGAGTCAAAGCTTAGCGGGGAATTAAATGAAAAATTAATTATTAAGCAGGGTTCTCAAGTGGTTGGTTCAAAGCCGATGTTTGAGGCCAAATCAATTCAACAAGATAAGAAGGTCGTTTCTGCATCGGTCCGGACGAAAGACGACGAAGAAAATGAATTTTCTATTCGAACGGCGCTTAATAGAGAGTGGAAATTGCCTCCGCTAGAATTTTTGCACGCTGACAGCGACTCTCCAAAGGCGGGTGATATTGCCGCAAATGCCAGTATTATTAAAAGAACTTTGGCTAATTTCAGTATTGACGTTGAGATGGGTGAAGTTAACGTAGGACCAACCGTTACTCAATATACTTTGCGTCCGGCGGTAGGTGTAAAAATTGCAAAGATTACAACTTTGCAAAACGACCTTTCGTTAGCCTTAGCCGCTCATCCTTTACGTATTGAAGCTCCAATTCCTGGAAAGTCTCTAGTCGGTGTCGAGGTACCCAATAAAAAGTCAGCCCTGGTTGGTCTAAGAAATATTATTGAGTCCGAAGAATTTCAAAAAAGTCCCCACTTTTTGGCTTTGGGAGTTGGCCGTGATGTGGCTGGCTATCCTTTAGTTGCCGGATTAGAACGAATGCCCCATCTTTTAATAGCCGGAGCTACTGGGACAGGAAAATCAGTTTCTATTAATACAGTACTTTTATCGCTTTTATACCGGCACTCTCCTGATATTTTAAAACTGATTATGATTGACCCGAAAAGAGTTGAACTTAGTTTGTATAACGGCATACCTCATTTAATAACTCCGGTAATTGTTGATTCTAAAAAGGCAATCAACGCTTTAAGGTGGGCAGTAAAAGAAATGGAGCGGCGTTATGAGCTTTTATCAGGTATCGGTTCACGCGATATATTTTCATATAATACAAAACAAGCCGCGGCTAAGAAGTCTTTGATCCCTTTTGTGGTCATCGTTATAGATGAATTGGCTGATATTATGGCGGCTTATGGTCGTGATGTTGAAGGGGCAATTGTTCGTCTTGCTCAAATGGCGCGAGCAGTCGGGATTCATTTAATTGTTTCAACCCAACGGCCGTCGGTAGAGGTCATCACAGGTCTTATTAAAGCAAATATTACTTCGCGTATTGCTTTTCAGGTTGCTTCACAAGTTGACTCTCGAACAATTTTAGATAATGCCGGCGCTGAAAAATTATTAGGCAACGGGGATATGCTTTATCAAGCAGGGGATGTAAGTAAACCAAAGCGTGTTCAGGGGGGTTATGTTTCAGAGAAAGAAGTAAAAGATGTGGTTAGATTTTTGAAAGACCAGGATTATGAAGCGACTCTGACAGCTGCGCCGGTTGGTGAAGATATAACTCAACCTCACTCTAATATTAGTGACTTTACTGACTCTCACGACGACGATTATCAAGGCGGGGACGATCCATTATTTGAAGATGCCAAAGAAGTTGTTCTGCAAGCCAAGAAAGCATCTTCTTCTTTGCTTCAGCGTAGACTACGCGTAGGTTATGCCCGCGCCGCACGTCTGATTGATATGCTTGAAGAAGCGGGTATAGTTGGCCCGGGCGAGGGCGCAAAACCAAGAGAAATTTTGGTTGGTACTCCAATTAGTATGGTCTCAACCGGCGAACCAATAGCCGTAGAGGAAGAAGAATCTCAAGATAATTTGATATAGTTCAATTTAAATATGACTTTGCATAGTTTTATTTTTTATAGAATATTGTAATATGATTATAATGAAGACCAGAATCCATCCATCCATCCATCCATCCTAAGTTTTAGAAGAACTTTTATTTAGTTTATTTAGACCGCAATTAGCGGTTTTTTGTTTCGTTTGTTTTATTCGTTAAGCCAGAACCAAAATTGATTTTTAAGTTTCTGAGACAATTTATATGAATCAGCGTGGCTCAAAACACCGAGATATGATTGCAAGGATTGTTCGAGGGTTTCATTTGTTATAACTCCCGATTTATACTCCGCAATTTTTTTATTTAATTTTTTAAATATCCGTTGTCTTGTTTTAGCTCTAAGAATTCGATAATGAGGGAAAACTATATACCCGAGAAAATCTATTCCCCGTTGAAATTTATTGATAGAAATCTTTTTTGGATGAATTTCCAGTTGTAGTCTTTGCCTTAGGAAAGAACTTATTTTTGGGATTAATCCTGATAGGTAATCACGACTGTCAGAAACTATGGTAAAGTCATCGGTATAACGGCAATAATATTTCACTTTTAAATCATGTTTAATAAACTGATCAGATTCGTTCATATAGATGTTTGCGAAAAGCTGTGAGGTTAAATTGCCTATTGGTAGACCCTTTCTGGCGAATAAATTTGAGCAAGAAGACAGAAAACTTCTGATAACCTTTTCAAGTAGCCAGATGGTATCTGTGTCTCGAATCCGTTTCTTCAGTATAGAAATCAAAATTTTATGATCTACCGCATCAAAAAACTTTTTAACATCACATTTAAGAATGAAGCAAGGTTTCGTTCCATTGCCGGATACTTTTCTGGTCATCTGTTCAAGGACGCGGATTCCTTTGTGGCTTCCGAATCCAACCCGACAAGAAAAAGAATTTTGAATGAATGTTTGTTCAAAAATCGGATTGGCTACCGAAAAGATGGCATGATGCAAAATTCTATCCCGAACCGTGGCTTTGTGGATATGCCTTTGTTTTGGGTCTCGGATGTAGAAACCAGTATATTGTCCGTGTTCATAAGTCTTATTCTGAAGTTCTCGACGAAGTTTAAAAATATTTTCTTCAAGACAAAATTCAAATCTTTGAACATCAACTTTATTCCTCTTGTCGCTTTTGAAAGTATCCCACGCTGAAAATAGGTTTTCCAGCGAGATTATTTTATTAAACAAGTTTTTATAGGTTTTCATAATAAAATTAAATGAACGAATTCGATACCCCAATATTTATAAAATCCTACGATTTATACAAGCTATTTTATAGTTTCCGTACCCTGGTTCCCAAAAATGACCGCTACACAATCTGGCAAAGGTGCGAAAATTTAATGCTGGATATAATCGATGGAATTCTATATGCCAGCCAAATTTCAAAAATTGAGAAACTCCCGATTCTTGAAAAAACAAGCATGAAGTTAAGTCTCCTGCGTGTTTTTGTTCGGCTTATGAAAGATACCAAAGCGATAGATAATAAGAAATACGTATCACTCGAAACCATTATCGACGAAATTGGCCGTCAGCTTGGAGGCTGGATAAAATCAACTAAAGGATAACAGAATACCCGCCAACTGGCGGGTATTCTTAATGAGGAGCGACTTCGAAAGGAACCCAGACGCGGAGCCATAGTTGTCGTTCGGGTTGCTTACGTCGTTCGTGTTGAACTTGACCTTGTCGTCGTTGAAGTTGAAGTACGGCGCGCTGCTGAACCTGCCATCAGCGTCTGGAAATTGCTTTTGCCCATCTATAGTCACCGGATATCGAGGCTTGCCACCTTAACGGTCTATATCCTCTCAATCCTGAATTTTATTCGGGAGCATCTCGCAAAAGAATCTCCGCTGGGCGGAAGCAAGCAGTAGTCTCCTCAATTTGGCACTCTCGGAGAATCCGTGAACGCTCCGACTCTGGCCGTTTGATCTCTTTTTTGAAGAGAGAGTTCGGTGACGGCAATCCGAGAGCGATTCTAGTCGGGCTAAAGCGCCGACTAAGAAACTTCGCCCAGATAAACTGCCGTTCATTAACCTAAGCTCACAGGAAGTATACAAATAATCCAATTAAAAGTGAATATATAAAAAGAAAAAGAGGGCCACCCACGATGGAACTGTGGATAACCCTCTCAAAAATTTCGCCGAACTCAAGGATCAAGAAACAACGAATCAAAAGATCCAAGTGTTCGAGCGATCAAGGCCCTACTACTGCGAAAGGAACCCAGACGCGGAGCCAAAGCTGTCGTCCGGGTCGCTCACGCCGTACGCGTTGAACTTGACCCTGACGTCGTCGAAGAGGAAGTACGGCGCGCTGCCGAACCTGCCATCAGCGCCTGGACTGTACTCATCGCCTGGGCAGTCGATGTGCAACTGTTCCCATTGAATGAGCCGTTCCGGATGAGACAGAAGCATGCAGTCGACGATGAACGAGCCGAGCCCGAACTCGTGAGGAGCATAGACCACGCGCATCCTTCGCACGGACCGACCCCGATGGGTCAGGCCGAACTGGGCTGGGATCAGTAGAAAGTCGCCCTTCTGCTTTTCGCCGATCATCTGGAGCGCGACGGCTGTCCGTTCGGAGAGCCGCAGGTATTTCGGGCCGAGCGCGCCTTTGCGGTAGTTGTGGAAGGTGCGGGTCTTTCCGATCAGGTCGAGAACCTTCTCGACAGCCTCGTTGTACGAGGACGCAACCTTCTCCCACCGCGGAACGGCGAACCAGCCTTCCGCGCCAGCGGGCAGAGCCGGAAGCTCCTTGGAGCAGGCCAGCACCGAACTGGTGTTGAGACCGTTGAAGTGCTTGGAGAGCTCCACGAGCTGTTCGCAGACCGGCTTCACGGCGTACCCTTGCGGATAGCCGTAGTTGGACTTCACCTCTTCGTTGGCGAAGAACGGACTCGCCGTGACGAGAGGTGCCGAGGTCACTTCCTTCTCCTCGACGATGGACTGCAGGTTCCTGGCGACGAAACTCGGCTCGAGCGTCCCTTCCATGAGGCGGCGCTGGACTTCCCACATGCGGCGGGAAATCGTTCCGAGAGTGTCGTCTGCGACGATGTGAGTCGTCATGATGACAACCTCCTTTTGATTTAACTTGCGAATTGTCTTGGCTCTCTTTGTCCCGCTGGGAGACTTTAGTGAGCCATATCCTGTTCCTCAGGATGCGGTCCCATCTCGGTTGAGACGAGCATGCTGGAAGTCTATGTTTTAGATGTCCAAAATGCTCATCTCAAGCCAAAACCTTATTGTAAGAACTGTATAATAATTATATACTATAAAAATATTAAAGTCAATGGTTAAATATTTTGGCTATTGTTATAGTAATTTCCATGGCAAAAAAACAGGATACTTCCCCAAAAACTTTAACGGAAAAGCAAAAAGATAAAGACGGAAAGAATAAAAATATTGATCTTGCGGTAAAAGAAATAAAAGAAAAATATGGTGACGGGTCTATTATGCGTTTAGGAGAAGCGCGTAAAGTTAATGTAGATGTAATTCCGACCGGCTCTATTTCGCTTGATGCGGCTTTGGGTGTTTGGGGAATGCCAAGAGGAAGAATTATAGAAATTTATGGACCGGAATCAAGCGGGAAAACAACTCTTTCTTTGCATGTTATTGCTGAAGCTCAAAAAATGGGCGGTTCAGCTGCATTTGTTGATGCAGAGCATGCTTTGGACCCTGAATATGCAAAAAAGGTGGGTGTAAAGATAGATGATCTTTTAATATCTCAACCGGATACAGGTGAGCAGGCTCTAGAAATAGTTGAAACTCTTGTACGTTCTGGCGCAGTGGACGTAATAGTAATTGATTCTGTTGCCGCTTTGACTCCGAAGGCAGAAATTGAGGGAGAAATGGGGCAGCAGCATATGGGGCTTCAAGCAAGACTTATGTCTCAAGCGCTTCGTAAGCTTACAGCAATCGTAGGGAAGACAAATGTTGTGCTTATATTTTTAAACCAGATTCGGCAAAATATCGGAGTCTTTTACGGAAATCCAGAAACAACAACCGGAGGAAAGGCTTTGAAGTTTTATTCGTCAGTTAGAATAGAAGTAAGGCGTGCCGCTCAAGTACAATCTGGTGAAAAAATTATCGGAAATCGTACAAAAGTGAAAATTGTTAAAAACAAAGTGGCTCCGCCGTTTAGAACTGCCGAGTTTGATATACTGTATGGTGAGGGAATTTCTAAATTGGCGGACTTAATTAACACAGGAGTAAAATATGATGTTCTTACTCGTTCGGGATCGTGGTATACTTATGGTGATATTAAACTTGGTCAGGGGCTGGAGGGCGCCCGATCGTTTTTAAAAGAAGATAAAAAACTGGAAAACGAGATCGCTAAGCAAGTAAAAATTAAAATGCAGACAGAAGAAATTTAATTTTTGTCTAAGAACTAAGTTTACGATAGTAAAGACTACCGTATCCGTACTCATAGACAAGTTTCGTATGTCTAGAAAAGTTGCAGATTGTAGGTTAATGCCGAGTGAGAAAAACTGTTCACTCACAATTGCTGGTACAGAGGAGGAAGTTACAAAAGTTGCCGTGCGTCATGCTATTGAGGACCATGGTCATCAAGATTCCCCAGAACTTCAGGAGCAGGTTAGATCCATGCTTAAAGACGAGGCATAGATTTTAATTTTTTGTTCAAAAAACAAACCCGCTTTTAACGGGTTTGTTTTTTAATAGTAAAAAGACTGAAACTAGAACTCTGAAGGAAATCTTCCAAACTTTCTTTGGTGGGCTGACGTTGCTGGAAGTAATGCCATTTGTCTAGCTGTCTTAATTGCTCTAGCTAGTCTTTTTTGATGAGGAATACAAAGCCCAGTGTATTTGCGGGGCTTTATTTTTAAGTCAGGCATTAAAAATCTGCGCAGTAGGGGTGCGTTTTTATAGTCAAATTTTTTTCGATTGTCTTGGCAGAGTTGACAGACGATGTTAGCGACTAGTGCCTAGCGCGACTAGTGCCTAGTAATTAAAAATGTTCTTTACTAGTTTCTAGTGGCTAGTGGCCAGTTTCTAGAATGGTATATCTTTTAAGTCCACACTTGTTTCTTCTACGTCTTCATCTGAATTTGTTGGCGGTTCGTCCTCATTAACTACTGGTATTTCTTCTGGTGCAACCGGTCTGGTTTGATTTCTTGCTGTTGGGTTTGAGTTTGCCGTTGTTATTGTTTTTGGTTCACCTTGAAATCTCGGACCTAATTGTAGATTTTCAGCTACTATTTCTGTTTGGTATCTTTTAAGACCATCTTTTCCTTCATAAGATCTAGT
Organism: Parcubacteria group bacterium; assembly: GCA_016186395.1. Lineage (GTDB taxonomy): Bacteria > Patescibacteriota > Minisyncoccia > 2-02-FULL-40-12 > 2-02-FULL-40-12 > JACPLU01. Next base: position 35,553 of record JACPLU010000003.1, read on the forward strand.
TTGAATTCTTCCTTCTATCATGACTAGCCTTCCTTTGGTTAAATATTGATTAGCAAGTTGGGCGAGTCTACCCCATAAAACTACTCGATGGAATTCAACTGCTTCTTGTTTTTCGCCTGCCTGGTTGTTCCAAACTCTATTTGTGGCAATTCTAATCGTGGCTACTTCTTGGCCATTCATTGTTGTTCTAAATTCCGGGTCAGCAGCTAGATTTCCTAGAACGAAAGCTTTGTTGAGATTCATGGTTTCGACTAAAGTCAAAAGACTAGGGACTAAAGTTTTGGTCTTTAGACGCTAGACATTAGACTTATTAAATATTTCCCAATATTTCTTCTAATCTTTTGTCTAATTCTTCTTGTTTTACTTCTACTTTTTCTTCTTGCAGTCGTGGTATTGGTTTAGGTTTGACAACAAATGTTTTCCTTGGCGCAGGCAGTTGTCCCTCCTTAATCTTTGTGGTTATTAGACTTCTTGTGATTACGCCTATCATTTTTAAGTCATTTGTAATTTCATTAATACTCGAGCTTGGAGCGGAAAAGTCGATCCAAAAAAAATCACTTATCCCTTGTTTTCTGATAGGATAAGATAATTTTGTTTTATTGTTTTCGGACACTCTAACCACAGTTCCCCCGTGGTTACTAATTTTTGCCTCAATTTCTCCTATATTCTTTTTAAACTCTTCTTCATTTAAGCCAGTTCTAAGATGCACAGCCAGTTCATAGTTTTTTGTATTAATTAATGTTTCTTCCATAGTCCAGTATTAGAACCCAGTAGTAGAGTAAAACTCACTACCGGACTTTGCTTCGACAGTATAAGAAGCGAACGAAGTGAGCGTAGTCCAGCACTAAACAAAGTTTTAGTGCTGGATTTCAGCTGGGCATGTCGTCTCCAGATAATAGCAAATTAGATGTGGATTCGTCAACTTACTGTGTGCCTTTCCACATCTGCCTTTCCACATCGGGTGTGGAAAGGCGTTGGGATAGGGAGTAATCGTTAATGAGGTACTTGCGTCGAGATTTGATGTGATTTTCGACATCGCAAGTCGAAGAGGTTTTGTTTGCGGTGTCTTACGACATTCAATGTCGTAAGAGTAAGAAATTTATGAGTTTTGACGATTCAAGACTGTGAATTGGATCTCTAGCGGGGGTTGATCCCTAACGGGATCAACCCCCGCCCTTAAGTTTAAGAGTGGGGTTGATAATAGATTTTGGAATTCTTGAGTTTTGGTATATTATCACAAATACTATGTGTGGCATTTTTGGTTTTGTTAGTAAAAAGCCTGTTACTGGTATAGGTAATATGCTCCAAGCTTTAAAAAAGCTTGAATATAGGGGTTATGACTCTACTGGTATCGCTGTTGTAACCCAGAAGGGAATTTATAGTCAAAAAAAAGCCGGCCGAATAAGCAAGTTGGAACCATTTTTAGATAAAAAAGTTTTAGGCTCCGTTTTTATTGGCCACACTCGTTGGGCAACTCATGGAAAGCCTTCCGATAAAAATGCTCATCCACATTTTGGATGCGATAATAAAATTCAAATAGTACACAATGGAATAATAGAAAACTATAAATCTTTGAAGCATGAATTAGAAGGTCGTGGTCATCGTTTTAAATCCGATACCGATAGTGAAGTTTTTGCTCATTTAGTAGAAGAGTTTCTGGGACGTAAAAACGGATCTGAAATAAGATATTTCGAAGAAGCAGTAAGATTATCTTTAAAAAGAATTAAGGGGGCCTATGCCTTTGCCGTTATTCATCAAAATTATCCTAAAGTTATAATTGTAGCAAAAAATTCAAGTCCATTATTAATTGGATTAAGCGATCAGGCTAAATACATTGCTTCAGACCCCATAGCCTTACTTCGTCATACTCGTAAGGTCATTTATCTTAATGATCAAGAGTTGGCTATTGTTACCCCAGATCAATTAAAGATTTCAACTCTCCAGAATAAAGAGATATTAAGAAAATATCAAGAAGTTAGTTGGTCTGAGGATGCAGTCAGGAAAACTGGATTTACTCATTTCATGGAAAAAGAAATTTTTGAGGAGCCGGAGGCTGTAGAAAATGCTATTAGAGGCCGGTTGATCGTTTCTCAGGGTTTGGCAAAGTTGGGAGGATTAGAATCTGTACGCCAAAAATTAGAAAGTGTTAAAAGGTTGATTATAACTGCTTGCGGTACAGCTTTTTTTTCTGGTTTAGTTGGAGAGTACATGTTGGAAGAGTTTGCGGGTCTGCCAGTAGAGGTTGAGAGCGGTTCGGAGTTGCGCTATAAAAGATCTCCGTTTGATGATAAAAGTGCTTTGTTGGCTGTAAGCCAATCAGGAGAGACTGCCGATACTCTCGGCTCTATTAAGGAAATAAAAAAAACAGGTCTTTTAACGCTGGGGTTGGTAAATACAGTGGGTTCTTCTATTGCTAGGGAGACAAATGCCGGAGTTTATAATCATGCAGGACCAGAAATTAGCGTTGCCTCTACCAAAGTTTTTATTTCTCAATTAGCAGTTTTTGCTTTACTGACTTTATTTTTAGGCCGTCAAAGATCTATGAGTAAAAATATGGGCAAACTTATAGCCTCTGAGCTGACTTTGATACCAAGAAAGTTGAGAACTATATTAGAAAGTTCTGTCTATATTAAACGTGTGGCTCGAAAATACTTTAAATATAATAACTTTTTATTTTTAGGTAGAAAATTTAATTATCCTATTGCACTTGAGGGAGCCTTGAAATTAAAAGAGGTATCCTACATTCATGCTGAAGGATATGGAGCGGGGGATATGAAACATGGACCGTTGGCTTTGATAGATGAGAATTTTCCATCTATAGTAATTGCTCCAAAAGACAGTGTATACGATAAAGTAGTTAGTAACATGGAGGAACTAAAAGCTCGGAAGGGTAAAATAATCATCATAACTACTAGCGGAAATAAAGGACTTGATAAATTAGCGGATGAGGTTTTGTATATTCCTAAAACGATTGAAATGCTTACTCCGCTTTTGACAGTGATGCCGTTACATCTCTTGGCATATTACATGGGAGTTTTTAGAGGTCACGATGTAGATAAGCCACGTAATCTTGCTAAATCAGTAACGGTGGAATAACTTTCGACATCGCAAGTCGAAAGATATGGGTAGTGACTATATTTTTATTTCAACCACGTCGCCTTCTTGTACGACGTAATCTCGGCCTACGGTTTTGATTACGCCCTTGATTCGTGCTTGTGACCAAGCATCTGCTTCCCGCCCATTCGGGCGAGGCTCGCCTCCTTCGGAGGCGGCAATTAGTGTTTTCCAATTTATGATTTCAGCCCTAATAAAAAGTTTTTCAAAATCGGTATGAATGGCTCTGGCGGCGATTGGTATGGGGTCGCCTTTTTTAGCGGTCCAGGCACGGGTCTCATCTTCACCAGTTGTTAAAAAGGTTATAAGTTCAAGAGTTTCATAGCCGATTTTTATTAGTCGATCCAGACCACTTTCTTTTAAGTTAAGTTCTGTTAAATACTCTTTTTTTAAATCTTCGGTTGATTCAGATAGTAATAATTCAAGTTTATTCGACATCACTGCATAAGAGGCGTGATTCATCAAAAAAAGTAATTTTTGATCCGGCTGCCAATTTTCTGCAATCTGTTTTTCAGAGGCGTTAAACGAATATATAAACTTTTTAGAGGAAAGCAGATTTAGTTCTTTGGCTAACTGCTTCTCGCTTTCTGAAAGTTCAAGATTTGAAATAATATTATCGCTTTCAAGCTGTTTTTTAAATTTTTCAAGAATAATAAGTTCTGTGGAAGCTTTTTTGTCTAGTTTCGCTTGTTTTCTGGTTTTTTCTATTCTGTTTTCAATGGTTTCAAGATCGGCTAGGATTAATTCAGTATTTATAACCTCAATATCATTTTTTGGATCAACCTTATTATTAATATGAGTAATATTTTCGTCGTTAAATACCCTTACTACTTGGCAAATTGCATCTACCTCTCTTATGTGTGCAAGAAATTTATTTCCAAGTCCCTCGCCTTGGGCGGCCCCCTTAACAAGCCCGGCAATATCAATAAAAGTTATAGTGGTCGGGATTGTTTTTTTTGAATTTGAAAGCAGGGTTAATGCTTCTAATCTTTTATCGGGTACGCTAACAACGCCCACATTTGGCTCTATTGTGGTAAACGGATAGTTCTGAATATCTATTGGATTGTTAGTCAGGGCTTTAAAAAGGGTTGACTTGCCCACATTAGGTAGCCCCACGATTCCTATGGAGAGCATATTTAAAAGCAAAAGTTCAAACAAGACAAGTTTTATGTTTTGTTTTGGCTTGCTATACTTAAGACTTCTTACACAACAAGTCTTAAAACTACAATGACAGAAAACAATATTTTGGACAAGATTTTTAAGGCCTATGATATAAGGGGAATTTATCCTGGAGAAATAAACGAAGGTATTGTTGCTAAAATTGCATATGCAATGGTTCAATTTTTAAAACCCAAAAAGATAGTTTTAGCTCAAGATGCCAGGGTTTCTTCTAAACCATTAGTTGAAAGTATTCAAAACTCTCTTGTTGGCCTTGGTGTAGATGTTATATTAATTGGTCAAACCACTACCCCTCTTTTTTATTTTGCCGTAAATGAGTTAAACGTTGACGGGGGAATTATGGTTACAGCTTCCCATAACCCAAGGAAATTTAATGGTTTAAAGATGGTTAAAATGGGTGCGGTGGCTATTGGTGGAAATAACGGGTTAATGGAAATAAAGCAGATTATAAAAGATGGGTTACCTGATATGTCTTATGAGCCGCCGGGGAAATTAGAAAAAAAAGATTTATCAGAAGAGTATATTGATTTTTTGATAACTAATTCTTGGTTTAAATCTCTTAAAATTAACCAATATGGTGAGATAAGTTGGGAACCAAATCCATATACTTTTAAAGCCGTAGTTGATTCAGGTAATGGGATGGCTGGTTTTTTGTTGCCGCGACTTTTTGAAAAAATTAAATTTGAAATTACTCCACTTTTTTGGGAAATTGACGGTTCTTTTCCTAATCGTGATCCAGACCCGACTAAATTAGAAAATCTAAGTGCATTACAGAGTAAAGTTTTAAAAGAGGGGGCTGATTTAGGGGTAGCTTTTGACGGCGACGCTGATAGGATAATGTTTTTGGATAGGTTTGGAAACTTTATAAGAACCGACTGTATTGGTTTACTCTTAGCCCAACAATTTAATTTACCGTTGGTTAAAGAAAGTAAATCAGCTAAAAGAATTGTTTATGATTTAACGATGTCTCATTCGATACCGGAGTTTTTAGATCAATGGGGGATTGCCTCTGTAAAATCAAGAGTCGGTCATCCGTTTTTAAAGCAAAAGATGCGTGAAACAGATGCAGATATGGCTGTAGAATTATCCGGACACTACTTTTGGAAGGAAATGAATTATGCTGAATCAACTCTTTTAACTATGTTAAGAATTTTTTCAATCCTTGCTAAGACCCAAAAGCCGTTGGATCAATTAGTAAAACCGTTCCAGAAATATTACCATAGTGGAGAAATAAACTTTGAAATTGATAAATTAAATCAAGTCGAGATTTTTAATGAGTTAAAAATAAGATATAAAGACGCAAAGATAGATGATTTAGATGGTTTAACTTTTGATTATTGGGACCTCTTGACCTCCTTCGATTTGACTCAGGACAGGCCGCTCGGGTCAAGTTGGTGGTTTAATGTTCGACCATCTAACACAGAACCAATACTGCGTTTAGTAGTAGAAGCAGGTACCGAAAGTTTAATGAAAGAAAAAATAGTTGAGATTCAAGAAATTATCAAAAAAACCCGTTTAAATGCGGGTTAATTTCTATTTTTTAATTTTCGGATAATTTTTGCTGATTCGCGAGAGCCAAACTCCGATTAATGGACCAACTATAGTTAAGATCAAAAACCAATAGCCGAGTATTTTAAAGATCATTGGTTCCTCCTTTTGTGTTAAATTAGTCCCATTTTTTGTTTCACCTCTTTAAGAGTTTTGTTTGCAATAGCAGATGCTTTTTCTTCATGGTCGCGAAGTAGATCTTCAATTTTGTCCATATCTTTGGAAAGTTCATTGCGTTTTTGTTGAAATGGTTTGAGAAAATCTATTATAACTTCAGCTAAAATGTTTTTGAATTCTGCATAAGATTTACCATTGTATATATCCTTATCTTCGCCGTGTGATTTACCGTAGAGTAAGTGATAAATCATAATTAAATTTGAAATTGCCGGTTTATTTTCTGGGTGGTAGTATATCTCTTTTCCTGAGTCGGTAACGGCCTTTTTTATTTTAGCACGAACAGTATCTGGGTCATCAGAAAGAGCAATTCCTTCATCTCCAGTTTTGGACATTTTTTTAGCCGGGTCTTGAAGAGACATTATTCTAAGTCCTTCTTCAAGGTGGGGTTTTATCGCTGGAAATGTTTCGCCAAACAAATGATTAAATTTTTTGGCAATTTCATTTGTTACATCTATGTGAGGAAGTTGATCTTCTCCAACTGGAACTAAATTGGATTTGTAAAGTAAAATATCGGATGCCATTAAAACAGGATAGTCAAGAAGACCAACATGATTATATTTTGGATTTTTTTCAAGTTGTTCTCTATAAGTTGGTAGTCTGTCAAGCCAGCTGACTGATGTAATGGTATTAAAAATCCAAGCAAGTTCAGTATGGGCTGATACATGAGATTGCCGCATGAGGATTACTTTTTTTGGATCAAGTCCTGCGGCAAGATAATCCAAAACAGTATCCATTACTTGCTGATGATAGATTTTTGGATCAAATGGGGTAGTGATGCCATGATAATCCACCACGGCATAAACCGCTTGTTCTAAATCAGGGTGGTTTTGAAGTTCAATCCAATTTTTGATCGCCCCCAGATAGTTACCTAAATGTAATTTACCTGATGGGCGGATACCGCTAAAAATACGCATAATTAAAAAGTTAAAAATTAAAACTCAAAATTACAAATGAAAAATCAAAAGTTATTTTTCTTATATTTATTATAGTATTTTCTGGGATAATTTACATTTGACAGAATTGTTTATTCTTTTTCGACAATGTGGAAGCGTGGCGGCTTGGTGTCGGGCTAAAAGCCTGACCGCCGCGCTGGAACGTTAGCGAGCATATCGCTGGAATATGCGAGCGTGTCGGAAAAGTATAAACGATTCTGGAAGTTAAAGTTATACCTCAATTATAACAGGAAGTACCATTGGTCTTCGTTGGGTTTTTTGGAAAAGGTGCTGACCAATTTTTTCTCTGATTTCTTCTTTGAGGTATGCCCAGTTAATCGGACCGCCGCGCATAGTTTTTTGTTCGATTATGGCACGAACTTTTTTTCTAACCTCGTTTAACATGTCTACATTGTCTCTAAGATACACAAATCCACGAGAGATAATATCGGGGCTGGTTCTAATTTTTCCAGATCGGCCATCAACCAAAGTTACAATAACAAACATGCCATCTTCAGAAAGCATTTGTCGATCGCGTAAGACGACTGACCCAACGTCACCAATTCCGAGGCCGTCCACCATGATGTAGTTGGAGGGAGCAGTTTTTTTATCAATCCACCATTGATCAGGGGACAGATGAATAATTTGACCGTTGTCGGCAATGATAATGTTTTCTTCAGGAATACCTTGAGCTGTACCTAGTTGCCCTAAAGTGACCATCATTGAATATTGGCCATGGTGGGGCATGAGGAATTTTGGCCTTATTAATTTGATGATTTCAATTAAGTCATCTTGGTGTGCATGGCCACCAGCATGGATGTCCATCATTTGGTAGTGATAGACTCGAACACCACCTCGGTAGAGCATATCTTTCAGGTATTGAACCGAGCGTTCGTTACCCGGAATGACTGAAGAGGAGAAGATAACTGTGTCGCCTTTTTGAACTTGAATACGGCGATGTTCACGGTTGACTATACGCATCAGAGAAGCTTCTTCTTGGCCCATGGCGCCGGTTGCGATGACGGTTAAGCGATTGCGTGGGTAGTTGTTGATTTGGTCTTTGGATATCTCGGTGCCTTTGCCGATTTTAATATAGCCCATTTCTTTGGCAATTTCGATATTGGTTTTAACCGAGTAACCGTCAAACAGGACTTTGCGTTCGTATTTTTCGGAAAGCTGAACTAACTGTTGCATACGATTAATCATTGAAGAGAATGTGCCAACAATGATAAGACCGGTGGCTTCTTTGAAAATAATTTCCATGTTTTCGTAGATGGTTTGTTCTGAAATGGAATGACCAGTTTTTTCCGCACTGGTTGAGTCACACATCAACATGTGGATGCCGCGGTCGCCAAAAGCACGGAGTTTGTCAAAGTCAACCGGAACATCATTGAGTGGTGTCGGATCAAATTTGAAATCGGCCGTGTGTACAATGTTGCCTACGGGAGTTTCGATGAATACACCCAGGTCATCCGGGATATTATGATTCATGTGGAAGAATTCCACTTTGAAATAGTCTCTCATTTGAACAATATCCCCATCTTTCACGACGTGGATTGGAAGTTTTGGGAGATGCGGAAATTCGCTATGGCGTTTTAGAACGAAATTTTTAGTCAAAAGAGCAGTATAAATATCGGGATTGCCGAGTTTTTCTTGAAGATAGGGTATAGCTCCAATGTGGTCTAAGTGTCCGTGAGTTAGGATAAGACCACGGATATTTTTAATTCGGTCTTGCAAATAGCCGGTATTAGGAATAACAAAATCAATACCTGGCATATCTTCACCTGGGAACATGACCCCGGCATCAATAAGTATAATGTCGTCTTTATATTCGAGCATATACATGTTCTTGCCGATTTCCCCCAAGCCGCCAAGAGCAATTACTTTGAGTGTGTTATCACTGTTGATCAGAGCTTGTCCGGAACTGGTCGAGGGGCCAAACTTGCCGGCTTGTATGCTAGTAGGAGGTAGGCGACGCTGGCTAGCAGGTTGTGATCGGTGTTGGTGGAATCGATTGCGCATTGTGCGCACGGTTTTCTTAGCCTGTGGAGCGGTGGTGGTTTCGGGTGTGCGAGAGCTTGGGTTGATAGGGGTGCGAGTGTCGCGACGTATGGGTCGCTGGCTGCGGGAACGGTTAAAGTTCGCCCGCGGAACTTTTGTAAATGGTGACACTTAATAAAAATCAAAAATCAAAAGGCAAAAGTCAAAAGTATGAATAAAGATCTTTTGATTTTTTGAAGTTTTTAGAGAAATTACTTAATGCCGATGGTGGGATTTGAACCCACAAGCCTTACGGCACATACTTCTGAAGTATGCATGTTTGCCAGTTTCATCACATCGGCCTCGGGCACTGGCGGGCAGGTCTGTCAGCCTGCCCCGTACCGAGCTTTGCTCTGGTGCGGGGTTCCGCCATCTGCCCGCCAGCGGAATGAGGATTAATCTGCCAACCTGCCCCGCACCGAACTTTGCTCTGGTGTGGGGTTCCGCCATGGGGGCAGGAGCTTTTTGGGTTAAAGCTCTTCCGAGAAAATGTTAAATGTGAGCCAAGTTTTTAGTAGGCTAAGCTGTTAATTTTTCTAAATCTTTAAATCTATCCAAAAGTTCGTTATTACTCGGATCTTGTTTAGAGTTGATTGCCATAAAGTAACTGGTCCATATCGCAAGAGTATAATTAGTAAAAATTTTCTGAATCACATTATCTCCTTCTAGGGTAATAACTTGATGGTTTATACTAAGATCGCTAAGTATTTTAACGGCGACATCTAATTTTTTTATTTGTTTTGGGTTCTCTTGGGGATCAGATAATAATATCGAATAAAAGTTTTTACTAGATTCAAATCCAACAATTTCGTTATGAGCAATACTTGGAAAGTGGTTCCAAAAAGAATGAGCCTTCGCGTTTTCATTGAAATTTATCTTCCATAATAGAGGCAGTGCCCGCCATTTATAAGAAGAATAAATGATTGGGGTAAGATTATTAATTTGATTGGCTATATTTTTACCGGTTATCTCTAACTCTTCGGGTTTCAGTGTATTTTTAAGATCCAAGAGTTGCTTTAAAATGTTATTTTCTGGAAATTTAAGTATAGCAGAATCATTCAAGAAGGTCAATAGGGCAGAAAACATATAAGCGGTTCCAATCCGTGGCGGTATATTTTCCTGGGGTAGCAGTATAAAACCGAGAGAATTTTGAGCCAATTCTCTTAACTTTCCTCCTTTTGTTATAACAACTGTTTGAATGCCTTTTTCTATGGCAGATTTGTATGAGGAAATAGTTTCATCGGTATTGCCGGACCAAGAAACACATATTACAAGATCATTTTTTGAGACCCAACTTGGCAGTTCGTAGTCGCGATGAATATAAAAATTATAATTCGGGGTTTGAGTAACTTCACAAAGAGTCATTAGGATTTCTGCGGGCATCATTGATCCACCCATTCCGCAAAGAACGATTTTATCAAATTTTTTTTGATCGAACTTAACACTTTTGGCAGATTCACTTCCTGTTTGAAATTGTTCCGGGATATTTAAAATTGTTTGGCGGAAGTCCGAATCGTGAATCATGAATCATGAAACATGAAACCTAAATCATGAAACATGAAACATCGTAATGTTCCATATTTCATGTTCAATGTTCCATGGCTTACCTTCTTACTCTTTTAGTTTCAATATACCATTTGTTTATGTTAGAAAATCTATCTGAAGGAATCCCAATAAGTTGGATGTCTAGACCCTGGACCTTTTTTGTTACTGGATACAGATAGGTTGGGCTGTATAGAAAGATTGCCGGTATATCTTCAGCGACTATTTTTTGGAAATTATCGTATTTTTGTTTACGAGCGTCTGGATCAAGAGTTTGTCGGGCTTCCTCTAAAAGTTTATCAGCATCTTTGTTGTCATACAATGCCAGATTTAAACCAGGATCTTTTTTTTGAGAAGAATGCCAAAAACTGAATGGGTCAGGATCTATTGTTAAAACCTCCCCAAATAACATTATTTGATAGTCCCTATTTTTGATGTAGGTTTGTTGAAGTTCGTTTACCATCGCGCTTTGAATGTTCAATTTAACGCCGATGTTGGCCCATTGATTTTTTACTAGGTTAGCAACTTCTAACAGCTCGGACCAATTTGAAGTAATAAGATTTAATTCTAATTTTTCAGTTTTGGTTACATTACCTTTTTTGTCTTTTTCCTGTTTTTCACGTACTCCATCGTTGCCGATTTGCCATCCTGCATTGTCTAGAATCTGTTTTGCAAATTCTGGATTAAAGTCGTATTTTTTTATATCGCTATTGATTTTTAAAATTTCTGGAAGCATTGGAGAGTCAGCTGTTATAGCTTCACCGTCAAGAATATCATTTATAATTGCTTTTTTTTCTGTGCCGTAGCTTAAAGCAATACGGATGTTTTTGTCTGATAAGAGTTTGCTTTGGTTCGGGTTTAAAAATAATGCAAAATATCTCGGTAAATTAATTTGGTGCAATGTAAATCGTGACTGAAATTGCAGTTTTTTTAATCCTCGGTTTGAGACAAAACTTATTCCGTCAATTTCACCGTGTTTGTAAGCATCCAGTATTTCTTCCTCGGAAGCGTATGATTTGGTGACGAACTTTTGAATGTATGCTTTGCCACCGTGGTATTCTTTGTAAGCTTCCAGGTCGTATTCTATAATTTTGCCTGATGAATCTTTTTTTAATTTAACAAATTTATATGGCCCGGTCCCTATGGGTCTTAAGTTGCTTTCAGTTCTGGCAAAGTTCATCGGTTTAATATCTGCCCAAACATGTTGAGGCAAAATGCCAATTTGAGTGTTAACAATAAATTGAGCGTATTTATTTTTTAAACTGAATCTGACAATATAATCATCAACTTTTTCTGCTTCTACTCCTTGCCAATTAATTCTTTGAGCGCTGTTAAAATCGGCATTCTGTATGGTGAAGATTGTAAATATTACATCGTCGGCGGTGAATGGTTTGCCATCATGCCATTTAACATTTTTTTTCAAAAAGAATGTGTAGCTTAGGCCGTCGTTGGATAATTCATAGTGGCTGGCTAGATCGGGTATCAAGTTGCCCTTGCCGTCGTTTTTCATCAAGCCTGAATATAAAAGGGCGGTAAGATCTCTATCTGCATCCGAAGCCTCCAATACAGGATTAATGAATCTCGGTTCACCTAAAATTCCTTCTTTGTATGTACCTCCAAAATCGGGCGCCGCTTTTGTATAATGATAATAACTTGAAATAGGGATAGCTATTATTCCAGCAGCTGTTAAAAGAATAAATAAAAATATTAAATAGCGTTCTTTTTTTGTTAGAACGTGAGGAAGGTTCTTTGTAAAAATATCAATACCAAAACGATTTTTCAGTCGTTTTAGAAGAGAATCTTTATTAGTCTTTTCTTTTTTTGGGTTTGAGTTGTAAAAAAAATCTAGTTCGTCCACTAATTTTAAACATGATCCGTCAGAGACTCGTTTCGCTCTCGTTAAAGAGAAAGGAAACGAGAATCGTATACGGTTATAACACGTATAAATTTATAATAAGAGTCTGGCTATCGATACCCCAATAAAAAGTACCGTCAATACGATACTTGAGATGAATATTGTTTTTTCAATTCCTCGGCGTGTACTGTAAAGACTACTTTCTCCGCCGAAAACCCCTGAAAGACCCCCGCCTCTTTGTTGAAGAAGAATAGCGGCTATTAAAAGAATTGAAATTATAATTTGGGCGATATTTAATGTTGTTGTCATGTTTTCTATGCGACTATTTTATTTGTAATTCCTCCTAACACATTTGAGATTCCAATAATGATAGTGCTCCAAAATAATGCTTCAATTGTCTCAATAGTAAAGAAGTTAAATATATAGTCTGTGGTTAAAAGCAGGACAGCGTTTATGACAATTGAGAACAAACCAAGGGTTATGATTATCAGTGGGGCAGTAATTAATTTAATAATGGGTTTTACGACCAGATTTAAGATAGCCAAAACAACTCCAATAATCAAGTATTCTTTGATTCCTCCGTTTACTAAAAAACCGCTTACAAAGTAACTAGCAAGCCATAAGCCTGCTAAATTAGCTAGAATTGAAACTATAAACCTAGTCATTTTCAAGCCTATCTATATTAGCATGTCCTAACGGATGTGGGCTCTTGACAATATCTAGTTTATCAGTCTTATTCTGTGTAATTTTCTGTAATAAGAAATCGCAAATCGGTGAGCTTCGGAGTCAATATTTAGTATGAGATTTTTAGTTTCTTTTGGCAGGTCGCCTAATTTGATAGGCGATTTTTTTGTAGAAGTGAAAATATGATCGCCACGATGTTTGGCATCTTTAGTTAAAGCGATTATTGGGATTTTAAATTTGAATAATTTTAGTATTTTTATTGCTAAATTCAGTTGCCCCTTTCCGCCGTCTAGTATTATTAAGTCTGGCATTGGCCATTCTTGATGATTAAATCTTCTTTCTAAAACTTCCTTTAACATAGCGATATCATCTGGAGTCGTTTTGCTTCTAATTTTAAATTTTTTGTATTCTTTTTTTTCTGGTTGACCGTTTGTAAAAACAACCATTGAGCCAGTTGCAAATTTACCTTGAATGTTAGCTATATCGTATCCTTCGATTCTTTTGGGAATGTGAGATAGTCTTAGATAACTTTTTAGTTCTTTTAGGGCATTACTATTTGTTGTATTCGTATGAGTTTGTCTTTCGATAAACTCAGGATTGGCATCGCGCAGAATTTTTGCATTTTCAAACACCCTTTCCATCTTTTGAATTTTTTGCCGTAGCTCAATTGCTTCCTCAAATTTTTCATTTTGGGCTAAATTATCCATTTCTTTTGTTAGTTTTTTGACTAAGGCCGTCTTTTTACCACTTAATATGTTTTTAATGGCATTTATATTTTTTCTATATGTCTTTTTTTCTAAATCTGATACTTTTTTCTTTAAACAGCAAAATCCAAGACAGTTGCCAATATGATAATTGAGACATAATACATTATGAGTTTGTTTGCAGGTGCAATAGGGGAATATTTTGCGTAAAAGCCTTAGCGTCGTTTTTAAAGCAGTTCCATCTGTGAATGGACCAATAAATTTTTTGCCAAGTTCAACGACTTGATGGGTAATATATATTTTAGGGAAGTTCTCTTTAGTAATTGCAGCATAAAAATATCGTTTTTCGTCACGAAGTTTAATATTAAATAAGGGTTTGAGTTTTTTAATAAGCTGGGATTCTAAAATTAAAGCTTCGATTTCAGAGTTAACCATCTGATAATCTAAGCGAGTCGCTTCATGTACAAGAAGTTTTATACGCGAATCCTGGGTGCTAGTAAAATATGACTTTACTCGGTTACGCAAATTTAGCGCCTTGCCAACATAAAGAAGTTTTCTGTTTTTGAAAAATTTGTATACCCCCGGTGATTGAGGAATTTGTTTAAAGTCTGGTCTTTGCACAGCAGTATTATTAGAACATTAATGATATATCTAGTCAATGAATGAGAGTTAGTTCAGAAAATATTATTTGTGATATAGTGCAATCGTGTTAAGCGAAAGAGCAAAATTATTGCTTTCTAATATTGTGTATCGGAGTTTGTTTGGCGTTTTTTTTACATACGAACAAATAGAGTCAGTGGGACTTAAGGATGCGCTGACGGAACTTTTTGAAAAAAAAATAATCAGAGAATGCATGTTTCATGAAAAAAGATTTATAGTACTTGTTGAACATGAGAAAGAATTGGAAAATTTCTTGGCCATGCGGAAAGTTGCGGAACAGAAAAAGGGGACCCTGATAAAATATTTAAAATTTTTTCGTATTTCTCCCTTTATCAGAGCGGTCTTTATAAGTGGGTCATTAACTTTAGGCAGAGTAGAGGACGATAGTGACCTTGATGTTTTTGTTTTGACTGCACCCGACCGAATTTGGACAGCCAGATTTTTACTTTCAGCTATTCTCTCATTATTTGGAATTCGTAGAACGAAATTTGAATCTATTGCTCCCAATAAAATTTGTTTGAGTCATTATATGACTACAAATGCATTGTTTGATTATGAAAGTATTTTTACCGCTCAAGTTCTGGGAAATTTAGAGCTTTTGTGGGAAGCAAAACCAGAAATTGGCAAGACTTTTGTCAGAAAACATAAATGGCTTCGAAAGTATCTATTAATAAGCCCTAATGAGTTATTGGAAAAACAAGTTAATAAAATAGGTCAAAGTTTGGTTCAAAAAATAGGGGAATGGTTTTTAAACGGGTGGTTTGGGTCAATCATTGAATGGTTTTTAAGAATTATTCAGTTAAGGAGGATAAAAAATGATCCCAAAACTCTACGTCCCAATGGCAGAATAGTAGCAACAGATCAAATGCTCGAATTTCATCCTGATTCAAAAGAGGGGGAAGTAATCAGGGACTACAATTTGGCTATGAAAAAACTCGGATTTCCCGAGTTTGCGAATGAGAGGAGTTCTAAGATGGAAGTAGTGATTAGTAACTAAGAATCAATAGGCCCGTTTTTGTACCTACAAAAAGGCGTTCATTTTCTGTGGTCATACTTAATGGCGCACTGGTAAGATTGAAAAGGTAAAAAAATCTGAATATAATTGAATTTGTTGAGTCGAAGAATATCAATCCGTTTTCTCCTCTAACTATGGAACTTAGCTCACTAACTCGATGGCTAAATATGCCAACTCGGTTATCGACTATTGTATTTGTGCCGCAAGATCCGGAGATACCCTTAATCAGTGAGGGATTTCTCGGGTCACTAACATTAAATACTTCTAAACCGGTTTCATCCAGAGAAGTAAAACAGGTACTGCTGTAAAGAAGGTCTCTGTTTACGGAAAGGTTATTAATATAACCATTTCCAAAGAACGTTTTTATCGTTTTAATGCTTCTTGGGTTGGATATATCAGCTATTCCAATTCCTGTTTGGCCTGATACAAAGAAAAGCAGGTTTCCAGAAATATGCGGATGATCCACTCCATATGACCCCGGTCCATAATAGGTATAAACTCTTTTAAGGTTGTAGGGGTCTGAGATATCAATTACTTCAATAGATGCTGATACAGCCACGAAAATCAGATTATCTTTTCTGGCGAATGCTTTAGCTCCTCCCCAATAAGATGAACGGATACTTCCTGTCAATCTTGGATTATATGGATCCCTGACATCGTAGGCGCTAAACCCTTCTTCCGGTCCTATTGCATACAGATATCCATTATGAAATAACAGCCCGTTAATTCTACTGTAATCTTTGGCTCCAATTCTACTGATTATAAATGTTTGATTTGGGTCGGAAGTATCTAGGGTCAATATTCCATAGGCCTTATAGGGATAATTAGTATATCCGACAAAAGCATAGTTTCCATTAACGGCAATGGCAGATACGGATAAACCCGTCCATTCCCCAAGAAACTTTGGAGTATTTGGTGAGGTCTCACCAATCAGATCTTTTTTGATAGAATCAAAAATGCTTAATCCGTTTTCACAAATTTTACTCATGTTTTCATGAAGATCTATGTGGTCACAGTTGGGGCAAGCTACTGTTTTTGAGACTAGGTGTCCGGCGAATGATGCGCTTGCGACAGGTACCATGCCGTCATTTCGTTCATAGTGGTTTCTGTTTTTGTATAGGCCATAATTTAAAGCTATACTGCCACAAACTAACTTTTTGTGGTCGTCTTCGGCTTTTAAAATTTGTCCGATAAGAACCTTAGGTCCGGCCAGCGGGCTTAACGAATAGATTTTATCAACTATGGTTCTATATTCATCACTACGGGTATCTATAACTCCGTAATAAGCGGTTATTTTGGAATCATAAAGAGTGCCCGAATTTAATTCTTTAAGCCACAAGTTCATGTCAGGGTTATTTTCATCCATGACATGGTCAAAGTTGTCCCACAGAAGGTCTTTTCTATTTGGTTCGGTGTATTCGATTCTTTCCCAGTCATGAGTCCAGAAAAATAACGATCCTGCTTTAATTACACTAACCCAATTATTAAATAAATTTTCTGCTGTCCAGTAACGTTGGTAATCAGAATCTCGTGTATCGGCATTTTTAGCTAAGTCGTTTCTCGAATCACGATTTGTACCCGGTGAACCATGGTGTGGTGTGCCAAGAGTAATAAGTTTTGTTCTTTCTCCACCGCGCTGATTTTTATAATTTCCATATAGATGAGAATGCTGTTGCATGTAAGATCGCGCAACAAGTCCTCCCATACTGTGAGCAATGATTACAAATTCGTTGTCGTTTATAAATCTTTTAGCTATTGCGTTGTCAAGTTTATTTCTTAAACTTCGGGCGATTTCCCAAACATTTTGTTGATCGCTTAGATAAACAAAGCGATAAGGTTTATATTTTTCTTTGAGATCCTGATCGTTTTCAAAGTTATAAATAAAATTATCCCATCCGGATAACTGTTCGCCTGCTTCTTGTTCATCCAGTAAGCCATCTTTATTAAACTCTTTAGTCGCATGGATACCATGAATTAAAATAAGAGGGATTTTTTGATCATTTACAACTTCGTTTTTATTGTACGGATAGTTTACTAATTGGGTTATGCCGTCAGCCGGACTCGGATCAAAGCTGCTAAAACTATCGGTAAAACCATGGGTTTGGAGTCCAGATCCAAGAAAAGATCCTATCAAAATAATTGATAGAACAAATTTAGGTATTCCCATCTTAAGCTCCTATTTTAAAGATCAAAAAACTACCCTATGGTAGCAAAAAGCAATTAATTATACAAGTTTTTGTGGATTTAGTGTATAAATACTCTTTCTCTTTCTTCGCAAACCCCAGCGTGGTTTGCTCAGGGGTTGAGCCCTTCGCTCTTACCCCCATCTGATTTAATATCAGGTGGGGATAAACCATGCCCGCTATGGGCTCAAAACCCGTTCAAGAGTATTTATACATGACACTAGAACAAGGATTTATTTCTTATTAATCAGTTTCATCAACCGCGATTTTTTTCTTGCGGCAGCTTTTTTGTGTAGATATGTTTTAGAGCTTTTGTCTATTGCTTTATAGGCTTTGGGAACTAAAGCTTTAGCTTCTTCTTTTTTGCCCGCTAAAACTAGTTTTTTGATTTCTTTTACAACGTCTTTAACCGCCTCTTTTCTTTTGAGGTTTATTCTATTTTTTCTTTTTGATTGTCTAAGCGCTTTTATAGCTGATCGAGTGTTTGGCATTTGAAAATTATTCTAGCATACTAACTTATGTTTGGCAAAATTGTAAAATTTAATCGTTGTATCAATATAGATATTAAGAACTTAGTTGTAAGGAGACTAACTATGCCAAAAGTACCCGCGGCACTTTTAAAAGAAGCAAAAGAGTATTTTGATCAATTAGAGCAATGCGCGCGTCAGCTATTTCCAGTAAATGAAAATTATGATCATCAGGTAGTGTTAAAGATGAACGATAATGGTTCAGTTGAGAACGTTAAAACCGTAATTATTCTTGGAGGAATAGCAAAAAAGACAACTGGAGATGTGGTATTTGAACCAGGAATCTATATATTTTTTGATCAAGCCGGGAAGATGAAATGCCGTAGGTTAGACCACTCTATATTTGAATATGAGCCTTGGAAAGACAACCCAAAGCTTTTGCAAGAATTTATAGAAAAGGCTAAAGACGTTTTAAGCTCGCAAAAGAAATCATGAACCCCGTTAGGGGTTTTTAACTGGCAAAGTTTTCTTTTTTCAATCTTTGGATCTGCTCACGGATAATCAATGCTGTTTCAAAATCAAGTTGTTTTATTGATTTTTCCATTGCCCGTTTTAGTCGATCAATCATTTGTTCAAAATTTCCATTTTCTGATTCCGTTAATATGACTCGGTAGTCTTCTGACAACTGTTTGACCTTTCTTTTGATCGGTAAGTCAAAATCAACGATTGCTTTTTTAATTGTTTGTGGCGTTATGCCGTGTTTTTTGTTGAAGATTTCTTGAATTTTTCTTCTTCTGTTTGTCTCGTCAATCGCGGCTTGCATAGATTTGGTTATTTTATCTGCATACATTAAAACATGACCTTTATCGTGTCTGGCTGCTCGTCCCATTGTTTGGATTAAAGTAGTTGCATTTCTTAAGAATCCTTCTTTATCAGCATCTAAAATTGCAACTAGCGAGACTTCCGGTAAGTCAAGCCCTTCTCTTAAAAGATTAACCCCGACTATTACGTCGTATGTTCCAAGTCTTAAGTCTCTTATAATTTCAAGGCGGTCAAGGGTTTTAATTTCTGAATGAATGTAGTTGACTTTAATTTCGGCATCTGCAAGGTACTCGGTTAAATCTTCGGCCATTCGTTTGGTGAGTGTAGTTATTAGAACCCTATGATTCTGGCTAATCCTCTTTTTGATTTCTTGAATTAAGTGTACAACTTGATTTTTGCTTTCCACTATTTCTATTTTTGGATCTAAAAGTCCGGTTGGCCTTACCAACTGTTCCACCAGTCCTTTTTTAGTGGATTTTTTGAGTTCGTATTTTGCCGGAGTGGCTGAAACATACATTGTTTGTTGTATTCTTTTTTCAAATTCCTCAAATACTAACGGTCGGTTATCTAATGCGGAAGGTAACCGAAAGCCGTATTCTACAAGTGTTTCTTTTCTTCGTCTGTCGCCTCGATACATACCTCTTAATTGCGGAACTGTGATGTGGGACTCATCAATAATAGTTAAAAATTCTTTTTTAGTTTTAAAAAAGTCTAGTAATGAAAATGGTGGATCGCCGGCATTTCTAAAATCTAAATGACGGGAATAATTTTCAATTCCATGGCAGTAGCCGGTTTGTTTAATCATTTGAATGTCACGTAATGTCCGTTCAGTTAATCGGCCAGCCTCAATTCCTTTGCCCTGCCGTTTTAACTTTTCAGTATGCTGCTGCATCTCTGTTTGTATGTTTTGTAATGCAATATCAACTTTATTTTCCGGCGTTATCCAATATTTTGCAGGGAAGACTTTTACTTGAAGTAAACTTTGAAAACTCGGTCGTTTATATTCAAGTTCATCCTGGTTTATATTTTCAGCTACACCGATTCTTACAATTTTTCCTTTTACAATCTTAAATTTATAAATAACATTTCCTGTGGCAGAGAAAATTTCAACTTCGTCTTTTGTGTTTCTAAATGTTCCGCGCTTTAATTCGTAATCCCTAATGTACTGAAGTTTTTGAACATTCTTGATAAAATCAACAAGTGAAATTCTTTGTCCTTCAAAAGCTTCCATACACATTTTTTCATAATCTTCCGGAGAACCAAGGTTATAAATGCAGGAAACTGATGCAATAATAATTACATCGTCTCTGCTTAAAATGGCTTGAGTGGCGGCGTGTCTTAAGCGATCAATTTCTTCGTTAATGCGAGAATCTTTTTCAATATAAGTATCAGAGTGGGGGAGGTAGGCTTCTGGTTGATAGTAATCATAATAACTGACAAAATAATGTACTGAATTTTCTGGGAAATATTGTTTAAATTCTTGATAAAGCTGAGCGGCTAAAGTTTTATTGTGAGAAATCACTAGGGTAGGCTTTTTAAGATTTGATATTACATGAGCCATGGTAAATGTTTTACCACTACCGGTTACTCCTAATAGGGTTTGATTTTTTTTGCCATTACTAAAACCTGCTGTAAGTTTACCTATAGCTTGTGGTTGGTCGCCGGTAGGAAGATAGGGTTCGTGTAATTGGAACATAAACTATGAAACTTGAAACATGAAACTTGAAACATTTTGCGCTTCACGTTTTAGGTTTCGCATGTTAGTCTTAAATCATGATTGCTTATCTAAAAGGAAAAATTTTAGCAACTTATGATAAATACGTAATTTTAGATGTAAACGGTGTGGGTTATCGCGTCACTTTATCTGATAAAATGATAAACAGTATACCAGGAATTGGTTCAGATTGCAAATTTTATATCCATACGGATTTTAATATGCATGAGGGGAGATTTGAGCTTTATGGGTTTTACACTCAAGATGAGTTATCGTTTTTTGAATTATTGCTTTCTGTTTCTGGAATCGGGCCCAAAAACGCACAGGCTATTATTAGTTCGGGCGAGATTGATAAAATAAAAACGGCCATTGCCCAAAATAATGAGAAATACCTTTGTCAGTTTGGCGGAATAGGTCCAAAAACTGCGAAACGAATGGTGCTTGAGTTAAAAGATAAAATTGAGAAAACCCTTACCAGAACCCAAAAAGGTACTGATCTTTCAAGTGAAATGGACGCAGTGGAGGCTCTTATTTCTTTGGGTTATAGTCGAAATGAAGCACAACAGGCTTTAAAGGACATTGGAATTAAAACCAGAACTCTTGAAGAAAAGGTGAAAGAGGCGTTGAAGAGTTTAGGGAAAAAGTAATCGGTTTTTAAAAGTTTCTTCACACTATTCATCCCGAACAAATACTACTCTTTGATAATAAGATTTTATGATAAAGATTTAGTAACGGTTTGCCTCTATAAATACTTCGCATTACATGCTTTTATTATAACGAGTTTTCCAACTAAATCTTTATTTCTCATAAAATCTTATTACCAACTCATGTATTTGTAGTCAGGATTCATAAATTCAGAAAATTTTAAAAACTTTCTTATCAACAAAAACGCATTAAAAAGTTAGAAAATATTTGTCATAAGTCCCAAGGGGGCTCTTTTGTTTTTTAAAGGAATATACTAGGTTAAAGATACAATGAGAGTAGTTGGAATAATTATAAAAGACAGTAAGGTTTTATTAATGCATCGGAAAAGACATGGTGACGATTTTTATGTTTTTCCCGGTGGCCGTCTAGAGGACGATGAAACCGTTGAACAGGCTTTAGTAAGAGAAATGAAAGAAGAGGTGAGCTTGGATATAATAAATTTTAAAAAACTATTCCAACTAAAAAATCAGTTAAAAGATGAATACGGAGGTTATTATCCCGGGTATTCTGAAGAAGAGTATTTTTTAATCGAAAGTTTTTTGGGTGATCCAGTATTAGGCGGTCCAGAAAAAGAAAAGATGAATGATCAAAATCAATATTATTTGGAGTGGACTGATTTATCAAAAATTAATCAAATCGAAAGTTTATATCCTAAAGAAGCGATTAACAAATTGTTGGAATATTTACAACGGTAAACAAAAACCGCCTATGATATTTTAGGCGGTTATAAGTTATATAAGTTTTGTTTTCTTTGCGATTAGCCAACAAAGAAAGATCATTGGTGCCGAGACCGCTAAAAATAAGGAAATAACTATTGCTGGAAGTTCCTCGGGTTGTAATTTAATCGAGTTGAAATATTGGTCAATAATTGGTCCAATCCAATGAATTAAGAAAAGATAGTGCAGAATACAAATAATTGTAATTCCTAAGTAACCAAGTAATTGTAGTTTCATTAAATTTCTCCTATCAAATCAAAGAACTTTTGGGGTTATACTAACAAAATGAAATCATTTTTGCAATCACAAGATTGGGTGGAGTTTCAAAAACAAGTTGGACGGAAAGTCTGGCAGTTTAATGATGAAAAAATTCAAGCAAATATAATTCGGCATAATTTATCTTTTGGTAAGAATTATCTTTATGTTCCTCATGGACCGGAAATTTTATTTGATCAAATAACCGGAGGTATTAAAAATGAGGTTCGGACGTTTGTACAATATTTAAAACAGCTCGCCAAAGAAAATAAGTCTATTTTTATTAAAGTCGAACCATTAACTGATACAGTAGCTGAAGTTTTATGTCAGGAAGGTCTTAAAAAGTCAAAAAAAACTATCCAGCCACAAAAAACAGTTGTTATTGATTTAACTAAAACCGAAGACGAACTTTTTAAAGCTTTAAGCCATGGAGCTCAATATAGTTTATCTGTTGCCCAAAAAAGTAACTTAGAAATTATTCAATTTGAACCAGAAGATTTCAATAAGATTTGGAAATTATTTAAAGATACCGAAAAGAGAGACAAGTTCTTTTTACATGAAAAGTCTTACTATGAGAAACTTCTTAATTTTAAAAGTGAAGAATTTTCTACTAAACTTTTTGTTGTTAAGCGTGAAAACAAAAATATCGCTGCAGCGATATTCGGATATTATAAAGATACAGTTTATTATTTTCATGCCGCGGCTGACATCAAGTATCGTGAATTTCAGGGACCGCGGACGCTTTTGTGGCATATAATAAAAAATGCCAAACAAGATGGCTACAAATATTTTGATTTATGGGGAATTGATGCTTATCGTATGCCTGGGGTCACAAAATTTAAATTAAGTTTTGGCGGCCGTGTGGTTGAGTATCCGGGCAGTTTTGATTTGCCAATATCGCGTTTTTGGTATTTAATGTATAGAATTGCACAAAAGATTCTTTAACAAAAGGAGGTGGTAGCTTTGGGAAAGATATTTTTAGTTAGGCACGGTCAGTGTACGGATAATGCCGCGGGTATTTTAAATGGGCTTAGAGATTCGGAGCTTACCAGGCGGGGCAAGAAGCAGGCTTATTTGGTAGCCCAAAATCTAAAAGATAAAAATATTCGGTTTATTTTCAGCTCGTGGTTGAAAAGGCATACACAAACAGCTGGAATTATTGGCAAGGTGCTTGGCATAGATCGAATTGATATTTCTAATCTTTTAGTTGAAAGAGACATGGGAATACTTACCGGTCAGCTCTATAAAGTGATTCCTGTATTAGCAACAGAATTAGTATATTGGGACAGAATTAACTATTTTATTAAAGCACCAGACGCTGAAGAGTTCCCAGATGTTTTAGAAAGAGCAAGAAAAGTTCTTAGGGAAATTAAGATCCAATTTAGCTCGTTTAATTTAGTAATTGTCACTTCTGGAGATATGATGAAAATGCTTAGAGCAGAACATTTTGGTTGGGACTGGGAAAGAGGACTAAAAACTCCATTTATTGATAATTGTGGTGTTATTGAGTTGTCGTAGGAATGAAGTTTCTTACTTCAACTTTTCCTTTTATCTTTCTGGCGGTCATGTACTTATTTGGGTTTTTTTCAATTCTGGGTGTCGTTTTTAATAAGTATCCTTTGCGGAATAGGCCTAAAGAAAAAGTCGAGTTGGTACTAACCAGAGAAGAAAAAGGGTTCATACTAAAATATTTTTCGATTTCTTTTATCGCCTTTCTAATTTATACTTCCATTGGTTGGATCAAGGACTATGATAGTAACAAAATGCAAGATTGGTTGAGATTTTTGGTTGTTCTTTCTATGGTTGTAGGAGCGGGTTGTTTTTTGAAGGTTATATTCTATCTTAGGACAATAATTTATCTATTTCTACGAAATAGATACCCACCGGACGAATTTTAACTTTTAACATGCCAGATTATTATCTGGTTTTTCTTTTTAATTTTTGTGTTAAAATCAACTCATGTTTAAAGAGATTAGAATAGTTGAGAATATGTTAAGGTTTATTAGAGGTTTAATTCCGCGACGGGTATTTAGGTTTTTTCAACCTTGGTATCACGGCACTCTTTCTTTACTAGGATCATACTTTTATGGCCAGCCATCAAAAAAAATAAAGGTTATTGGGGTTACTGGCACTAAAGGAAAATCAACCACTGTTTTTTTAATATCTAAACTTTTAGGTGAAGCTGGTAAATCCGTAGCAGCCATCGGTTCCTTGGGTTATAGAATTAAAGATAGGCAATGGCCTAATGAATTAAAAATGACTATGCCAGGGAGATGGAAACTACAAAAGTTTTTATATGAGGCGGTAAAAGAAAAGTGTGAATATGTGGTACTTGAAGTTACTTCTGAAGGATTGGCTCAAAATAGACATTGGGGCGTTAAATTTGACTGTGCGGTATTTACGAATTTATCCAAGGAACATCTTGAAAGCCATGGCTCATTTAGCAAATATTATCAAGCTAAACAAAGATTATTTGAAAAAACGAAAAATATACACGTTCTAAATGCAGACGATTCACATATTGAGCTTTTCTCAAAATTTGAATCCAGTAAAAAGATCTTTTATGGCATAAATCATGGGGATATGAAAGCTGTAGATACCAATGTTTTATCAGATAGAGTTGAATTTGAAATATATGGTACGAAGTTCAATATCAATTTGGGGGGTGAATTTAATATTTATAATTGTTTAGCCGCTCTATCCTGTGTAGCAATGTATGGGATGGATTTACCACAGAGTAAAGCAATTCTCGAAAAAGTAACAAACATTTCAGGCCGCATGGAATTTGTGCACAAAAATCCAGACGTGATTGTTGATTATGCCCATACTCCGGATTCGTTGGAGAAAGTTTATAAAACCTTTCGGGAGGATACAAGATTCAAGATTCAAGGTTCAAGACTAATTTGTGTACTCGGTGCGGCTGGCGGGGGACGCGATAAATGGAAAAGGCCGGAATTCGGGAAAATTGCTGAAAAATATTGTGACGAAATTATCCTTACTAACGAAGACCCTTTTGATGAAGATCCTTATCAGATTTTATCTGAAATAAAATCCGGAATTTTAACTCCCAGAATTCAAAGTTCAAATTTTTACGAAATCCTTGACCGTAAAGAGGCAATTAAACAGGCCTTGACCTTAGCTGGAGAAAATGATACTGTTATTATTACAGGTAAAGGATCAGAGACTTCTATTGCTGTTTCAAATGGCAAGAAAGTCCCCTGGTCTGACAAGAAGATTATTTTAGAACTTTTAAAAAAATAGGGAGGTAAAAATGCTAAAGAATGTAAGTACTTTTTTAGATTCTGATTCTAGGGCAAAAGTTGTGACTGACGAAACAGTGGATACTGACTTTGATCAGTATATCGACGAGTTAGCAACTAAAAATCAAGCCAGATTAACTAAACCAGAGTTGTTAGAACAAAAATTAGCATTATTATGTTATTCGTCGTTATCTGAAAAAACAAAAAAGAGAATTGAAGAAATTAGATTTAGAGCTAAGAATATTTTTTTCCATTTTTGTAAAAAGCAAGAAAAACTGGATATAGAATATGTATTGAAATTAAGTGATCAAGAAAAAAATATGCTTGCTAATAACTTTTTTGTTAAGGCAGGATTAGTATCTAAACAGCTAGCCAATATTCTGGTGGGTTCGTTAGTAGTTTTGTTACTCGTCTCTCCTTTTATTGGTCAGTGGTTTTTGTACATATGGTATCAAAATCAATTAAACCATCTTACTTTTGGGAGTATCGATTACTTGTCCAGAAAGCCTGATTTCGTAATCTTTTTTGCACGAAGCTCATTTTTTTTATTTTTAGGCATGGGGCTTTCTGTGTGGATCATCTTTATTCAAGTATTCGTCCGGTGCCGTATCTTTAGTCTCCTTTGGTATCGTAAATATATGAAAAAACTGCATAGTTATGGGATTGAACTTTTTGGAGAAACAGGAGAAATTAAGTCAACCGGAATTCAGTGATTCTTTTTTGAATCACCAGAGGTCTTGAAGGCCTCTTTTTAAATTGCTAAAGTAAAAATATGTCTCTTAATCCTGTAAAACTTATTAAGAAGGAGCCGGTAAAGAAATTTGAGATAATTGAAGAATCTCCTAATTTAAAGATTAAGGTTTTTGGCAGATCGCCAAGAGAAATTTTTCACAACGCTCTTTACACTATGGCTTACATCCAAAGTCCTTCTCTTATTGAACCATCTACAGTCGATAAACTCATAAGCGCGTTTAGAGGCAAGAAATTAGCTGAAGAAATAGTCATTGACGGTATGGATTATCAGACTCTACTTATTGATTTTCTTGAGCAAGCCTTGGAGCTTTCCGACGAAAAAAACTTTTTATTTTTTGAGCCGAAATTTAATGAGTTCTCTGAACAAAAATTAGTAGGCAGACTAATTGGGGTAAAATTTGAGAATCTTGAAAGGCCAATTAAAGATATCAATTATGAAAATATAGACGTAAAAGAAGTAGAGCCAGGGAAATGGGAAGCGATAATTGTTTTTGAACTTTAATTATGGTCGAAATTCATCGGGGTCATCAGCATTATTTGTGGTTTTTAATTGCAATTCTTCTTCTGGTTTTTGCAGGAGCAATCTTTTTGTTCCAAAACGGAGAATCTATTGGAGTAAGTGACCCATTTCCGACGTCAACTATTAAATTAGGAAGAACGTATACTGTATATTATAATAATGGAGTCTTTAGCCCGACTATTTTACAAGTTAAGGTAAATGACACTATCCGATTTAAAAACGAGAGCGATAAATTAATTTATATAATTTCGGATTCTCATCCGGATCATAATCTTTTCGCAGAGTTAGACAGTAAAGGATCAATTAAAAAAGGTGATAGTTGGGTGTTTGTTTTCAATAAAAAGGGTATCTGGGGTTATCATAATGAAAAAAGTCCTGAAGAGGGTGGAACAATAATAGTAAAATAAGTTTTTGTCTACTATTCGTCCAGGGCGGAGAGTAGATCACAAAATCTTACCTAGCTCTTTCACGCGTGAGCTTCTCATTGTAAATGGGAGCTAAAAACGAAGTGGCCACTAGCATTAGAGGTACTTCAATCTAAGTGAAGTTCACGGGAGAAAGAGCTGGGTGCTGAATTCTGTAGCTACGCGCTACGCTTGTAGACATAATTCGCATGCGTAATCCGCTAACGATAAAAATTGAGTCTTGGTTTGGGGTTTTTTTATTAATTTCCGCGATGATTTTTGTTTTGATTACTACATTTTCAGCAGTGGCTAATTTTGAAGATGAAATAAGTGGTTTATCTGCTCAGCAGTTAGAAAGGAGTCAATAATCTCTTTATCTATAAACTATGCATTGGAAAAACTTTTTTAAAGAGTTAATTCTTTTTTTGGCAGTTCAACTGCTTGGGATTTGGGTGTCGTATAGTTTCGTATCTTATCTTCCTTCTGAAAATCTTTCTAAGGTTGAATTTAATTTTGGTTTTGGTGACCTAATTGTATTTGTTATTATTATCGGAGCTTTTGTTTTGATAGGTCGCCATTCTCCTTTAAGAAGAGCTATTTTATATAAAACCTTTTTTGCGATTATTTTATTTGTAGGTGTTCAGACGGTTTTAGCTCTGTGGTTGAATGTTTCTTTATCAACTATCCTGTCAATTTTATTAATCTACGCACTTTTTAAAACCAAGAAAGTCTGGATACATAATCTGGCTGTTGTTTTAGCGCTTGCCGGAATCGGTGGAACATTTGGAGCATCTTTAACGCCTCTAAATGCCGTGTTTATTTTAGTAATTTTATCCTTTTATGACATAGTCGCAGTTTATAAAACTAAGCACATGGTACAGATGGCTGAAGATATGATTAGGTCCAGAGCTATTTTTGGCGTTGTTTTGCCATCTGGGCGTGGGTGGTTTGAATCCTTGGAAAATGTTAAACCTGGTGGTCAATTCATGATTTTGGGTTCTGGAGACATTGCTCTGCCTTTAATTTTAATAGCTTCAATCGTAAGAACTAATATTTTTCATTCATTTTTAGTTCTAGCTTTTTCAATGGCCGGGCTTTTAATTACACACATACTTTTTGTTAGACAAAAAGAAAGAAAACCTATGGCTGCATTACCTCCAATCGCAACCATGTCGATTGTCGGCTATCTTGTTTCAACTTTAATTTAGAAATAATATTTAACGTCTAATGTCTTAAGACTAAGGTCTATAATCATAAAGAAGCTTTAGACATTAGCCTTTGGTCTTTAGTCAAAGAATGCGAATTACCTTTTACGGTGGAGCAAAGCTTGTTACAGGAGCAAATTATTTGTTGGAAGACAAAGATTTTCTTGCTCTTGTTGACTGTGGTTTATTCCAAGGTTCTCGTTTTTGTGAGGACTTAAATTACGAACCATTTCCTTATGAGCCCAAAAATATTAAATATGTTTTTATAACTCATAGTCATATTGATCATACCGGAAGGTTGCCAAAACTTTATAAAGAAGGTTTTAGGGGTAAAGTTTTTTCTACTAGACCCATCCGGGATATTTTAGAACACGCTTTGCCTGACAGCCTTAATCATCTTAAAAGAGAAGCAGAGGAACAAAATCGGGAACCTATTTATAGTTTTGAAGATGTTGGTTCTGTTATAAAATTGTTTGAAACTTTTGATTATGATCAAAAAACTGATTTGGGCAATGGAAAATATTTTATACTGCATGACGCCGGACATATATTGGGTTCTAGTATTATTGAATTTGGCTGGTCTGGCGGACGGATTTTATTTTCTGGTGATTTAGGTAATCCACCGACACCATTACTTAGGCCGACTGAATACATTGAGGGGGTGGATTACGTTGTAGTTGAATCTGCCTATGGCAATAGAATTCATGAAAATAGAGACGAGAGAAAGGAGATACTAAAAACAACTATCGAAGAAACTATAAAAAGAGGTGGTGTATTAATGATTCCTTCTTTTGCAATGGAACGTACTCAAGAGCTTTTGTTTGAACTAAATGAGATGGTGGAGAATAAAAGAATTCCTTTTATCCCAATTTTTATAGACAGTCCATTAGCTATCAAATTAACTGAAGTTTATAAAAAACACGAAGCATATTTTAACAAAGAAGCATCCTATTTGATAGATAGTGGTGATGATATATTCAAATTTCCGGGACTCTATTTTACATCTTCGGTTGAAGAATCAAAGTCAATAAATGAGGTAAATTCTCCAAAGATTATTATTGCCGGTTCTGGTATGAGTCAGGGTGGAAGAATTTTACATCATGAAAGGCGA
Organism: Parcubacteria group bacterium; assembly: GCA_016186395.1. GTDB lineage: Bacteria > Patescibacteriota > Minisyncoccia > 2-02-FULL-40-12 > 2-02-FULL-40-12 > JACPLU01. The sequence continues at coordinate 65,118 of JACPLU010000003.1, forward strand.
TATTTGTCGGATCCTAACAGTACAATTTTATTTGTTGGCTATCAGGCTAAAGGAAGCTTGGGAAGAAAAATCTTGGATGGGGAAAAAGAAGTTAAAATATTTGGAGAGAGCATACTAATTAAGTGTAAAATAAAGGCTATTGGCGGCTATTCTGCTCATGCCGATCAACCGGGTCTTGTACGTTGGGTTAAAAAGGCTTCTATTGGTGAAAAGCTAAAAAAAGTTTTTATTGTACAAGGAGAAGAAATAGCTATGGAAGCGTTGAGCGAAAAATTGAAGGATGAAATTAGCGGTCTAGAAACTGTTATACCTAGCATTGGGGACGATTTTGATTTATAGTATATAGAAATGGGCATGAACTTCGTTAAAAGACTCGGGTCTAGCGTCTAAGGACTAAAGTCTAAAGACTAACGGCTAACGCCAATACCTTTCAGCTTTAGTCCTTAGACATTAAGCTACACATGACCCCGTAGTGAAAATTCGAATGGATTTATCCATGCTATATTTACTAGGGGTTAGAGAGAATTTTAATATAGACTTTCGAATAATTCTTTAAAGAGACGCGAAAATCATAAAGCATTATTCGAATTTCTACTACGGGGTGAAAAAACTTCAAAACGTAAACCTGCCAGCAGCAAAACTTCCAGTTTATAAGGAGACAGAAGATTTTAGGTCTTCAATGCACTGGAGGGTTTTTAGAATATTGGCAGAATTCATTGAAGGTTTCGGGTTTATTGCTGACTTTAAAAAGTCGGTCACAATTTTTGGATCAACTAGAACTTCGGAAGATAATCATTGGTACAAAGAAGCGGAGAAGTTGGGGAAGTCTTTGGCTGAAGAAGGTTTTGCTGTAGTAACCGGAGGAGGGCCGGGAATTATGGAAGCCGTTAATAAGGGAGCAGCTGAAGGAGATGGAAATTCAGTAGGACTAAATATTCAACTACCCCACGAACAACGTACAAATCCCTATGTAAATAAACCTAAGGGGTTCCACTATTTTTTTACCCGTAAATTAATGCTTACATATTCTGCTCAAGCTTATGTTTATTTTCCTGGTGGATTTGGCACTCTTGATGAGTTTTTTGAAATTACAACTCTGATTCAAGAGAAAAAGATTTTTAGTCATATCCCGGTGATTCTGGTGGGTAAAGAGTATTGGTCCCGGTTAACCGAGTGGATAGACCAGGAACTTTACCAAAAACACAGGACTATAGATAAAGAAGATATGGGAATTTATACTATAGTTGATACGGCTGAAGAAGCTCTGGCAATAATTAAACAGTCGAAACCCAGGGATGAATTTTAATTTTTTAGAATTTTTGGTGAATAATACTCTTTTTCTTTCTTCGCCCCCACCTATACAGATGGGGGCTCAGGGGTTGAGCCCTTGCGCCACCGCTAAAGCTAAGGCGGCACGCGGTCGCTCTTTCCCAGCTCTTTCTAAAGAAAGAGCTGGGAAAACCATGCCCACTACGGGCTCAAAACCCGTTCAAGAGTATTATTCACCCAGTTTATTTACAGAACCTCCTTTCCATCTTGACTCAGATATTTATCAATTATATAATATATACAAAATTTTGTAATTAAATTTTAAATATGTCTAATAAACCTCAAAATACTCAAAATCAAATTCCTTCGGAGTTGCCTATAATTGCTTTGAAAAACGTAGTTTTGTTTCCGCGTATTATAATTCCACTTGTTGTTCAAAGACCAAAATCAACAGCGGCACTAATCGAAGCTCAAAGCAGAAATGACAATCTGGCAGTTTTCGTTACTCAAAAGGAAATCGGAAACGAAGATGAAGTAAGTGTTGATCAGTTATATAAAGTTGCAACAGTGGGCAAGATTCTTAGTGTTATAAATATGCGGGATGGCTCTAAAAGAATAGACGTAGAGGGCGTAAGCAGAGTAAGGATTAAAGAGCTTTTTGAATCCGAACCATATTTAAAAGCTCAAATAGAACCTATTTCGGTAAAGATTCCGGAGTTCACGGTTGAACTAGAGGGTTTAATGAGAAGTATAATTGACCTTTTTAAACATGTTATGGCAGAAATGGGCCGACTGTTACCGGCTGATTTATATATGTTATTGCGTCAAGTTAAGGATCCAGATCAACTAATTGATCTTATTATAGTTAATCTCGGAATTGATATTCCAGAACAGCAGGAGTTGCTTGAGACAACTGACATACAAGAGGTTTTAAAAAGGGTTCATAATATTTTGTTGAGAGAACGCGAAATTATAGATGCGGAAAAGAAAGTTGCTTCAGAAACAAGAAAGCGCCTTGGCAAGATGCAGAGGGAGGCATTTTTAAGAGAGCAGATGAAAACTATTGAACAGGAACTTGGTATTGAGGGGGAAAAAGGAGAAATGGAGCTTTACCGTAAAAAGATAGAACAGGCAAAGATGCCAGAGGAGATTAGGACTAAGGCTTTAAAAGAATTAAGTCGTTTAGAAAAGATGCCAAGTTTTGCGCCGGAGGTTTCCTATATTCGTACTTATCTGGATTGGTTAGTGGAGTTGCCTTGGTCAAAAAAAACAGAAAGTTCAATTGATATAAAGAAAGCCGAGAAAATTTTAGAAGAAGACCATTATGGTTTAGAAAAAGTGAAAGAAAGGATTTTAGAGTATCTTGCCGTGCAAAAACAAGTTGGTAAAATGAAAGGACCAATTTTATGTTTCGTTGGTCCTCCGGGAGTTGGTAAAACTTCTATTGGTAAATCTATTGCAAGGGCTTTGGGTAGGAAGTTCCACCGTATTTCATTGGGAGGGATAAGAGACGAGGCCGAAATTAGGGGGCATCGCAGAACCTATGTTGGAGCATTACCAGGGAGAATTATTCAAGGTATACATGTAGCCGGGACCAAGAATCCAGTTTTCATGTTAGATGAAATTGATAAAATAGGAGTTGACTTTAGAGGTGATCCGTCCGCCGCTTTGCTTGAGGCTTTAGATCCGGAACAAAATTTTGCTTTTTCTGATCATTACCTTGAAGTTCCGTTTGATTTGTCAGACGTAATATTTATTACAACAGCTAATGTTTTAGATACGATTCCATATGCTTTGAGGGATAGGTTAGAAATTATAGAATTTCGTGGATACACCGAAGAAGAAAAAGTTCAGATTGTAAATAAGTTTTTAGTGCCGAAACTTAAACAAGAACATGGAATCAAACAATCTTTATTGTTTGAAGACAAGGCTCTAAGAGATATTGTAAGGAAATATACAACAGAGGCAGGTGTACGTGATGTTGAGCGTCAGTTGGCAAAAATATTAAGAAAAATTGTAAGAGAATTAATTGAAAGTGGAAAAAGTAATAGAAAGATTAAAGTGGCACTTAAGGATTTAAAAAAATATTTAGGTCCGGAAAAGTATTTACAACAATTAAATGAGAAACAGGATCAAATAGGGGTTGCAACCGGTCTTGCTTGGACACCAGTAGGCGGACAATTAATGTCTATTGAAGCAATGAAAATGCCAGGTAGGGGAAGACTAACTTTGACCGGCCGTTTGGGTAAAACGATGCAAGAATCGGCAATGGCTGCTTTAAGTTACGCACGCGCTAAAGCAACAAGGTTTGGACTAAAAGAGGACTTTTATAAACAAGATATACATTTGCATGTACCTTCTGGTGGAATTCCTAAGGATGGTCCTTCGGCGGGTATTGCTATGGCTACCGCCTTGATTTCTTTACTTTTGGGAGTCAAAATACATAAGGAGGTTGGAATGACTGGGGAGGTAACCTTAAGAGGTAAGGTTTTGGAGATAGGTGGATTAAAAGAAAAGATTCTTGCTGCTCACCGAGCGGGATTGAAGAAGGTTATTATCCCGAGAGATAACGAACGAGATTTAGAAGAGCTACCAAAAGAAGTTAGAGATAATCTTGAATTTAAAATGGTAGAAAGTATGGACGAAGTTTTAGAAGTCGCATTAAAATGGCCAACTTCAAAGTCTTCAGTGATCAGTCCAAGTAGGTTGGCTGGTGTTGGGGGACAGGCGCCTACGGCGTAGGATATAAAAATAACTATAATTTTAAGGTCGTTTCTTTATTGAAAAGTTATTCGGGGTTCTAAGTTAAAAAATGCCCGAGTTGTCTTTAATCTTTCGTTTGATTCTTGCTACGGGGCTTGGTGCTTTAGTTGGTTTTGAGCGCGAGCGTTCGCATAAAGTAGCGGGACTTCGAACTCATGCTTTAGTTGCTTTAGGATCTGCTCTTTTTGCAATTATTTCAATTTCAGGAGGGCTTTTTCAGATAAGCTCGAATATCGATCCGTTAAGAGTTGTGTCAAATATTGTGGTTGGTATTGGTTTTATTGGTGCAGGCTCAATTTTAAGAAGGGGAAATAGGGTTGAAGGAACGACTACTGCTGCGAGTCTGTGGACAGTTGCTGCTATTGGAGCAGCTGCTGGCTTGGGTCTTTATTTTGCATCCGTGTTTACAGCTATTGTTGTTTATATTGTTTTGACTTTTCTTTGGCGTCTTGAGAAAAGCATGGTAGATAAGGTAAGATACGAAGATGATGGCGATAACGAGGAGGATCAATAAAAGGTTAATCTATGCCGTTAGTATTTTAGTGGGTACTATAATCGGGGTTGGGGTTTTTGGTATTCCGTTTGTTTTTGCTAAAGCCGGTTTTTTAACCGGATTATTTTTTTTAATTGGGGTATGGTTATTAGTTACAGTTCTCTATCTTGCTTATGGTGAAGTAGTTTTAAGAACTAGCACCCATCATCAGTTAGTAGGTTACGCTAACAAGTATATTGGAAATCGTGGGAAGAATTTTGCTCTTTTGGCAACTTTTTTTGGAATGTATGGTGCAATGCTGGCTTATTTAATCATAATAGGAAGTTTTTTGGTAAATGTTTTGGGCTCTTGGGTATTTTTTACTCCTTTTACGTTTTCCATTTTATTTTTTATCTTTTGCTCCATAGCAATTCTGTTGGGGTTAAGGGCAGTTGCTTGGTTTGAACTTTCTTTAACCGCGTTTTTTTTGGCTATTCTATGCTTGATATTTTATTTTGGTTTTCCAAAAGTTTCGTTTCAGAACTTTTTCCCACTTTTTCAAAAGGATTTTTGGTTCCTTCCTTATGGAGTAATTCTGTTTGCTTTTGGTGGTTTGTCAGCGATTCCTATTCAGCATGAAATTTTAGATCCTAAAATTAGGGAACGCATTCAAACGTTTAAAGATGGACAACGGATTAAGCAAACTATTTCAGATTCGGAAAAAAGTGATGGTTTAGTTGAAGAAGAAATTTCTCCGGTCAATAAATTTAGATCTGCTGTTAGACTCGGCACATTTATACCATTCATTTTCTATTTGTTATTTGCTATTTTAATTGTTGGCGTGTCGGGTGATGCGACAACTCCGGAAACCGTATCTGGTATTTTTGAAGTTTTAGGATCAAAAGCTGTTTTTTTGCTTTCGCTTTTCGGTATTTTGGCAATTACCACCACATTTCTTTTGATAGGTGCTTCTATGTATGAAGTTTTTAAATTTGATTTTGGTTTAAATCGTTTTTATTCTTGGTCGCTAACCATATGGATTCCTTTTTTACTTTTTCTTCTCGGTTTAAATAACTTTATTAATGTTATTAGTGTTGTTGGTGCGGTGGGGGGTGGGATAGAAGGAATAATCGTTATGATGGTTTGGAAAAGAGTGAGGTCTAAAAGTGAACGTAAACCTGAATATTCAATAAATTTACCAAAGTGGGGTTATTATTTAATTATTACTCTTCTTTCTGTGGGTATTGGTTATGCACTCTTTAGTTAGCGATTAATATTCATGTATTCTCTATTAAAAAACTTTCTGGTTAGAAACTTAGTTTTCTTTTTAAATTTAGAGAAATTTCTGTTTTATTTACTTGTTTTTGCTATTCCATTTCAAACTCGTACCATAATTCGTTCATGGGGAGTCGGATTCAATGAATGGAATTCCTCATTTCTTTATGCTACCGATCTTATTTTTCTAGCCGTAATATTAATTTGGCTTTTAAGGCTGGTTTTTAAGTTGAACGCTTTGCGTGTAGGTTTTTCCTTTGCCGATTTTAGTTTTTTAGGTCTTATAGTTATTTCAGCGTTTTCGATTCTTAACGCCTCTAATTACCAGTTAAGTTTTTATAAATTAGTTAAACTTTTTGAGATGTTTTTACTTTATTATTACGTTAAGAATAACTACGGTCATCTTTTGAGCTTGAAGACTTCTATGTTTGTATTTGTTAGTTCGGGAATAATGCAATCTGTAATTGGTATAATTCAGTTGATTTCTAAAAAAAGCTTAGGTCTAAAAATTTTTGGGGAAAGTCCGTTGAATTTAGGAATTCCGGGGGTCGCAAAATTTTATTTGGCAAACGGCGAAGATGTTTTGAGAGCTTACGGAACAATGCCTCATCCAAACGTTTTGGCTGCCTTTTTGTTTTTAGCTCTTTTCTGTTGTTATTTTTTATATTTTGATTCAACTGGAAATTTAAAATTTTTATTTCTTTTTGCTCAAGTCCCAATTCTTACGGGACTTGTAATGACTTTCGGTCGTTTAATTATCATTTTGTGGGTGGCTGGCCTTTTGGTCAGACTTTTCATTCGTCTTTTCAAGGAAAAGGTTAAATATCACTTTCGCCGTTCATACACAATCCGTATTTGGTATATGACTACAATTACGATTACCGTAGTCTCGTTCTTGCTTATTTTTCTTTGGCCGACTTTTGTGGGGAGATTTCATATAGGAGTAGGTGATGAAGCTATAATATTGCGGTCTTTTTATCTTAATATTGCCTTCGCATTAGATAAACCGTTTTTGGGTGTAGGTATTGGAAACTTTGTTCCATGGTTGATGCAAACCGTACCAGATTTGGCATATAATCTTTATCAACCGGTTCATAATATATTTGGCCTTTTATGGGCTGAGACTGGGTTTTTAGGTTTGTTTTTCTTTTCTTTATTTTTAGTGTTTCTGTCTAAAGATTATATTAAGTCACAAAATTTTGATGAAATATTTCATTACTCATTTTTTATAGTTTTTGTGTCATTTTTGATAATTGGATTTTTTGATCATTTTCTTTTAACTCTACAGCCGGGTTATTTGATGTTTGCCTTAGTTTTGGGTTTGATCGGTGGGATGTCAAAATTGGGATCAGTGGGTGCCATATCCAAACACTATGATGTTTAAACTATGATTCCTCAAAAAATATTTTTTACTAAGGGAGTTGGTGTACACAAAGATCAGTTAGCTTCTTTTGAGCTTGCGCTTCGTGATGCCGGAGTTGCGCATTGTAATCTAGTTTTGGTAAGTAGCATTTTTCCGCCTGGCTGTAAGCGGGTCACAAAAGAGGAAGGGGTAAAATTATTATCTCCTGGAGAAATTGTATTTGTCGTGTATGATCGTAATGCCACAAATGAGCCAAATCGTTTAATCGCCGCGTCTGTTGGAGTTGCTATTCCGGCAGATGCAACTCAACATGGTTATCTTTCCGAACATCATTCATTTGGTGAAAGTGATGAAAAAGCAGGGGATTATGCAGAAGATCTCGCCGCATCAATGCTTGCTACAACTTTGGGAATTGAGTTTGACCCAAATCAAGCTTGGGATGAACGCGAACAGATATATAAAATGAGTGGGAAGATTGTTCGATCTAGCCATATTACTCAATCGGCAATTGGAAATAAGGACGGTCTTTGGACAACGGTTTTCGCCGCCGCAGTTTTTATCCCCACACCAGACAAAGATATATGATTCATTATTTCTCATGCTCCCTGGAGTACCATGGGTGCTTGCCTTGCGTAGCCTCGGCGAAGCAAGGTAAATCCGTGGACTTCTACTTTTGATTCTATTTTGTTACGATACTCGGTATGAGATCTATTTGGATTAAGGATATAAGCAACAAGGTTGATGAGGAAATTGAACTTTTTGGTTGGGTGCACGGACGGCGCGATCATGGGAAGATTATTTTTATAGACCTTCGAGACCGAACCGGCTTATTGCAGGTAGTTTTTACGCCTCAAATAAAAGATGCTCAAGAGTTGCGACTTGAATATGTTATTAAAGTTTCCGGACTTGTTAAAAAACGGCCAGACAATATGGTAAATGATAAGTTGGCGGGCGGGTATTTAGAAGTCGAAGCTAAGAGTTTGGAAATTTTGAGTCGTGCTGATGCTTTACCAATTCCGGTTGACTCAAATGGTTACGAAGTAGATGAGGAAGTTAGGATGAAATATCGCTATTTGGATTTGAGAAGAGAGCGAATGAAAAATAATTTGCTCTTGCGCCATAAGGTTACAAATTTAGTCAGGCAATATCTGAACGAGCGTAATTTTGTGGAAATAGAGACACCAATGTTAACAAAAACATCGCCTGAAGGTGCGCGAGACTTTTTAGTGCCCTCGCGCTTACAGCCAGGAAAATTTTATGCTTTACCTCAAGCACCTCAACAATACAAACAGTTATTAATGATTGGTGGCTTAGAGCGTTACTACCAATTAGCACGGGCTATGCGTGATGAAGATCTGCGAAAGGATAGGCAGTTTGAGCATACGCAAATAGATCTTGAAATGTCATTTGTTGAACAAAGAGATGTTCTAGATTTGGTTGAGGGATTGATGATCCATGTTGCAGAAGCTTGCGGTAAAAAAATTCAAGATAAATCCTTTCCAGTTTTTACTCATGAAGAAGCAATAAAAAGATTTGGAGCTGATAAATTTGATTTGCGAGAAGATAAAAACGACACAAATACTCTTGCGTTTGCTTGGGTAACCGATTTTCCCCTTTTTGAATTTGATGAAAAGACCAAACACTACACCTTTGCGCATAACCCATTTTCGTCTCCTAAGCCAGAACATGTTGAGAAACTTTTAAAAGGGAAGGATTTGAGTAGCCTTCGGGCATTGCAGTATGATCTTGTTTGTAATGGTTACGAATTAGCATCTGGTGGGGTTCGAATATCAAGTCCAAAAGTGCAAAGAAAGATTTTTGAGATCATTGGTCTTAGTGAAGATCAAATCGAATCTCGTTTTGGTCATCTGATTAAAGCATATGAATATGGGGCACCGCCGCATGCCGGCATAGCGCCGGGTCTGGACCGTTTGGTCATGCTTTTAGCCGGCGAGTCTGATATTAGAGAGGTAATTGCATTTCCTGTTTCTTCTTCAGGAAGGACTGCCGTAATGGATGCACCGAGTGAGGTCGAAAAAGAACAGCTTGACGAACTCGGTCTTAAGTTAAAAGATTAGGTGATCAATTTTATAATTCCTGTCAGAAAACCCCGAGCGTCAGCTCGGGGATGAATGACAGCCCCGAAGCGAGCGCAAGCGAGCGTAGGGAAATTATATAAGTCAGGATTGATTTTGAAAAGCATCAATATCTTTTCAAAATCAATCCCGTACTCTCTGGAGTACCACGGGCGTAAGCCCGTAGACTTCTATAAACCCTCGCAAGAAGACTATGGTCTAACGTCTAAGGACTAAAGCCGAAAAGTACTGGCGCTAGTTGTTAGTCCTTAGACGTTAAGCTACACATGAATCCCGTTAGAGATACCCAAAATTCAGTCAATAAATCTAACGGGGGTTATAAAATACTGTATGAATAAACACATAAAATTAACTTGGCTCGATCATCTAAAGATGATCTGTCTCTTAACGGGATGAATACGCGGCCTAAAACTGTTTCAATTTTAGCTTTAATTATATTAGGTATGGGAGGCTTTTTTTTATTTGAGAAAAAGTTTAACTTTATAGAAACAAATAAGAAAAAGCCGGATATCGATCAGACCAATTTAACTATCAAGGCTGAAAGTCTTACCCCAGTGCCACCGTACCTTTTGCCGGTGACCGAATCCAACTATCTACCATTGAGAGATTGGAATATTCCAGACCTTGATCTTGAAGCTAAAGCTGCAGTTGCTTACGATATTAAGTCCGGGAAATATCTTTTTGTCAGAGGACTTGAAGAAAAATTGCCGATTGCTTCATTAACTAAGTTAATGACCGCCGTCGTTATTTGGGAAAATCTTAAATTAGATATGGTCGTTAAAGTAACGAAAGAAAGTTTAAACAAAACACATTCCTTGGAAGGAAATAGTGATTTAAGCGTAGGGGAAAGTTTGTCTGTTTTAGATTTGCTTCGTTTAATGTTGATTAAATCAAGTAATGACGCGGCATATGTTTTAGAGCATGAGTCAAGGGGTGAGGAAATAGATGTTTTGGACAAAATGAATAAACTTGCTACCAGTTTAGGTATGAATAATACTAACTTTTTAGACGTAGCTGGTTTAAATGATAACGGTTTTTCAAGTGTTGGGGATCTTGTGTTATTAATAAAATACTCTTTGAATTACGAAGGCATTTATGAAATTTTAAGAACTGAAAACGATATCATTCCTTCTTTAGACGGCAGGATTTCTCATCAAATATCCAATACTAATAAATTATTAAGTTTTCTAAAAAATGTTATTGGCGGAAAAACCGGCTATACAGATGTTGCTTTGGGTAATATGTTGCTTGTGGTTAAGGCTCCGGATGGCAACGACGATATTATTACTATTATTCTTGGTTCAAAAGATCGTTTTACAGAAATGAGGAAATTGGTAGAATGGTCTCAGAAGGCGTATAGGTGGGAATAAAATTCAAAAGTTAGAAATCAAAAATCAAAATTATAATTTAAAATTTAGAATTTTAAATTAAACTTCTGACTTTTGCCTTTTGAGTTCTGATTTTATTGCATGTTGGATCAAACTTTTACTATTTTTAACGTTGTAAGAATTTTTACAGTTGCGACCCTGGCTTTTTTTATTAATCTAATTTTAACTTATTTTTGGACCCAAATTTTATATAAATATTTTAGACCTGGTAAAAAGGTAGAACGAGAAGAAAATGCATTCTGGGGAGAAACACCCATATTTAATCAATTGCATAAGAAAAAAGAGGGCACGCCTACTATGGGCGGTTTGCCAATATGGGTTACTGTTACTTTTTTAACTTTGCTTTTTTGGATCCTTTCATACACTGTAGACGGTTTTTGGTCGCAAGTTAACTTTTTATCTCGCAGTCAAACGCTTTTACCGCTTGGTTTTTTGGTTTTAGCTGGATTAGTTGGTATGACGGATGATATTTTAGGAATTTTTAAGAAAGGCGGTTTTAATCTAAAAAAGAGATTGATATTTTATACGGTATTGGCTTTAATTGGTGCGTGGTGGTTTTATTTTAAGTTAGATCGAGACACAATTAATATTCCATTTTTGGGGGATCTTTATATCGGCTGGTGGTATCTGTTGTATTTTATATTTATTATGATAGGAACGGCTTTTTCAATGAATGAAACAGATGGTTTAGACGGGTTGTCTGGTGGAGTATTTTTGACTATTTTCGGGGCTTTAGCGGCGATTGCTTTTGACCAAGGAAGAATGGATTTGGTTGTTTTTCTTGTGGCTATAATGGGTGCTTTGACCGGTTTTTTGTGGTTTAATATTTATCCAGCCAAGTTTTTTATGGGAGATACTGGAGTTATGGCGTTAGGTTTTATGGTTGGTGTGGTTGCACTGCTTACTAATACTGCTTTGCTTTTACCAATTATAGCTATTATTCCTCTTATTGAGTCTACTTCCGTTATAATTCAGACTCTTTCAAAGAAAATAAGAAAAAAGAAAATATTTCCCTCAACCCCGATTCACCATACTTTTGAAGCTCTTGGTTGGCCGGAAAGTCAAATCACAATGCGTTTTTGGATGATAAACGCCATTGGTGCTGTTTTGGGTTTAATTATATTTTTAGTAGATTCTAAAATACCGGCGCTTTTCAAGTAAGATGGCGAAACGTATTTCAATTCTTACTTTTATGTTGATTGCTTTTGGGTTGATCATGATTTCATCTGCCGGGATTTTTGAGTCAAAAAAAGATTTTAACTCCGATTATTATTATTTTTACCATCAGCTTTTATATGGTGTTTTGCCGGCAGTCGGAGCTTTCTTAATTTTTAGCCGCGTGCCTTATAGATATTGGAAAAAGTTTTCTCTTCCTCTTTTAATAATTTCTTTGAGTTTTCTCGTTCTCATTTTTGTCCCCAGTCTGGGTATAAGTGCTAAGGGTGCGACGCGTTGGTTGAACCTTCATTATGTTTCCTTTCAGCCGGCTGAAGTTTTTAAATTTACTTTTATTATTTATCTTGCCTCTTGGCTTAGCGTTCGTGCAAAAGGCATTAACAATTTAACCCTTGAGTCCATAGCACCTTTGTTGATAGTCCTTGGAATGGTTGGTTTTATTTTGGTGGCTCAACCTGACTTAGGTACAGCAATTGTTATTGGTGGAATAGCAATGTTTATGTTTTTTTTGGCAAACATTCGGTTACGATATATTACAGCTTTAATTCTAGTGGCTACTTTATTGGTAGGCGGGCTGTCAGTGGTTTCGCCCTACAGACTCCAACGTCTTACTGCGTTTTTAAATCCAAATCTTGATGTTCAAGGTTCAAGTTATCAGTTGAATCAAGGATTGATTGCGATTGGGACTGGCGGATTATTTGGAGTTGGTTTTGGCAAGTCTCAACAAAAACTTGGATTATTGCCAGAACCCATAACCGATTCCATATTTGCTATTATTGGTGAAGAATTAGGTTTAGTTGGAATTGGCTTTTTATTGCTTCTTTTTATTTGGTTAACATTTTTTATGTTCCAGGTTGCAAAAAACACTAGAGATTCTTTTGCCAGCTTTATAGTTTCTGGAGTTGCATCATGGATTATAATACAGGTTTTTATAAATGTAGGCGCTATTTCCGGACTTTTACCTTTTACTGGGATTACCTTGCCATTTATAAGTTATGGCGGAACGTCTTTAGTAATTTTGACTGCCAGTATGGGTATTGTTGTAAATATTGCAAAGAATTACAATTTACGCATAAGTTAACGTTCTTTAATAACGGAGTGGGTTACTATGTTAGAGTCAGAGAAAGTTAAAGAGGAAAAGAAACCCGCTTATATTTTACAACTAAAATTGCCGTCGCATAATATTTTCGGCAAATATTCTGAAGGCGAGAGTATGTCAGAAGATCCACCAACGGACGATGGGGATGCAAAAGTAAAAGCTGAAATAATGTATAGAAGAATAAAAAGAAGAGATAATTACATTGGTTATAGGGTTTTAAGAATAATTGATAGTTTCACCGAGCCAAGATTAAAAGATCTAAAAAATAAAGAACCAAAACAATTCCGCTAATAGCGGATTTTTAAATATAGGATTAGCCCCCACCTAACTTTTATTTTAATAGATAGAATTACTAAATATTAATTAGGACTATTATGTAGTTAAACTAACCAAGTTTCCACAAAAGTTAGATGGGGGTTGACCCCGCCCTTTCATTTGGTAGCTTATCTTAATTTAAGAACCATAACATTAGTGGCCATTGCATTCTATTCATCATTATCAATCCAAACTTACCGGGAGAAAGGGCGGGGTTGACTCTTAAATTTGTTTGGATATAATATCTTTGCATCTTTAGAGGTAAATGACGCTAACAATCAATTCCGATGACCGTGGGGTATTAGGAATTAAAGATAGTTTGCGACTGTTATTCTATGGTTAAGATTAAACCATTACGTGATCATGTTCTATTAGAACCAATTAAAAAGGAGTTTAAGAGAGGGAGTATTTTGCTTCCAGAAACTGTTGAAAAGGAACGTCCTGAACAAGGAAAAGTGGTAGCCGTTGGTCAGGGTCGTATAGATAAGGATGGGAAAAAGGTTCCGATGGAGATAAAGAAAGGGGATGTGGTTTTATTCACTAAATACGGTCCAAATGAGATTAAGATAGAAGATAAAGAATATTTAATCGCAAGAGAAGAAGATATACTAGCGATTATTGACTAAAGCTTAAGGACTAAAGACTAAAGCATTGAGCCTTAGACTTTAGACCTTAGACTTTAAGCTTATTGTGGCAAAACAAATACTTTTTTCAGAAGAAGCAAGAAAAAGTTTAAAAAGAGGCGTTGACGTTTTAGCTAACGCCGTAAAAGTAACCCTTGGTCCAAAGGGGAGGAATGTCGTACTAGATAAAGGGTTTGGTTCCCCAACCATTACAAATGATGGGGTAACAATTGCTAAAGAAATTGAGCTAAAAGACAAGTTTGAAAATATCGGAGCGGAAATCGTAAAAGAAGTTGCTTCAAAAACTAACGACATTGCTGGTGACGGTACGACCACGGCAACTTTACTCGCTCAAACTATAATTGGTGAGGGACTAAAAAACGTTACTGCTGGTGCAGATCCAATGGCTATAAAACGGGGGATAGAAAAAGCAGTAGATGAAGTGGTGAAATATCTCAAAACAAAACTGGCGAAACAAATTTCTTCTAAAGAAGAGATAAGCCAGGTGGCTACAATCTCTGCTAAAGATATTGGGATCGGTAATACTGTGGCTGATATTATAAACAAACTCGGCAAGGAAGCGGTAATTACAGTTGAAGAATCTCAAACTTTCGGAATTTCCACTGAAATTGTCGAGGGTATGCAGTTTGATAGGGGTTATCTTTCCCATTATATGATTACTAAACCGGAAAGAATGGAGGCTGTTTATGAAGATCCTTATATTTTAATAACCGATCGTAAAATTTCATCCATTCATGATATTGTTCCGCTTCTTGAGAAAATTTCTCGAGGAGGTAAAAGGGATTTAGTAATTATTGCTGATGAGGTTGAGGGCGATGCCTTGGCAACTTTAGTTGTTAATAAATTGCGCGGCACCTTTAATTCAGTGGCAGTTAAAGCCCCTGGTTTTGGAGACAGAAAAAAAGAGATGCTCGAAGATATAGCAGTTATTACCGGTGGGCAGGTCTTATCCGAGGAAAAAGGACTTAAACTTGAATCAGCCGAATTAAATATGCTTGGCCGGGCTCGTCGCATAGTTGTAAGCAAAGAAAATACAACCATTATTAGTGGTAAGGGTAAGAAAACCGAAATTGATAAAAGAGTTAGTCAAATTAAAAATCAATTGAGCCATACTACTTCTTCGTTTGATAAAGAAAAATTTCAAGAACGATTAGCTAAACTTTCTGGCGGTGTGGCTGTTATTCGTGTGGGTGCGGCAACTGAAGTTGAACAAAAAGAAAAACAGCATCGTACTGAAGATGCGGTTCAGGCAACTAAAGCAGCCATGGAAGAGGGAATTGTACCTGGAGGCGGTGTTGCATTAGTAAGGGCAATTGAAGCATTAAAAATCTTAAAACTTTCAGAAGATGAACAAACAGGGGTTAATATAGTTAGACGATCCTTGGAAGAGCCTTTAAGGCAGATTGCTTTTAATGCTGGTGCGGAACCATCAGTTGTTTTGGAAAAAGTGAAAAAGAATTCGGATGCTTATGGTTTTAATGCCGATACCGGAGAATATGGGGATTTAGTAAAGTTGGGGATTGTGGATCCGGTTAAAGTTACTCGTTCAACCTTGCAAAATGCCGCATCCGCCGCTGCAATGTTTCTAACTATGGAAGCGGTAGTAACCGACTTACCCGAAGAAAAAGATTCTAAGATGCCCCCGATGCCGGAAGGTTATTAGGTCTTAAATCTTGAAACATAAACTATAAATCATTTAAGTCCCGACAAAATGTCGGGACTTAAATTTTTAATAACCAATTTAATTCAATTTAATTGAAAAAATAGATAAAAAAAGCTAGAATAATAAAGTTTTAAGGAAGGGTGCCTGAGCGGTCTAAAGGAACGGCTTGGAAAGCCGTGCCCCTTTTGGGGGCCCGTGGGTTCGAATCCCACCCCTTCCGTATTGACAACTTATAACACCAAAAGGTGTTATAAGTTGTCACTTCGAAGGGAGCGATGAGAACGGAGCAAACGATTTTGCTCCATGGGATTTTCCAGAAGAAAATTGAATCCCACTCTTTACGGCTGGGTTCAACAAGTTATGAATTTAATATTTATTTTCAGTATTTTAATCAGTATATTTTTTCTAGGTTTAGTATTGATCGGCTTACCTGCGCAGATCGTAAAAAACTATAGAGAGAAACGATCTAGTCAGCCTTTACTAACTATTTTAATTGCTTTGGGATTTTATGCGTCTCAAATCATTTTTTCTATATAACACAAACGTATTTTCCTCTAATTTCTTTTGTTGTGGGTATTCTGATGTGGGGAACAACTTTAGTACAGTTTTTGCTCTACCGTAATAACTTTTGATTTTAAAACCCATTTATATTAAAGTTAAGTTAAATGTTTTCACATTATTATTTTAGTGAGCGCTTTTTTGACCATTGGTGGTTGCCATTTGGAGGGTTGTTTTTGTTTATAGGCGGTTTGATCTTTGTTGTTTTAGTAGTTTGGTCGCTTATTTGGAAGGGGATGGCTTTATGGAAAGCGGCGCGGGCGGGTCACAAGGGTTGGTTTGTTGCTTTATTAGTTATTAATACCCTTGGGATTTTGGATATTCTCTATATCTATATTTTCAGTAAGAGATCCAAGAAATAGCAAAAGGTTGGGTTTTAATTTTTTTAATTTCTTGCAATTTGTATCAGTTTTAGCTAGTGTAAAAATAAGTTTTTTAATAAGAGGAAAATTATGGCAGATAGTTATGAGAGAGAAGTTATCTTCGATGATGGAATTTCTGAAATTGTACGTATTAAATGGCCACCTTGTTCTAAGAGTGAACCCCACGATCATGGAGTCTCTGTCGGGTTAATTAAAGTTATTGGGGGTTTAGTTTTTGAAAGAATCTATGATAGAACTCGGAGAGATTTTACAATACAAAATATTTATGTTGCTGGCGACACATTTAGTGAATGGAAGGATACAATTCATATAATGGGTAATTTTTCGAATACAGAATGGGCTGAAACTTATCATATTTATACACCACCGCTTCAAATGAGGAAGTACAAGCTGGAAGAACTTTGCAATTAACGACTATCCGCTGAAAAGCGGCTTTTTTTATTTCTTCGCCTGTTTAAAAAAGCAAAATACTAAAATTAATTCGAATCTTGCCAAAATGGGGAGTTTTTTCTATACTATTAGAACATGTCAGAAATACAGTGGGCTAACATTATGCCCAGTTACGATGATATGCTTGCGGCTGGAATGCACTATGGCCGCAAAAAGACTGTATTCCATCCAAAGATGGAGCGTTTTGTGTATGCGTTGCGTGAGTCAATCCATATTATAGATTTATTAAAAACCGAGGAAAGATTAAAAGAAGCATGCGAAGCTCTTAAATCATTTAAAGATTCCAGCAAATTAATTCTTTGGGTAGCTTCGACAAAGCAATCAGAAGTTAAAATAGAGGAAATAGCAAAAGAATTTGCTTTGCCTTATGTTTTAAATCGTTGGCTTGGCGGAACTCTTACTAATTTTAAGACAATAAGAAGCAGGGTCAATTACTTTGAACAGATAGAGGAAAAGTTAAAGAAAGAACAAAGCAGTCCACAAATGATTAAAAAGGAAAGGGTTAAACTGGAGAAACAGTATCAAGATATGAAAGAAAAATTTGATGGTTTGCGAAGCCTTAATAGAGTTCCTGAAGCAATATTTATAACCTCATTAAAAGAGGGTGTCTCTGCGGCTAAAGAAGCTAAAAGATTAGGCGTTAAGACTTTTGCTATTGTAAACACCGAAAGTGACCCAACGTCCGTTGATTATCCGATTCCTGCTAACGATAATGCAAAAGGTTCGGTTGAGCTTATTTTAGATACGATTCGAAAAGCACTCATATAACCAATGCAAATATACGAATTGATACTAATGATACGAATCTTATTAGTATAATTAGTATGCATTAGTATATTGGTATCGCGTTGCTTGATTTAATTAAAAAACTAAGAGAAATAACTGGTGTTTCTATTGCTGAAATTAAAAAAGCCTTAGAAGATGCTAATCAAGATGAGCAGAAAGCCAAAGAACTTTTGCGTGCAAGGGGATCAACAAAAGCTGAAAAAAGATTTACTCGAGAAACAAAAGCAGGTGTGGTTGCTTCTTATGTTCACTCAAACTATAAAGTGGGAGTACTTGTAGAACTGTTGTGTGAAACAGATTTTGTTGCAAGGAGTGACAAGTTTAAAGAATTAGCTCACGAAATAGCTTTACAAATTGCTTCAATGAATCCTGAATTTTTATCTTCAGAAGAAATACCAAAAGAAATAGCGGATCATGAAAAGTCTATTTATCGCGAAGAATTAATTAAAAGTGGGAAGCCTATGCAGATTATAGATCAAATAATTGAAGGCCGATTTAAGAAACATTGTGAAGAAATTTGTTTATTAGACCAAAAATACGTTAAAGATCAAGATTTAACCGTCAGAGAATTAGTTAATCAATTTGTTGGTCAAATTGGAGAAAATATAAAGATAGGCAGGTTTGTCAGATTCGAGATATAAGAATATGTTTATAATATTTCCACTCATTTTGATTCTTGGATCAATTGTCGCCATATTTGCGATAGTTTGGAGAAAACGTATCTATTTACGAAAGCTCGATGCTTTAGAATTTGAGAATGGAATAAGTTTTTGGGTTTCTATGTATCCAGAATTGAATGAGGTTTTTAACAAAGTTCAGCTGTCTAAATATAAGGACCATTTGTTGACCGAGTTAGAAAAGGCTCTTCGCAGATTAAGAATTGTTTCATTAAAGATTGAAAATAAAGTAAGTCATTGGCTTGAAAGAATGCCGAAGGTTCTAGAATCAACTGCAGTTGAGACAAATACAGGCAATGGTACCACAAAGGAAACAACTTTGGTTAATCTGGTTGTTAACGGAGATGATTGGAAAAAACAAGAACAAGAATTTGTAATGGAGATTGCTAAGTCTCCAAAAAATGCTCAGCTTTACAGAAAACTCGGGGCTTTGTATATGAAACAAAAATTATGGGAAGATGCCTTGGAGTCTTTAAAGACTGCAGTCAATCTTGACCCAGAGGATCTTGAATCTAAGGCAAGATTAGAAAAAGTTGTCCAAAAAGTTTCTCTATAAAAAAGAGGTGATATTTGTGGTGGTTGGTAGAGTGGTCAATTTATTGATATAATTATGTGATGCCAAAGAAGTGGAGTAAGAGAGAGGAGCAACAACAGCTCAACTTATTAAGGGAATTATATATTGAGAAAAATTTAACAATTTTTCAGGTAGCCAAGAAGTTAAATATTGCTTACCAAACTGTTTATGACCGTTTAAAAAGAGTTGGCATCAAAACAATACCTTATTTAAAACCTAACTATACGAACAAAAAGATTTTAAAGTGTATACCGTATAGTAAAGAGTTGAGCGAATTTATAGGTATAATGTGTGGTGACGGACACATTAGCGACGAACAAGTTTTTGTATTTTTAGGAAACAAATCCGATGATTATGGAAGATATATAATTGATTTATTTAGAAAACTTTTTGACAATGACTTAAAAGTTGTTAAAAGAGATAAAAAATATTTAATTTTGTATTTAGGTTTTAGAGAATTATCCCGTTTTTTAATGGATATGGGGTTGGTAAAAAATAAAGTAAAAGAACAAGTAAGGGTTCCAAAATGGATTTTAACAGATAAAGATTTTATGCGAGCATTTATAAGGGGATTCTTTGATACAGACGGCTCGATATATAAATTACGATGGGGTGCACAAATATCTTTTTGTAATCGTTCAGTCCAACTGTTAAAAGATGCAAGAAAAATGTTAAGTTTGTTAGGTTTTCATCCCTCAAAAATTAGTGTATGCCATTTATACCTTACTCAGAAGTCAGATTTGAAAAGGTTTTTAGATGAAATTGGGTCAAACAACACAATTAAATTTAATAAGTTAAAAAATTGGGTAGGTACGGAAGTAGACAAACCGGGTGCGCTGTAGACGCACCGACCGTTCGGTCTTCGGGGGTGCAAATCCCTCCCTACCCACCAGAATAGAACTTAACGATTTTGAAGAAAATGTTGATTCTAGAAAGTGCCGAAAATTAATGATCAAAAAAATCGGATTAAAATATGTTGTTGTAGCTGAAAGCGGAAGAAAGATGGGCTCTTACGCGACTAAAAAAGAAGCAACTAGACGATTAAAGCAAATTGAGTTTTTCAAGCATTTATCGGAAAATAGAAGCCTGCGTCAAACATTAGGAAAAAAGACATTAATAGAAGTCCACGGACATAAGCCCGTGGTACTCCAAGGAGTACGGGATTGATTTTGAAAAGATATTGGTGCTTTTCAAAATCAATCCCGACTTATATAATTTCCCTTTGCTCGCTTGCGCTCGCTTCGGGGCTGTCATTCATCCCCGAGCTGACGCTCGGGGTTTTCTGACAGGAATTATAAAATAATTAATACTGACTTTCTGAAGGTGTTGTGTTAAACAACAGGCTTTAGAAAATCGGGAATAACGATGGAACAAGAAAAACCATTGCATCCTTTAACTAAAGATGAGTCAGGAGACGAATATGGTGCAAGACCAGAGACACAAGAGGAATTAGAAGAAGGTAAAGAACTGGCCGGAGTCACTAATGAGCATGAAGCTGCTGTTAGAGGAGTAAGGTATGCTAGAGAGGTAAATGACAATATTTTAGAACTTAATTTTTTAGCTATTCTGCAGGAAGAAACTTCTCGTTTAGTCAGCTATTTGATCCAAGAAGGAAAAGTTGACGAAGCCATGCAGAAACTTCGAGAATTACAGGAATTAAAAGGCGCAACTAGCAAAGAAACTTTAAAAACAGAGTCAGTCATTAATAATAGTGTTCAGGCCATAGACAAAATGAGTCTCTTAAAAGTTTTGGAAGTTGGTTTAGATCTTGACGAAAGACATTTGATTAAGAAATTGGCTATGCGATTAGTTGAACAAAGTGGTGGCGATATGTCTGCGGAAGACGCAGTAAAAGAAGCATATAAACAAAGACAGGATGCAAAAAATGGTTTGCAACCAGTAATACTTGTAGGAGATAATAAAGGAAACATAGTTAGAGCTTCAAATTCTCAAGAAATTCTTGATAAGGTGCGCGATATTAAAGGTTCCAAGTTTAGGGGGATTGAACCATCTTCGAAGTAAGTTTTACATTTTTTGGCGCTACGAAGCTTAAAAAAATACTAGACAATATGCTTGCCGACGTAGCTCAGAGGCTCTGCACAAATCACTTTGTGATTATGCGGGGTAACCGCCGCAATTCCCATGGTAAGTTTGGGTATTTTATAAATTTTGCCCGAGTAGCTCAGTGGTAGAGCAACTCCATGGTAAGGAGTAGGTCGCCAGTTCAATCCTGGCCTCGGGCTTACGGTTTAGGTTGGAGTTGTTATCCGTTCAATTTTTGTATATACTGCGGCTGGTTGGTGAGTTAGCGAATTTTTGTATGTCATCCCGCACCAATTTTTTGGTATGCGGGAGTAAGATTAGAAAAATAATATTGAATAGTTAACAAAAGAGCTTAGGAATTAATTCAAAATTGATGCGGGATAATCAATTTTGCAGCTATTCTCTCTATTCATAGGCAAAATTTAAAGATTGAACAAAAGATTGTTGGTAATGTCATCTGCCTTCGTTAAAACTTCGGCAAGATGACATATTCACAACTAATCATTTCATTCTTAGGTAAATATGTCACAAGAAAATTTAATTAGATTACAATGCGGAGTTTGTAAACGCGCCAATTATTATGTTAACAAAAGTGTTGGCAAAAAGAGCGGCGAGAAAAAAGAAAAGAAGTTAGCTTTGAATAAGTTTTGTAAATGGTGCCGTAAACACACCATACATAAAGAACTAAAAATTACCGGTTAATCTGTCCACAGTTTATATATTTACTTTACAGCATATAGGTTATATAATCTACTCAATGAGTTCAGAGACTCGTTGATTTATGTCTAGATTACCTATATTAGTTAAAGAAAGAGCGCAAAAATTAAGAAGAAAAGGATATTCTATTCGGGAGATTACTAAGAAACTCAATATTGGCCAGGGCACCGCATCGGTATGGTTGCGTAATATTAGATTATCTCCTAGTGCCCAAAAACGACTTTTATCTCGCATTAAAAAAGGTCAATTTGTATCTGCTCAGAATAAAAAAGCAAGAACCGTGGCCTTGAATGAAAGTTTATTTTTAGACGCATTAAAGGATTTTAGAAATCTGAAATTATCTCGGGACATTAGAAGATTAATTTGTGCTATGCTTTATTGGTGTGAGGGAGCAAAGGATTATAGCTATATAAGTTTTACAAATTCAGACCCGAAACTAGTTAGGAGATTTATAGATTTATTAGTTAATGATTTTGGAGTTACTAGGAGGAAAATATGGGCCCGTTTGCATTTACATAAGTATCATAATTCTAGAAAGCAACTTAAATTTTGGTCGAGGGCGTTAGATTTAGATCTGGGTCAGTTTAGGCAGCCTTTCATAAAGCCAAATACGGGTAAACGCATCAGAGAGAATTATCCTGGTTGTGTAAATATTTCTTACTATGATAGTATCTTAGCAAGGAAAATTTTATATTTAAGTCGTGCATATTTAGGTTATGGGGGTGTAAGCTAATGGTAAACTGTCCGCCTCCAGAGCGGAACTTCCGGGTTCAAGTCCTGGCGCCCCCGCCTTCGCTAAAGCTTCGGCGGGCAAGCCCGCACAAATAAAAAATTGCCGTAGGGCAATTTTTATCGTGGAAACGCAATAGTTTTGATATTTTAGCAATATTCTCTGAAAAACAATTTGTTATCATACTAAAAAGTCCGTTAACAACAGGAGGATTTATATGGAAAAAGAGGCTTTGATATTTGATTTTGACGGGGTTATTAACGATTCTGGAAAACCTGGTTGTGAAAGAATCATTGAAATAGTTCGACGTGATTGTCATCGTGTTCCAAATAATATTTGGGAAAGGTTTACCGGTATTTGGGATTCTAATGGAGTTCAAGTAAAAGAAGGTGCTTGGGGGCATCCGGGCGTTGAAATGATGACGATGGCTTTTGATTTGGACCCTGAAACTGCAGGTTTTTTATACAAAGAGTGGGAAAGAATAGATGCAACCAGCTTTTTTCCATTGGTAGATGGCGCAGCAGAGATTTTAGAAGTTCTTAGATCAAGTGGATTTAATATTTGTATGCTAACAAGTAGGAATAGGGATAATTTATTTAAAGTTTTGGAATATCATGATATTCTTAGATTTTTTGACCATATTCAAGCTCGTGATGATTGGTCTTTTCGTAAACCGGATCCTCATGCATTTTGTTTATTACTGGACAAACTGAAGAAGAATTCAGACATTTCAATCGAAGAGTGTATCTATGTGGGCGATACTCCTGAAGATCTTAAGGCGGCTAGAGATAGGGGAATAGAAAATGTTAGTGTTCTTAGTGGTATTTTTACTAGAGAGCAATTTATTGCTTTAGGACAAAAACCAGAAAACATACTTCTTTCAATTAAGTATTTACCAGGATGGCTTAATTCTTTTGGGGAGGCAATATGAGTGAATCATGCGTTTTATGTTTTGCAAGAGAATTGGAAAATGAAACCTGGTTTTCTGCATGGGAGCCATTTCCTGTCGGGATAGGACATAGAAAGCTGATGCCCAAAAGACATGATGCTGATTTTTTTAATTTGACTGACCAAGAAAAGGTAGATTTTTGGGATTTACTGCAAAAGAATAAAGATTATTTAAATAATTCTTTGGGTAGTCACAAGCCGGATGGTTATAATATCGGTATAAATTATGGAGAAGCGGCCGGCCAAACAATAGGTCATTTACATGTTCATTTAATCCCAAGGTATAAGGGTGATGTTGAGAATCCAAGGGGCGGAGTTAGGAATATAAAACCATCGTTAGTAAGCTGGTAACAGTTATAAGACAATATCTTTTTAGTCGGCGCAATGTTTGCGCTTTTTTTATTTTAATAGAATTTAATTACAGTTCGTTACAAATTAATGAGGAGATAGCTATGCTAAATAGAAGTTTTTGGTCTAAAAACGACATCGAAAAATTAAAAGATATTTGGGAGAAGTCTGGTCAGGACAGAGACAAATTCAAAGTTTTTGTTTTGATGGACACTTCTTTTGAGACCAAGCGTTCATGGTCCGCCTATTATAATAAGATAAGAGAGCTTGGATTATATCAGGGGTCTAAGCCTTCAAAACGGTATGCTTTTACTCAGCTTGAGCCGGTGCGATTTGAGCGGCTAAAGGCAGTTCTTCAAGATGATACTGTTAGTTGGGGTGATGTATTCAAAGAATTTCGAGAATTCACTCGAAAACAATTAAGAAATTTTGCTTTAAATCAGAATATCAAGCTTCACAAATATAAAACGGCACGCCCTCCCAAAAATGCTAATTTTAAAGCCTCGGCGCTACCAAAAGGGTTATTGAAAAAATCGTCAAAGTCCGAAATAACAGAAAAAGAAGAGGAAACTGTTAATAATATAGACAAAAATTCTGATAATGAATTAACCTTAACTCAACAAGAAGCAATGCTTAGAGAAGGTTCTATTGCGGCAAAACGTTTTGAGATGCTTTTTGGTGATCTCAAGAAAATACCGGAAGTAGATATTCCCAGAAGTAATGGTGGATCGCCGATTATCATTAAAGTCAAAGACGAGAATAACCCCAAGGTAACTATTATTAATTCACCACTGGTCGGAACCTTGGCGGCCAAAAAAGAGTCGATGGACATTTTCCGTAATGCACTGCGTTTGGCGCAAGCTGACAACAGTGATGCAGTCATTATTACTGGTAATCTTATTTATTGTTTGGTTGAGAAATACGGGAAACAACGTCCTTACAGAACACAAGTTATTGGACTTGAGCCAGACCCCGAGTTACTTGAGTCAAGCTATCCAAAAACGGTGCTGGATGAGATCGGGCCGCTCTATAAAAGAATTAAAGAAGGCAAACTTGTTTTCATGACAATTAAGGTTTATCTAGATCATGTTTTCAAGCTTATCCGCCAGAAGTTTCTAGATTCTAATGGACAGCCTATATTAAAATGTAATATTTATGTTTCTTTGGGTGAAATCGAAGAGTCGATTGCAATGTTTTATGCGAATGAATCATTGCGGGTTGAGGTTTTTCAAGAGAAAGCCTTTGCTCACCAAAAGATTCGTGAATTAAGAAGCGGGTTAAGCAAGGATAAGGCCGAGTTAAAGTATATGCGGTTACACACAGAAGATGAAAGCGGCGAAAACGATGAAGATGTTGAAGTTTTTGAACCCAAGGATATTCAGGAAAAAGAAAAAGAGGTTAATTCTTTAATTGAACAAATCAACGATTGGCAAATTTACGATCGTTTATTGGTTTTGATGGGAAATGCGGCAACTAAGCAAGTAGATGCTTTGGGTAAATTGATGATTAACTATTTGGCTTATCGTATTGAATTAGATATTCCCAACGCAAAAGTTATTGGTGTTGGAGACACTTATTTAAAAATTGGCAAACAACTTGCTGCAATTGTTAGTGATAAAACTATAGATTCGGTTCGTGGCGGGTTGGCCGGTCGTCTTCGCGAAAAACTTTATAACTTTGTTAAAGCCAATCCTGGTGACAGGGTTCCAGCTGTTATTTTAGGTGCTGGGCTTAATCCGTGGGGTACTGGTCTTTATGGAAGTTATAGGATTCGCGAACAGCGCTCTACGCTTGATGATTTGCGTATGACCGAGATTGATCAGCTTTTACCGTGTATTGATTCTCAATTGTATCGGGAAACGGTTCAAAGAATGCTTAAAGCTAAGGAGCGTTTGGCTAAATTAGCCAGTACACCGAATTTCCAGTCAGGAGTAATGCAGCTCTCATTTTTTGAGCCGGCACCGGTTCCAGTTATTGAATGGTATACCAGTGCTTTTCTGACAAACCAGGCAATTTTTGGTTCAGAACAAGGACTTACAAACTATGTCTCTGGCACAGAACCAAGATCCAAACGCCTGTATTTATATAAGGAAGGCTGTACTCACTATGGAGCCGCTTTTGTGGCACGTTATGAATCGTTGGATGACCCAAATGGCCGATATATAAAACATCATAATCAGGTTTTATTTGAAGCATTTATGAAACACAATGTGCCGATTCACATGTATTTTATTGATGGCGACATCCAACACTGGTTAAATTATCAGACTTATAAAGAAGTCAATAAACAGTTATTAGATCCCGAAGACATGCTTGTTGAAATGACGCGGATTGAAAAGAATGCAGACATGACTTCGACAGGAAAAATCAAGGCATTAAAGATTTTAGCAATGACTAATACATTGGTCGCCGGAGTGCTTCAGCCTGAAGAGCAGATTGAACTTTACGGTAAGGCGATGGCTCCATATGCCGACTTTTTTATAGGAGTAATTGAGCGAGCAAAGAAAGCCGGTATTACAATGACCGGAAAACCAGGAGATCTTGGGATTATTAATATTGGTCAAGGCAATCATAATGAAAACAGTTGGAAATATAGTGATATCAAGTTTTCTGAAGCCAAAATTACCAGAAAGGAACTGATTAATATTCTTCTGCGTGCCGGTTATAACCCCCTAGAGCTTGAACGGGACGTCATTGCATGTGAAACCGGTGGTGTTGGTATAGCTGAAGGCACATTTATAGTCGGTACTTTGGGTAAAGATGCATATGAGTACTGCGTTTTTATGAAACATAAGCATGGGAGCAGTAAGACGCAGGATAATATGCGAACGATGATTAAGAATTTTTCTACGCGTGGTACAACTGGAAATTACGGTGTTGGCCGATTTACCGTTAATCTTGGCGGAGATGATCATATGGGAGGCCATGCGGTCACTAGAAACGCTTTTCATATGAAAACCGGTGGTCAAATGTTTGATGGGCCATTTGGGCACAAGCTTGATTTTCCGAAACAAAATCTTTTTTCAGCGGTAGCGAGTATCCCTAGTGGCGGACCTTCCTGGGGTCCATTTACAGTCATTAGGTTTGATTTTCGCATTACAAGAAAACTCGCGGCATATAAAATTATGTTGCCGGAAAAACTTTTTCCCAATCCAGCATAATAAATATTTTGTTGCTAGTGGAAGAAAAAAATTTGAAAAATTATTTATTTTTTAGACCGAGCTGAGCTCGGTTTTTGTTTAGTTTAATTCTATGTTACCCTATAAAACAATTATGTTAGCATACTTCGGAACTAAAAATAGTTTGTTTTTTGTAGTATGTGTAATAATATTGGTTATTTTATTCCAAGGTCTTTTTTCGATCTTTTGGCCTAAAAATATATCTGCGGTATTATTTGAGGTTAAAAAAGGGGAATCGTTTAATCAGATCTCAAAAGATCTAAAAGTAAATGGAATAATACTTAGTCCTTTCTGGTTTAAATTTTACAGCGCCTTAAGAGGAGATCAGGCTTATATTAAGGCCGGTAGTTATCAATTGGAAGGACTTTTAAATGGAAAAGATGTGCTAAACATTTTAATTGAAGGAAAAGCGATTAGTGATGATGTCGAGGTTATAATACAAGAAGGACTAAATGTTTGGGAAATAGATAAAAAATTAACTGAATCGGGATTAATAAAAAAAGGATTGTTTACCAAATCAGCTACTGACTTAGAAGGTTATTTGTTCCCAGATACTTACCGCTTTGAGAAGGATTCCTCGGCGGAAGAAATAATACAAAAAATGAAGGCTAATTTTTCAAAAAAGATTCAAGACGCTCATATAAAATTTACTAATGAAGATATTATTCTGGCTTCAATTTTAGAGAAAGAAGTAAAAACCACGGAAGATATGCAAGTCGTAGTTGGTATTTTAAAAAAACGTTTAGTCAGAGAAATACCACTAGAAGTTGATGCAACTTTGGCTTATGGAGTGTGTAAGGGTGGAACTTCTTTAGCCAAAACAAAGTTATTATCTACTTTTTTCGATGGTACTTTGTGTGACGTTTCTCTGGTGCCGATTAAAGATTACCTAAATTTTGAATCATCGTTTAATACTTATAAAAAACTTGGGTTACCACTATCGTCAATTTCAAATCCTGGGATTAGGGCAATTCAAGCGGCTTTGAATCCAGTTGATAGTCCTTATTTTTATTATCTTTCTCCTCGCGATGGAGGGCCTACGGTATTCAGTAAAACCTACCAAGAGCATTTAGCTGCCAGAAAAAAATATTTAGGTTTGTAACTTTAAATTGAATCGAGTGGGATCTTGATCAAATTAAATATTTGTCCTATATTCAACTTGCATTAGGGGTTCTTTTAAAATCTAATCTTTAAGTTTGGGAGAGGAGAAAAACATGAGTCAGGTAGATAATGTTTTAGTCAGGATTGAAAATGCAGCTAAAACTATAAATCTTGATAGTGAAACACTGGATACGCTAAAAAGTTTTAAACTTGTTTGGACCTGCGACTTGGAAGCAAGGATGGATAATGGAATATTAAAAAGATTTAAAGCTATTAGGATTTGGCATCGTTCACCTCACGTTGATCAGCCTCACAAAGGTGGCTTGCGTTATCACCAAGATATTAATGAAGATATTATGAAGGCGCATGCGGCTGAGATGAGTCTGAAGTCATGGATTATGGGTCTTGGTTGGGGCGGAGCGAAAGGGGGTATAGCAATAGATCCAACGAAGTATTCAAGACAGGAGCTCAAGAACATTACAGAAAAACTTGTGGACGAAATGGATGAAAGAACTATTCTAGGGCCTTTTCGAGATGTTCCCGCACCAGACGTTGGAACCAATCCTGAAGTTATGAATTGGATTCGCCAACGTTATGCCCAGAGGCGTCGTTCTTTTGAGGATGCTCGATTTGCGGCTGTAGTTACGGGTAAGCCAGTAGGTTACGGTTTTGATGGAATTCCTGGTCGTAACGAGGCTACGGGTTGCGGTTTGGTGGCTGTTTTAGAAAAAATTTTAGAGGACCATAAAGTTCCAATTAATGGTTTTAATGCTGATAATGTGACCTTAGCTATTATGGGATTTGGTAACGTAGGTTCTCATGTGGCGGAGTTTGTTGGAAAACAATGTCCCAGTTTGAAAATAGTGGCGGTGAGTGATGTTCGGGGTGGTATCTACAATAAGAATGGTTTGGATGTGCCGCGGTTGATAGAATATGTAAATTCTGAAAAAAGCGTTGTAGGTCTGCCCGGTTCAACTCCAATTACCAACGATGAATTACTGGAGATTAATTGCGATATATTGGTGCCAGCTGCACTTGAAAATGTAATCAAAGTTGATAACGCCAGTAGAGTTAAAGCTAAAGTTATTTTAGAAGGAGCAAATGGACCAACTACTCCAGAGGCAGATGAGGTATTAGAATCTAAAAACATTTTGGTCATTCCAGATATCTTAGCTAATGCTGGTGGAGTAACGGTTTCATTTTTTGAATGGGCCAGAAACGTCAGCATAAAAGATGAGAGAGTGCCTTTGTCACGAATAGACAAAGTCTTAAAAGCTCTCCAAAAAATGATTACTCATTCAGTAGATGAAGTTTTTGAAACCGCTAGGGTTTATAGAACCAATTTGAGAAATGCTGCTTATATTACAGCTATTAAAAGAGCTACACCTTTATTTAAAGCTAAGCATTTAGTTGATTAGCTTTCATTTAATTAATTTGATTATCTTCGTCATCTCATCAGGTGACGTTTTTGTTAGTTTTTTTCCAAGAGGGGAGCGACCGCGCCCGACTTCGCTTTGACGAAGTCAAGGCGGGCGGGTTGGCTACAAAAAATAATCCCGCATATATTTTACCATTCAATACGTAAAATGTATGCGGGATTGTTTTATGATTTCTATGACTTCTGTAATCTTTCCAGGCGATGTTTTAGTAACGAGTCCTCTATGAGTAATAGAAGGAAGTTCATCGCGGCCAATAATTTGCTTATTGTTAATCCAAATAAGTTCTAAATCTAAATAAGTATTTTTATTCCAAAATGTGGCTTGTTCAGGCGGGTCAAAGTAAAATATCATTCCGTCATATTCTTTAGCTTCTCGTATTTTCGAAAGACCTTGAGCTTTTTCCCATGGAGTTTTTGCCGTGCGAAGAATATAGATTTTACCGTCTAAATTAAGATTTAAAGTTTCGGGTTTACGTAATGTAAAAAGAGATATCCAAACAACTCCAACTAAAACTGGAATTATTAAAAATTTCCATGAAACACGCCTATATTTTAAAAGAACAAGAAAGATTATTGAAATCGCTATATAGTTTAAAATCATAAACCAAGTTTGGCCCCAGCTTATACCATGTATTTTTATATTGCTGATTGGCCACAAAAACGGGGTGGTATAGAAATTGGTATGTGTTGGAATGTCAAAAAGAACATGTAAGGGCCAAGCCAGGAATTCTAGTTTATATTTTGGTAAGAATCGCCAAACAGTGAAGGAAAGTAGAATTGCCAAGATTAAACTATGAGTTATATTGTAAAGGTTGTTTACATAGGAAGGAATATTAAATACGGGAACGTTAAAAGAAGAGCCATTAAGAATAAATGAATTTATAAAATGTGGACCAAAGGAGATTACATCCGGTAAAACACCAAAGAGAACTGCAATCCAAAATGAGGTTTTGGGCTTTATGATTCGACTAAAGGCCCCACCATATAACCCATGTGCAAATACATCCATGTTTTCAATATAATGGAAGGAGAATAAGTAGACTGATTGACAATATTAGGTTAGCGTATTACTGTAAAGATGATACAGGTGGAAATAGAAATTGGAGGAAGATATGAGTCCGAATATTTTAGCTATATTAGTGGCGTTTGGACTTGGATTAGTGTTGATACCTTGGAAGATTGCTTTGCAAAAGATAGGCAATGATAACTTCTTTATGGTATTGGGAGCAGTTCTTTTTACCGGAGGATTAATAAATAGTTTATTTAAAAAAATAGAAAAAGATTTTTCTTTTGACTTTAGTGCTGTGGCATGGGCTATTATTGCCGGCGTAATTTACTTTGTAACTATGACAATTTTTAACAAAGCATTAAACCATCCTCTGGCTAAGCTGGGTATAATAGCAGCAATAAGCGCAACCTATCCAGTTATTGCAGGAATTGCCAGTATGATCATTTTTAAACAAACTCTAAGTCTCAAGGAAATACTTTTTATGTTAGTTTCGATAGCAGGTATAGTGGGGTTAAGTGTTGTCGGTAAGCGTTAGAATTGGAAATGATGGGTCGTTTAAGCGATCCTTTTTTGATAAAAAATAGGAGCGGGGGCTCCTGTTTATATAACTACTAGCTTTTCATTCCAGCTGCTTTTTCTAATTCTCTAACACTGTTTTCAAGATTCCTATGTGCCTGGTCAACGATTGGTTCCAGAATCTCTCTGTTTATCAGGTTCAGGTGCACGCATTGCCATGGGCAAACTAAAACAGTAGTTGTGTATTCGTTTGGTTTAAGCGAGTATTTTCTTTTGAATTCGTCGTCTGGTTCTATGAGGTTTTTCCCACATACGGGACATTTTAAAACTTTTTGTTTGGAATCAAAAATGATTTTAGCAAACCCAAGAAGTTTGGGGAAAGAAGTTGCTAGTACATGATTGACGTTTTCTTCGCTTACCCAAGCATTTCCATCAATGTGAAGTTCAAAACTACCATCGTCGCTTACCATAACCATAAAATCTAGTTTTGAAAGTAACCTTTGGTATGTGTTTTTCTGTGCTTCACTAGGCACATAAAGTGTTCGCATAAAGGTCTCCTTTTTAAAGAGCGGATTTAAGAATGGTGTTTGAATACTAGGGTTTTCTTATTGTTGTGTCAATGTTTGACATATTTTAAGCTTTTGATATATTTATGAAATTAGTGCCGAAGACGGCGAGTTGCCCTAAAAGCATAAATCTCGTTTAGGTCGAAAATCAATCAAAAGATTGATTTGGGTTTATTATGGTTGACGGCTTATTAGGCCGTCGTTTTATTAGCAAATCTGCAGGTATGAGGGTGATCATTTGTATCATTCGAATGCATTTGTAGATTGGCATTATATTTTGGCAAAGTCAAAACAAAGGAAACAAGAAGAATTAAGCGTTTTTTCTAAGAAATTAAAAGACGCAAAAATGGTTTTATTTACATCTTTTGCTGAACAGTCCAAGAAGGGGATTAATGTGGCAAATATGAGAAAGCTAAAAAGGGGACTGCGAAACTTAGATTCAGAGTATGTGGTTATTAAAAAAACTCTGGCCAAAAAAGCATTTGATGATGTTACAAAGGATATCCAGATAGATACTAAAAAACTTTCAGGTTCGGTTGGTTTTATTTTGGGTTTTGGCGATCAAATAGCGCCGACTCAATTTATATATAAATTTTCAAGAGAAAACGAAGCATTGAAAATTTTGGGTGGTCTTTTAGACACTAAGATACTTTCAGGCAAAGAGGTTATTGAACTTGCTAAATTACCGGGTAGAGAAGTTATTTTAGCTCAACTAGCCTGTACAATTAAAGCACCGTTACAGGGTTTGCATAATGTATTACAAGCCAATCTAAAGAATCTTGTTGTGGTTTTGGGTCAAATTAGAAAATAATCCGATTCTAATATACGAATTAATGCGAATGATACGAATAATATTTGTATAATTAGTATGTATTAGTATATTGGTATCGCGAATAAATGGATGAAAAATTTAATGATCTTTTATCAAAGATTGAATCAATGACAGTATTAGAGCTTTCACAGTTTGTTAAAGCTCTTGAAGAAAAGTTCGGCGTATCTGCCGCGGCATTTACTATGCCAATGGCTGGTGGCGGAGGCGCATCAGAAGATGTTAAGGCAGAAGAAAAATCTACTTTCAATGTAGTCTTAAATTCTACAGGTGATAATAAAATTCAGGTCATTAAGACAGTTAAAGAAGTTACTGGTCTTGGTCTGAAGGAAGCTAAGGATTTAGTTGACGGAGCACCTAAGGCCGTAAGGGAGAACGTTTCAAAGACCGAGGCAGATGAGGTAAAATCAAAATTGGAAGCCGCTGGAGCGAGTGTGGAACTTAAATAGAATATTTAAGCGAGACCCTGAGGTACTCGAAGAGTTAAACTCAAGTAGTTACGACATAATCTAAAAAAGAATCCTTTGGGGTCTTTTTTAGATTTCTATAGTCAGTTTCCAAAGTTTTTCTTTAGAGAGAATATAAATATTTTTTGTTAGTGGATCAAAGTATGTGTTGAGAATTTCGCCTGTGTCAGATAAATCCCAGGTTCTTTGTAGTATACCAGTTGAATTCATTAGTCTCGCCTTTTTTTGTTCTCTGTCAACTAAAATGAAGTCTGCGCCGATTGGATAGAGGACGCTGTTGTTTGAATAACTGAAATCTACTGGTCTGTCATCTATTTTGTCTCCTTTAAAGTAGCGGAGTAAACGACCGTCTTTTGTTAGAACAAATATATTTTGATCAACAGTGAAAGATACTGCGTCGAATTCACCTTCGTTCTTAAGCCATTTTTGTTGTTGAGTCTGCCCTTTGGTGACATCAGATACTTTGGAAATAGTGGAAGTTAAGATATAAACATTTTCTTGATAAAAGCGCATGTCTCTGGGAATCTCGTTGCTTGTTATAGTTAAAGAAGAGATGGTTTTTTGGGCAGGACTTACTTTCCAGAAAAGTTTTTGCCCATCATAAAAGTATAACAATTTATCATAAATAGCTGATATTTTTATAGGGTTTTCAAGGTTAATTTTCAAAAGATCATTAAATTTTTGTGACGTTGAATCAAGTTTTTTTATCAACCCGTCTAATCCTAACATGAAGGTTCCGTCTTCATTGGATAGAGTGAGACCTTCACTGATTGGTTCGGGAAGTTCTGCGATGAGCTCCGGCTTTTTAGAGTCAAAGAATTCTGTAGCCACAACTTTTTCTTGTACGGAATTAATTAAATTGATTTTTTCTTCGCCGTCATTAATTCCGAAAGCGGCTGTGAGTGCTTGACCTAAATACTCCCGTGCTTTTTTGTTATTACCCAAAGCTATTTCTGACTCGGAAAGTTTTACGATTTCTTCTATCTTGGCTGTGGCTTTTTTTAGATCTGCTTTTTTTTGTTGGCTTGAGATTAGCCCTCTAACGCTGAAGAATACTATTATTACTATAAGTATTCCTAAGCCCATTAATGTCCTTTTTCCAGGAATACGTAGTTTTTTTGTTGAAAAGGGCATTGTTCTTGCTAGTGAGGCGCCTAATTTTTTAAAAAGGTCTTTTTTAGGAATTCTTGATATTTCTGCAGGATTTGGAGTTGCCAGGTCCATAATAGTTGGGGGTTCCTTTTTTTCTTCTTTGGTCAAAAGTACCTGTGGTTGATCCGGTGCTGGTATTATTTCTTTTTCTTCTTTTGATAGATTGATATGTATTGCACAACAGGTGAGAGGACTTTTGGTAGCATCTTCTTCCGGCTGGTTTAGATTTTTAATATATTCAAAAAATTCTTCCTGGCCCATTTTTACAAGTGAAGCCTTAAGAGAGTTTTCGCGGGCGCTTAGGCGGCGGTTGGGTATAAAGAATAAAAGTTTATCGCTTTCTTGTATTTTCCCGGAAATGATATTTGAAAACTCTCTTTCACCGGTTGTAGTTTTTCCGAATAGATCAACGTTTGAAAATACATCGGTTGTATTTCCTTCTCTTGCGAGAAGAAGTTTGGCCCGTCCGACGCGCGAAGTCATTAGTTTATCGCCTGCTAAAACTGTAATGGCCATATTGAGTTTAACATTATTATTTTCTGCAAGGTCGAAGGTTAGTTCATTGGCCTTTTTTAGCGCTCTTTCAAATTGGGTTTGAGGGTCTGGGTCGTCTCCGGCGGTTTCAAAATATTCTCTTTTAAGAAAAGAAGCCAGAAGGTTTGGGACATAAGAAAGAGCTTCGTCATCGGTCAGCACTTGAGCTACAACAAATAGGTGGCCCAATTCAGGGTTTTTGTCAAAAGGATAGTGAAAGACCTCAAAAAAGGTGGTGTCTGATTTTGGGCCAATAAGGATTTCTCGAGCTATTGGAGAAAGAAAGTTTTTAGTCATGCGAAATTAGTTGCAATTTCTGCCTCTTTTATTATATAGTAGGCTCAAATGGCTAAGCAAGTTCTCGAAGGTTTATTTGATTCTAAGGTTCGGGTTAGGGTTTTGCGTTTCTTATTCCGTAATTTCCCGGGTTTTTTTACCGTTATAGCTATTGCTAGGCACTCACAATCTAGTACAAGAGAGGTAAAACGAGAATTGGCAAGATTGGGAGAAATTGGTCTTGTAAAGATTAAGACCCTAAAAGTTAGAAGCTCAAGATAACTAAGCTTCTGAATTCAACTATGATAAAAATTAAATCAAAACGCAAGAGGAAAACTCGAATCAACAAATTATCTTCTAAAAGAAGGAAGTTCAGAAAGTTAAGAAAAAACAAAATGCATTCAAGAAAAGTCAGAAAAGGAAAAGTAAAAAACAAAAAGAAACAGTTGAAAATACAGAGATTGTTGAAAAAAGAAAGTTTCAAAAGAGTTAAACCAAAGAAATCTAAAAAAAGACGTATCAAATTTAAAAAGAAAATAAGTTTTAAATCTATTTCTCGTTATGGGCTAAATTCAAATTTTATATTTTTCGATGAATTAAGAAATTTAGTTCTCAAATCATCGCCTTCTTCAAGAAGCAAAATGATTAAAAGAATTACAAGTTTAGGCAGAGTAAAGCTTGCAGTTGTGTCTGGGATATTTTTAAATCTTGAAACTCCTGCAGCCGCTGATCTTTTAGTCGTTGGGGAGGATATAGATAGAAGGAGACTAAGAACCTTTCTTAGAGATTTAGAGTCTGAAGTTGGTACAGAAGTTGCTTTCTCTTTAATGGATGGAGAAGAATTTGAATATCGTCGTCGGATGTTTGATCGATTTTTACGTGTACTATTAGAGGGTCCACATGAAGTGTTAATAGATAAGATTGGTCTTTAATATTATTTGCACCCTTAGCTCAGTGGTAGAGCGTTCGATTCACATTCGAAAGGCCGTAGGTCCAATCCCTACAGGGTGCATCACGTAGTTTTTTGTAACGTGGTACAGATTGTATGTAGTCCGCCAAGATACCGGCGGACATGTCCTACCTGATTTTTTAACAGCAGGCCGTGCTTACGCACAGGGCCAGTCTAAAATCAGGGATCAAAACAAAGCAGTTTGTTTTGATCGCTTAGTGCGCCCACTAAAAAGGAATTTTGTTAGTTTTTATCTGGACAATGTTAGAGTTATAATTTAGCTATGGCTAGAAGAGATAAATTTAAAGAGACTCTAGAATTTAATGCTTCTGAAACTAGAAGGTTTCAAATACAAGAGTCGGAAGATAGTTTTAGAGAATTGTTAGCTGAACATCTTAGAGTGCCATCTGATCGGCAAGATTTGATTAATTTGTCACATGGATTATTGGAACTTGCGAAAAGTATAGACCGGATAATAGATTATTTACAAAGAAAATTTACACTTATTTTAAAACACAATGGTTTAGCTTTTTGGATTTATAAGAATACGCTTAGAGAAAATGAAATTATTATGCCGGATGGTCTGCGTCTTTTTGAGAGCCTTCAGTCCGATCTTAAAGACGGCGTTTTAGATGACCTTTTTGATGGTTGGCCAAGAGGAGGAGAGGCTAAAATATTAGGGTGGATTAAACATGCTTATATTGAAGAAAATTTAAAGCATTTATTTAGATATTTGTTACAGTCAGGAGTCAAATTTAGAGAATTACAAATTGTTAAAGACAGTTTGGAAAGAGAATTTGCTATATATATTGAATTCCAGCCTGATAAAAAAACAGTAGATACAACGCTTAAATTTGTTGAGAAAGAAACTAAGGAAAGTCAGGATGGAATTGAATCCCGACCTCGACCCAATAAACGAGAGGTAGACAAAATCCTAAAACTTGTTGAAAAAGAAACTAAAAATAGTGAAGATGCAAGCTGAACTGATTTGAAAAATATATTTAAATGTGAGAAGATGACGCCATGAAAAGTCTTATTATTGTAGTTTTAGTTCTCTTGGGCTTAGGTACTGGTGTTTATTTACTCTCAACTTCTAAAACCAGTACTACTGTTACACCGGAAGCCACAATCTCTAATAATGACGGGTCAGGTTTATCTGATCTTATTGTTTTAGCATCAGAAGTTTTTATTAAGAACCCGGGAGATGCAGATTTTGTAAGGATTGAAAAGCAGGCCAAAATTAAAGAGGGTAGCGAGATTAAAACTTCTTCAACTGGCCGTGCTACTGTTCGTTTCCCAAATGGAACAATTTCTAATCTTACAAGGGATACCAGTATAATTTTAAAAGAACTTTCTACTGATGGTAATAAATCAAGAATTCAGATTTTAGCCGGTGGCATATGGTCAAAGATAGAAAATATTTTAGGAAAAGGTGACGTGTATGAAATTGAGACAGAAAATATGGTGGCTTCGGTTAGGGGGACAATTTTTGCTTCTAAACTTATTGATCACATTTCCTCTATTTACGTGCTTGAGAATAAAGTTGGAGTAAAAGTTAAAAATCCAAAAACGAATGAAATACTTGAAGACGTTTTTAATTTTATTCAAGTTGAAGAAGGCGAAAAAACTTCAGTTAATACAAATAAACTTCCCACTAAAGCCAATCCCCTTAAAAAATCTTTAATTACAAAAGATGATCTTGATCAGGAATTGATTAAAGAAAATTTGGGAGGAGAATATCTTGAACGCGAGTCAATTCAAAAACTTTTTTTGAAATTAATTCAGGCCATAAGTCCAAATCCAACATCATCAAATAACACACTTAAGCCTTTAACCAGTTCCAGTGTTACCAGTTCACCATCTTCGGTCTTAATTCAGCCAGTTTCTACTCCAACCCCCACCCCCACCCCTGTTCCTAAGCCAGAGTCAACCATAGAGTCGGTTACCCCTGACATGATTGAGGCGTCAAGCGCTAGTGGGGCGGAGCTTGCCGTAAACGGCAGTAATCTTTTTGGGACAAAAAAAGTTTTGTTAAATCAAATCAGTCTTGATTTTTTTGTTGTTGATACTTCTACAATTTTTGCTTCTCTGCCGGAAAATGTTGAGCCTGGCGTTTATGATGTTTCAATTGTAACTTCTTCCAATAAAACATTAACTCTAAATCAAGCCCTCCAGGTTAGATGAAATTAAAAAACAAAAAGCCAGCTTTTTTGATTGGACTTTTTGTTGCGATATTGCTTAGCGCCATGTTTTTGGCAGGATTTTTGATGCCTTGGAGGGAAAAGTTGA
This sequence comes from Parcubacteria group bacterium, assembly GCA_016186395.1. GTDB lineage: Bacteria > Patescibacteriota > Minisyncoccia > 2-02-FULL-40-12 > 2-02-FULL-40-12 > JACPLU01. The sequence goes on from JACPLU010000003.1 coordinate 103,160, forward strand.
TTGATCTTTTATTTTCTAAACAAATGCCGCCGGATAACATTGTTCTTTTGGCGATAGACGATGAAAGTATCAGTAAAATTGGTCAATGGCCGTGGCCTCGTAAAGTTTTCGGAGAAATAATTCAAAAGCTGGGTTCAGCAGCGGTTATAGGTATAGATGTAAATTTTAAAGAACCGTCTTCTTTGGGCATTGAAGATGATTTAATTTTTTCTGAATCTTTAAAAAAGGCTTCAAAGTCTGTGGTTTTGTCTGCTCCTATAAATCAGGAAGGTGATATTGGTTATCCTATTAAGTTGCTAGCGGACGTTACCAGACAAGGATTTACAAATATTGATACTAGTTACGATGGCATAGCCAGAAGATTCAGGTTGAATATAAATAATTTAGACAGTTTTGCGTTTCAAGTTCATAAGTTATACGAAGAAAAGATAAATAATACAGTACCAAGATTTTCTCAAGAAATGATACGCATTAAATATTATGGTTCTTCTGGTACATTTCAATCATTTTCTTTTTACGATATTTATAAAGATAAATTACCTGTTGAACTTTCAGAAGACATTTTTAAAGATAGAATCGTTTTAATTGGTGCAACAGCTCCGGATTTACACGATTATCATCAAACTCCGATTGGAACTTTAAGCGGGGTTGAATTGCAGGCAAATGCAATTTCTACTCTAATTGAAGGAGCTATTTTTAGAACCAACAAACCGTTAGATTTATTTTTAATAATATTTCTAGCTTTTCTTACTGTAACTTTAAGTTTTTATATTAAAAAGTTTTTTTCTTTAATTTTAAGTATTTTGGTTCTTCTAATAATCTTTAACTCGGCTATATTCCTATTGTTTGACGCATTTTTAATTGTTGATCTTCTTTATCCAAACGTTGCAATTATTTTGACTTTAGCGATTAGCGTGGTTTATCAGTACTTTTCGACCAGAAAAGAAAAAAAACTTATTCAAGACTCTTTTTCTCGCTATCTTTCGCCGGTAGTTATAGACCAGATTCTTGAAGATCCGAGTAAATTACGTTTAGGGGGTGAAAAAAGAGAATTAACTATTTTATTTTCGGATATCAGGAATTTTACAACTATTTCGGAATCTATGGATCCGGAGAGATTAACTCATTTTTTGAATCGTTATTTAACCGCAATGACGGAAATAGTTTTAGAAAATAACGGCTTGATAGATAAATATATTGGAGATGCAATCATGGCTTTTTGGGGCGCGCCTCTTTCAGACAAAGATCATATTTTAAATGCTCTTTTAACAGCAAAGAGAATGATTGATAAGCTGGAAGAGTTTAATCGTCAGAGTAAAGAAAAAAATGAACCAGAGATTCAAATAGGAATAGGAATTAATTCTGGACTTGCGACGGTCGGTAACTTGGGATCGGAAAACCGTTTTGACTATACGGCTATAGGGGATAGTGTAAATCTGGCTTCCCGATTGGAGGGATTAAATAAATTTTATGGAACTTCAATTATTGTAAGCGGAGCAACTTTTCAAGTTATTAGTCAGGTTCAAAAAACAAATCACCGTTTACTATTTAGAGAAATTGATACCGTAAAAGTGAAAGGGAAAAAAGAAGCGATTAAAATTTTTGAGTTGATACCGGAAGCTAAACAAGAAAAAACGATTTCCATTATTAGTATTTTTGAAGCTGGTCTGAACTTTTATTATGAAGGTAGATGGCAGGAAGCAGTAGAAAACTTTAATCGTGTTTTAAATAATCTTTCCGATGATGAACCGTCAATATTGCTTAAACAAAGATGTGAAGAATTTAGCAATAACCAACCTCAAAATTGGCAAGGGGTATTTGAACTGACAAATAAATAGCTTAGCTTAAGATATGGGTGGTCTTTTTAGTATCTCAAGTCGGAGTTATTTGATTGTGCTTGGCTTCTATGCATATTCGGCACGCAATTTTTCTCCAGCGTGAAAAATTGTTAAGTGAGAGTTTACTTTTCGCCTTTGGCGAACCATGCAAAGTAAACTCTCAATTACCTTATATGCATAGTAGCCAAGCGCAGTTACTATTTGCGTTGACAGAATACCTCTAATCTGTTAATCTTTTATCGTTCCTTACAAATAGATTCTAATAGGAGGCCCGCGTGCGATCAGATGACGATAAACTCGGGGTTTTGGTTTGCGGTTATGGGACGGATCTAACAGCTAATGGGTATTATTTATACTTTATCTTGTTTGAACTGATAAAGTTATCCAAACAACACAAAGAAATAGTGGTTATTGCGAGTGGCGGGGAAACAAATAAAAAGTCTAGACCCGGTAAAACCGAAGCCGACATGATAGCAGATTATCTGGATAAAAATTTAGTATATCATGGGATAAATAATGTAAAGATTCTTAGAGAAAGAATTGCTTATACAATAAGGCAGAATCTGGAAGAATCTTCTCATGGTTTTAAATTTGAATTTAGAATGCGGCATTTGCCAAGAAATATCGTTGTAATTTGTAAACAGAGTCATGTTCTGAAGGTGAAATTATTATCAAGTGCACTGTGGGGATTTATACCTAGGATAATTCATTTTGAGGAAAGGCTTAACTTTAAGGAGACTATAAAACAAAAGATTGCCGCATTTTTATCTTTAGCCGGAGTTTGGATACCCCCGATAGCCAATATGGAATTGGAACGAAAAGAAAGAATTATTAACGAATCATAAAAAGGAGGAATTTATGCAAGAACAAGTTTTAAGAGAAGGACTAGAAATACTACAAAAAGATTCTGGATTTAGAACTAATAATCAGCCAGCTTATTTGGTTAAATCCGGTCCTGACAACTATAGAGCTTTGATACAAGATGGTTTTTGCAATGGACCCGAAGGCACGGAATTGTGTATAAAGTTATATTTAAGTTGCAATGAGTTAGAGGGAATAAATTTTACTGAAGTAGCTAAACAACATAGATTTTATAACCAATCTATTAGTCCCGTTAGTTACAAAGATTTAGTGGTCAGGTATCCGATTGTGTATAACGACGGTATTATGGTTAGACGTGATGTAATGTTTACCTGGATGATAGAGCAAAGAATACCAGAAGGTTTAAGGCTGTTGCTTAATTATCCGGATTCCACTTTGGAAGAAAAAGTTCGGGTTGCAAAAGTTTATTGGCACACGGCGGTAAACTTTCCTCAAGTTTTTGAAACAGACCCTAGCGAGGCAACTACTGCCCAGGGTTATTTTATGGGGAAACTTAGAGAGTGGACTAAAATTGGAGAATATATAGCGCCCGAAGTTACAAAAAGAAGAGGTATGGTTCAAAAAGGAATTTTAAATAATATTGAAAGCCTGCCAATGTTTTGGTTCTTTAGATTGTTTCAAAATACCGACATAATTTTAGCTGACAACCGTGGTTATATGCTTGATTTTTACCCAGCACTTAAGCCAAAATACTTTGGAATTGCATGTTGGCTATGGGGCTGGTCGCTTTTTTGGTCAGTCAATAACAAGCTTAATCAACTCGGTATTTTGAACGAATGGGAATTGGAATTTGATAGTTGGATAAATATCTTTTTTGGAGTTCAATTAGAGATAGCTAGAATAAGTACTGGGAATTTGCCGGTTTTTGAGGAAAATTATTTTAGATTCAGAAGGTTAATTTGGGCTAATTTTTTGGAAAGAGTCTATGCTACCTTATGTGTTGATTTGCCGCTTAGGCGTTCACCATTTAATGATATAAATGATGATCAGGTTCGGAGTGTTCAAGAGTTTTGGCTTTCTATATTAAATAATGTTCTATTCAAATTGGGAGTTTCATAATTAAGATTGTAGAATAAAGTCAGAATAGTAATTGTGCATAAACTGTTTATCACTTGTTGGTTTCAAATAGTCTATCGGCTTAAATGGCCGATTTTTTGTTTATCTAAAAAAAGTGTTGCGTAGAGTACGCTAAGTGGTATAGAATAACACTGTGGTGGTAAGAAGTGGATGTATTTGTGGATAACTAAGTAAAAAAGTTGATAAATCCCAAATAGAAAATGACAAATGTTAATAGGAGAATTTATTCATTCTATAGATGTAAAGAAAAGGTTGGCCATACCTGCTCGTTTGAGAAAAGAAATAGGAGAGCGGTCTTTTTTAACAAAAGGATTAGACAAATGTTTGTTTTTGCATCCAGCTAAAGAATGGGAAGGGTTTACGGATAAACTTACTTCTTTATCTGTTGGTCAATCCGATACCAGGAGTTTGGTGAGACAATTTTTAGCGGGAGCAGTAGAAGTAGAATTTGATGGCTTGGGAAGAATTTTGATTCCTGACTATTTAAAAGAATTTGCCGAGTTGAAAAAGAATATAGCGATAGTCGGCGTGCTGAACAGATTAGAGATTTGGGATTTAGATAATTGGAATAAATACAAAATTAATGCTGACAAAAATGCAGAAATGATCGCAGAAAAATTAGGAGAATTAGGACTCATATAAATCAAAAGTAAAAACACAAAATGCAAAATTACAAATTAAAATTTAAAATTTTGGATTTTGAACTGAAATTTTGATTTTTGATTTTTGAATTCTGAATTTATTCATAGGCCGGTTCTTTTGGAAGAAGTAATAAAATTTTTAGATTTAAGAGAGGGCGATAAAGTAATTGATGCAACTGTTAATGGTGGCGGTCACGCAAAAAAGATTTTGGAGATAGTCGGAGATTCGGGAAGCTTACTTGGAATTGAATTAGATTCGGAACTTTATAATTTAGCCAAAATGTCATTTCCGCAAAGTCATAATTCACGAATTAAACTTGTAAATGATAATTTTGCAGAAATTGATCGGATAGCTGAAGAAAATGGTTTTAATGAAGTAAATGGAATATTGTTTGACTTTGGAGTTTCGAGTTTTCATTTTGATCAATCAGGCAGGGGATTTACTTTTCAGAAGGACGAGCCTCTGGATATGAGAATTACAAGTAATGGATTTTTGTCGGCCAAAGAGATAGTTAATACTTATAGCGAGGAGGAGTTATATAAAATTTTAAAGGATTACGGAGAAGAAAGATTTGCTAAAAGTATATCTGGAAATATTGTTCAACAAAGGAAAAATAAGTTAATAGAGTCAACCAAAGAATTATCGGCGCTTATTGAAAAATCAGTACCAGATTGGTATAGGCATCAAAAAATTAATCCGGCAACTAAAACCTTTCAAGCATTAAGAATTGCGGTAAATCAAGAATTAAAGAATATAGAACAAGGGCTTAAGGGTGCAATAAGGATTTTGGTTCGAGGAGGAAGGATTATAGCGATTTCTTTTCATGGCCTTGAAGATAAGATTGTAAAAAAAAAATTTAAGGAATGGGAGAAAGAAGGTTTAGGAAAAGTTTTAACAAAAAAACCAATAGTGCCTTCATCAGATGAGATTTTGATAAATGTGCGTTCCCGAAGCGCAAAAATGAGGGTTTTTCAGAAGATTTCTATACTTGCATAGTATTCGTGGCAAGAATGCGGCTGCGATACTCTTTGTCGGTTAAATTTATTCTACTAGCTCGGTCACCAAAATATCAACCAAAGTTAATCTCAAAAGAGAGGAGTTTTGTTTTAGAAAGTCAATCTCTCGGACTTTTTAACCTTTTGCTTCTGGGAGTTTTAATAGTTAGTGTTTTATATTTTGTTGTTCAATCGAATTTAGTTGCATCTAAAAAACTTTTATTACAAAATTTAAATCAATCTATGGAGGGAATCTATGTGGATAATATTTTTAAGCACCCTTTGATAAGCGGAAATATTCAAGAGTTAAAATCTGCTTTAAATATGATAGATGTGGATATTTTACACTCTATAACTTTAGATCCAAACGCTTTTGCTTTGGGATCTACTGAAAATCTAACCAGGTAGATTCTGGTATAAATTAAATTCATATATGCTATATTCTTTTTATACCGCTTTATAGCGGGGTTTAGTTTGTAATATAACGGGATGGGTAACGCAAAAAGGTTTTTTTCTTTGGGTTTTATAATTCTTGTTGCTTTTGTCTTGATAGGCTGGCGGCTTTTTCATGTTGGTTATCTTAGGCACACCTACTATCAGGCGCTTAAAGAACAACAAATTGTTTTTCAAAATGATGCTTCTTCAAGGGGGAGTATATTGATTAAGGACTTGCCGAGCAATAATCTTATTTTATCTGCAGTTTCGGAAAAAGAATATAAAATTGAGCTTAGTAAGAAAAAACCTGTTCAGATTGATCGGGTTTTAAATTTGCTTTCTGGGATTGTAAGTTTTGATGTAGACAGGGTTTTGAACGATTTTTTGGATTCATCGAAGAGTAAAGTTGTAATTATTGGAGGATTAAATCAAGATCAAATTTCAAAAATTCGCAGTCTTGGGTTAGATAGTTTAAATATCATTGCTTCTCCAAAACGCATATATCCGTTGGGTTCATTAGCTGCCCATGTTTTTGGTTTTTTAGGTTTTCAGGGTCAAGATAGGGTGGGTCAATACGGGATAGAAGCTCAATATGAGGATTTACTTTCTGGTAAGAACTCGTCAAAAAATTCATCAGACCCCAGTGATAAAATTCAAAATGCCAATTTAATTTTAACCATTGATAAAAATATACAAAGTTATGTTGAGGAGGTTATGAATGAGATCTATAAAAAATGGGAAGCATCTGGAGCAAGTGTAATAGTTCAAGATCCAGGAAGCGGTGCCATATTAGCTATGGCTGCTACGCCGAGTTTTGATCCCAACAATTATTCAACATCACCAACCTCAAGATTTATTAATCCGACTGTGCAGGAAGTTTTTGAACCCGGGTCATCTTTTAAACCTATTACTATGGCGGCAGGACTGGACTTGGGGGAGATAACTCCTAAGACTACATATGTGGATCCTGGTATGGTAAGAATAGGCAGTTATACCATTACCAACTTTAACGGTAAGAACTTTGGTGTTCAAACCATGACTCAAGTTTTGGAAAAATCTTTAAATACTGGAGCGATATTTGTGGAACGTAAAATAGGTGATGAAAATTTTCTCAGTTACGTTGAACGTTTTGGTTTTGGTCGAAAAACTGGAATTGACCTTTTTGGAGAAACCTCCGGAGACATACAAAATTTATACTCAAAACGACCGGTCAACTTTGCCACTGCTGCTTTTGGTCAGGGAGTTGCTGTAACTCCGATTCAGTTAATTACCGCTTATTCAGCCATTGCTAATGGTGGTAAATTAATGAAACCCTATTTAGTTGATAAGATAATTTTTTCTGATGGGAAGGAAGAAATAGCAAAGTCATCAATAGTTGGAAGGCCCATTTCTGAAACAACTGCATTGACCCTTCAACAAATGTTAGTTTCGGCCGTAGATAATGGTTTTGATAAGGCGCGAGTTAAGGGTTATGATGTTGCAGGTAAGACTGGCACGGCCCAGATACCAGATGGTAAGGGTGGTTATTCTGATGAATTTATTCACAACTTTTTGGGGTTTGCCCCAGCGTATAATGCAAAATTTACGGTTTTGTTAAAGTTAGACCGTCCAAAGGGGATTAAATTTTCATCAGATAGCCTTTCACCGCCGTTTGCTAAGATTTCAAGGTTTTTAGTAAATTATTTTAGCGTATCGCCGACAAGACCGAATTAAATTTAAAAGTCCCACCAGAGGCGAAGACCGCCAAAGGCGGCAAAAAGTGAAATGCAAAAATTAAAGCCAAAATTTAAAATTTTTTGATTTTTGAATTCTAAATTATAATTACTTGCAGAACACCGCGGCCGTAAGGCCGCGGATGAATGCAAGCCCTGAAGTGAGTCGAGTTTGACTCGACGAACGAAAGGTAAATATATAAATCAAATTTCAGCAAAAATCATTAATGTATTTTTGCTGAAATTGTACTCGCCCGAGTACCACGGGCGTACGCCCGTGGATATCTATTTATGAAGTCTATTCTAGAGTTTATACTCAAAATATTGGCTAAAGCTGTTTTAAGAAAATATAAACCCCAAGTAGTTGGGATTACTGGTTCGGTTGGAAAAACTTCGGCTAAAGAAGCGATTTATGCAGTGTTAAAAACCAAATATAAGGTAAGACGTGGGATGGGAAACTTAAATAATTCTCTCGGTGTTCCTTTAACTATTTTAAGCGGTTACTACGAAGATTATAAAGAAGTAAGTCCATGGTTTTTTTGGCCGAAAGTTGTTTTAGGGTCTTTAAGTTTATTATTTACTAAAGCTGACTATCCAGAGATTTTGATTCTTGAGTTAGGCGCAGATCACCCTGGCGATATTGGTTATTTAGTTAAAATGGTAAAGCCATTTATCGGAGTGGTTACGGAAATAGGAGATATTCCTGTTCATGTAGAGTTTTATTCAGGACCCAAACATTTAGCCGAAGAAAAATCAAGGTTAATTTCTAGTTTGCCGTCAAACGGTTTTGCAATATTAAATACTGATGACGATTTAGTTTTAGATATGAAGAATCAATCTAGGGCCAAGGTGATGACTTACGGATTTGGCCGATCAGCCGATATGATTATTTCGGATTTAAATTATAATCAAACCGCGAACTTAGTGGATACAGAAATGACGTTTAAAATTTCTTATGCCGGGAGTTTTGTACCCTTTAGACTTCATGCGTTTGGTAAATCCCAGGCTTATGCCACTGTCGCCGCGGCATCTGTTGGCGTTTCTTTAGGAATGAATCTGGTTGAAGTTGCTCAAGCAATGAAAGAATTTAAACCACCCATTGGTAGATTGAACTTAATAAGGGGTATTAAAAACACAGTAATTTTAGATGATACGTACAATGCATCACCATCGTCTATGCATTTGGCCTTAGATATTCTTGGTCAGTTGCAAGCCAAAAGAAAGGTGGCAATTTTAGCTGATATGTTGGAATTAGGTGAATATACAGAAGAGGCTCATAGAAGTACGGGAAATTTAGCAGCTGAGTCTGCTGATGTCTTAATTTGTGTTGGAAGCCGAGCAATGTTTATTGCAGATTCCGCCGGAAATCAACTTGCCCCGAGCGTAGTTGAGGGGATGTCTAAAGAAAATATTCTTAGATTTTCGAATGTTGGTGAAGCCTTAAAGCAAATAGACGGGTTAATAAAAGAAGGGGACTTAGTTTTAGTTAAAGGTTCGCAAAGCATGAGAATGGAGAAGCTAGTAGAATCAATAATGGCTGAACCGGAAAAAGCAGGTGAATTGTTAGTAAGGCAAGGAAAGAATTGGAAAAAGCAATGAACGGTTGAGTCAATGTACTTTTTAGGCACGTAATTTTTATCCAGCGATAAAAATTACTAAGTGGCATTGTAAAATTCGCCTGAGGCGAACCGTGCATTTTCCAATGCCAATTACCTAAAAAATACATTGACTCAATCCTGCAAAGACAGTATGAATAGAAAATAATGCCCCTGTTGTCTCCTCCTTCGCTCAAATGATATTTGAGCTTCGGACGGACAAAGAAGTTTGGTCTAATTCCGATTTCTTTAAATCTCTGTTGGCGCATTCGTTTCCGATTTATATAAAAATTTGTTGGCCTTATCGTCTAGCTTGGTCCAGGACACTTGGTTCTCATCCAAGAAACTCGGGTTCAAATCCCGATGAGGCCGCCAAATTTTTATTAATAAATCGAGAATCCACGATTGTTAGTTGCGCTTAGCACAAAACAATCGGGACTAGTCTGGTCTAGGACACGACGTTCTCAACGCTGGAACACGGGTTCGATTCCCGTATGCGTTGCGAGCGAACGAAGGTGAGTGAATACTGAGATCAGCAGATCGAAGTGCGCTCTATATTTTACTAACTAACTTTATGCAGGGCCAGGAGATATGTGAATAAAATGGTGCCTGACACCTTTTTCCAACACCTTTTTCCAACGGTGCTCTTGACTTAAAAAACCGGTTATGCTACATTAGTCAACGTAATCAGGCTTAATGCTTGATACCTATACGGCATGGTGTCGTATAGAACTTGTAGATTGAAAATTAAAAAAGGAGAAACGGATATGAAAAAGACTTTCGCAGTTTTCGCTTCGACCGTCGTGCTCAGTTTCCTCGTCCCGATTATTGGTTGTTCTACACCCGTGGATTCTCAGCACCCATCCCAAAAGTGTGTAGAGGGAATAGTAGAGAGAGTAGAATATACACAGACGGAAAATGGTTTTATGAACCCAGGACATCAGAATAACCATATATATTTTTCTGATGGAAGATCTATTTCTCTGCCAGGGACATTGCGAGCACCAAAGGCAATAGTTGTAGGAAAATTCAATAGGATTTGGTTTGATGACACCAGTAGCTACCGTAACCACACCCCTTGGATAAGAGATGTCGAAATACTTCAACAGCCTGAGACAAATTCGAAGTAGCGCGAGCCATAGCTTGCTCATCAGCGCCTTGCGGAATTCGTGAACAACGAATCAATCCGCAAGGCGCTTTCTTTTTCTCAAATCTCAAAGAACAAACTTTGCGAAAACAAATGCTTTCAGCTGTTCTTTATTTGTATTTGTTTTCGCAACAACGGCGAAATGCGCTCGAACTATTTTAAGTATTCTGCGCAAAATATGTATAAATTATTGTGCTGGGTCATCCAAGATTGAGTTCTCCGCCAAAGGCGGATCATCCTCAGGCTGAAAATCCCGATGAGGCCGCCAAATTTTTATTAATAAATCGAGGGTTCTAAGTATCAGTCGTCTTTGCTACTTTTTTTGATTTAAATTTTTGACATTAGCTTTTAGGAACGCCTGGATATGATTTAAAATTGGTTCTTTTTTATGCGGTCTGCTTCCAGCGATATGCTTGGCGAATCTATAAAGTCTATCATTGCTAATATAAATCCATGACCCGTTCTTATACAGAAAGTATAGTAAACACATGATAGCAATTCTTTTATTTCCATTTTGAAATGGGTGGTTTTTTATTAAAAGATAAAATAAAACACTCCCTTTGCCAATAAGACCTCTATAGAAATCTGTTTTATCAAAACTTGCAAAAGGGACGGCAAGACAACTTTCAAGTATATTAGGGAATCTTGAACCAAAATTGGGAATAGGTTCATTCCATGTCATTAACTTTTCTGCTAAACGGAAGGCTGTGTATTCTACCTCGGCAATTGTTAGTTGTTTTGGTCTCATTCCTTTCCAAGTAATTTAAAAACTTCACCATAGTCTGCAATGGCTTTATTGAGGGCTTTTTCAATATTATCTTTTTTTTCTTGACCAATTGATTTTCCCAAAGCTTCTAATAGATTTTCGTGGCTGACTATATAGTTTCTTCCAACCTTCTCGGCTTTTAGTTTCCCTTTTTTGATACGGTTGAATACCCCCACTCTGCTTATATGTAATATATGTGCTACTTCAGTTGTAGAATAGTATTTTTTTGTCATATTCGTATGTTAACATATGTTAACATACGAATAAAGTCCATTTTCTATAGTGACACAGGGCTTTCTGTTTTTATTATTTCTTGTAGAATACCCCGCGGTTTGCCCCGTCACCAGACCCAGCACAGCAATGCCAGAATGTTTTGGGTTTAAGTGCACTTCAGTCCGTAGAGTACACTTACTTTAGTAAGAACCGTTCTAATAAAGCATTGGTACAGAAAACCAGTGCTGGGCTCGGTGCGGGGCTTGCCACGGAGATGAATGTAAGCCCGAAGCGAAGCCAAGTCAGACTTGGCGAAGCGGAGGAAATAACATAAATCCAGCAATTTTTGAAATATTTAAAAAATACTAATTCTTTTCAAAAATTGCGTAGGGTACTCTTTTTAAGAGTACCTCACAGCTTGCTGTGAGGATTTCTATTAATTTGTTTTGATATGCTGATTTTCTTCTCTTTCAAACATGCAGGGTGGAGTAAATAAAAAGCCCTTGTGGGCTAAAAAAATCTTATTTTAGAACGAAGAGTATCCCAAGCTTTACTTTTAGACATTCTAAGACGTTTCCTTTCTTTTTCTAACTCATCGCGGTTTTCTGCCAAAAGCACTAGAAGATTCCAGGCTCTCCACTTAGGCATATTGTGGGTTTTTCTAATTTTTTCTAAGCTGGGATATCCAGTTTTTATTAAAACCTTTTTCCTGGGCATTTTATTCTCCTAGTAAGTTTATGATGTGCTGTTAATAAAATTATTCCTATGGCAAATTAATGTCAAACCCTGCCGTTGATCCCGCTCTTAAGTTTAAGGGCTGGGTTGAGCTCAAGGGTGGAGGCAAACAATATAAAATATGATTGACAGTTGGAGTACTCTATGCTAAGTTGTTTTTACTTAGGTTTTGTCATTTAACAAAAAGGGGGAATAAAAATGTGGATTAAGATTAATTGGAGTACTGTATTCTTGGATTTTTTTGGAGTACTCGCCTGTATTTTTATTCTATTATCATCTGTTTTTTCCCACAGAATATGCAGTCGAACTGGGAAGAGTAAATAAAATATGCGAGTTTTTCTAGTTCGACATGGAGATGCTAGGGGCAGTTTAACAGAAAATGGAAGAATGCAAATTTCAGCAACAGCTAACTTTTTGGAGTCATTAAAACTAGATCCTTTGAAAACTGTATTACTTACATCTGAACGTCAAATGGCAGTTGAGACCGCGGAAATCATTCGAGAAAGGTTTGGGTTTAATAATTGTTTACAAAAATCTTGGTTAACGTGTGGAACAGATGAACATACTAAATTTTGTTTGGAAAATTTCATCAGAGATAATCCTCAATTTGAGACGGTTATCTGTGTGAGTCATGAACCAGAACTTGAAGAAGTTCTTCGAGCGCTTGGATTTTATAAGACTGTTCCCAAGGGTTCTGTACATGAGATTCAGCTTAGTACCGGAACCGCATCGCGTCTCTATTAATCACGCTGGTCATTTCGGCCAGTTTTTTTGTTTACCAAAAGTTTTTGTATCTTTACAAATTGTTTGATATCTATTACATTTTTTTCACTATTTTTACTATTGGCAAAGAGTACAAAGTGATGTATTTTGCCAATAAAGATCTTTTCCAATACGGAGCTAAAGATGGAAAAAATAGTTTGTAATCGAGCCAAACATCCGGGTCATCCGCTAGAAAATATCGAGGCTAGATACAGAACTGTAACAAGATATGGTAAAGAGCAACTTTGCGAAAAATGCGCTACTCCGATGTTGATAGCAAGGCAGATGCTCATAAACGATTTTAACGACGGGGCATTGTTGTCGATCGTAGATTTGAGTAATAATCTGGATATTTTAAAAGAGCTGGTTAAAAATAATGCTAAAAATGGCCTATTACACCAGAGCACTGATGAAGATATTTGATGCTGTTTTAATTGAAAGTACGCGCCTATTGCGCGTTTTTTAAATTTTAGGTAGTATTTCCAGTAATGCATTTTGCTATAATTCTAACTGGTGGCAAACAATATTTAGTAAAAGAAGGGGATTTACTTAAAGTTGAGAAATTAAACCCAAAAGAGGGTGAGGATTTAGTATTTGATAAAGTTCTTCTTTTTTCAGATGGTGAAGCCGTTAAATTAGGCAAACCATATTTGGAAGGGGCATCTGTTAGGGCCAGTATTTTAGAGCAGGGAAAGGATAAAAAGAAGATTGTTTTTAGGTTTAAGTCAAAGACTCGTTATAAAAAGAAAAAAGGCCATAGACAGCCTTTCACAAAAGTTAAGATTGAGAAAATAATCTTTGGCTAATTTTTATTATTTCTTGCAGAATACCCCGCGGCCTGTCTGCCGATAGGCAGGCTTGCCGTGGGGATGAATGCAAGCCCGAAGCAAAGTCGAGCTTAGCTCGACGAAGCGGAGGAAATAACATAAATCCAGCAATTTTTGAAAGGTTTTAACTCGGATATATCAACCCGTTGAGCTTGCTGAATAATACTCTTTCTCTTTCTTCGCAAACCCCAGCGTGGTTTGCTCAGGGGTTGAGTCTTTCGCTCTTACCCGGCTCTTTCAAAAGAAAGAGCCGGGTAAACCATGCCCGCTACAGGCTCAAAACCCGTTCAAGAGTATTATTTCAGCAAGAGTTTATTATTTTAGTTTCTTCTTTCCAACGCATCTTTCAACGTTATTTCGTCAACATATTCCAAAGATGTACCAAAGGATATGCCTCTACCTAAACGAGTAATTTGAATTTGATCTTGAAGTTTTTTTAATTTGTCCTCGATGTATATGGCAGTGGTGTTGCCAAAAGGCGTGGGGCTTAGTGCCAGAATGATTTCCGGTTTTTTATTCTTTTGACTTAGAATATTTTTAATTCTTTGGTTAAGTTGACTGATTGTTAATCTCTCGGCATTTATACCGTCTATAGGATTTATTGCTCCTCCCAATACGTGATAGTGGCCCTGGTAATGTCCGGTTCTCTCAACTGATTCCAGGTCGCTAATCTTTTCTACAACCATAATTTTAGAAGCGTCTCTTTTGGGATTTAAGCATATATAACAGCGGTCAGTTTCCCCAACATAAAAACATTGGGTGCAAAGTTTAATTTCTTGTTTCAGGTTGGCAATTAATCTTGCAAATTCAACAAGTTCCGTTTCGTCGCGGTTTAAAAGCGATAAAACAAAACGGGTCGCTTGACGTGGCCCCACCCCGGGTAAAATCGTAAAAAGTTTTTTTAGCTTTGTGAAAGATTTCATACGATGCAAATATACGAATTGATACTAATTATACGAATTTAGTTTTTACATCAGTATCAATTTTTACTATTCTTAGCGGTTTGAGATAGCGACTTCTAAAGTTTATTAATAACCCTAACTTTTTACCCAATGTTTGAAGATATCGCTGAGTTTGGTAGTAGTCTTCCTTTAGTATATATGTTTTAGCTTTTACTTCTAAAATTATTTTGTTATCTATTAAGAAATCTAATTTATTTCCTGTGTTTTGAATTGTGAACTCTCTCTTATAAGTTATAGACTGTTCTTTTAGTTCTTTTTCTATTTGATCGCAATATTGTTTTTCCCTATTAAATCTTCCTAATTTATTATGGATGTCAAAGCATATTCCTGTGATGACATAAGATAATTCTGGATAAATTATCTTATGTTTTTTATTTGTATGATTAGTATGCATTAGTATATTAGTATCGCCTTAAACATTTTTTGCTAAGTTTTTAAAACTGGCTTGTTCTTCGTCAAAATATAGTTCTAGAAATCCAGTTGGTCCGTTTCTGTGTTTAGCGATTATTATTTCAGCAATATTTTGTTTGTCGGTATCCCGGCGGACTTTGTCTTCGCGGTAAATAAATATTACCAAATCAGCGTCCTGTTCAATAGAACCGGAAGATCGTAGGTCAGATAATTTCGGTCTTTGATCTGGTCTGGCTTCTGTAGCACGGGATAACTGGGATATGGCAAGGACTGGGATATTTAATTCTCTTGCCAAGGCTTTTAAGTTTCTTGAAATTTCGGTAATCTGTTGAACTTCGCTATCATAGTTTCTTTGTGATCTAATTAGTTGAAGATAATCAACAATAATCATTCCAAGGCCATGTTCGGCTTGTAAACGTCTGGCCATTGCCCGCATTTGTAAAACCGTAGGGGACGGGGAATCGTCAATAAAGATTGGAGTCTGTGCCAAGCTACCTAATGCGACACTGATTCTACTGAAGTCACTTGTTTCACCGTCCATTGAAAGTTTTCCGGTTCTTAATTTCCAAAGGCTTATTCCTGCTTCTGAAGAAATAAGTCTGTCGATAACCTGTTCTTTAGACATTTCTAGACTAAATATTCCAACTGGTACGTTTTCTTTTTTCGAGGCATTGCGGGCGATGTCCATAGCCATAGAAGTTTTACCTAATGACGGTCTGGCTGCTAGGACGACTAAATCAGATTTTTGAAAACCAGCAGTTAATGAGTCAAGGTCATAAAATCCAGTTGAAATACCTCTAAGAGCGCCGTCTCCTTTGTGCAGTCGATCTAGTCTTTCAAAGGCGTCATCCAGTGTGTGTTTTATGTGCACAAATTCCTGGGAAAGAGATTTTTGAGAAACAGAAAAAAGTTTTTGTTCGGCAAGGTCTAAAATATTTTCTATTTCTTCCTCCTCTTGAAATCCAAGCTCTATTATTTGATGGGAGACATTTATTAGCTCTCTAAGAATTCTTTTACGCTGAACTATTTTTGAGTACTGAACTATGTGAGCAGATGTGGGAACCAAAGACAGAAGATTGGTGACATAGGTTACACCCCCCGCATCTTTCAGAAAACTAAGCTCCTCCAGTTTATTGGTTAGGGTTACAACATCAATTGGTTCTCTTTTTTGGTAAAGTTGAACTATTGCTTCAAAGATCAGCTGGTGTGAACGGTTATAGAAGTCGTCAGGAGTAAGGGTATCTATAACTCGGTGAATTGAGTCCGGATCAATTAAAATAGAACCAAGAAGAGATTTCTCGGCATCAATGTTTTGTGGAGGAAGTTTGTCTAGAGGATTGGTCACGAATAATTCAAAAGTTAAAAGTCAAAAATCAAAATTACAAGTTAAAACTTAAAATTACTTAAAATTAATTTAACTTTCATTATTAACTATAATTTTTAAAATTTCGATTGCCAAGCAGGTAAATTGCTGGTAAGGTGTTGATAAATTAGTACTTTTAAGGAGGGGAGAAGAAATGGAACATATAAGGGGACATAGTTCTCGCGATATAAGGGACGAAATGAATGATGAGGTCGATAGTTTAAGAGCAAA
This sequence comes from Parcubacteria group bacterium, assembly GCA_016186395.1. GTDB lineage: Bacteria > Patescibacteriota > Minisyncoccia > 2-02-FULL-40-12 > 2-02-FULL-40-12 > JACPLU01. The sequence continues at coordinate 119,753 of JACPLU010000003.1, forward strand.
AATTCAAAGCCTAGAGGCAGAAAATGCAGAATTGAAAAAAGATAAAGAAAGATTGGATTTTATTGATAAATATAAGCTTCCAATAGAAAGAATATCTTTGGGGGTAAGAAGCTCATTTTGGAGAATATATTTTATCGATAGTTTTATTTACGAGTTTAATTTAAGAGAATGTATTGATTCGCAAATAAGAAAAGAGGTTAGTATTATTAAACCAGTTGAGGGTAAGTAGTTTATTTTCTCACTAATGGTCCATAAGGAGTGTCGTCAATTTTGTAACCCTTTGTGAGTATTTGTTTTCGTAATTCGTCGGCTTCGGCGAATTTTTTTTCGTTTCTGGCGGTCTCGCGTAAATCAACTAAGTTTTGAATTTCATCTGGTAGGGGTATAGATTTTTCGGGGATAAAGCCAAAAATTCCATTTATTTCCTTAAGTAAATCAAGCACTTGATTTGCGACTGTTTTACTTATTAACCCCGAATGAAGGGGAGCATTAAACTCTCTAATCAGATTGAATAATTCTGCAATTGCTATCGGGGCGTTAAAATCATCATCTAGAGCTTCAAAAATAGATTTTCTGTGTGTCTCAAAAAAATTGGTATAATCTGATTTTTTTTCTTCGTCTGCCTGACTGGTAGGCAGGTCTGCTTTGCCGTCGGCTTTTTCAAGATTTAAGACAAACTCTCTAAGGCGCATAACAGCGGCTTCGGCTTGATTCATTAAGTTGTCGTTGAAATCAATCGGGGATCTATAATGGGTGCTTAAAACCATAAAACGTACTGCTTCTGGGCTTTGGTCTTTAAGCAAGTCCCTTATGGTTATGAAGTTACCTAGAGATTTAGACATTTTTTGTCCATTTAGTGTTAAAAAACCGGTATGCATCCAAAGTTTAACAAAAGGTTTTTTGCCTGATAAAGATTCCATTTGAGCAATCTCGGCCTCATGATGGGGAAAGATTAAATCACGTGATCCGCCGTGGATTTCGTATTGGGGTGAGTCAAACTCCTTTTCAGTAATAGCCGTATCTTCTATGTGCCAGCCAGGACGTCCTGCACCAAGTTCGCTTTGCCAAGACGGTTCGCTTGGTTTTGCCGTTCCTTCGGAGCGAGCCTCGTCCTCTGGGCGGGAAAACTTCCATAAAGCAAAATCACCTTTGTTTCTTTTAAGCGTGCTTTCGTCTATTCGGCTTACCGCATCCTCGGCATCTTCTACTGTTCTACCGGAAAGCTTTCCATAATCTGGAAATCTTTTAAGATCAAAATAGTAACCCTCATCCGGTATTAAATAGGCAATATTTTTTTCTTTTAGTCTTTTGACCTGATCTACAATTTGTTTAATATATTCTGTTGCCGGAGCATATTTAGTAACACTGGTTATGCCAAGATTTTCCATATCCTCCATATATTTTTCTTGAAATTCTTTGGCTAAACCAAGCGGGTCTTTGTTTTCTGATTTTGCCCGATCAATGATTTTGTCATCAATATCGGTGATATTTTGAAGATAAAAAACTTCATAGCCTAGGTAACGTAAATATTTGGCAATCATATCAAAGGCAATATAAGTTCTGGCATGGCCGATATGGGAATAATCATAAACAGTTGGTCCGCAGACAAACATCCGAATTTTTTTATCGAGAAAGTTTAATTCTTCTTTTTGTTTTGTAAGAGTATTAAATATTTTCAACCTAAAAGAATTGTAGCAAATACGGGGTTTATTTGGAAATTTCTGTAGATAGTTGACAGAATCTATCCATCTGTTATAATATAAGAGTACTCGGAATTCAGAGTGCAAGGGGGTGGAGCTCACGGGCTCCACCAAACCCGCATTGTGGCGGAAAGCCACAGTGTGATTCCAGCCCGGCGTAGACCGGTGACTGGGGGGTGGTGCTCCGGCGCCACCCTTTTTCCTTTATATATTGACATAAGTTGAGGAGTAGTTTATATTAATTAACATTGGGGTACCTTAAATTAAAAGGAGGGAATAAATGAGCCAATGTTCTGGTACAGTTAAACTTGCTAAATTGGTCAATAGACGAATGAGGGGTAAGACGCTAAAAGAAGTGGCTAATGCTGCTGGAATATCGCCAACATCATTATGTCTTATTAGGTCTGGTTGTCGTGGAATTTCTATCAAGATGGCAAAAAAACTGGCGAAAGGTCTAAACGAGGATCCAGCCAATTTAAGTCGAGAGATTGAGGAATTAGTTCTGGCTGGGAAAGGTGAACGTAACAAGTTAAAATTTTGTTACGTTAGGCAATCACAGGTGGAATTTACAATTCGGGTTCCTCTGAACCTCGCAAAAAGAGTTACAGATTTTGTTATGGAAATTGAGAAAGAAGTCAACAAGGAGGTGTAGACAATGCAAGTAGAACGAATTACGTTTCGACGAGATCATCCACGCCCGGCGTTCCAATCGGAACATGAGTATCCTCATAACGAGGAGGAAACCCAGATGCTAACGGAATGGAGCATTGGGTGGATAGATGATCTCATCGATGAATCAGTACGATTCATCGATAGTGAACTTAATCTTCTTAACTTAAATCCCCAGCAGAGGGAAAATGTGAGGGAGAAGATTAAGATCGGGGTAATTTCTGTGTGGGCAGAGTGGCACCTTGATATGGAAGATGAGGTGCCGATCGACCAAGAGGTGATTGCCCAGTATCTTAAGCACAAGTTTAATATCGATGTGCCGGTTTGTAACGAGTGTAACTTCAACTTGTTAACTGAGGTTGAAGCAACCGCACTCGGTTTGGAAGAAGTTGTCTTAGAGCCACTAGAATCGGACTTGTCTGGTTCTTAGGTACTTTCTTCAGCGGGCGGGGGGAATGTCATAATTTGTCCCCGCCCGTTTTTCTTATTCGGAATGTTTAATTCTTCTTTTTGTTTTGTAAGAGTATTAAATATTTTCAACCTAAAAGAATTGTAGCAAATACGGGGTTTATTTGGAAATTTAGCAAGGCTATTGACAAAGTATGTCAGTTTGTTATACTTATAAATAGTCTCGGGTCAGGTCAAAAACCGAGTTTTAAAAAGGGACGAAGCTTAAGCTTGACCAAGCAATAGTCCCAACCATCATCCAGCCCGGCGTAGACCGGTGTCTGGGGGCCAGTGCTCTTGCGCTGGCCTTTTTCGTTTAAATAGCTTTTACTGTTGATGATTGGATATTTATATTTATGCTATACTCTAAATTATTGAAACTTCGTATTTTATTAATGCTTTTGAGACAATAGGAGGCACGGTTTGCTTGGATCTCGATCCGTCCTGGGCGGAGAGGGAAAATCGTGCCGACTCTTAATAAGTGTGCCGCAGGAGCACACGAATGTGTCTAAAAAGCATTAATAAAATATTTAATCCAGAGCCTACTTATGAATAAAAGAGTTATTTTGCCGATAATAGTTTTGGTAACGAGTTTAATTTTTTGGGGCGTGGTTCAAAGAAGTATTCAAAGCCCCAATTTAAAAGAAGTGATCTTTTGGGTTAAGGTCGCTTTATCGTTCGGACTTTTTAGCGGAAGTTTGGCCTTTGGATTACTTTTATCCAATTCTAAATATTGGGCGGCATTGAACATCTTTATTCCAATTCTAGTTTTTTGGTTTTTAACTAATTTAGGTCTGATTACTTTAGTTCTTGGCTTGCTCGTATTTTTAATACAGTTTTCCTACTACACAACTATTAAGAGTGAACAAGAGCAAAGGCTTAAAGTTTCAATCAAGAAATTTTTAGAAAAAGGCATTTATGGTTTTATTGCCGGGATAATAATTCTCGTAACTTTATTTTATTATTTCACTCCCTCTGTCCAGGAAAAAAGTCGTCAAATAACCATACCAAAAAGTCTAGAGACTTTTGTTCAGGAATTTACTACTCAAACCTTACTTCGCAACGCATCTCCCGAAGTTAGGGCTCAAATTCAAACTCCCGAATTTCAAACTCAACTGGGACAAGAAGTGCAAAGAACTACAAAAGAACTTTTACGTCAGCTTGATTCATGGGCCGGCCCTTATAAAAAGTTTTTCCCCTTGGTTTTAAGTATTGGTTTTTATTTAACTTTGACTGCATTTACGTTTTTGTGGAATTGGCTTACGTTGCTTTTTGCATCGCTTTTTCTGTTTATATTCAAGCAGTTAGGATTAGTTAAAATTAATTCAGTCCAAAAAGAAGCAGAAGAATTAGAATTAGTTAATTAGTCTTTAGAAAGTTATTAATGCTTTTGAGACAATAGGAGGCACGATTTGCTTGGTCCCGAGTTTATCGAGGGAAATCGTGCCGACTCTTAATGAGTGTGCCGCAGGAGCACACGAATGTGTCTCAAAAGCATTAATAACTAGATTTTGGTGAATAAGATATCAGAGATTTTATCAAATTTAATACTTAAATTAGCTGACTTCTCACAAAATTTTGGCAACCTTAATTCTGGTGCCAAACTAAATTGGGATATTTTTGTGGTTTTATTTATATTTTTGGCCTTTTTTCTTTATGGTATAACTGCCGGTAGAAATAAATTAACCCTTTTTTTCTTTAGTATTTATGTAAGCTTTCTTTTGGTGGAAATTTTTCCATACTGGTCGTTAGTTGAGAAACAGGCGGCAATTAACAAGTCATATATTTCTTATTCAATAGGATTTGTTATTTTAACTATTTTAATATTTTTGTTATTTTCTCATTCTGGAATTAAAACATTTTTTGCTTTGTCTTCAATTGAAAAAGGATCATGGTTTCAGATTTTTATATTTAGTATTATCGGAGTCGGTTTGTTGACTAGTTTTTTGTTGTCGTTTTTTTCTCAATCCGAGCTTGAGATTTTGTCTCCGCGGATTATTAGATTTTTTGGTGTAGATACGCGCTTTGGTTGGCTGGCAGCTTCTTTAATTGTTATGTCATTTGTACATAGACACCATCGACACAGAAGAGAAGGTAGTATATAAAGAAGATATAATATCCTAGTTCTTTAAAATTAAGGTAGAGGGGGAACTAATGTACTGGAAAGCGTTTTTTATTTTTTTGATCCTCATTTTTAATACAAACTTTTCATATCAATGGTGGCCTAAGCAACCCAATTCAAATTCGGGAGATCAAAAAATTCAGGTTGGTGAGTCAGCTTCTTTATTACCACAGTTTCTAATTTTATATTTTCCCAGCACAATTAGGGATGACCAAATTAAATTAGTTCTTTTGAGTATTGATAAGAGTCTTAAACAAATTAGAAAATCCAGAAAAGATGATTTTTTCGGCTTTATTTCAAAGGTTAGTAGGAATATTATTCATAAATATCCGGATAAACCAGAGGTTCCTGGTTATATAGCAGTTGAAGTTGTTTTAGTGGTCCCAATCACTAAAGATCAGAAAAAATTTGATTTAAGCTCTTTCCTAGCTGGTTTCAGTTCGCTGGCCAAAGAAGGTAAAAGTCTAAATTTAATTCCTTTTGCCGGGCAATTTCATTTTAACTCTTTCATAGAAGAAAGATTTGATAACGTTACTCAAAGTAAATATTTTTGGCTCAAGCCTTTGTGTTTTTATGCAGAATTCAAGGTTGTTACCAACGAATTTTTACATTCAAGGTTAAGCAGTTTAAGTGAGTATACTGATAAAAAAGATTGGAATACAGAAGATACAACTTCAGATGAAAAAAACGAGGCCGAAACGCTATCAAGAGAAACTCTTTATGTGGATTGCTATTTTAGAATTTCGGACCAGGATCTGATTGTAATGGATAAAACAAGAAATTTTCAAGCAGAAGTAAATATTCTAAGTGATATAGAAGTTAAAAAGGTTTTTACTGTGGTTATTAAGGCCAAAACTCAAAAACAAGAAGAATCTTCGCAGACAGACCCACTATTAAATCCCGCCACGGCGGGATTTATCTGCTTTTTTCTACTCTCTCGGTATATTGGCCTGTTTGGGTATTAATTCTTATTGTGTCGCCCTCATTTATAAAGAGTGGAACGTTAATGGTTGCACCACTTTCTATTTTGACTTGTTTGGTGCCTCCTTGGGCGGTATCGCCTTTAATTCCCGGAGGAGATTCGGTAACTAGAAAATCCATTTTGACTGGAAGTTCTACGTTAATTATGTCACCGTTAAATTTTAATGCTTCTAAAACAGTATTGGCTTTGAGGAAGTTTTTAATGTGTTCTACGGTAGATTCTTCGAGTCTGAATCTTTTTGATGGGTCGTTTTGATCAGAAAACCAAAATTCAACTCGATGATTGTAAAGATATTTCACTTTTGTCTTTTCAATATCAGCTTCTTCAAACGTGTCAGATTGTTGAAAGTTTTGTTCTAGTATCTTTCCATTTAGAAGGTTTCTAAATCTGGTTTGTAAAACTGGTCTTCGTTGTTGCATCTTAAGATGGTGCGTTTCAAGCACTTCATGGGGTTGACCATTTAAAATAAAATAAACTCCCGATTTTAGATCAGAAATGGAAAGCATAACTATAGAAATTTAGCATAAATCATGGGCCTTTCAGTATTGACACAAATCCGACTAAGTAGTATAATAGAGGATATGGAAAATAATATAGAAAAACAAATTAATTTGGCTGGAAACGTTGATACTCAAGGAGTTAGTACAAAAGTTGATATCAAACCGGTAATTGATCCGGAAACTAAGAAAAAACTTGAAGAATTGGAGGAAAAAAGACAGAAAAGAATAAAAACCCTAAGAAACACTGTTTGGGGTGTTGCTGCTATTCTCGGAATAATCATTTTGGCTGTCATCATTTTTTCTTCAGGTAATGACAAAATAGAAACAACTAACAAAGTCCAGACCGATAAAGAAGGAGCTTTTGCTTTTGAGTCAATCAAGGGATTTTTTATTAGTAATCCAAGTTCTACTACTTCTAATTCAAATATTGTTAGTCAGCAAAGCAATACCGTCTCTAACCAAAGTCAGACACAAAGTAATCAGTCTACAACTCAAACAACAAGAACATATAGTAGAGAGGAAATACTGGTAGCTAAGGTTTTGGATAGTCTTTACGGATTTGGTCCATCTACTGGAACTACTACAAGTGTAAATAGTTCAACTTCAACTGTCAGCAATTCCGGCCAGGTAGCTGGCGCACAAATTATCCAGAACGGTTTTGGTTTTGTGCAGGGAGCAAGTGGAAACGGGTTAAGAAATTCGTTTTTGGTAAAAGTGAAGGGAGATGCGCGAGTTTATGAAATTATTCAGGGTCAAAAACACTTAATTCCAAATAATGTTATTTTTGAGGATTATGGTTTTGATTCAAGGACTATTCGTTTAGTTACTCAAAGAGAGTTGAATCTTTGGCCGAGAGCAAAGATTTTACATCAAATAGGAGATACAAAAATTTGGTATTTGACTGAAGTCGGTTACGTGAGACTGGTTCCAAATAGAGAGGTATTTATATCTTATGGAGATAGAATTGAGGATGTTATTCAGGTTAGTCCTTTGGAATTAGCTTTTTACCCAAGGGTTAAATATATTCATTTGGAAGATGGGGAGGACAATAGAATTTGGCTGATTGAGGGCGCAACAAAATATCCTATTAACCCATTAGCCTTTTTACGATTAAGAATTAAATTTATTGAGATTGCTCCAGTTAATCAAAAGGAATTCGACTTTTATAAAGTTGGCCCGGAGATAAATTAGGAAATATTAAAGGTTAGAAGCCAAAAGCGCCATTTAAATGGCGCTTTTAGTTTGACTCAATTAAAAAGCACCAAGTTGAACTTGGTGCCAATATTAATAAATAGGTCTAAGCATTATTTTGCAGTAAGTATAAACCCGGACAGAAATTTGTTTAATTTTCTGATAAATCAAGAATCCAAAATAGGAAGTGTAAAAAAATAGTGAAATTAAAGTTATGTAAGTGTCAATCGATAGAAACTTTTTATTGCCGTGGGATATAAAGCCTGATATTGATTCGTTGTATATTGGCCAAAGATAAACGTGGCTTGAAACTTCATGAGTGAAAATATCCGGTAAAATTCCAAATACTGCCCAAGCAGTACAAAAGTGTATTGGATATCTTAGCCAATCTAGTTTAAGGGTTTTTTTAAGAACAATCAGAACTATTAAGACTAAGATTACTGGCGGCAAGCGGTTAAGATATTCTGTTTGTTCGCGCAATATCTGAACAGGTATGGATTGATAATTATGGGCAAAGTGTTCATTTATGGTCCAGGGGTTTAAATCCCACAGATCCCAACTGAAGAATTTGCTACTTGCATACTGAAATAGTTCTTTGGGGTAAAGTCGGGCTACTTTTGAAAGTCGGAATGCCCCATCAATTAAAAGCGGAATATCAGGCAGGATTGAACCGCTAAAATATACCCAAAAATATCTCTTTCTCCATTTTTGTTTTAATAAGAAAAAAAGAGCCGGTACTGCGTGGGTCGGTGTTAACATGTATCACCTTCCTTTATTAAGGATCAGATTTTGTTTTATGATAGCAAATTAAGTAGTGTTTAGTCGAGAACCGATGAAATATTTGTGGCCGTTTACGAATTCTTGAATAGATGATATTTTCCCACCCCCTTTTTGTAAGGAAAGAAGTACGAGTGAGCCTATTTTACATTGTACCGCAATTTGGCCTTTTGAATTTTTGAACACTGTACCAACAAGTAAACCACTTTCTTCGTTATCTGATTCTGCTTGTATAATTTTAATAATAATTTCTTTTTTGTCACTATCTTTTGCCTTTTGATTTTTAACTTTTGATTTTGTCGTTATCCATGTGCCGGGTTCCGGGTTTAATGCTCTAATTTGTCTATCTAAATACTCGGCCGGTTTTAAGAAATCTAAATGTCCGTCTTCTCTGGAGAATTTTTTTGTGAATGTTGCTTGAGTGTGATCTTGTTCAACTGGTTTAATCTCATTTTTAACCCATTTGGGTATTGTTTTGATCAATAATTCAGCTCCTATTTTTGCCAATTTATCATGTAGCAATTCGTAAGTATCATGTTCCATGATCCATGTTTTATGTTTCACGATTGTTGGTCCATGGTCCATTAGTTCATCCACTAACATAATCGTTACGCCAGTTTGGGTTTCGCCATTTAAAATTGATGTTTGAATTGGAGTTGGACCGCGGTATTTTGGGAGTAGTGATGGGTGAACATTTATAAAACCAAATTTTGGGATTTCTAAAATCTCTTTAGGAATAATTTTTCCGTAAGAAGCGACGATACAAAGGTCAGGTCGTAAATCTTGAAACTTGAAACGTAAATCATTAGTCAACTTTTCTGGCTGTAATATTTCTATGTCCCATGATTCATGTTTTATGATCCATGATTTAAGTAATGGTGGAGTGAATGTTTGTTTCCTTCCTGTTGGTTTATCTGGTGTCGTAATAATAGCCAAGATTTGATAGCCACTTTTAATAAGTGAATCTAAAATGGGAATACTGAAATTGTCTGTTCCCCAGAATATAATTTTTGAATTTTGCATAGTGCGATAAGTTTAACTCTGTTTTTGTTTTTCTATAATAAGAGTTCCTTGGAGATGATCAAATTCATGTTGCAAAACTCTGGCAAGCATGCCCTTGGCGATAAATTTAATTTTATCGCCTTTTTCATTAAGGGCTTTTACTTTTACTTTTTTGGTCCTTTTTATTTTGAGCCAGGTTCCAGGAATGCTCAAACAACCTTCTTCCATAATATCTTCCTGTTTTGAGTAGGGTTCAATTTCTGGATTTAAGTAAACATCGGGGGCGTTATTTTCTTTTGCAAGAGACTCGTCTATAACAAAAAGAGCCAAATCTTTGTTTACTTGATTGGCTGCTAGTCCTACACCCCGAAACTCTATCATGGTTTTTTTCATGTCTTTAATAAGTTGGTCAATTTGGTCTTCGGGTCTAACATTTTCTAGCTTTTTATGCAGTATTGGGTTTGGGTTTTTTATTATTTCCATCTTTACTAACTTATCATGATAATTTGATTTTTTGAAGTCAGTAAGTCACAGGAATTGTATGGTATCGCCCCTTACTGGTAATAGGAAACGAAGTTTGATAGGTCCTGAGACTTGAGTCGAAGGAAACTTCGTTTCCTCTTAGCGAGGCATCCGCTGGAGATGCTGAGCGTGCCAGTAAGGGGCGATACCACGAGCTGTGTTGATAAAGTTAATTTTTCCGCAGTGTATAATTTTATTAAGTGTCCAAACAGAAAATCTATTCTGTTCTTTTTGATGTCCTACCAGTTAATCGAAAAACTGGAGATATTGAAATTCAAAAAATAGAGTCGGTTCAGCAAAATCTTGATTTGGCTCAATTCAGGGATCCTATTTATTGTGACGTTGTTGACTTAGCTTTTGCAGACCATATTGTGCCGATTGAAACAACTCCTCCCGCGGTAAGCGAAGTAAAATGGAATGCTCATCAACAATTAGAAGAAGCTTTGAAAAAAACAACCACTCCATTAAATTTAAATTTTTCTAGTAGTCAAAAGCCGAGGGGAACAATACCCATCCGACAAAGTCACAAAAACAAAGAGGTTATTAAATCAAAGACGGATTTACCAAATGGAATTTGGGAGATTGGTAGGATTGAAACGCATGCGTCAACCCATTCTTTTTTTCCAGAACCGATATTGGCAAACGACAGAAACACAAAAAGTTATTTAACGGGGTCAATCCCGTTAGAGGCCCAATTCACGGACTTGAATTGGCAGAAATCGACAGATTTCTTGCCTTTAACGGGATCAACAATTTCCAATGAACTAGAAAAGAAACTAAAAGAGCTTAGAGAAGTTAAAATTGAGCCGATTAAGAAGGAAGGGGTTATTATAAATCTTGGTCCAGCCACAGAAGCAATTCCAGTATCCCCACCAATTGTAGAGAAAGTGACAGTTACAAAAGCAAATTTATCTGAACAAGATCTTCTGGTGTGTCCGCCTCAAGTAACCAAATTTCAGTGGGGTAAGCTATTAACCGTTGGAATTATTGCAAATATTCTTTTCATAGGAGGACTTAACTTTTTTCAAAAGGGTATTCAAATCAAGAATGAAGTTACAAAGAAAGGAAACAATGCTTTAGCTAGTTTAGAAAGAGCAAAAGATGCTTTTTTAGGTTTTCGTTTTGATGACGCTAATCACGAATTTATATTTGCCGAAAAGAATTTTCAATCAGCACAACAGGAATTAAACAATTTTAGTTCTTCATTTCTGGGGTTGATAACTGCTTTGCCCGGTTTAAATAAAACTAAAGATGCGGAACAACTTAGCGAAGCGGGAAAGCTAATATCGGAATCCGGAGCTGATATAGCTTCAGCTTTTGACGGGTTAAAGAATGCGAACATTTTATCTTCAATTATACCCGGTGGTTCCAAGAAGCAATCTACCATAGATATGTTTTCTTTATTAAGGACTTTTCGGGTCGCGCTCATAGGGGCTGATCGAAATGTAGTAAGGGCGGGCAGGCTTTTAGCTGATGTTGATTCATCTTTGATACCTGAAGAAAAAAGAGAAACTTTTATAGATTTTCAAAATAAAATTCCGGAGTTTTCAAAATTTTTAAATGCGGCAATTGACTATTCGGGGGTTTTAATGGAAGCAATGGGTCAGAATGGTCCTATGCGTTATCTTGTTTTGTTGCAAAATACGAGCGAACTTAGGCCGACTGGAGGATTCCCTGGAACTTATGCAGTTGTGGAATTTGATCAGGGAGTAATGAAAAGCTTTTTTGTGGATGACATATATAATCCTGATGGGCAGTTAAAAGAATTAATTATTCCGCCCAAACCTCTTCAAAAGATTACTCCTACGTGGGGCATGAGAGACTCGGCTTGGTGGGCGGATTTTCCGACCTCCGCGTATAAGGTTTACGAATTTTATAAGAAAGAACGAAAAGAAGAAATTGACGGTGTTATTGCTTTGAATGTAGATATGATTCTAAAACTTCTTAAATTCGTTGAGCCAATAAAATTATCTAAATACGGCACTGTTATAAATCCGGAAAATTTTCTGGAAGAGATACAGTCGGAGGTTGAGTATGGGTCTAACAGAATTCAACCCAAAACAGTCTTAAAAGATTTTGCGCCGTTATTTTTAGATTCAATTACACACATCAGCGAAGATAAGTGGGCCGATGTATTTTTGTCGATTGTTGAATCCATTCAGCAAAAAGATTTAATGGTTTATTTTTTGGAACCGTCTTTGGAAAAATTTGTTAAGGAAAGCGGTTTAGCTGGAGAAATCCGTGATTTTGATGGGGACTTTTTAATGATTAATCACACAAACGTGATGGGTTCTAAAACAGACGCTGTTATAGATAATAAAGTAACTTTGAAGTTAAACATTAGTCAGGATGTAGTGGAACACGAGTTAACTGTTCAGCGTATCCATAATGGGGGAGACAGTAAATATGGTTTTTTCAATAAGAAAAATAACGACTACATGAGAGTTTTTGTTCCGAAAGACGCAGAACTTATATCTATTGATGGGAACTCGGACTTTTCTTTTAATCCATTGATTGATTATTCGGACGGCGAATTTAAAGAAGACCCGGATTTAGAAGACTTGGAATCAGCTCAAAAGGATACTAACGGGATTAAAGAATGGGAAGAAAACGGGAAAAAAGTATTTGGTTTTTGGTTAGTACTTGAGCCAAAAACCACAAAGGCGGTTACCATAAGATATAAAACAAATACAATTAAAAATGGTAATTTAATAGATTATTCACTTTTAGTTCAAAAACAGCCCGGAGTTAAGAGTAATATAAATATTTCAATAGATTCAGATCGTGACTTAAGTTTGACAGGAAGATTTCCAGAAAGCCTGAATGCAATAGGTGATACTCTGGTAATGGATCAGGTTTTTGAAAAAGATATTTTGGTGGGAGCTTCTTTCAAATAGATAAGCTTACTAAACAATACTCTTTCTCTTTCTTCGCAAACCCCGGCGTGGTTTGCTTAGGGGTTGAGCCCTTGCGCCACCGCTAAAGCTAAGGCGGCACGCGGTCGCTCTTACCCAGCTCTTTCAAAAGAAAGAGCTGGGTAAACCGTGCCCGCTACGGACTCAAAAACCGTTCAAGAGTATTATTTAGCAAGCCTTTAGTCTTAAAGTGGATTTTTTGGGTCAACTAATATTTCAAAATTTGATCCGATCATGTTGAGAATTTGATTTCTGGTTATTATTTCATTCTCAAACTGTTCTTCGGATTCTTTAAATGGGATTCTAATCAGAACATTGAAAATATATTTATCTTTTTCTTTACTAATTAAGGCTGGTACAGGACCGAGTATTTGACCATTATTGATCAAATCTGGTTTTAATTTTTTCAGTGCGTAAGTTAGATTTCGGGCTTGATGAAGCGCTTGTCCTTCGTTTATATTTTTAGATTCTATTTTAATAATTTGTCCAAAAGGAGGGTAGTTCATTATTTGTCTGTTTTCCAAATCTTTTTTTAAAAATTCATTATAAGTTTGAGTATCCAGAGCATTTATTATTTCAGTTTTACTGTCAATTGTTTGTAAAATGGTTTGGTCGCTTAGTTTCCTTATTGAATATACCTCTTTTAAGATTTTATTGTTCATTCTAAAATCGGGAAATTGCATTAACTGGTCAAGGCCTATAATTCCTGAAACAATTTTTAATTTTTTTCTTTCCTCGCGGATAAAATCTTTAAAAGAAAAAAGCATTGAAGTGGCAATTAATATAGAAGGAGTTTCTAACCACTTTTTAATAACGGAAAGCCCGTTTTCTTCTTTAACGTTGTCTTGATCCAGTAAAAATATTTTTGATTCGGGTAATAGCTTTTGAATTTCTTTTGCAATTCTTTCGGAGCCAAAGCCGTAAGGTTTTAAAGCGTAATTTTCGCATGAGGGACAAAATTGAGGAACAGGTTTTTGAGCTTGGCATCGATGACATAGAAGATATGTTTTAGCGTCTCCGTGGTGAATTGTCATTGCAACTGAACAGTTATCGCAACTAACGGTTTTACCGCAGGCTCTGCAAATGTATAGTGAGTAACCTCGTCTATGAGAAAAAAGAATTACCCGATCATTATTAATTATGTAATCTTTTATCTTTTCTGTAAGTGTTTGGCTTAAAAACGAAAAATTTCCATGTTGGATTTCTTTAACCATGTCAACCACTTCTAAATTTGAAGCCAATTTTTTTATTTGTGGAATTTTTTTACTTATAGCTTTCGGTAGAAGATCAGGAAAGGGAAAACCGGCAAGGACAATGTTGGCATTGTTTAGTTGAGCGAGTTTTTTAACAATTTTAGGTGCAAAGTATTTTGGCGTCATATCTGAATAGTAATTTTCGCTACCGGCGTCATGAACGATAATAGATTTCAGATTTGGGTAATTGTAAAATAATGCTGTGCGTGTGCCTATTATTAACGATATGCCATTTTGTATTTCTTGATGTGTTTTAAATTGCTCTTTTATTGTTAAATTTCCGTGAATACCAACGCTTTTATATTCTGAAAGCACTTTTTGAATTATCGGAATTGAAATTTTCTGCGGGACTAAAATGAGTGTTTGACCGTTTGGGTCAATATAGTTGAAATACTTTTTGATATCACCATCAATAAAAAAATCTTCTTTGATATTTTCCTTTTTGGGTTTATTTTGGTTTGCGCTATAACCCTCATCTTTCTTTGGGGATAGCCCTTCCGAAGCTCCATAGGAGCGAAGGAGGGTATTTTTCCAGAATTTGGGAAGTACTAATTTCATACAAAGTCCTAGCGGTGCAAAATAGTAATTTGAAAGCCAAATTGCAAACTCAATTTGTTTTTTAGTTATAACATCCGCTTTTTTTAAACCAAGCAGTTTTTTTAAGGCAAAGCCGGCCATCTTTTTGAGCATAATTTTTTGTTTAGCTAGGGGAGTAGAACGCAGGACTACAGCTAAGGTTTTTTTATTTCTAACTGGAGCAAAAACCAAATCGCCGGCATTTAAAGATTCCGGCCAAAAATAGCTGAAAGTCTGGTTTTGAGATTTTGGAATAGAGACTAAAGGCGTGACTTCAATAACATGCATTAATTGCAGTTTAGCACGGTATAACAAATAGTTTCTAGCATTTAGTGTCTAGAAATGTATAATTTAATTATGGTTAAAGACGTAAGGGTGCGAATTGCTCCGTCGCCAACCGGGTTTTTGCATATTGGTACAGCTCGGACTGCACTTTTTAATTTTTTATTTGCCCAGCATTACAAGGGCGGTTTTGTGTTGAGAATTGAAGATACGGATCTTGAACGGTCAGAAAAAAAATATGAAGAAGATATTATTGAAGGATTACAGTGGCTTGGTATTGAGTGGGACGAGTTTTATAGGCAAAGCGAGCGTTTGGATATTTATAAAAAATATATTCAAAAACTTTTAGATGAAGGCAAGGCATTTTGGTGTTATCACAGTATTGAGGAGCTAGAGGCAGAAAAACAAGAACAAATGAAGCGAAAAGAGGCACCAAGACATATTTGTGAATATAAAGTCAAAAGTCAAAAGTCAAAAGTCAAAAGTAAGGAAGGCATTATCCGTTTGGCGGTGGATGAGAACTCGACAAGAATAATTAGTTTTGAAGATTTGATTCGAGGAACGGTTGAGTGGGAACAAAAACTAGTAGGAGATTTAAGTATTGCAAAAGATGAAAATACGCCTTTGTATAATTTGGCAGTTGTAGTGGATGATTATGAGATGAAGATTAGCCATGTGATTCGTGGGGAAGACCATATTTCCAATACTCCCAAACAAATTTTAATCCAGGAGGCGTTGGGTTTTAATGCTTTAGAATATGCTCACATGCCTCTAATTTTGGGGATAGATCGTTCTAAACTTTCAAAAAGACACGGAGCAACTTCTTTAATAGAATTTCGAGAGCAAGGTTATTTACCAGAAGCAATGATAAATTTTATGGCGTTGCTTGGATGGAAGCCAAAACATGAAACATGGAACATAGAACATGAAGCACAAAAAGGAAGACAAGAAGATGTATTTAACTTGGATGAGTTAGTTCATCACTTTGATATCCATCGGGTACATAAATCCGGAGCAGTATTTGATATTAAAAAATTGAACTGGATGAATAATCAATATATTCGTGGATTGCCGTCGGAGCAATTTGAGAGTGCTGTAGTACCTTTTGTATTGAGGGAAATACAGCCAGAAAAAGTTGAAGACGACTTTGTGGAAAAAATAAAACCGATTTTAATCGAGCGTCTTGAAAAATTATCTGACGTAAAAGAGTTTGAGTATTTATTTAAAGCCCCAGAGTATGATAAAAGTTTATTAGTTTGGAGAAAATCTGACTTAAATGGTGCTAAAAAAGCGCTTGAGTTAATAAATGGAAAGTTATCTTTAGAAGATTTAGAAAACAAAGATACTGTAAAAAATAAACTTGATGAAATTGCCAATCAAGAATTTGGCGGAGATAGGGGAGCAGTGTATTGGCCATTGCGTGTTGCTTTAACCGGTAAAGAAAAATCCCCGGATCCAGTTGTTATTACGTCGGTATTGACAAAAGAACAGACCCTTATTAGGATAAACCATGCTCTTAAAAAATTAAACTCTTAAACATAAGGAGGGAGAAAACAATGGCACTAGGACCAAAAGACATTTTAAAGAACAGAAGTCAAGAATTTGCTGATTTACTTGAAGGGGAAATAGACAATGAACTAGAAAGACTTGCACTTCAAGAAATAACAGATTTAAGAAGACTTGGGAGAATAGAATTAAGCATAAATCCATCACTGGGTAATATTTTTGAAGAATTCGGTGATGAAGCGGAGGGCTTTTTTCTAGATAAGAAAACCCAAAAACTAATCCGTTCAAAGTATGTTAGGGTTGTAGTTGGTTGGAGTTCAGTCTCTTTTAAAATTGATTATGGGCTATTTATAGTTATTTTAAAAAGTACAGTTCAAAAGAAAAATAAAAAACGGAGTTAGTTAAATAATTCACGTGGCGTCTGTAGAGGACGCTTTTTGATTTCCGAGGGTCTTTTTTATAGAATACGTACGATCTTTAAAAAATGAAAGAGGTCTGTATGATTGATTTTTGGTTCGTCTTAATTTTATTAAGCTTGATTTTTACGCGTTTTTTCAGCCACAGAATTTTAAAAAGTAAAGCCGGCACAAATTTAGAAATTTACGCAACTTTTATTGGAAGCATTCTTTTACTATTTTATGGGGCGCAATTAATTTCCGAAAATAAAGTGGTTATTCTAATTTTGATAGGCGTTAGTCTAAATTTGATAGTTTGTGTTATAAACAAGTTTAGAATGCCGGTGAGGCGACCCGAAGAACAGGGGAGGCTTATCGGCGTTATTCATAAATTTGTTGAACCTGAAACAAGGTTATTAAAATTAGCTGATATTATTTCTATCCCTTTTGAGTTCAAAGCAGTTAATAAGATATTAATAGTAAATTTAAGCATTGGTGACATATTTATGATTGTGGGGTGGGTTGTCTTTATTCTAGTAACCTAAAAACTAAATGCCCTTATGGGCGCTTTCCCCGTAGTGAAAATTTGGAAAGCTACGCCAGATGATGCTTTCAGCATCATATTCCAAATTTCTACTACGGGGTTTTTTGTTATCTAATTTAGAGTTAACCCCGTAGTAGAAATTTAACTTTTTGAGGGTGAAAATTGCTTTGTTTACAAAGCAATGGTCAAAGTTTCACTACGGGGTTAAAATAAGAATATGCTTAGGAAAGTTTCCTTTTTCCTTATTTTTTGTTTTCTTGTTTATATTTTATTTTTTAGTTTGGTTTCAGCTGATCAAGTTCAGGATCGAATTGACCAGTTAAGGCAACAAATTCAGGCTCTAGAGGAGCAGTCTCAAAAATATAGGCAAGATATAAATCGGACTCGCCAGGAAGGAGAAAGTTTAAAGCAGGAAATAGCGAGTTTAAACAGTCAGCTTAATCAGCTTTTGGTTCAGATCAGGATTACTTCAAATAAAATAACAACCAAGGAATTGGAGATTCAACAACTTCAGTCGCAGATGGGCGATCTTTTATTAAAGATAGACGAATCAAAATTAACCATTAGTCAGTTGATTAGAGAAATTAATGAACTTGATAATGTTTCTTTGTTAGCAATGCTTTTTAAATATGCCCAATTGTCAGAAATTTTTAATCAATATGAACAAACATCGAATATTCAACAAGAACTTTTAACTAAGATTGAAGAGTTAAAAGATTTCCGTGACGAATTAAATGTTAAAAAGGGAGACGCAGAAGTGAAACAACAAGATCTTGAAAATCTTAAATCCCAACAGCAAGCGGAAAGATCAACGGTTAACGGTGCAAAGTCCCAAAAAGATAATTTGCTTAAGATAACTAAAGGTCAAGAAGTCCAGTATCAAAAACTTTTGGTTGACATAGAAAAAAAGAAAACCGAGTTCTTTAAAGAATTACAACAATTAGAGTTGCAAGCTCGGGGTAAGGGAGAGTTTATAGTTCATGTAACCGCAAAATCAATACCACCTAGGGGAACAAAAATCTTTCAGTGGCCGGAAGCTGTCAAGCGCTTGACTCAAGGTTATGGAATGACGGCTTTTGCCCGTCGCGGAGCATATGGTGGCGCCCCGCATAATGGGATTGATATGGCTATTGGTTTTGGTTCAGAACTTAAAGCAATTGGGTCTGGTGTAATCTTAGCAAGCGGTAACAATAATGGATGGGGAAATTGGGTGGCAGTAAGGCATGATAATGATTTAGTGAGTTTGTATGGCCACATGAGTACTCCAACCTTTTTGAAAGTCGGACAGCGTGTATCTCCTGGGACAGTCATTGGATATGAGGGAGCAACAGGAAATGTGACTGGCTCGCATCTTCATCTTAGTTTATATAGAGATTTTTTCACCTATATAAGTGAGAAAACCGGACAGCTTTATTTTAACTATTTTGAAGGGACGCTTAACCCCCTTGACTACTTATAGAATAAATGATAGTTTAGCCAATAGATTTTAGTAGATTAACAAAAGAATAGGGAGGATGGTTATGCTAAGAAGGGCTATAATTTTGGTGTCTATGTTTTTATGTTTATGTTTCTTTTCTGCTCACTCTAGACTAGTCTTTGATTCAGGGCTGATATTTAATATGGTTATTCAGCTTAGCCAAGGTAGGGAACCGGGAGCAAGGTTGTTTGTTGAACAAAATCTTGTTGATATAATGAGGCTTCAAGAAAAAGAATTTAAGATTAAATATTCTGGTGTACCAAATGTGGAATATAGATTATCCGAAGATTCATCTAGCTCTATTCTCAGTAGTTATAAACCTGGTACCAAAACAATATATTTAAATATCCCGTTTTTCGCTGAAGTTTCTCTATTTTCAGATTTGTCCTTAAAATGGAATACGGTAAACTGATTTTACCCAACGAATCAGATTTTTTAGTAGATAATGATTTAATGAGGGTAATTAAGTTTGTGTATCTCTTTGAGCCATTAACCAGTGATTATTTTACTAAATTTTCTTTAAGACGATCTGAATATTTAAAACGATTACTAGAACATGAAATGGGACATTTTTATCAAGATCAAATCTCATCATATAAAATATATAATGGGAGTGAATTTTTACAACCAGTTGGTACCTTTGATACCTGGGTAAATAAGATAATAAGAGAGGGTATAGCCGAATATTTTGATTGGCATTTGAATGGCCCCCACAATATACAATCGAAATTAGATCGAAATACGATGAATCCAGAGAATTTAGCTACATATATTTTCTATCGCGATGATATCGATGTGTATGACGAAGGCTATATTTTTGTCAGGCCAATATTGGAAGATTCAGTAGAATATGGGGTTATATATTTAACCCGATACCCTCCAAAAGCCCATGATTTATTTTATCCAGATAAGTACTATGAGCGTTTCAGATCTTTTTTAAATAAGAAATGATTTTGTAGACTCTTTAGCGGTTACAGCCGTTTTCCCCATAGTGAAAATTTGGAAAGCTTCGCTAGATGATGCTTTTAGCATCATATTCCAAATTTCTACTACGGGGTTTTTTGTTTTTAGAAAATATATTAAAGTAAGGATACCATGCAAAATATATTAGTTTTAGGCGGTGGATTTGGAGGTATAAGAGTTGCTTTGGACTTAGAAAGAAAATTACGTCACGTGATAAACCACGAAAAAAATTGGCGTGTCGTTTTAATTGATAGAAATGCAAACCATACCTTCACGCCAAATCTTTATGAGGTGGCATCGGCTTATGGGGTTAAAAAAGAGCCATATCAAATTAAATTGCGCGGCTCGATTTGTATTCCTTACGGGATAATTTTTGCCAATCATAAAATAGATTTTATTCAGGCGGAGATCTCAAAAATTGATATTGAAAACAGAAAAATTATAACTGGCGGGGGAGAAGAAATTGATTTTGATTACTTAGTTTTAGGACTTGGCGCCGAGGTAAATGACTATGGAATCCCCGGAGTTAGTGAATATGCTTATCAGATGAAAACCATTGACGATGGAATTGCAATAAATGAAAAGTTGAACCAGATATTTAAAGAGGGGAAAGAAGGAGTAAAAGAATTACCGGTTCGTATTATTATTGGCGGCGGTGGATTTACTGGGGTTGAAACAGCCGCCGAAATCGCTTGCTGTGTGGAAAATTTAAGAAATACATGCAAAATGTCTAAGGGATATGTTTCTATTTCTCTTGTAGAGGCTGGTTCTACTATTTTGCCTATGGTTTCTGAAAAGGAACGAGATGTTATTAAAAAGCGACTAAACTTTTTGGGAGTTCAAGTGATTGAAAGAAAGGAAATAAAGGAAGTAAAACCCGATTCAGTCTTGATGGGTAATGATTTAGTTAAATCAGATATGTTTATTTGGAGTGGCGGTATTCGTTCAAACCGCATATTAGCATCAGTTAAAAACTATATAGACTTAGATGATAAAAGGGGATCAATTTTAGCTGATGAATACTTACGTGTTAAACAAGGGGGAAATCCGATCCCGTTCATCTTTGCGGTAGGAGATAGTGTTTTTATTTTGGATCATAAAACTCAAAAACCAGTGCCGGCCATGGCATATACAGCCAAAGATCAGGGAGCGACCGTTGCTTCAAATATATTCAACTCTATACAAAATAAACCTTTGAAAAAATATAATCCTTGGTATGGGGCTTGGATTGCTCCTGTAGGAGGGAAATTTGCCCTTGCAAGGCCTGGAATTGGTAATTTTAGTATATCTGGTCGTCTGGGGTGGGTGATGAGGCAATTCGTCGATTTTCGTTACTTTTTGTCTATTCTACCTTTTTTTAAGGCAATGAGGCTATTTTTTAAAGATGTTGTTCTTTTTAGTAAAAATGACTAGCCCCCACCTAAGAGAAGAGCAAAATTAGATGGGGGTGTGGATAACTATTTCACAGTAGAGTGGGGGACGTGTCAATAGCGTGTGCCGGGTATAACTTTTAAAGAATGTGTGATATAATGCAATTAGCTTTATCCTTTTACCTTATAAGCTAGAGTCAGTAGGATTGGCTTTTGGGGTATGAGGATAAAGATATTTATATTTTTATTTTCAGTACTCTATTTTTTTCCTATTTTTAGCTTTGCTCAATCGAGCTCTTCGTCATCGTCCGACATTTTAAATTATAGCCTTAGGGAGCGAGATTTAAGTATTGATCAGTTTGTTAAACAAACTGAAAATATAATAAGGGGTATATTTAAAACATACGGTCAAGTCCGTTTACCAGATCAAATTCAGGATTTAAAAGAATACTTGCCTCAATTGGAATTGCAAGAAGTTAGTGCTCAAGAGAAAGATAAGCGGCTAGGATCAATAACCCTAAAAGATATACTCTCGGGCTTTAAGGAATTAATTATATTTTTAATGAGGCTTGTATTATTGGTTTTTATAGTTATGGTTCAGGTCTTGAAAGGATTATTGGGATGGTTAGGATAAGTTGACCTTTTTAAGTAAGTTAGCCAAGATTGTACGATGTTTTTTTAAATGTTGTACAACAGCGACACATTGTGGGTTGTATTATAAAGAAGAGTAATGTCTAAGAGTTATTTATAATACGACCTACAATGTAGGTTGTGCGACGTGAGCCTATGAAAATAAAAAACCGCATTCCCCTATCTTTGTAATATTTTTTGCGGTTAGTTTTAAATTTAATTTTTTATTTCTGGGTTTTCGGTTCTGATTTCCCTATTGCAACTTTCACAGCTAAAACTCTTTAAAATTCTTAACACTACTTTTTTTCCATTTCCATTTTGAACGCTAGTTGTAAGCTCTTGTTTTTTCACATTTACGATTTTTCTGCAATTGGGACAAAATTCCTGTGAAATTTCGTTTTCCATCTTTCTCCCCTATTTTAAGCTACTTGTTTGTATGTTAAACTCGAATGTATGTTTTATCAAGATCTGAAACATTTTAAAAGTACGTCAGGGTATGAAATAGACGGAATTTGGTATCCAAGAGTTACGTCAATTATTTCTATTAAAGCTAAGCCGGCGCTTTATAAATTTTATGCTGATCAAGTAAATTTTGCTGCCGGTGAAAAAGTAAAAACTCTTTCTGCTGAAGAGGGAACCCTTTTACACGAAACCGTTGAAGCAATTCTTGGAGGCAAGGATATTGTTATACCTGAAAATATTAAACCGGCCGTGAAAGCTTTCACGGATTTTAAAAATCAGAATGAAGTTATCCCACATCAGATGGAAACTAGGATAATTTCTAAAAATCATTGGTATGCCGGAACGATTGATGTGCTTGCGGAACTAAATGGAAGACTTGGAGTTTTAGACATTAAAACCTCGTATGCGATTTATAGGGATTATGGTATTCAAACCGCGGCCTACGTTGAAGCTCTCCAGGAATCCGGAACACCGCCGTTGGTTCGTTGGATTTTAAGGATTGATCAAGCTAAACAGTGTTTACGTTGTCCGGCTAAGTTGCGTGAAAAGGGAGGGAATATAAAAATAAGAGGTGGCAAACAGGATTGCCAGCATGTTTGGGGTCCGACCATGGGCGAAATAGAGTTACGAGAATTAGAAGGTTTTAACGACGATATGAAGGCGTTTTTGGCATGCAAACATCTTTGGGAATGGGAGCATAAATATTGGCTTGATAAAATTAAACTTTAAATCGGGAGAACACGACTCTTGGCTAAAGAAAATCAAGAATGGGTGGTTATGAGGATTGTATATAAAAAAACGGCCACTCAGCTGTTTTTTTATATTAATATTCCAGTTTTTGGTTACGGCTAGCCTTTTTTTCTGATTGAATTTTTTTCTTTTCTAATCTTTTGATTTTCGAACGTTGCGGTACTTTAGTTGGGATTCGTTCCCTGGGAGGATTAATTGCTTCGTTTACCAACCTATTGAGTTTAGCAATAACATTTTGACGGTTTTGTTCTTGAGAGCGTTCACTTTGGTCATATAAAATAATATCGCTATTTTTATCCATACGGTTGGATAAAGGACTGTATGTTAAGACTAAATCTTTTTGTTCTGGGGTCAAAATATTAGATTGCCATAGATTCCATCTTAAGGTGGCTTTAGTCTCAACTTTGTTAACATTTTGGCCGCCTTTGCCGCCGCTTCGGGAAAAAGAAATCGTATACTCTGATTCCGGAATAGTGACTTCTTTGATTAGTTCAATTTGTTTTGGCATTTCAATGTTCATAATATCATTTTTTACAGTTACCTGCTAAAGTATAACCCTTTGATATAGCTTCAGTTTCAGAAGCAAACTCAATTAAATTTTCTTGTTTTATTCTTTTGGCACCTGCGCACCAAAGAAAATGATAAACTTTAGAATTTGAAGCTTTGGAAACAACTACTTTTAAGTTAACTTGAGGAATTTTAGGATTGGAAGTTGTTTGTGGGAAAACTTCGTTTTGTTTATTTTCAGAATTAGGTTTTTCAAAGATTTGATTTAATGCCGCGGCCTCTAGCTTAATTGGTACTTCCTTTGTGGATTGAGTTGTGATCTTTCCAAGCTGAAATGCTAAAATAAGCATCAAGAATAAAACGGTTAAATTTCCATATCCAAGGGATTTGATTTTGTTTTTAAAAGATGATAGCATAATTTAAAGTTAATTTCGGGTTCTAGCGTAAGGCCTCCCATTAAAATTTTGCGATTAATTCATTGGTGATACCCTTTAAGAAACTTATATATGGATTCGGGTATCGCAGGTTGATAACTGAAATCAGTTTTTCTATTTTAATATTAGTTTTGTAAGAATAGCAAATTTTTAACGAGATGCCATTTTGTTCCTATTCGCTCGAGCTCATAGACAAAATGGCACATACTAAGTCTGCGGGTACAACTAAAAATGGTAGAGAATCAGCGTCAAAACGTTTGGGGGTTAAGATTTTTGGCGGTCAATTGGCAAAAGTTGGGAGTATAATCATCCGCCAAAGGGGAAGTCAATATATTCCCGGTTCTGGGGTAAAGATTGGAAAAGACGATACTATTTATGCTATTCAAACAGGGCGTGTTTTGTTCAGGACTAAAAAAGTTAAGAAATATAATGGTTCTCGTAGAACCACAAGCGTGGTTAGTGTTATTTAAACCTGATTTTTATCAGCAATTATATTTATTTTGAATTCGGTTTGAATATCTGGACTATACTCGAAGATTACCGAATGTTCGCCGACATTTTTTAAGTGGTCGGCTAGTTTTATATATTCTTGGTCAACTACTATTCCGTTCTTTTTTAGTTCTTCGGCAATTTTTTTCTGATCTATACCTGCGTATAAGGTGCCTTCATCATTGCTTTTAGAATAGATGACCAAATTCAGTTCTTTTAATTTTTCAACTAAGCCTTGAGCACTTTCTTTTTCTTTTTCCATTAGAATATTACGTTGTTTTTTTAGATCGTCGATTTTTTTTAGATTTTCTTCGGTTGCCGGTAAAACTAATCTTTTAGGTAACAAAAAATTCCGCGCATAACCATCACGTACGACTTTTATATCCCCTATTAATCCGAGTCCTTTTATGTTGGTTAATAGAATTATTCTCATTATAGGTATGCTTAGCAAAAGGTCTAATGACCAAAGACTAAAGCTAGAGACCAAAGCTTAATTACAAATTCTTAATTATTTCTATTGCTTTGTCAAGCTGAGGGTCCTTTTTTTCTGTTTGGTCCTCGTCACTTAGTTCAATTTTAATATCAGGTTCAATTCCTTGTTCACTTATTGATCGTCCCTTTGGGGTTAACCATTTTGCCACGGTTACTTTTAAAGACGCCCCCCCCTTTAGGTCGTCTACTTGTTGAACCGATCCTTTTCCAAAACTTTTTTCTCCAATAAGTATAGTTCCCTTTTGGTCATGCAACGCTCCGGCTAATATTTCTGAGGCCGAAGCCGAACCCTTGTTAATCAATATTACAAGAGGAATGTCTTTTAGTAATCCATTAGTTTCTGATCTTAACTCATTTTTTTTATTATTCCCAAAGTCCTCAATGACAACTGTTTTATTTGGTTCAAGAAAGTAGCTTGAAAGTTCTATTGCCAGATCCAATAGTCCCCCTGGGTTATTTCTTAAGTCCAAAATTAACTTTTTCATACCCTTGTTCTGTAAATTATTGACGGCATTTTTAAATTCACTGCCAGCTTTTTGGTTAAATGTGTGAAGTTGAATATAACCAATGTTTTCTTCAATGATTTTTTTAGTGATAACTGGGACCTTTATTGTATCTCTAATAAGAGTGTAGTCTTGAGGTTTGTCGTTTCCGTTTCTTAAAATAGTTAGAGTAACCTTTGTTCCCTTTTTTCCTCTAATTAATGATACGGCTTTTTCTATTGTCAGGTCGTTTGTTTGTAGGTCGTCTATCTTTAATATTTTATCTCCGGCTAGTAAACCGGCTTTTGCCGCAGGTGTTCCGTCAATTGGAGCTATAACGGTTAGGGTTTGGTCTCTCAAACCGATTTCAATTCCAACTCCGCCGAATTCTCCCTGGATTTCTTCTTGAAAACGCTTTGCCTGGTCAGGTGGGAAAAATACAGTATAGGGATCTTTTAAAGCGGAAACCATGCCAGAAATTGCTCCATATAAAAGATCTTTTTCACTTATCTTATCTCTGTCAACATATTTTTCGTTTATTCTATTCCAAGTATCCCAAAATAGACTAAAATCTAAGTCAGTGGCTTTCCCTAGGTCTTGGTTTATTAGTCCTTCAACAGAAATTAGGTTTGGATTTTTTGTTTTTTGGTATTCAATTCCACCCAAAAAACCTAGTATGACAGCTATGAAAATAAAGGGTATATAAACTCTTTGCATGTTAGTTCTTGAATTTAAGTTTTGTGACTTTGATATTTTAGTTTCTTCCATTTTAGAAAATAATATAAAGCACTTTTAATGTGGATCCTAGTTTGTTTGTTGAAAATTGGATCCAAAATCCCTAAAAAAGAGCTAGATGCTCTTATCAGCCAATGGTACATGGCTACTTTTGGATAGCATATCACCTTATAGTCTTTTTGCCAAAACCTTCTTGCCCAGTCAACGTCTTCAAAATACATAAATATTTTTTCATCCATTCCGCCGACTTTTTCCACTGCTTTTCTGCTGGTGGCTAAAACAGCTCCCATGAGCCAGTCTACTTCAAACGGTTCAAGTTCTGGGTTATTTGTTAATTTGTCCGAATATTCAAATCTTAGAAGTTCTTTTTTAGCAAACGACAGATTTTTTAAAAAAGTTCTGCGATAAGCTAAGGTTACTAATTTAGGGAATTTAAAAAATGACCTTTGGACAGTGCCATCAAAATTTAAAAGTTTTGGACCGATCAGGCCAACCTTGGGATTAGCTTTTAGGTAATTTATTAAAGGTTCAATGCTTTTTTCTGTAACTATGACGTCTGGTTGAGTAATCAAAATAAAGTCTCCCTTTGAATTATCTATACCTCGGTTTACTCCTTTGGCAAAACCTAAATTTTCTTTGAATGGAAAATATTTAAATTCAGGAAATTCGAAAATAATCCAATTTTTGGAATCGTCTGTTGCGCCAGAATCAATTATCAGAACTTCTGTTTCTAAATTATCTTTGGCTATTACCCTTTTTAGATTCTTAAGGCAGAGTCTTAAAAGTTCCGGAGTACGATAGTGAACAATAATGATTGAAAGCATAAGTATGTTTTGATTAGTTAAATGTGAATTTTTATAATTCCTGTCAGAAAACCCCGAGCGTCAGCTCGGGGGTGAATGACAGCCCCGAAGCGAGCGCAAGCGAGCGTAGGGAAATTATATAAGTCTGGATTGATTTTGAAAAGCATCAATATCTTTTCAAAATCAATCCCGTACTCCTTAGAGTACCACGGGCGTAAGCCCGTAGACTTCTATTTTGATTTAAGGTGAAATGTCTGGTGTAGGAGTAATAAACGGATCTTTTAATATGTTTTGGAATAATTCTTTAATTTTTGAGAAGTCGTTTCCCAAAGGAAGTAAAACATATACTCCATCAAGATGAGTTTCAAAAAGAAGATTCTCGGTGCTGATTACAAAACGTCTAGACTTTACATCTTTCAATCCAATAGCCGTTCTTATAAGAGACTGAAGTTCCCAGGCCCCAATATCGGTCCTGACATTTTTTTGTACGATTCCAATTAGGTCGTTAATTTTAAGCGGATTAGCCAGAATTCCTAGATTTAGTAATTTATTTTTGATAGCTAAGATTACTTCTTGTTGGCGTCTGGCTCTGTCAAAATCACTTGAACTAAAACGGGATCTTACGTAGTAAAGGGCTTGTTCTCCATTTAAGTTTTGAGTGCCAGCCTCTAGTTTGAATGGATAACCCCATTGTTGGTTTTCCTCAAATGGTTTTTGAAGGGTGATTGTAATGCCTCCCAAAGTCTCAACCAACTCTGCAAATGCCCCCATGTTTATCACTATTTCATGGTCAATATAAACACCGCTGATTCTCGACAACATTTCTTTTGTTAAGGCAAGATTAGAACCCCTTTCTAAATCTATTGGATAAATGGTATTTATTTTTTCCTGTTTTTGAATGCCAGGGATTTTAATTAAGAGGTCTCTTGGAATAGATACCATTGCAGTTTTTTCAGATTTAGTATCAATACTCAAAATCATGATTGAGTCAGCCAACAATCCCCCATTTTCTTTGTCTTGTTCGCCTCTAATACCTAAAACCAAAATATCTATTCTTGAGTCTTCTTTTGGCGGCAGAATATAGTCAGGATTTTCCTTTTTCTGACCACTTTGATCAATAAATGAAAAAACATGGGCAATTTGTTTCCAAGTTGATTCATTCTTTACGGTTATTTGGTGGTAAGCAATACCGAACCTAAATCCAAAAAATATAATTAAAAATGCAAAAAACAAAATAATTCCCCATTTTATTATCTTTTTTTGCTTACGATTATGGGTTGTTTCTTGGTTGAAATCTAGTTGTTGATATTGAAATTCCACGGGTACAATCTACATCAAATACATGTTTTTGTTAAGTGTTTTTATCTGAGCTTAGTGAATAATACTCTTTCTCTTTCTTCGCAAACCCCAGCGTGGTTTACTCAGGGGTTGAGCCCTTCGCTCTTTCTCTGTCTGGACTAGTAAATCCAGACAGAGAAAACCATGCCCGTCCCGATTTCTGCTCCGCAGAATCGAGGATCCTCGATAGCATCGGGACTACGGGCTCAAAACCCGTTCAAGAGTATTATTCCGTTAAGAGTCATTTAAACCACTTCCTTATTTCTTCGGGTTTAATTTTTGCTCTTTTCATAATTTCCTTTCTTTTTTGAAGCATTTCAGGAATCAATTTTAGAAGTTTGGGTATTTCTAATAACACTTGGGGTTCAAAAAGAATTGTGTACCCAAGGATTAAAATTTCTCTTTTTAAAACATACGGAAGGTCTTTCAGAATATTTATAAAAAAATCGTTTTTCATAATAGTTAATCTCATGTTACGCCAATCAAGACGGCGTTTGTGGATAGGAATTTGTTTTCGTATCTTTAATCTTTTAAAATAATCAATCCAATCTTTTTTAATTCCTTTTGTAGTAGATCGGTCGTGCCACAACAAGGCTTTTGGTATCAGATATTGTTCCCAGCCAAAAATTCTCATACGCCAAACAAGGTCCAAGTCATCTACATACCAGAAATAGTTCTCATCGGATAATTCACAAAAGGTCTGATTTTGAAAATTATATTTATAATCACAGAGTCTGCTTTGTTCTAGCGCTTTACGTCTGAATACTACGCAAGCTCCTTCTACCCCAAAAATTTCTTCTGGTTTGTCATATTGTCCGATATCTTTCTCTCCGTGCCCTTTATTGATTAAACGTCTGGATTTATAGATTTGGAAACCGACCGTATCAATTAAATCGGTTTTTATCGCTTGCCCATTTTTATCTATATTCCATTGCATAATTTTTCCCTGAACTGCGCCAACTTTCTGATTTTTATCCATAGCCTCAATAGTTTCTTTTAGAAAATTTTTATCCAAAATTATGTCTACGCTTAGAAAAACTGCATATTCTGTGTTTGTTAACGAAAGAGACCTTGAAAATGCTGGCCAAGCGCCAAAGTTTTCCGGAGATTTATAAAGTCGGAATTTCGGATATTCGTTTTCAATGATAGCTTTAGTTTGATCATTTGAGTTGTTATCAAAAATTATAACCCCAAAATCTTTAAAGGTTTGAGCTTTTAAAGAGTCTAAACAATGGCGAATATATTTTTCGCCATTACGAACAATAAGATGGATGGTTACTCTTGACATATTTGTTAAATAGATGATAACATAAAGCGGCAAATTAACAAATTTTTAGGAGAGGACTTTATGCCATCAGCAGACGATTTTCAACCCTACGTAGAATCTCCAAAATTAATAAAAATAAATGATATAGCCGATGTGAAACTAAAGTATATTCCGGTACCAGTTAGGGCAAAAGTGATTGGTTTTTATGAAGGAGAACCTATTTTTGAAAGAGTTGATTCAAGTGGCAAGCACGTTCCCTACCCCCGAATTCATCAGGACGCTTATGACTATTATCTAAAAGTAGAGGCTTGAAATGGCCACAAAGAAAATAACTGATGCAGAATTTGACGAGAATGTGATAAGGATTGTCTCACTTTACGAGATCAAGATTTTTATGTCAGATCGGTTTCCCCACGTGCTGATATTGCATGGCTTATTATTTACAGATCAGGAATTGCTAGCGTCGCTGGATAGATTATTAGCTAAAGTTTTTATTCAAAAACCGTTAAAACCGATAGATATTGATATGTTTCGTAATTCACCAATACCCGTTATTTTTAACGATGAAAAAGTAAAGGATTTTCTTTTAGATTCTGAATTCGTGACTGCCGAAAGAGATTAAAAGGAGGAGAAAATTAGTTTACAGAGTCGGGATCAATCCCGCTCTTTTTGTTTAAAATCGCAAGGTTTAAAGTAACCATTGAGGTAAACATCAAGAAAGAGCGTTCATCAGTTAATGCGGCGTCAGTGAGACTGTAAAGTAAAACCCAAACGTAAGAAATTAAGAAATAAAAATGGGTACTCGTTTGTATAGAATTTTTTAGTTTCTGCGTCTGTTTTAAATAAGTATAGATTTTTCTAAATATTAACCAAAAAAGCCACATAAAAAGTAAACCGCCTATGATTCCAATTTCAGCTAAAAAATTTAAATAAAGGTTATGAGCTGAAGAACCAGCCTTAGCAAGTTCGATCTTTTGATTTAAAACAACCGGAAAATTCCCTATTCCGACACCCAATAAGGGGTGTTTTTTAATTGATTCAAGTGTGGCTTTCCAGATTAAAATTCGACCGCTGTTTGAAAGTTCGGACGCATCTAAAAGAGATTTAATTCTTGTGTTAATAAGATCAAGTCCGCCGTGAACCTTAAATTGGGCCGTTGAAAAAATAAAATAAGTTAAACCGAAAGCAATCAAAAAGATTATAATTAATTTCCCGCCTAATTTTGCGTATTCTTTATACCCTTTTACCCAATAGTAAATCGTTAAGAGGATTGGCCCCAAAAATGCAAGCCAAATGCCACGGGTACCGGTGAGGACTATAGCTAGTAGGAATACGAAACATAAAACTTGAAACATTAAACTTGAAACATGGGACACAGAATTTTTTATGGTATTTTTTATGTAAAACAAACCCGGAAGGGTCATAATTAGAAACATTGGGAAGCTATGAGAATCTGGAAATGATGAAAACATTCTTAAAACTAGTTTCTCGCCAAAATACGCGAACCAAGTGTTTGCATTCAATGCCGTTTTTCCCCATTCAAAACCATATAAGTTAGTGTCTATTTTTAAAGCCCAAAACTTTAAAAAACTATCCGGATCCATAAAATAAGTCATACCTAACTGGATAAAACCGATCATAACTGCAATAGCCCCGGCTATTAAAGACACCTTTAAAATTTTTTCATAAAACAACTTTCCCCTTTTTACTTCAAAGTAAATTACTGTGGGTATGATTAAAATATTAGCGAAGTAAATTATTCTTTTTATAGCTGCAAATTTGTCTGGAGCAACAAAAACAGAAAGTACACAAATGATAAATAGTAGAATTATTAGGGAAGAGATTTTGTGTTCTCTAAAGAATAAAACGGGTTTTTTAAAGACTAGAACTAGTTGATTAAAGAAATTTAATATTATATATCTTTGGAAAAACCATTTTAAAAAGATTAAACCGGCTATAATACGCCATATATTAAAGTTGTCAAAGTTTGGGGTTATGGGTAAGGCGATAAATAACGGAATGGATTGAATAAAAAGGGTTATTAGGTTGCCAAAGTGGTGTTTAAAAATGAAAATAACCCAGAATAAAAGCAACAAAAAAGCCCAGTGGCGATCAAGTATGCCAAGGGCGACAAGGGGTACTATAATGAGTTCAATCAAAAAAATGGTCTTGGAACTAATATATCTAAGCATTTGATTTTCCACATGCACTAGACAGGTTTGGCCTATCTAGTGTGGGGTTTCGTTCTATGAAATTCTTTCTGGAAAAAGGTTACGGCTACCACATTAGGATATCTAATGCGGTACTTAATAAAGCCGTGGAGCTTCACATTGCTTGACTACATTTTTCGATTTCAAATATAATCTCAAATCTTTTTTGTGGGCCAACTACAATTAGATAGTCTATATTTTCTTTAGTAGCCTCGACAATTTTTGTTTTTGAGGCTACATCATGTGGTAAGCATTCTTCTATTTTATCCAGCATTATATTAAGATATTTTTTAACGCGACGGGATCGTTTTAAGAATTTACTTTTTTCTTTTTCAATACACTCTCCGGTTTCTTGATTTTCTCCAGTGTAGAATATTCTAATTTCAATTAATTTACACTTTTTCTTTCGTTTAGGCCTTTCAGTGTTATCTTTCATTGGCCACCTTTGTAAAGTTCTATCTTGTGTTAAGCTTGGCATATATTGTTGGCGGTCTCAAGTATCTTTTCAACATGGTTATGCCAATTAAATTTGGACAACATCATGTTGTTATTGTTGATAATATTTTTTTGTTTTTCGATATCTTCTAACGCCGATTTTAATGCTTCGTATATTGAATCGGGATTATCCGGGTTTTTAACAAAGAAAGCTAAATTATCAAAAATCTCTTTTGATAATTCGTTTTCTGCCACTAGTATCGGTGTTCCGCAAGCAAGGGCTTCTAAGGGTGGCAGTCCTTGTGCTTCAGATGAGGAAATATAAAGCAGGATTTTTGCTTCTTGATAAAGCTGGATTAGTTCGTTGTCACTGACATCATCAATTTTTGTTATTGCATTATAACTAAGTTCTTGGTTTTTAACTTTAATTAAATTATCAAGAATTGGAGGGCGATATTTATCTTTTCCAACGATAATAAGTTTTAATTTGTTGACCGAATTTTTAGAAAATATGCAAAAGGCTTCAATAATTTCTTTAGTCATTCTTCTTGGAAAACATTGGCCTACGTTTAATATAAAATTGCCTTTTTTGGATCCTTGGGACGGTTTAAACTTTTGATTATCAACACCAAGAGGATTAACAATAATTTTGTCGGCAGTCCTCGGAAATAATTTTGCAAGTTCCTTTTTAGAGTATTCGCTGTTGGTGGTTATTTTGGTAGCATGTCTCATGGCCCAAGTTGAAAGAACTTTATAGCCAATCTTATGTCTTAAAGCAAGATTGCCGTGTTTAATTTCAAAAAAAACATCGACGGGAAGATGAACTATTGATCTGCCAAAGTATAAAATTGGCAACATATTAGCTGGAAAAAACATAACATCAACCTTATCGATTTTAGCCCTTAACGGTAAAAGAACGTTATAGTAAAGAGAAAATGAAGGTTTTATTAATTTTAAAACTCTTTTTTTAAAAACACTGTTTTTCAAAAAATTCTCTTCGGGTACACGATTTTTGAAGTATAAGAAAAATTCGTTTCCTTTTTGAAACTCAGAATTTTCCGCGACAGTCTTTAGGATATACTCAATTTGTCTTCCTATTCCCCATCGGGGAGTTTGTTCGAAGTCGTGGCAATCAATACCGATTCTCATAAAGCTCTCCAAACAATGGTAGTAAATATGTTTTTCAGCACGCCAGATTTTTCCTGCGAAAATTTGGCTAAGTGCGATTATAAAATCTCTCGACATACTCGAGACCAAGCATTTTATAATCGCAATTACTTCAAAACATATTTACTACCATTATTCTATTTTCCCGAATCTATTTTTGTAAAAGTCAATCACCCCATTAAGTATAGCTAGCGATTCTTTTTTGTTTCTGCCAATTAAAATTTTCAAGGTTTGTTTAAAGATTACCCAAAGACTCCAGGGCCACAAAAGAATCTTTACCAATATTGGGCCATGTTTTTTATTAAAATAAAGGGCATTTCGGAAGTGATAACGTAAAAGTAGTGGAGAGCCAAGCTTTGAGGTAGAAGATGAAACTTTATGCTTTATTTTAGCATCTTCAGCTACTTTGATTTTAAATCCTGCCTTTTGTGCATGTAAGCAAAAATCGGCGTCCTCAAAATATAAAAAATATTCATTTGGTAACACTATTTTTTCAAAAACCTCTTTTTTGACTAGCATTGCGGCTCCGGGAATATAGAGATCTTGGGACTTGGATCTTGAGTCGTGAATCATGGACTCAGGGTTTGTATTTTGTTCTCCGTGTTCCATATTCCACGTTCCATGTTTCAACTCTGATTTGAGCCATTGGATTCTTCCGCCTTCTACTATCCACCTATCGTTATTTTGTGCGTATTCTTCTATAATAGGTCCGACTATGGCAACGTTATTTGATTCAATGGTATGAATTAGTCTTTCAATTGTATTTTTCTCAACCGCCGCATCATTATTTAGAACAAAAATGTAGTCAGCGTTATTTTCTAGAGCCTTAAGGATTCCAACATTATTTCCCCCGGCATAACCTAGGTTTTTTAGATTTTGTATGAACTCTAACCTTGAACTATAGTGATTAGCTTGTTTTTGATAATTTTCAATAAATAACCTTAACTGTTTTGGGGACTCGTCTGTAGAGCCGTTATCAATTACCATAATATCCAGATTAAAATTATCTGTTTTTGATTTTAATACCGATTCTATACAGTTAATCGTGTCTGGAAAGTCATTCCAGTTAAGAATAATTACGGATGTTTTTTTGAGTAGATTTGGCATATTTAAATTTTAGATTCGATAAAATCTAAAATTTGCTTTTTAAATCTTTCTTCTGAAAACTTTTCTGCATGTTTTTTTAGCACAAGCGGGCTGTAGTAGCCTGTTTTTATTTTTTCATAGATTCTTCTGGCCCCATCCGCCAAAACTATTGGATTGGGATCATCAAAAAATTCACCGGTTACTCCTTCAATTATACTTTCTTTTGCTCCTCCACGGCGTAATGCTAATATCGGTTTACCATGACTCATAGATTCAACAGGCGTTATGCCAAAATCTTCTTCTTGGGGCATAACAAATGCGATTGAGTTTTGATACAAGGTTTGTAATTCTTGGTCATTTACAAAACCGGTAAAAAAGATATTTTTTGCATCCAATCTTTTAGTCAAGCTTTTTAAAGAAGTTTTTTCTGGTCCCCGGCCAACAATAATCAACGGCCATTGAAGTTTGGCAAATGCTCGTATAGCAATATCAATATTTTTATGTTTAAAAAGCTGGGAAACAATGAGAAAATAATCGGAAGAAACCCTTGAATCTTGAACCTTAAATCTTGGATCACTTTGGTCATGATTCATGTTCCATGTTTCATGGTTTATGTTTACCGGAGGATAAATTACAGTGGTTTCTTGCCGGTAGTATTTCCTAATCCTTTGAGCGACATTTTTGGAGTTAGCTATAAAATAGTCAACCCTTGCGGAGGCAGCCTTATCCCAAATTCTAGCAAAGTGTTGGAACAAAGTTACGCCGACATATTTTAGTGGTCCTCTTTTTTTAAACTCTTGGTTGTATTCTGATGACCAATCCCAGAGCCAACGGGTTGGACTGTGGCAATAACAAATATGGCGCGTATGGGGTTTTAAAATAACTCCTTTGCTAAATGCGATGTTAGAAGAAATGACTAAATCATATGAATCAAATCTGAAAGCTTCGGCGGCCAAGGGCATTAAAAATGGTAAGTAAGGGTAGATTTTTAAAATAAATGGTATTTTTTGAAGAATTGAGGGAACTATTTTTGCATTAGGCAAATATTTTTTAGTGAATTCTTTCGAATAAACCAGGGTATATATGGGTGCTTCGGGGAAAATTTTATGTAAGGCAATGATAACGCGCTCGGCGCCGCCAAGATTTAAAAGCCAGTCATGTATTAGTGCTACTTTCAAAACTCAAAATTTAAAAGTTGGAAGTCAAAATTTTTATTTTTGACTTGAATTTTTGAATTTTACTTTTTGCCTTTTGATTTAATTCTATCGTCTGGTCATCACATTCCTTTTATAGAGTTCTAAGTTATCCAAGACAGCACCGGTGCCTTTTGCAACACAAACTAGTGGGTCGTCAGCAATTCTTGCCGGAACTCCAGTAACTCGCGTTATAAGAATATCCATATTTTTAAGCATGCCACCCCCCCCAGAGATAACAATACCTCTTTCCATAACGTCTGCGCAAAGTTCTGGTGGAGTATCTTGAAGAACGTTTTTAATAGTTTGAATAATTTCTCTTAGTTGTTCCTGAATTGCTTCTATAATTTCATTTGTAGTAACATCTATGGTTTTAGGAAATCCAGTTGCTAAGTCTCTTCCTCTTACAGATACAGTTTCTTCATTGTTTTGTCTTACAGCCGAACCAATTGCTATTTTAATTCCCTCGGCGCTTCTTTCCCCTACGGCTAGATTGTGTTTTTTCTTCATATGTTCAGCTATGGCTTGGTCCATTTTGTTACCTCCTATTCTCACTGAAGAGGAAGTAACAATTCCTCCTAAGCTAATAATAGCAACTTCTGTTGTTCCCCCACCAATATTTACAATCATATTTCCATAAGCGGAATTTATTGGGATTCCTGCTCCTATTGCAGCAAGGACAGGTTCTTTTACTAAATAAACCGCCTTTGCCCCAGCACTGATTCCAGCTTCAATTACTGCCCTTCTTTCTGTAGAAGTTATTCCGGCTGGTACGGAAATCATAACTTCTGGTTTCCCGAATTTAATTTTTCCAACTGCCCGTTCAATAAAATATTTAAGCATTGCTTGAGTAATTCTATAGTCCGCAATGACCCCATCTTTAAGAGGTCTAGAAACAACAATGCTTTCCGGAGCACGACCGATCATTTCTTTTGCTTGAGCTCCCACTGCCAGAATTTTATTATCTAATATTGATATCGCAACTACGGTCGGTTCGCGTACCACAATGCCTCGCTTTGGTACAAAAACGAGTGTATTTGTTGTTCCAAGGTCTATACCAACTTTTTTTATAAACACGTAGGAAAGTTAAAATTTAAAATGCAAAATTCAAAATTTAAAACTTGGAATTTACATAGTAAATTTTATCCGTACTTTTGCTTTTTACTTTTTGCCGCCTTTGGTCCAGCCTCGCCTCTCGCTTACGGCGGGGCTAGTCTTAGACGGCCGGCGGGAGTTTTAATTTATCAATCTAGCAGTTTATTATAAACCTCTCAAGTCCAGCACCACTTTTTTGAAAAAAGTGGTGCTGGGCAAGCCCCGCACCCCCGCCTGCCGGACGGGCAGGGAGTCCAGCACTGGTTTTCTGTACCCCCATACCTTTTGTTTTACAAAATGTGTGGGACTGTTCTGGATCTGGTGACGGGGACAAACAAACTAGTTTGGTAAAAATAATACTCTTGAACGGGTTTTGAGCCCGTAGCGGGCATGGTTTATCCCGCCCCAGTTTATTTAAATAAACTGGGGCGGGATAAGAGCGAAGGGCTCAACCTCTGAGCAAACCACGCTGGGGTTTGCGAAGGAAGAGAAAGAGTGTTATTTACCAAACCAACAGACTGATTCTAGCCAAAGACAAAGTTTTATGGTAGTATGAAAAAATGCATAGAATTTCAAGAAGAATAATTTTTTGGATAGCAGTAGTATTATTTTTATTTGGGAGCTATACGATTATTAAATATGCTCAAGGTTACAGATTTGAAATTCAGGAAATGAGTTTTATAAAAACCGGGGCAATTTTACTAAAGACTTTTCCTAAAAAAAGTGAAGTTTTTATTAATCAAAAATTTGTTGATACAACCTCATTAATCAGTGGAGAGTTTACAAAACGTTTTTTGTTGCCGGATACATACAGTGTTGAGATTAAAAAGAGTGGAAAACAATTATGGCGTAAACAAATTCAGGTTAAAGCGTCAGAAGTGTCTCAATTTTTAAGTATTTATTTACCTCCAGAATCTTTAGATTTTAAAAAATCAGATTCGACTGAAGAATATCTGACGAAATCCGTTTCTTTAAACTTTATCACGGAAAGATATTCATTCAACTCTAGAGATAGAAGGATATATCATTTAAAGGAAAATGGTCAATTAGAAGATATTGAATTGGATGTCCAAAAGGTTATAGATTTTTCAGCGTTACCATTTTCTTCTCAATATAGATTTTGGGAGGTTGGTTTTGGTAAGAACAATTTAACCTTTGTTATTTCAAAAGTATCTGCGAAATCAGAAAGTGGTGTCTTGTTTGTGTTGGAAAATGGTGTGTGGAAACTAATAAATGGTAATGTAAGATCGGTATTTTTATCTAGAGATCAAAAGAAAATTGCAATACTTGGTAAAAATGAAATTCTAATTTATTGGTTTGAGGACGAGTTGATACCACCAAATTACTATAAAGGTCAGTTAGAGTTAATAGTTAGGAGATCAGATTCGGTTTCAAAACTTTTTTGGTTTGATGATGAACATTTACTTTTTCTGTCTGGAGGGAATGTTTTACTTACGGAGGTTGATACAAGGGGTACTAGAAATACCTACGAGTTAGCAAAAGGGGTAGATGATTTTTTTTACGATCGAGATGGTAACTTGTTAGTTATCAAAAAAGACGGCGAAACATTAATGACTAATTTTGATTAATCTAAATACTATACGGGACTGCATCGGGTTCGTTATTTGTTAGACTAAACAGCTTAGAAAGATCCTGTTACTTTCTATCGTTTACTCCATTGCGGTGCCCTTCTTGCTTTTTTGAGGCCATATTTGCGTCTTTCTTTTTCTCTTGGGTCACGAGTTAAAAGTCCGGCTTTTCTAAGCTTCTTTTTATAGTTTTGATCAAATTCTACCAGAGTTCTAGCTAAGCCATGTTTAATTGCTGCTGCTTGGCCGCTTAGTCCACCTCCATTGACCATCGCTTTTGCTTTAAATCTATTTAATGATTTGAGTTTCTTTAAAGGTTCTTCAACTATTAATTGAAGTTCTTTATTTGAAAAATAACTTTGATACGGTTTATTGTTGACTTCAATTAAACCTTGATTTTCTGGTATCTCGTCAGTTGCTTTTTTGGTATAGAGACGAACTCTGGCGGTGGATTCTTTTCTTCTGCCAATTGCTTCAAAATA
The DNA here is from genome assembly GCA_016186395.1 of Parcubacteria group bacterium. GTDB lineage: Bacteria > Patescibacteriota > Minisyncoccia > 2-02-FULL-40-12 > 2-02-FULL-40-12 > JACPLU01. The sequence continues at coordinate 158,592 of JACPLU010000003.1, forward strand.
CCTTTCTTTTTCTTTGGTGTCATCCAGTTCGACCGTTTCGAGTTCTTCAGGCGAATCAATAACTTCAGTTATATCTTTGTTTGGTTTGCTTTCTGTTTTGAGTTTAGTCTTTTTTGTTTCTTTTTTAGTTGTTGGTTTTTTTACTGTCATTTTTATAAATTTCTAAGTTTTTAATAATTTTTGACCTAAGTCTGTTTTTAGGCAACATGGCTAAAACTGTTTGTTTAACTAATTTTCTTGAGTCCTTTTTTACGACTTTCTCTAGACTTTCTGCCTTAATTCCACCTGGGTATCCAGTGTATCTGTAGTAGATTTTATTTTTTAGTTTTTTACCAGTAAATTTTAGTTTATCAGTGTTAACAACTATTACTTTTGTTTGAGGTAGTATATTGTATTCAAAAGAAGGTTTATTTTTGTCGCGTAAAAGTATAGCAATTTGAGTTGCTAATCTTCCTAATACTTGATTTGTGGCATCTATTTTAACTTCGGTCATGCGCGATACCAATATACTAACGCATACTAATTATACTCATAAGATTCGTCGCGTCAGACGCGATTCGTATCATTAGTATCAATTCGTATATTTGAATCGAATTCAGATAAATTCTATTTTTGCCATTTTTGCTCCATCACTTAATCTCGGAGGCAGTTTGTGGATTCTTGTATACCCACCACCGCGCTCTTTATATCTGGGGGCAATTTGGTTTATTAACTTTTGTGTTATTGGTTCGGTGAGAGATTTTCTTAGTAATCTTATTTTTGATAGAGACCCATTTCGGGCATGAGTTATTAATTTTTCAATTTTTGGTCTCATTGCTTTAATCTTTGTTTCGGTACTAATTATGCTTTCACTGAGTATAAATGAAGAAATAAGGCTTTTCATTAGAGCTTTTCTTTGGGGTTTTATCCTGCCAAATTTCTTTTGTTTTCTCTGCTTACGCAAATGCGCGATACCAATATACTAATACATACTAATTATACTCATAAGATTCGTCGCGTCAGACGCGATTCGTATCATTAGTATCAATTCGTATATTTGAATCGGTTATCGTTTCTTTGTAACTCTCTTTTTCTTCACTACTTTTTCTTTCGGTATTTTTTGAATTAAATCTTGTTTTTCCAGTTCTTCAATACTTTCTTTTGATCCGCGAATGATTTCGAAATGTTGAACAAGTAAATCCCCCGCTTTTTTAAGTGCTACTTCTGGTGAAACACTTCCGTCTGTCTCAACTTCCAGTATTAATTTATTAAAATCAGTTCTTTGTCCAACACGGATGGTATCTACTTTGCAGTTTACGTGTTTACAAGGGCTAAAAATTGAATCAAGAGCGATGCTTCCGATTGGAACTTTTTCTTTTTGATGCATTTCGGATGGTACAAAACCCATTCCTTTTTGAACATCCAACTCAATATTAAATTCAGCCTTTTTATCTGTTAGGTTAGCTATGTGTTGATTTTTATTGACGATTTCAACATCAGCTGTGGTTTGAATATCGCCTGCAGTCACCTTTCTTTTACCCGTGGCTTCAAGTTTTAGAGTCACTGGTTCTTGACCGTAAAATTTGAAACGAACCATTTTTAGGTTTAATACTATGTCTACAACATCTTCCAGGACATAAGGTATGGTTGTGAATTCGTGGGTTGCACTTTTGATCCTAATCATAGTTATAGCTGCACCTTCAATGGATGAGATTAAAATGCGGCGAAGGGCATTTCCAACTGTTACCCCATACCCCGGAGATAAGGGCGCTATTTCAAAAATTGTTTTATTTCCTTCTTTTTGTATGATTTTTGGTTCGGCTGGAAGTATAATCAAAAAATAGTGATACCAATATACTAATGCATACTAATTATACTTATAAGATTCGTCGCGTCAGACGCGGTTCGTATCATTAGTATCAATTCGTATATTTGCATCGGTTACCTTGAGTAATATTCAATGATCATTTGTAAATCTCTTGGATCAATACCGGAGTCTTCTGATAATGGAGACTCATCAATTTTACATATTAGATTATTTTTGTCAAGTTTTATCCACTTTGGCGGATCGTATTTTTTAATACTGGTTGGGAGTATAGAGGAAAAATATTTATTATTTTTTTTGTCGTTCTTTATGGAAATTGTATCGCCTGTTTTTGTTTGAAATGATGGAATTGATATTTTTTTGTTGTTTACCATTATATGTCCGTGACTTACCAATTGTCTTGCTAAATCACGAGCATCCGCGAAACCGCACCTAAAAACAATATTATCTAATCTTGTTTCAAGAAGTTTGACTAAAACATCTCCACTATTAAGTTTACTTTCAATTGCTTCTTTTACATAATTTTTAAATTGTTTTTCAAGAATTTTATAAATATGTTTTATTTTTTGCTTTGCTGAAAGCTGGGCTCCAAATTCCGAAAACCGACGTATTCCTTTCGGGCCATGCATTCCCGGAGGGTAAGGTTTTTTAACCATGGCTGCTTTTGGAGAGTATGAACGCTCACCCTTTAAAAAGAGTTTTTGTCCAATTCTTCTTTCTAATTTTTCTTTTGGTCCTGTGTAGCGAGCCATGCGAATTATGTCTACAAGCGTAGCGCGTAGCTACAGAATTCAGCACCCAGCTCCACTTTTACCATTTCAACATAAGCTTACTACTATAAAGACTACATAAGGCTATTTAGCCCGGCAATTTAAAGCTTTAAATTGCCGTTATTCAAATAGTAAAAGTGGGGCTGGGTAACTTTTTGTAGCTCCTCGACAAGCTCGGAGACAAAAAATTATACCCTTCTTGGTTTTGCTGGTTTGCATCCATTATGTGGTATTGGTGTTGCGTCTATAATCGCGTTTAATTCTATTCCGGCTGATGCTATTCCTCGAATTGCGGCATCTCTTCCTGGTCCAACGCCTTTTACATAAACAGTAACCTCGGCAAGTCCGAAAGATTTTGCTTTTTCTGCGGCTATTCTTGCGGCCGTTGTTGCTGCGTAAGGCGTAGATTTTCTTGTTCCTGAAAAACCGGTGTTACCAGAAGAAGCCCAAGTGATGGTTCCTCCCTGGGTGTCGGTAATAGTAATAATTGTGTTGTTATAGGAAGCATGAATATATACTGTTCCTTTAAAAACTTTTCTTTTTGATGATTTTTTTTGCAACCGAATACCCTCTCCGTTTGCTCCGGAGTTATTGCTTTCACCTGGTTTTGCAATAATACGTTTTTTGCCCATTAGGTTGGTGATGTTGCTGGTCGTCTTCCAGAGCCCATAGTTTTTCTAAGGTTACCTCTTAGAGTTCTAGAGTTAGTTTTAGTTCTGCCACGAATTGGAAGTTTTCTAGCATGGCGGGACCCTCTCCATGAGCCAGCATCTTTTAATCTTCTAATATTATCTGCAATCTGTCTTCGTAGGTTTCCTTCTATTGGGTAACTCTTTTCTATGATATTTTGGATCTTATTAATTTCCTCGGACGTTAAATCTTTGGCCCTTCGGTTCAAAGGTATATTTGCTGATAGTAGTATTTTTTTACTCAAAGTTAAACCAACTCCATAAATATAGGTCAGTGAGGTCTGAATATTTTTATTTTCTGGAATATTTATTCCTGCTATACGCGGCAAAATAAAATTAAAATTTAAAAATCAGAGGTCAAAATTAATTTTGCTTTTTGATTTTTGAATTATGCATTACTTTTTAGCCTTGTCTTTGTTTGTGCTTTTTATTTTCACATATACAATAAAGTCGTCCTTTTCTACGCACGATTTTGCACTTATTGCATATTTTTTTAACTGATGCACGTACTTTCACCCCCACACCATAACAAGGATAAATATCTTACAGAATTAACTTCAGTATTATATGCATTTCCGTGTTATGGAAAGTTATCCCCCTACAATTCAAATTTTGGACTAAATCCTTGTTTGGTGTGGGGGTTCATTCTTAAAACTTATAGTCTTCTTATAATTCTTCCTCTTTTTCCGTCCGGACCCAACTCTACTTGAACTTTATCTCCAGGGATAACCCGGATATAATTTAAACGCATTTTGCCAGCCAAATGGGCTAATATCTCCCTACCGTCGTCAAGCCGTACGTTAAAAGTCGTATCAGGCAGACTTTCTATGATTTGTCCTTGTAAAATTTGTTTTTGGTTCACAAAAATACTCTTCAGCTTAGATATTTATTGGCAAAAAGATATTAACAAAAAATGTTATTCCAGTCAATTGGATTGAGTATAACTTTTAAGGATTTACTACTTCTACTGATATTTTTGATCTATTTTGGGGAATAGAGTGTTTCCAAAATGGGGAAATCAATATTTTCACTTTTTCAATATCCGGGTAGTTTTTAAAGTAAGAGCCTATTTGTGCTTCATTAAATCCGCTAATTTCTTTGGTAATTTTTTGTGTATCTACATCTGTTACGGCTTCAAGTTCTGCATTGAGGTCAAAAGAAAAAGTTTTGTTCTGTGTGTCGAGTTTTTTTGCGATTATTTTGTATTTTAGGCTAGAAGGAATGAATTTTTTGAGTGTACCTTTCTTAGATAAATAGGTATTAATTATTTTTTCAATATCTTTTTCCAGCAAACTCATGGCCCATATTTTACCAGATAGTTCTATTGTAAACTTTTCTCCTATGGTGTTCTCGACGGAGCTTTTTTCTGTTGGGCTGATAGAAATTTCCTCGGCGCCGTAACTATTTATCATTCCTTCTCCTTTTATTTTTGCCATTTCTTTCACTAAGTCTTCTTTTATCTGTTGGGTTAACTCATTTGTTATTTTATCTATATCTTCTTTGGTGGCAAATTTTGTTTTTCCTTTGAAACCATTTTTCATATCTGACTCGGATTCCGCCGAGAATTTATCATATTTTGATGTGCCAATAAATCCCGGTATTGTAAATTTTGTTGGAGCAATGTTGTATTCTACTCCAGTTTTGTCTGCTATAACGTCAGTTTTTATACTCCCTGGTATTAACGTTCCGTTTTCAAGCTGGGCGCCGGGAACAGTTACTGTTTTTGTGATTCTAAAAATTAAACCTTCTTTAGTCTGGAATCTTGTTGTGGCTACTAGTGTTTGGGGGGCCGAGGAAAAGGCGTTGTAAATAATAATAGAACCAGTTGATTTTTGCTCTAGAAATTTATCGCCGGTAGAATTAACAGTTTTACTTAATGTTTTTTGTACTTCTATTAATTTACCTAATAATTCTGTTTCATTTTTAGGATTTTCAGAGGCAACCAAAGCTATATTTATGGTTGCTTTTTCTTTTTGGGGAGTGATCGTTATTTTTGCTTTTTGATTACTATTAAGTACCGCAAATATAATAACAATAATAAAGACAGATAAAATAGCGTATAAGATTTTCTTTGAAAATCTTATGGTTTGTGGACTAATGCTTTTTTGTTTTGAGGGTCTGATAATTTCTTTTATTGGTCTTTGTGCTTCCGAGAGTATGTTTTTGGGATTATAAAGTTTTTCTAATTCTTCTTCTGCTCTGTAATATTTGATTGGAAAAGTAATCTCGTTATTTTGGAGATTTATTTTTTCTGTCGGAGTATCTGTTAAAATTTCAGGTTGATCTATATTAATGGGAATTTCCGTTTTCTTTTCTGGCACATCCTGAACTTCTAAGGTTTCTATCTCATCGGCCTTTGGGGATACTATTTCTCTGACCGGCGTTTTGTGCATGCCTTTTTGTTTCTCTTGGGTTTGGGAACTCTTTTTATGCTCTTCTAAAACCCTAAATCCAGTTTCAGTTGCTTTAGCTATAATTCTCTGGTCGCTTGTTATAATTGTTATTGTTTTTTTAAGCTTGTTGGCTCTTTCTGATAATAATCCGATCGTTTCTAAATCAAGAAAAACCTTATGAGATTTAGGTACAACGAAAAAGAACTCGCTAGCCTCGGAGTTGTCTATTATTTCAACTAAGTCATCTACTTTGTCGTCCTGCTCAATATTAATAATTTTTGGAGCCATTCCCAGTGCTACAATCTCGACACGTCGTCAAGCCATTTAAGAAATGAGAAAATAACGTGCCAAAATTTATATTTTTAACTTTTGTCCCAGTGATACAGTACAACTTTCAGAAAATGCAGTCGAAATTGTAGCACTGGGCATTAAATATATTATAATTCAAAGTTATTTTATTTTCCATCACCTTTCACATCTTTTTAAGATATCCTCTTTTTTGAATCAGGTTATTTTAGTATTATATTGATATGAGTAATGAGATTTTTTCTGGCAATCTTACTGGTTTTACTTTTTTCATTTTGATTATTTTGGTTGGTATTGGTGTTGCTGTTATTCCTCCATCTACTCCGCCAGAATTACCTAGCGAGGAACCGGGTATTCCAGTACCAACTTCTTCAAGTGTGCCTTCTTTTGAACCTTCTCCTACAACCCCAATCTCTTTCTGGCAGAAAGACTATATTTATTTTTTGGGAGATGCGATTGCTACAGTAAATGTGGCCAGCAAAAGTCAGGAAAGTTTGTCACCCGCTCCTACACCATCACAATGAAATTTAGTAGTAGAATAGCTTTATTTATAATTTTATTTTGTTCGCCGTTTTTTGTTTATGCAAAATCTTATGAGCTTAAACTTTTTGTTAGAGAAGATGGGGGCATTGTTTTTGACAGAGACTTTCAGCCGGCAATTAAGTTAGTTGAAGTTAATTTAAATTCGGCCGTTAGTCAGAGTGATTTTTATGTTGAACTGGTTAGTATCCAAGCTAAAACCCCGATTCTAATTTTACCTATTAATGTGCCGAATTTAGGTAAATTCGTTTTGAACTTACCATTTATTCCGGATGTCGGCAGTATAGAAATAAAAAAACAGCCCGAAGCTCAAGTTCTTTTTTCAACAAACGTCTCGTCTCTGGCGGTGTGTAATCTCAATGGCAAATGCGAATCAAATTTAAAGGAAAATAAGGATAATTGCTATGCTGATTGTTTGCTTGAGGGTTATGTTGCGCCTGACGGGGCGATTGACTCTTCTCTTATAAAAGGATGCTATTCTAAGTTTACCTGTATCGAGTTTTATAAGAGTCCTTATTCTATTGTTGGTGGAGTTTTAATTTTATTGGGCGTGGCTGGTTTAGTTTTTATAATTAAAAGAAGAAAAAACAGGTCATTCAATCAGTTTCAGATAAGTGAAGGGCTTCCTTCCAGTATTCCTAGCGAGCCTCCAGCTTTTAAAAATGGGCAGGGAGAACAGATTTTAAATAATCGAAGTTCTCAAATAGATAAAACTTCACCAGTAGATACTAATCCGCCCCAGGTATGATTTATGATAAAGTTTAAAATAAAATTTTCTATAATTATTCTGTCGACGCTACTAGTTAGTACTCCTTTGTCAGTTTTTGCCGGACTTGGGCCAACTGAAAATCCAGCTACTGATAAGGGGCCAAACTCTAATTTTAAAAATAATCCAGTTTCTACTATTGGTTTACCGTCTCAACAGTTAAATCTGTCTTTACCAATTTTAAGTTTGCCAGGCCGAGGTTTAGGTGTGGACATTGGCCTTGTTTATAATTCTGATAATTTCCGTTTAAAAACTCTTACTGACGCAACACTTGTCGGAAAAACAGGTGATATTTTACGTTACAACACTGTAAAATTTAGCGTTGCAAGACGAGGCAACGCCTCTGAAACTAATTCTGACAATCCAGAGCTGACCGCAGGAGTATTAGGAGATGAAATGAGTGTAGTAGGTTGGAGATTAGTTCACCCATTCAATCAACAACTGGAGATGTTATTAGAGACTAAGGTTACTGGCTATGTCAGTACCGGAGCGGGCAGCGGAGACCTTTTTGAACCAAAAGACCTTTTAACAGTAGGGACAGAAACAACTGTTTTAAAGATAGAGTCTGGAAAGAAAACAATTGTTAGAACTTTGGGATGGGACTTTGCCCCGGAAGATGGGGTAATTACTGAAGTAGCCGATGTACGTTTTAGTCAGGTGCCGGTAAATGTTTGCCGACTTAACTTTGCTCTCACTGCACCGTCTGGAGGAAAAATCGAATTCAGATCCGGTGACGATAGTGCTTTTGTCCCCTGCGATCAGGTTAATACTATAGAAAAAAAGCGTGATTATATTTTACGACAAATAGAAAAAGGTCAACCATTTTTATCTTCGGACAGCAGTATGTCGCTTGTGGCTGATAATGAAGGAGGAAATGACAGACTAAAAATAGCTATAATCGATGCTTCTGGTACACGAACTCATTTTTTAGTTTCTCAACTTAGTGCAGTTCCCGCCTCGTTTGATAGTGACAGTCATATTCCTTATAACCAAACGTTGGGTATTTCCTATTTTCCCGAAGACATTACTACGGCCGAAGGCAATCAGTTGAAAATGATTCAAACACTGGCTCCAGATAATGGTTCTTTAATAAAAACCACTATTATCGATACTCTTGGCAGGAGAATAGAAATAGAACGGGAAAACGGTTTAATAAAAAGAATCACTGCACCAGGACAGCCACCGGTAGAATTCGAGTATGCGTCACAAAGGATAACTTCGGGTTCTGAATTTTGTTCCGATGTGCCAGACATAAGATCGGGACAAGGTCCATTGATGTATTGGGACGTTAATAAAGACATTAAATTTATACCTCTTACCGCTATTAAAAAAGGACCAATCGTATCAAGGTTTGAATATGATAATTTGGGCAATATAACAAAAACTGTTTTACCGACTGGCGGAGAAGAAAGGTATTATTATGATAAAATAGATCCTCGGCCGGGAAGATCGGGCCATCCAGTAAGCGAATGGCAGGAAATGATTTATCCCGATGTCCCATTGGGACACAATGTTTCAGTTGACCCGGATAAATCCTGTATTTCAAATTTTGCTCTTTACAAAAAAGAGACTCGTTTAAGCGGAGGTGATTCAAACCCATCTGTTGTCCAATACTATTCAGATCTTTTAGATCAACCTGCAGTTGATAATCAATTTTATGGTCAAAAATTTGGTTCTCAAAAATTAGCAATAACCGTTGTTGATCCGGAAGGGATTAAAAGTGTTACTCATTTTGAAGCAAATGGCGGGCAGGTTCAAAATCCAAGTGGACAGTCTGTTTTAATTTCCCCGCATCCTTTATTTGGGCAAGCTGTTTATTCGGAGGTGAGAAATAAAGACAATTCATTGTTACGATCATCAAAAACTTTTTATAACTTTGATTGGGTTCAAAGAGTCGCTGGTCTTGGTGGTGGAGTAACTTTTGATTTTCGTAGTTTAAGGCCGGTCCGTACCCTGTCATATTTAAATGATGTTAGTCCCCCATTAGTTGCTCAAACCGAAATCATATATGATCATCTTGGCCCCAGTGTTACCGCTGTCAATGGTCAGAAAATTAATCTTTCTCGTGGTCTGACAATTGAGACTAAAGAATATGCATTTGGGAAAGAAGCGCCTGGAGAACTTTTGAGAATTTCGCGGCAATCATATAAAAAAGACTACCTTCAAAATCCAAGGATTAACATTATTGCTACTGAATGCGAAGAATTGATTGACCCCAAGGGCTTATCAGGTCAAAGCGTTTCTGCCAGTGATACTTGTACTGGCCAGAATCTGCCATTTGGCGGCAAATTAGTTTCTCAAACTCGTTACGAAGTGGACAATTATAAACGGTTCGGGCTTGTGAATCCGTTGAGTGGGGGAACAACAGGCGTGGCAAATACGTCAAAGAGTCCATTAATGGCGGCGTTACAATTTGCATTCGAAGGTGGTATCAATATCATACGGACAATCGCAAAAACTATTATTGATATTTTGGGTAATGCCGTAAGTCTATTTAAAATTCAGAGTATCCATGCTAATTTAGAGCTTTATTGGCAAGAAACTACATCTTTGCCGGACGCGATACGATCTCATTCTTCTATCTTTGCGAATGGCTACGTGTATGTAATGGGTGGATATGTGAACGGAAAAGGCGAACAGTCTAGTGTTTTTTACGCAAAGATGAATACAAATGGAACATTAAGCACGTGGAAGAAAATAGCTACTCTCCCTAAGAAATCTGATAATTCTTCTTATGTCGTTGCGAATAGCTATTTATACATGCTGGGTGGAGGTGCTGCTGGGTCCGAAACAGAGGTATATTTTGCGCTTCTCAATGCTGACGGGAGTATTGGTGAGTGGAAAAAAACAGTTTCTTTGCCCAAAGGAGTATTTCGTCATTCCTCTCTTTTTGTAAATGGCTATATTTATGTAATCGGTGGATCCTCCACGGAACTCGTCCCCGTAAACCCTCAACCACTTGTGACCGCTGACGTTCTTTACGCATCGGTGAACACAGACGGCACTATTAGTCAGTGGAAAAAAACCACTTCACTGCCTCGTGGAAGGGCGTTCCATACTTCCATCTTTGCAGACGGCGATCTATATGTAATCGGAGGATCTGAAGGAATAAATGCTTCTGGTACCACGACTGAATATACTGATAAAGTTTTCCGAGCATCGATGAACAGGGATGGAACTATTGGCCCATGGCGTGGAACTACTCCGTTACGAATAAGAACAATTCTACACTCTTCTTTTTTCACGAATAACCATATCTATGTCATAGGAGGAATGACAGAATGGGGAGTGACCAGAGAGCCTACTAAAATTGTTTGGTACGGTCCTGTTGGGGAGAATGGTGTCATAGGTATAAACTGGTGGGACGAAGTTACCCCATTACCGTCACCAAGATATTGGCACACATCTGTTTTCGGAAATGGTTATGCTTATGTATTTGGCGGGATAGCTGACGGAGAAAACAAACCTACTGCTAGCGTTCTCTACGCAAAAATTTCAAATTCACCACCGCTACCAGGAAGAAATCCCCTTCCAACTCCTCCACCGCCCCCGGGAGGTTTTTCTATTCCCGGTTATGACAATTCTTATGCAAACAATCTAGTCCGAGGCAATGTTACTTCGGTTTCCCACTGGCGTTATGATCCAATCTTGAATAAAAACGATTGGATAAGCGCATTTAATGTTTTTGACATTTTTGGAAATGTAGTTAAAACCTCTGACAATGAAGCTGGTAACGCTCCGTTTGTTGCCAATGCCGGAATCCAGTGTTGGACGATTTTTGAGTTCGGCTATCAGTTTGCTTATCCGGTTAAAACAGCTAATTGTTTAAATCAATCAACCACTCAAATATATGATTTTAATACAGGCAGAGTTCAATCCGCCACGGATTTAAATGGCCATACTATTTCTTACACTTACGATAATATCGGTCGACCTAAATCTGTTTCATATCCTGACGGTGGAAGTGAAACATACTCTTACGACGATACTCCTGGAGCAGTTAAGTTGACTTCAAATAGTAACGGAATTATTTCAGAGTCGCTTCTTAATGGTATTGGGTTAAATATTAAATCTATTCAAAAGGCGGACAATGATATATCGGTCGAAATTTTATACGATAAAAAATACAGAGTTGATAAAATGACTAATCCCCATTTTACCAGTGAAAGTCCCGTGAGAGTATCGAATTTCTATGACGCGTTAGATAGAGTTATCGAGATTCAGGCGCCGGATGGTTCAAAGGTAAAAACTAAATATCAAGGTAATGTTGTTACGACTTACGATCCGCAAAATAGAGAACATCAAGTTGTTGCGGATTCTCTTGGAAGAAGTGTTGTTACTTTTGAACCAAATCCGGATACAGGTAAGATAGATAACGGAGCTTATAAAACTGATTATGTTTATGATGTCCAGGGTAAACTTATTAAAGTCACCAACGCTGAACAATCACGCGAGTTTACTTATGACAGCTTGGGAAGATTGATTAAAGAATGTCATCCGGAGTACGGCCCGGGATGCATGAATTATGTTTATGATGCGCATGGCAACATTTTAGAATCAAAAGACCCGAAAGGCGTTATTAAACATATAAAATACGATAAATTAAATCGGCTAACAGAAAAAACTTATGAGAATGACGTTAAAGGTGGTACGCCGCCATTAAAACTTTTCTATGATGAGTCTATCAGTGGTAGCCAATCTCCGCGCGGCAACCTATCAAGAGCTGAAATGGGTAATGTAAAAACCTCCTTTGTTTATGATATTCGCGGAAGAATTATTGAGAAGAGTCAAATTGTAGGTATTTCTGAAGATGGAGAATCTCGAGAGTTTAGTTCCAAATATGAATACAATAAGCTTGGAAATATAACTAAATTAATCTATCCGACTCAAAGAATACTTTCTTACGGATATGATTCTGTCGCAAGGCCAAAAACATTAAATGACCAAAGCATGGGCGTAAAGTATGCCGATGTGTCAAACTATAATGCTAAATCCCAAGTACAGGAATTAACTTTGGGTCAGAATATTAAGGGCAGTTTTTCGTATAATAACTTATTGCAGTTAACTAAGAAGTCTTATTCTGCCGCAAGCCAGCTTTTGTCTCTGGGCTATACTTATTCTGAACAAGGTAAGAATGATGCTCGCATAACTGCAATAAAAGACGATGTGAATTCTAAGAATTCACAAAACTATTTATATGATGCTTTAAATCGTTTAACCAAAGCTTCAGCTTCCGGGTGGAATCTTTCCTGGACCTATGACCGTTACGGAAACAGACTTAGTCAGACCGGAAGTAACGCCCCATCGATTAGCACCCCGGTTAATACAAAGAATAACCGTCTTTCCGGCGCTAGTTATGATGCCAACGGGAATCAACTAAAAATTGAAATTCCACAAGTTTCATCAAGCGACCTGACTTATGATTCTGAAAATAGATTAGTCCAGGCAAAAGCCAAAGATGCAAAAACCGGTAAATCAGTTACTGAAAAATATGTTTATGATCACGAAGGCCAGCGCATTGTTACTGTTACACAAGACGATAAAGGCAATACTGTAACTTATACTATTCGAGATATTGGAGGAAATGTACTTTCTGTGTTTGAGAAGAAACCTGAAGTTTTTGGTCAATAAATCGAGTCTTACGAATAATACTCTTTCTCTTTCTTCGCAAACCCCAGCGTGGTTTGCTCAGGGGTTGAGCTCTTCGCTCTTACCCCGCCCCAGTTTATTTAATAAACTGGGGCGGGGTAAACCGTGCCCGCTACGAGCTCAAAACCCGTTCAAGAGTATTATTCGTGCCGACTTATGTAATCTAATAAACTTTTTTGAAGATTATTTTTATTAAACTTTCCATAATTTTAGTCTTTATTGTTTTGTTTTGTATGTTTTTTCCTGTTCTCGTTTTTGCTGCTGAACCCAATCCTCTCTCCTCCTCTGACGTTAATCTCAACTATCTCTTGACTGATCATCTAGGTTCAACCCGTGTAATAATCGACGAGAAAGGTAAAGAGCTTCAAAGATTTGATTACTACCCATACGGCGAGGCTATCACTGAAAAAGTGATAGCCGAGTCCTCCGAAGCCTTGGCGAAGGAGGAGGAAGAAGAAAAATTAAGATTCACTGGGAAGGAACGAGATAAAAATACCACTCTAGACTATTTCGGAGCACGATATCTTACTACAAATCTGGGTAGATGGGTTAGTGTGGATCCGATACAAGATGGATGGAACAGATATGGGTATGTTTCAAATAATCCTATCAATTTAAGAGATAGGAATGGACTACAAAGTTTAGTGGCTCCTCCTCCAGGAGAACTGACACGCATGAGAAAAGTTCTAAATAATTCTATCAAAAAAGGAAATAAAAAAGTCAAACTTTCTAGTCAAGCAAATCTTTTAGACATCGGGAGTAATATTTATTCTATTCCTTCAGAAAAATCAGGCTTTTCAGCTATAACAAACGCGTTGCAATCTAAATTTGGATCCCATAATGTAGTCGCACAGTCTTTACCAATCTTATTTTCTAAAACAGAGGTAAAAGACATACTCAAAGACCTTTCTAATTTTAAAATAGGGTCCTCACTCATTGCAAAATTTTCAAAAATTCTAGAAAAGTATAGTGACGATCAAACTTTCTTTTTAGATGAAGGTCAAAATCAAGTGTACGCAGGAACCGTAGAGTATGAAATTCCTAAAAATGTTGGACTATTAATAACGAGTGGCCATGCGACTCAAGGAGCTGACCTCGCAGAGATGCTTAAACTATTTCAACACAATGGTTTAGAAAAATTAGGCACTTTAATATCTAGTACTTGCGTGGGGATATGTGCATTAGAAAGCACTGAATTTCAAAACCAAGCAGATATTCTTGACCTTGATAGATTCATATCTTATGGCACTAAGGGTGCGGATGCTGTTACGGGAAAATTCTTATCAGAAATACTGAAACAAGCCGGGCCAATTGTTAATCTTAAGATTTGGCTTGACGGAAAAAAATGGGGACATGGACAGATTAATAATTTAAATAAAGGTTTTCGGCTCGAGTACATCAACTCTGATCTACCTTAGATAATAAAAAGGCCATAACTCATTTTCTGATTATGGCTCGATAATAACATCGGTCCCTACTGGAATTAGTTTGAATAGGGTTTCGATGTCTGGATTAGATAAGGCAACGCACCCAGCGGTCCAATCTTCAGAAATGCCACCACCATGGATAAATATATCTCCACCAAGTCTGGTGTTCTGTGGAGGAAGTCTATCGTTGCATACCGCTTCAACTATTTGTTTTTTTTGGGACTCATTTATAAAATGTTGAGTCAGTCCTCTGCACGCATCGTCATGATTTGGATAGCTTAGTTGTAACGATAAGTAGAAACGGCTGTTTGGGTTTTTTGAAATCACATAATAATCACCTTCTGGAGTTTTCCCGTCGCCTTTTTCCAGTTTCGTACCCATCGGATTCCAACCTAAAGCGATTGGAAATACATTAATCAGATGGCCGGACTTATATAGATATAGTTTTCTAGCCGACTTTTTAATGACAATCCTTAAATTTGGTTGGGAGCAAAGTTCTGGAGTCGGAACAAAAACTAAACAAAAGACAGTTACTAATAAGACTAGTGTTTTTTTAAGGACCATATGCTCTCCTTCATTAAGAAAAACCTCTGCTAGTATACAACTAACCCTGTCCTAAGTCAATAGTAGTCTTTGTAGTAATTCTGATTCAATTGATTAATAAGGTTTAGAGTCCGTTAAAAATAAAAGGAGGAATCTGATGGAAAATAAGAAAACTGGGTTAAGAGTCAGATGGCCCGATATTCAAGGAATTGTTGAAGAGCTACAGGAAGGTATTGAATATGAAAGAAAAAAAACTAAACATATTTTTATTGAGCATGGGCGATGTGTTGATTTAAGGATTTATCAAGTTTCCGGAAAACATAGTGGGTGTGTTCATGATTCACCAAAAGAAAGAGCGGCTATATTAGGAAGAGAGTTAATAGATCAGTTGCCAGATAATGTTAAAGTTGCGCTTATTCAAAGAATACAGAGATCCTTAGGTTTGAATAAAAAAATAAATCCTCATAGCAAACTATAAGGTTTGGGGCTTCGCTTTTTTACTCTTTTAGAATAGCTCTAACGCGCCTTATACCTGAACTAACGGCTTCTTCTCTGATGATTTTAAACTGGCCGATTTCTCCAGTATGAGTAACATGCGGTCCGCCGCAAAGTTCTCGACTGAAAGGAGGTCCTGAGCTAGTCGAAGGATCTGGTCCCACCGTATAAACTTTTACCACTGGTGGGTATTTTTGTTTGGAAAAGAATAATGCTCCAGATTTTTGGGCTTCTTCAAGTGGCATTTCTTTAAAAGTTACGGGTAGGTCTTTTTTTATAGCTTCGTTAATTAGATCCTCAACCTGTTTAATCTCTTCGTTTGTCATTTTTCTTGGAAATGTAAAATCAAAACGTAATCTTTCGGCTGTAATATCAGATCCTGCTTGTTTAACTTCGCCATCCAGTACTTTTCTTAATGCGGCCTGAAGCATATGAGTGGCAGTATGAAGTTTCGTGACTGTTTTTAATTCTTGTTCGTCAGCGGCCTTTAATTCTCCAGTATCAAGCAGTAACCCATGACCGCCGAATTTTTTTTCTATTCCGGCACGGGAGAGTTCCTGGTGTTTTTTAAATTCTTTATCAAAATCTTCTCGATTTAGATTTTTAGCTTTTTCTCCGCCTAACTCTTTTATTATTTCATAAGGCAATCCAAAACTTTCATAAATTTTGAATGTTCCGGATGCATCAAAGACTGGAATTTTTGCTAATTCTTTGAGTCCACTTTTTAATGTTTTCTCGAATTTTTCTTTTTCATTGTCAAATTCGTGAATAATTAAATTTCTATCTAAATCATGATAAATTGGGCTGTAGATTTCGTGAATTTTTGCGAAAATATCATGCATAATTGTTAAATCCATTTTATGGATCTGACCGTAAGTTATAACCCTACGCA
This sequence comes from Parcubacteria group bacterium, assembly GCA_016186395.1. Taxonomy (GTDB): domain Bacteria; phylum Patescibacteriota; class Minisyncoccia; order 2-02-FULL-40-12; family 2-02-FULL-40-12; genus JACPLU01. Next base: position 174,866 of record JACPLU010000003.1, read on the forward strand.
TTAAACGGCGAAGTATGTAGCCTTGTTCTTTATTTGAAGGTCGTACTCCATCTGTAATTAAAAAAGCAATGGCTCGACTGTGATCAGTAATAATTCTTTTTATTCTGGTGTCTTCTATTGGAATAAGGTTTAAAATTGGAGAAAATAGAGCCGTTTCAAAAATACTTTTTGTATTTTGTGCGATCATAACTAAGCGTTCTAGACCCATCCCCGTATCTATTCCGTTTTTTTCAAGTGGAGTAAGTTTTGTTTTATTGGAAAGAAGTTGTTCTCGTGAGCCGTTGCAAAAGAATTCGTTAAAAACTATATTCCAAATTTCAACATCCTGTCCTTGAGTATTTTTACAATAAATTTCGGTTGTTGGTCCACAAGGACCGGAGTTTCCGGTTGGTCCCCAAAATACATCTTCCATACCTTCCTCCCGAATGTCGGATACGCCTAATGATTGCCAGATTTTTTTTGATTCTTCATCTTTTGGAACAGTCGCTTGTCCTGAGCTTGTGGATTCGACAGGCTCACCACCCTGAGGCTTTGTCGAATGGGTCGAAGAAGATCCTTTAAAAACTGAAACATGAGAAATCGTTAGCCCCATTTCGTTGGTAATAAATTTATGAGCGTATTCAATCGCTTCTTTTTTAAAGTAGCTTGTCTTAAATAGAGTTGAAGGGCCGCCCTTGGCCGAACCATTAGGTTTTAGGCCGAAACTAAAATTTCCAAGCATTTCAAAAAAAGTTAAATGTGATTCGTCCCCTATTTCGTCAATATCTGATGTGCGCATAGATTTTTGGATTGACACAGTATTTAAAGATCCAAAATCCTTCATTGGATCAGCTTCTCCAGTATAATAGGGTTTAAATTGTTGCATTCCGGCAGTTGTAAAAAGAACCGACGGATCATCGGGTAAAAGCGAAGATGAAGGTACAATGGTGTGTCCTTTCTTTTCAAAGAAATCTAGAAACTTTTTACGGATTTCAGTATGAGTCACAAATTAAGTGTATAAAAAAAGCCTCTTAGCGGCAAATAGTTAATCCTTAAATGAACTTTTTGAGTTTAGGCTTGAGGTATTCGTTTTTGGTTTAATAGAAATCTAAATATGGCAGGATTTTGACTTTTATGCTATAAATTTAGGAATAATCGTTTCGTATTTTAACAAAAAGGAGAGGATAAATGTCCCAAACTCAATGCCGAAGGTTGAATTCACCTGTTATTTTTCAAAAAGAGCTAACCTTTAAGCCCAAAGAACAATTTGAAATTATTGATATAACGGAAGAAATGCAGAAATTGGTTAGATCGATGCATATTACTATCGGTTTTATGCATCTGATTTCGATGCATACCACGACAGCGATTTTACTAAACGAGAATGAAAAGTTTTTATTGAATGACTTTCGTCATATTTTTCGATGTTTTCCTTTAGGCATTGTTCCGGATGGTTACCTATTTGGCCACAATGATCTTAAGATGCGTCGTATTACATCGCCAACCTTAGATGAAAGTGAGTGTCCCAATGCTGAAGCACATTGCTGCTCAATTTTCTTAAAAAATGATCAAATGCTTCATATTAAGTATGGAGAACTTATATTAGGTCGTTGGCAGAGAATTTTGTTGGTTGAGTTGGATAAGCCTAAGGAACGGCAGATTTCTGTTTTAATAATGGGAGGGTAATTACCCTCTTTTTGTTGTTTGAGGCATTCGTATTGGCTTGTCCTTCGATAGACTCAGGACCCTGAGCTTGTCGAATGGGTAGATTCGAATTGTATTGCTGTTTAGGTGGCCAAAGTTCTCTAAGTAATTATTCCCCCTCCTAAAACAATATCTTTTTGATAAATTACTGCAGATTGGCCAGGGGTTATGGCCTTTTGTGGCTTTAGGAACTTTATCGTTCCATTTTTTTTAACTATGGCTTCTTGATCTGGTTGGCGGTAACGAGTTTTAACTGTCACTTTGAACGGAAAGTCAGGATGGTTATTAGTCCAAGTCATGTTTTTTAATATGGCTGAAGTTTTAAATAATTGGCTTTCTTTGGTTAAGGTATCAACAAAGAGAGTATTTTTTTTAATATCTTTTCCAGAAACGAAATAAGTTTTTCCATTACCTTGAATATTTAAACCATGACGCTGGCCAATGGTGTAATAATAAATCCCATCGTGCTTACCGACGGTTTGACCGTTTTTGGCATAAACAATATTTCCCGGTTTTGGTTTTATATAATTTTTTAGAAATTCATTCATTTTTAAATCTCCGACAAAACAAACACCTTGGCTCTCTTTTTTATCCCAATTTGGCAAACCGAATTTTTTAGCAAGTTTACGCACCTCTGGTTTGGTATAATCACCTATTGGAAATAAACAATGTTTTAACTCTTTTTGAGTCAGAGTATATAAAAAGTAAGATTGGTCTTTATTTTGATCCTTACCTTTGTGAAGCTCGAAAGTATAAGACGACAAGCTTTGTGAGGTAATTTGAGACGGCGCGGGCATGGTTCCGGGTAGAATACCTGGAGAGCGCCGGCTCAACTTAGAGAAATTCCTCGCTGGGGAATTTCTCGTGCCGAACAAGACTTGTCGTCTTTTTATCCCGGCGTAATGACCGGTGGCAATATAATCCGCTCCTTCTTTTAATGCCTTTTTTAAAAAAGCCCCAAACTTTATGTGTTTATTACACATTACATCGGGGTTTGGGGTGAGACCTTGTCGGTATCCGTTAATCATGTAGTTAGTAACCTTTTTTTCATACTCATTTGACAAATCCCAAGTTAAAATAGGAATTCCTATTTTTGCAGCAACACGCACGGCATCCTCTCGATCTTGTTCCCACATGCAGTTAGTTGTTGGTTGATAGTTGTTCGTTGATAGTTGGCTTTGCCATGGTTTCATAAAAACTCCGACTACATTGTAGCCCCTAAACCCCTTTGGGGTCGGGCGACCAAATAATCTTTTAAAATTATTTGGTTTAGCCTGTTTTAGTAAAAAAGCGGCAACAGAGGAATCTACTCCACCAGACATTGCGACATAAACCGTTTTTTGTTCTGACCTTGACATAGTTTTATTTAAGTAATAAGATAATATCATAATTTAGCAATTTACCAAAGGAGAATCAAATGAAAAAACTCGCTCTGGTTTTGATTTGTTGTACACTTTGGCTTTCTTCTTCTATTTTTGGTTTAGGAATGGTGAATTATTACCTTATTGAGAAATATCATTATCACGATAATTTAACTTACGAAAAGATAAATCTATTTGTATATAGGAATTTACTGGGTGTTGTAGCGATTATACCGGGGCCGATTATTTTAATTGTGTCTATTATAGAAGTAAGTCGTCGAGAAAATTTGCCTCATTCAAAGTGGGGTCTTGCCTATACAAAAAATATGACATGGCCTAAATATCATTAATAGACTTCCCGCCACGCTTTGCGCGGTTTTTTTGTCCTTCCTAAGCCTTGGCGGAGGAGAATGATTTATGTATACTTTTAACTATGTTAAAACTCAAAGTTGGTCAGAAAGCGCCAGATTTTAATTTACCAGATCAAAACGGGAAACTGCATAAGTTAAGTGACTATAAAGGAAAAGGGGTTTTGCTTTATTTTTATCCTAAAGATGATACTCCAGGTTGTACAAAAGAAGCATGTGGGATACGGAATAGCTATAGTCGGTTTAAGAAACAAAAGTTGGTGGTGTTGGGAGTAAGTGTGGATTCGGTTAAAAAGCACGCTAAATTTGCTAAAAAATATAAACTGCCATTTACGCTGTTAGCAGATGAAGAGAAAAAAGTCGTTAATCTTTACGGAGTCTGGGCAAAAAAGAAGTATACCCTTCGCCCTCGCTCAGGGCGGGTGGGCCGGGAATACATGGGAACTCTAAGAACCTCTTTTCTCATTGATTCTAAAGGAAGAATCGTAAAGATTTATGAAACCGTCAAACCCGAATTTCATGCCAAAGAAGTTCTAATTGACCTTAAGAGTCAGAAATATTCAAAAGTCTTTTAGTTTTACTGTCCGTTTATTAAATCCTGTTCTATTTCAGCTGCTTTTTGCAAGACTAATCTGGCATAACTATTGCAAATGGCTCTAGTACAAGTTGGGCTCCCGCTAACATAAGCTTTGGCGGCTCGGGTTTCACCATAAGCATTTTTGGAAGTTGCTCCTCCAGCGGCTAGCTTTATAGAAGCGCCCGTAAAAGCGTCTTCAATATTCCATGGATTTGGAGGATTATGCCCGGTTAAATTTGCTACTCGTGATTCATATCCAAGCCAGGTTGTTGGTATGAATTGAGCCGGTCCCATAGCGCCACCGCAGCCATAATTTGGTTCTCTAGAAACTTTTAATGTGTTTATATCAAGGTTAAGCTTGTTTACGATTTGGAGTAATGCCGCTTTTTCTGCTTCTGCTCTGTCGCGTCTACCCAATCTTAAATAGCAGTTATACATATCGTCCAGCCAGTTGCCTGTTCCGACGTTTTGTCCCAATCTAGACTCTATTTCTAAAATTGCAAGCAGAAATGCCGGCCTTATTCCGGTTGCAATAGCGGCAAGCTGGCCGTATTTAATTGCGTCTTCGACAGTAATTCCTTGTTGAATTAAAAAAGTGATTTGGTTTTTTATACTTGTTATGTCTTTTTGGGACAGTTGAATTAATTTTTGAAATCGCGTTTCCTGGTTTTTAGTGTCTTTGAGAATTTTGTCTTTGCTTTGTTTAACCGAAGCCAAACTTTGTTTTTGTAATTCTTGGATTTTTTTCAATCTTAGTTGTTCTTCTTTTTGTGTTTCTAGTTGCTCTCTTTCATTTTCTAAATTCAATTTAAGATTTCTTAGTTGTTGAATATTGATTTGAGCCTGTTCCTGGGCGTTGCGTATGGCATCAGAGTTGTTGAAAAACTCTGAAATGCTGTTGTGTTTAAGCAGTAAGGCTACTAAACTAATTTGATCATTTGATTCCGTGAATCTAATAAATTCAGCAATAGCAGTTTTTAGTTTATCAGTTTTAATTAATGAGGTTTGAATTTGGTCATTAGTCTCTTGGATACCAAGGGAGGTATTATCTATAGCCAGGGTTAAACTTTTGATTTCAAGCTGGATTCCTTGAATTTGATTGTTCAATTTGGATACCTCGTTTTCTAATGTTCTGGCTAATCCCTTATTTTGATCAATTTTTTGTTGATAATCCGCAATCTGTTTTTCAAGCTCTTCAATCTGTTTTTGTCTAGCGTTAATTTCATCTTGAACTGCAGCGTAAGCCTGGGGTTGATAATATAAAATCAGACCTACAATTGAGGTTACAATGATAAAAAAACTAATAAAAATAGGGAATTTCCTCACTATTTTTATTTTACAATATTTTAAAAATTGGCAATATGGCATAGGTAAAAAAATTATTTTAATGTATTATTAAGTTAATGGGATTTTTTATCAAACTATTATTATTTTTAGGCGTTATTGCCGGCATCTATTCATTTTTTGGCGGCAATACTTTTTCTAATCTAAAAGGGAAAATTATAGAAGTGGTTAGTCCCCCGTCACCTAGAGAAAAACTCGTTAGCAATTTGAGTAATAACTTTAATAATTTAGAAGCTCTTATAAACAAATTGGGGTCTGACAGTATTTCTGTCCAAGAAAAGTTCAGTCTTAGCGGTGAGGCTCAAAAACTCGTTCATCAAACAGAGGATCTGGTTTCTGACCTAAACAATCTTGCTAAAAGTTCTGATAACGGAATATTTAAGACTGTTCTAAATAAAGTTTTGCCACAAACACAAAGTCCTACACCCACTAGCGGTTTACAAGTTCAGTGTATTGAGCCTGGTGAATAATACTCTTTCTCTTTCTTCGCAAACCCCAGCGTGATTTGCTCAGGGGTTGAGCCCTTCGCTCTTCCCAAGCTCTTTCTAAAGAGCTTGGAAAACCATGCCCGCTACGGGCTCAAAACCCGTTCAAGAGTATTATTCACCAAGTTAAAAGATTTAATCGTTTAGTTTGAAAATAATTTAAATACATGTTACGGTGTGGGGATGAATCCCGTAGTGAAAATTCGAATAGATTTACATATGCTAAGTCACTATGGGGTTTAAGAGATACAATATAAAAGGAGTTTGGATAGTGTTATATAGATTCTAAAAATCATAAAGCATTATTCGAATTTCTACTACGGGATGAAGTCATCCATACACCCAAAATACTATCCGGAATCTTCAGTAAAGTGTGTTTGTGGTAACACGTTTAAAGTTGGCTCGACAAAGTCAAATCTTGAGATAGAAATTTGCTCTAATTGCCATCCTTTCTATACGGGTCATGAAAAAGTTTTAGATACCCGAGGAAGAGTAGAAAGGTTCAAAAAACGTCTTGAAAAGAAACAAACTCTTGTTTCAAAGAAAGGTCTCAAGAAGAAAAAGTAATTAACCTTGATTGAAATATAGTATTAAGTAAACTTTTAACACAGGACATGGCTCTAGAAAAAGAATTAGATGAAATAAATCAACAACTCGGCCAGCCCGAGGTTTTTTCAGATTATAAAAAGTCTGCAGAATTGTTAAAACGAAAAGCAGAGTTAGAGAGACTTCAAAATACAGATGCCTCTGAAATCGGTGCAAATGAAGTAATAGTTGAAATAAGGCCTGGTGTTGGAGGGGATGAAGCAACTTTGTTTGCGGGTAACCTTTACAATATGTATAGGAAATATGCTCAAAATAAAGGATGGCAGGTTCATCTTTTAGATTATTCTCAAAATAACATTGGTGGTTACAAGAATATTACTTTTGAAATTTCAGGGAGAGATGTTTATAAGCATCTTATAATGGAAAGCGGAGTTCATAGGGTTCAGCGAGTTCCAGAAACCGAAAAAAGCGGTAGGGTTCATACTTCAACCGCTACGGTAGCGGTTCTACAAAAAGCAAAAGAGACGGATATAGAGTTAAAAACAGAAGATTTAGAAATTTCATTTTTTCGTTCTGGCGGTCCTGGCGGGCAAAATGTAAATAAGGTTGAAACAGCTGTGAGGATCATTCATAAACCTTCTGGATTGGTGGTTGCTTCCCAAGAAGAGAGATCCCAGCAAAGAAATAGAGAAAAAGCAGTGGAGATTTTGAAAACAAAACTTTTAGATATGAAAAAACGTGAAGAGGCTGAAAAAACAACTGAAGCTAGGAAAAACCAAATTGGGGGCGCAGAAAGATCGGAGAAAATTAGAACTTATAATTTTCCTCAAGACAGAATTACTGACCATAGGGTTAATAAAAACTGGAGCAATATTGAAAGTATAATGGACGGGAATTTAGACAAGGTTATTGATTCTTTAGTTATTTCGGGTAAGTATTAGTCTATTCGACAAGCTCAGTTTATGATGACAAAAAAGGAAGAAGATTTTAAATATCAGCCAATGCTTGGTCCGGAATTTGAACCCGGTCCTGGTTGGGGCAAGAAATTTTCAAGTTGGTTTAAGTCTGTAATACCAAAGAGACTTTTTCCACTGATTGCGGTTCTGTTTTTGGTTCTTGGTTTGTATTCGTTTCTCTCTGTTGTAAATATTCCCTATAATGATAGTCAGCTTTCGTATCAAAGTGCAGAATTTATCTCTATTTTAGTTCAGCCGTCAGACGGTTTTATCAAGGTTGCAAGACGGGCTTTAGATCAGTTTCTCGTTCAAAACGAAACTTTTGCCGATAAATTGGGACCAGAACAAAAGTTGTTTATAGAGCAATATTTATACGATAAGAATCGTCAAGTATCTGTTATTGTTGGGCAGGAAGTTAAAATATTGGCTACTGATTTAGAAGAGGCTATTGCTTCTGCTTTGGTTTTGCCAGAACATACTCTTGCTAGATGGCGTGAATATTTAAAATAGACCCCGGCTTTAGTCGGGGTTTACTTTAAAATTAGTCACAGATTTTCTAAATTAAGTTTTTATTTCCTCACTAGGTTCTTCTTCTTTTTTCTCTTTCTTTATAATTTCTACTTCTTCTGGGGTTGCAACCGTTTCTTCTTCTTTTTCTTCGGCTCTAGGCGCCTGAACCTTAGCAATCGTAGTCTCAAGGTCAATTGCTATTTCAACATTTTTGGGAATTAAAATATCTTTAATTAATAGAGAATCACCGAAATTTTTAAGTTTGGATATGTCGACAGTTAGTTCGTGGGGTAAGTCAATCGGCAATGCTTTGACTTCAACTTCGTCTATTATTCTAACCAGTATTCCGCCCAATTCTTTAACTGCAGGAGACTCTCCAATGAATATTAATTTTACTGGAGCATTAATTTTTTCGTCCATCCTGACCTTATAAAAATCGACATGAATTGGCGCATTCCTAATAGCTTCATGTTGAACCTCATGGATAATTACAGGGTAAAAGTTTTCGTTAATTTTAAGAGATATTAGACTTGATTCACCTGCTTTTTTGTAGACCTTTTCAAAATCTTTAGTCAATACTTTAAGAGGTATATTTTTAAAGTCATGGCCATAAATTATACCAGGCAAAAGACCGGTTTTTCTTAGGCTGTTAGTATTTAAATTTATGTCTCGTTGTTCACTATTTAGTTCAATTTTTTCCATAGAGCCTAGCTTACCATAAGTTTAGTAAACTGAAAAGCCTCCTATATACGGAGGCTTTAAGGCCTATTGTTCATTTGGATCTTTTCTGTCCAAGAAAATATCAGGTGTTCCCAGTCTGCCATCAGCCCAAACAATGAAAGCTATCCCATCTAACACTTCAGCGTTGATGTAATCTCCAAAGTTTAAAAATCTTTCTTCAGATTTAGTTTTTAACCAGTCCGAAGATACGTCTGTAATTCTTTTGTTTTGTCCAAATGTTACCCCATCATCAAAAGAAAAGGCAGCGTACACATCGGTAATAGCCGGAAGGGTTGTTGTCGCACTTCTCCTATCGTACCAAACAGCAACAACAACGTTATTTTCCTGGTCTGCGCTAATCCATGGGAAAAATTGATATTTTCCGCTGGCATCATCATTTATGGGTTTTTCAGCTATGTTCCAAGTCTTACCCGTGTCGGTTGATCTTGCCACATAAATATCAGGATCTCCAGAAACATTCCCGCCTATAAAAGAAATTAGAATTGTGCCTTGAGGCGTAATCGTAATTGAGGGAAATTCGTTAATAGATCCCCGGCTGTAACCTACAGGTGGTCTATTAGAAATTTTATTGATTTTAGCTACAAACTTAGTCGGTTCAAAAGTTTTGCCATGATCACTGGATTTAGATATCCAAATTTCAGGGTTAGGTCCGTGCCAGTCGCGTTGCCATGTAACATGCAAAGTTCCATTTGGTGCGACTGCCGGGTAAGAACCCTGATTTATTTTATCCTCTTCCTCGCTATGTACAATTACAGGTTTCGACCAGGTTTCGCCTCCGTCTTCGCTTTTTACTAATTCAATTTGGCCGTTAGACATTAGCTCTGGAAATCTTGTGTAGCTAACGTAAATTGTTGTCTGTTCGGTTTTTGTGTCTATGGTTAGGTATGGTTTATCCAAAAAATCTCGAGAAAAAACCGTTACTTTAGGTTGACCGAACACTATTTTTTTCAATTCAGTATTTACTTCGCCGGTTGATAATGATATTGCGTAAAAACCGCTTTGAGCGTCAAGCCTTGGCCAAAGTAAGCTCGATACACGAAAGCGTTTTCCGTCACTTTTAACTCCAGGATCCCCAAAAAACATTTGAGGCGTATTTTCAGCTCCTGGCAGTTTGCCTTGATCTTGAAAAGTAATGCCGCCGTCAAAAGAATAGGCCATTCCAGTAAAAGAACCTAAAGTAGATTTGCTGTAAATGCCCTCTGAAGTATTGAAATTACTTAATATGACTTTTTCATCGTTTTCAAGTCTCATAACGCCTATTGAAGGTTCTTGTTGGTTTATACCAATTCTGGTTATATCATTTACTAAAACATTTTTATCTTCCGTTTGACTTGGAGATTCCCGTCCTTTTTTTATTTCTGCTTTAAATTTTTTCTGTTGTAAAAAGTACGATTGAACGGCAGAAGAAAAACGTTCAAACTCATTATTATTGAGTGTTGGTGTTTCAATGTTTTTTTGTGGTTCGGTTTGCGCATAGACTTCAGAACTTCCAAAAACTAAAATGATTAATAATATGTAATTTGTTACGATTTTATAATATCTCATTTTCTCATCTCCATTTTTAGTTTTTAAAGAACAAAAGCCAGAAACTTCTACACTAAACCTAGCTAACCTAGGAATAGAGTCGAAATTTCTGGCTTTTTAGCACAGAAGATGCCCTTTTCTTTCCAGTTGACTCAAATATACCGTACGAATAAAAAAGTGAAACTTTACAATTTAACTTTATTGGGTTTTAATAAAAAATCTGGTTTTTTGTTTAACAAGTTCTTTAACGGCTCTTATTGCTGATGCGAGATATTTATAGGGCGTGGTTTCCTCCGGTTTTTGATGCAATGCTTCTTCTAAGCTTTCTTTGTAAGCAACCCTTAATTCTGTATTAAAATGTATGTTCGATATTCCGTTATTAATGGAGTTTATTATATCTTGATCTTTCAGTCCTGACGCACCATGAAGAACTAAAAATACATCCGGAATAGTTAAAGATATTTGTTGTAGTCGGTTTATATCTAGTTTTTCTTCTTGGTCTGTAACAATACCGTGAATGTTACCAAAAACGATAGCTAATCTGTCAACACCGGTTTTTTCTACGAATACTTTAGCTTCTTCGGGTTTGGTAAAATCTTCGGGTGTTATTTCTATTTTTTGTTGTACTTGGGAGGACCCTCTTAAATATCCGAGTTCCCCTTCAATAGAAACATCGGGATTTTTATTTTTAGCATACTCCAGAACTTTTTGGGTCAATTTAATGTTTTCCTCAAATTCAAGGGTTGAAGCATCAATAATAATAGAATCATAGCCTTCATCTATGGCTGTTTTGCATTTTTCAAAACTTTTGAAGTGATCGGCATTTAGAAAAACCGGAAAATTATAATCTTCTCTGATAGCTCTTACCAGAGCTACAGCTTCTTTTAAGCCAAGGAAACTTGCTTCACCTTCAGATGTACCGACCATAACAGCTTTTGCTCCAGCCTCTTTTGATCCTTCAACTATAGCCCTTAAAACGTCTGCAGTTGCAAAGTTAAAATGTCCAATTGCTTCTTGTTTTTCTTTTGTCTGTTGAAGATAATTATTAAGATTATTTTTCATGTTTTATGTTTTATGCCGTCTACGGTTCCAGTCTTAGCTTTGGTGGGCTCCGTATGTTTTAAAGTTCAACAAATCCATTAATAATGTTTTCTGTAATCAGGCTATTCATGCGTTCACGGCCAAGATGTTCAGAAAAAAGTTTATTCCACAAAGCTTCTTGTTGGTGATATAAATATTTTATTTGCCCCTTTTTAACCAGCGACATTATAAGATCTATCAGGTCAAAACTAACCAGTTGCTCTTCCCCATTTTTATTTTTGAAGAAATCTCCTATAAAATCTAGACCAGCCCAATAACCTAAATTTAATTTTCCTTCTTCTTTGCCTACAATTCTTGATAGGCGCCCTAAATCTTCTTCGACTTTAAACCAATGTTCGGCCTCGGGATTTATATGTTGTTCTGACAATCTAAAATCATTTGGGTCATCCTTTGCTAAATATCTTTGTACTACACGCCATACGGTTTTGTCTCCATCTGGAAGTTTATTCTCCGAAACATCACCACGCAATAATGATTTAAGTTTTGTTGAAAAATCCTTATCATTTGCAAATTTGTAGAAAAGTCCGGAATAAAAAGGCACCTCATGCAGGTAGTGTATAATTAAAGTAAAAAGTCTCAAGGTTTCTCCCGGAGTGTCGATTTTTAGGGGAATTATAAAAATTATCCCATATTCTTTTAAGTGGCTTACGTTATGATACTTTTTTTCTAGAAATTTTTCTGCTACTTTGAGCCAATTTTCGTCTAAAACATGTAAGGTTACTTCTCGTTCCTCAAAATCTTTAATAGTCAGTTCGGTATAGGCTTTGTCAAAAAAATTGTGCATCCACTCGGTCGTTTGAGTAAAACGTAGAGCACTGGCTATAGAGGCAAATTCTTCCTTTTCAACAAGCTCTTTAACGTCTTTGTATTGAAAATGATTAAGCAAGTTTTGAGGCGGGTCCTTTTCAAGCAGTTCTAAAAACTTTTCTTTTTTAATAAAAAGCCCCTTTGGCGGTGTAAATACTCTAAAAGCCGTTTCGCAGAGTTTTCCGCAAACTTTTGACATATCGGCTAGATTTGGCCTATCTAAGATTTCAAAAAGATGAGAGTCAAGATGAATTAATCTATCAACTAAAGCTTCGTAGACTTCTTCTGCTTTGGCTTCTCTAGTAAGACCGAGTTCACTTAGAGTTCTACCAACAATAATGTCATTTTCTTTTATTATATCTTCTAATACTCCTTCTTGTCCGCTTAAAGCCGTCATTTTAGCATCTAGATTTAAAAGCACCTCTGGTGAGGTTCTAAGAATTCTAGCTAATTTATTGATTGGTTCTTGCATTAATACAAACTATGAAAGATTTTTAATTTCCACTTTTACTAATGGCCACGGTCCCCAGTCGTCCTTTTTAAGTATTCCTTCTTTTGCACCAATCTTTGTTACAACCGATGAAGCGTTAGCTGTAGCAAATTGGATCGCTTTTATTATATCTTCTGTTGACGGTTGACGGTTGGTAGTTGTTCGTTGTGCGATTTGTGCCACAAATCCACTGCTAAATGCATCACCAGCCCCAGTTCTTTCAACTATTGGCGAATCCGGCACCCCGGCGCTATAAAGATTTTTTCCGTCTGAAACCGTTACTCCATTATGGCCTTTGGTCATAACAAAAATTCCTTCGATTGCTTCATCCATAAATTTAAATATTTCTTTTTCATTTTGATAACTAATTCCGGAAAGTCCGGCGGCTTCTTCTTGATTCATAATAACAATATCAAAGTTTTTTAAAATAGGTTTTAGTTTTTCAAGGCCATGGGCAAGTTCTTTGCCTCCGGGATTAGTCGCTAGTTTAATTTTATTTTCTATTGCCCAATTTACAGATTTTTCAAGTAAGTCATAGTGGCCGCCAAGACTATCTAAAAATAACCAATTTGTCTGAAGTTGGTCAAAATGTATTTTGTTAACATCAAAATGCTGGCTTTCACCTTTATAGCTTAAGATGGTTCGCTCGGCATTCGGTAAGGTAAGAATAACCGAATATGCAGTTTGGTCGTCATTGTGAATTTGAAAAATTGGTTCAACATTTTCTTTTTTTAGTTCCTCAACGATTTCTTTCCCATTTAAATCCTCTCCTATCACACCAATACACGCAGTTTTTAGTCCTTGTCTAGCAAAGGTTACAGCAGAATTTGTTCCTCCTCCGCCAGTGGTGTTTACAATCTCTTTAATTTCTATTTTAGATCCTAAAGGTAAACAAATTTCTTCTCCTGTTGGTGAATCAGCGTGTTTTTGTAGTTCAAAATCTTCAGTTTTCAAAAAAACATCTTTTGTGGCAGAACCAATTGTAACTATATCGTACATAAGCACTTTTATTCGTACGCACTATTCGTTAAGTGTATCTACTTTTAATTCTTCTATTGCTTTGGCTATATTCTGGCTGTTAAAAATATAACTTCCGGAAATTAAAATTGACGCTCCAGAGGCGATACACATTTTAGCATTGTCGGGTGTCATACCGCCGTCAACTTGAATTGGGGTATCTGGGTAAATCTCGTGCAGTTTTGAAATTCTGGATAAAGTATATCTTATAAATTCTCTTCCGTAAAAACCTGGATTTACACTCATAAGTTGAACTCCATCTATATTATGAATGTGTTCATTTAAAATTTCCAGTTGTGTTTCCGGATTAATTGTAGGTATTATTTCTTTTCCCAGGCCATGTATAATTTGGATGATTTCTCCAAAAGTTTCTTGGCTTGGTTCTAGATGGATTATAAACTTATTAACTGGCGTATCTAGCCAATCTAGGAAACGCTCTCTTGGGTCTTCAACCATCAAGTGGACTTCAAATTGAAGGTCTTTGTTTAATAAGTTTGGTATGAGCTGTTTAATTTCTAGCGGTCCGGCAATGGTTTGATTAGCAACAAATTTACCATCCATTATATCTATGTGGACTCTACTAACATGAGGTTCAACTTTTTGAACCATAGTTTCAAGTTCTTCGTAAGTTTTTGCAATAATAGAAGGGATAATTTCAATCATAATTTAGAAAGTTGTATGTCCTTCGTGTAGACGCACGGTTGTTTTTGCCTTGCAATCCAATCTTTGGCATTTCATTTTTATTTCTTCATCTTTACCTCCGTGTAAAATTTGGTGTTCACCGGGGATTTCTATAAAGTCGTGTCCTCCCAAAAAACACTGGAGCCTGTTGCCAATCTTTTTACATTTCATTTTAGTTCTCTCAATAAAATCTACTTTTTGATCGAGGGCATTTTCGTTTTTCGAGTCATTTGGTAGCGATGGAATTTCAGATTTCATGTTTTTTTATTCAATGATATTAGGTGGTATATGACCTTCTAATGCTTCTATAATATTTTGTGCGGCAAGTTCAGCCATTTTATTGCGCGTTTCTTCTGTAGCAGAAGCAATATGAGGAGTAAGAATTATATTATCCAGCTTTAATAAATCAGGATTAACGTTTGGTTCGTTTTCAAAAACGTCTATGGCAGCTCCTTTGATCAAGCCCTTCGACAGGCTCAGGGCAAGCGCTGTTTCATCTACAATGGGTCCCCGTGAGGTATTAATTAAATAAGCGGTTGGTTTCATTTTTTTAAATCTATCTTCGTTAAATAAATGATGGGTTGAATCTAATAAAGGAACATGAATGGATACAAAATCGCAATATGGAAGCATATTATCAAGATTTTGATAATATACAGCGTTATATTCTTTTTCGAATTCTTCATTTCGTTTTGTATCATTATAAAGTACTTTCATTTGAAATCCTTTTACTGTATGATAAGCGACTCGCGTACCAATTCTGCCAAGCCCCACGATACCAAGAGTTTTCTTTGATACATCGGTTCCTAAAAGTAATTCCGGTCCCCAGGCTTTATACAATCCAGCTCTGGTAAATTTATCTGCTTCAGGGATGCGATGAGCAATTGAAAGCATTAAGGAAAATGTATGTTCAGCTACCGTATCTGTTAAGACCCCAGGAGTATTGGTAACCATGATTTTTCTTTCTTTAGCCGCCACAAGATCAATATTATCAAAGCCAACTGCATAATTGGCAATTATTTTTAAAGTTGGTAACCCGGCATCCATAATTTCAGCATCAATTTTTTCAGTAAGTATGGAAAGCAATGCATCGAAGGCTTTGCTTTCGCTCTGAGCTTGTCGAAGAGCAGTCACAATCTCTTCTTTTGTAGCTTCTCTATCTTTTGCTCCCTCATTTACAGTCACTTCATAGCCCTTATCTTTTAAGAGCTTGATACCGATTTGTGGTATTGGTCGTGTAATAAATATTTTCATATTTAATTTTCTATTACGTTAATTTTTTCTATTCTTCTTTTGTGTCGTTCTTCATCTGAAAAAGGAGTCTCAAGCCAAAGTTTAATTGCATTTTTAGTTGTGTCTTCGTCTAAAAATGATGCGCCTAAAGCGAGGACGTTGGCGTTGTTATGTTCGCGGGAAAGTTTAATTACATTTTCATTGTGATCAGTTTTAGCTGGAGTGTAAAACACAACTGCTCGAACTCCTTTAAATTTATTGGCTACCATTGCTTCACCTTGGCCTGAACCCCCAAGAACTACGGCTTTATTATTTTCTGTGTCTTCTGAAACTTTTTGTGCTGCTTTAGATATGAAATCCGGATAGTCGTCTTCTGGGTTAAATTCAAACGCCCCGCAATCTTCAAATTCAAAACCCCACTGGCTCAACCATTTTTTTATTTTTTCTTTTAATTCATAACCTCTATGGTCAGTGGCTAGATAAATCATCATTAAATAGTAAGAAATAATAAATATAAAATTGGAACTATAACCAAAGTACCCAACATAAAACCCCATCTAAATTTTCGTTCTGTATAAAACCTCTGTAGTGGACTTGTTAAAATAAAAGGTAAGCTTAGTATGATCATGAGAAATAAAATTATTTGTGCATCATTTTCGTTGCGCAGGAAAAAATATTTAGAGGAAAAGCCAACAATACTAGCCCAGATTAGAGCAGCAATAAAACCCACGCTATATTTATTAATTTCTATTTTGGATTTTAAATTTATTTTGGGTTAATGCTGAACTTATTTAAATATTGAACTGCACTTAATGTTGCAATGCAGCCTTGACCAGCGGCAATAACAATTTGTTTAAATGGCACATCAGTTACATCCCCTGCGGCGTAAAGACCTGGAATATTTGTTTCGCAATTAGCATTTACTTTTATTTCTCCAAAGGCATTTTTTCCAACTTCAGCTGGTACAAGATTTGAATTAGGGATCATGCCAATATGAACAAAAATACCGTCTACTTTTAACTCTTGCTCTGCTCCAGCTTGATCTTTGTAGTTTAAGCTTGTTATGAATTGTTCGCCAACGATTTTAGTTGTCTGTGCATTATATATAATTTCAACATTCTTTTTAGATTTGAGATTGTCTATTAATACCTGGTCTCCTTTAAATTCAGGATTTTTATTTATTACATAAACTTTTGAAGCAATGTCAGCAAGCATAAGCCCAGATTCTAAAGCTGAATTGCCGCCACCGATAGTGGCAACAACTTTTCCTTGGAAAATTGGTCCATCACAAGTCGTACAATAACTTACCCCTTTATTTCTATATTCCTTTTCTCCGGGAACGTTTAACTCTCTCGGATGAACTCCAGTAGCAATAAGAACGGTTTTAGCTATATAATCGCAAGTTAACCCCCTTACCGTTTCTTCTTCTATCTTTTCTCCAGCCATGGTTATAGAGCCATCTTTTTTAGTAGTAATACAAAAAGTTCCGTCATTTTGTTTTGTAATTTTATCAACCCAAATACCTTCTTCAGGAACTACTTTATACAGTGCTAGGTGGTCTTTAAATTTTTGTGCCAAGGTTATACCGTCGGTTGTACCATCTCCCGGCCAATTACCAATTTCACCTGAAGTTGCTACTTCCCCACCAAAATCTTTAGAAATAATTTTGAAATTTAAATTCCTTCGCGTAGCATAAATACCGGCAGTTGTAGCCGCCGCAGAACCCCCTATGATAATTAAATCAAACATGCCTCATTATTATAGCAAAAAACTTTTATATATAAAAAGCCGCATTATACATACGGCCTTAACAGCCAGGGTTATTTTGTAATATTCTACGCTTTTCAATATCTAGTTTTACAAAACTTTCCCATAACCTAGTTCTTTCCTTAGTGCAAAAAGGGGAATAATATCCAAGAAATCCTAAGCCGCAACTAAAAATAATCATTACAATTAAACTTATTTTCATCAACTCTGGATTTGAGAAAATCTGGTTTGAGTTTGAATTAAATCCTACAGCTAACACTAAACCGGATAAAATTAAGCCAAGTGCAGCGTCAACAAAAGCGCTAAGCCTTCTTTCTCCTTGTAGAACATATTTTAGTTGTTCTTTTTTTGCTTCTTGGAATTGTTTTTCTAACATTCTTGAATACTCTTGTTTGTTTACTCCACAATGTAGACAAATTTCCAATTCCGGAAGTAATATTTTTGCCATAAACCCTCCTTTTCAAGTTTTTATTTTTAAGCTACGCTTTAAGAATATGCTAACAGATACAAAGAACTCGGTCAAATTATATTTATTTATTCTTATTGGATTAAGTCTTTTGACCAGGTTTATTTTTTTCTCCTATCCGGCAGAAACAGTATTTGACGAAGTTCATTTCGGGAAATTTATAAGTGCCTATTTTACGGGTGAGTACTATTTTGACATCCATCCCCCGCTTGGAAAAATGATGATTGCCGGAGTAGCTAAGTTGGTTAATTTCCATCCGGGATTCTCTTTTGAAAATATTGGCCAGAAATTTCCGGATGCGACTTATCAGTGGTTAAGGTTCCTACCCAAATTATTTGGCGCTGTTTTACCGGTTATTATTTTTCTGTTTGCCCTAGAACTTGGCATTTCTCCTTTATTTTCATTTCTTGCAGGTTTATTTTTAGTTTTAGATAACGCTTTAATTGCCCAGTCCAGATTTATACTTTTAGATTCTTTTCTTCTGGTTTTCGGTTTTACATCTTTACTTTTTTATTTCAAGTCTCTAAAAAAAGAGAAAATTCTATATCTTTTGTTAAGCGGCGTATTTGCAGGCTTAGCCGTTTCTATTAAATGGACTGGGTTAACCTTTTTGGGGTTAATCTTTGTGGACTATTTTCTAAATCATTTTCAAGAAATTAAAAAGTCGTTATTAAGATTAGCTGTATTTTTAATTTTTATTCCTCTGATTTTGTATTTTTCAATTTTTACAGTTCATTTTAAACTATTGCCTCATTCCGGGCCAGGAGATGCATTTCATACTCCGGAGTTTCAAAAAACCTTATTTGGATCTAAATATGCACTAGACAATAATGTTAAGT
This sequence comes from Parcubacteria group bacterium, assembly GCA_016186395.1. Classification (GTDB taxonomy): domain Bacteria; phylum Patescibacteriota; class Minisyncoccia; order 2-02-FULL-40-12; family 2-02-FULL-40-12; genus JACPLU01. Next base: position 193,362 of record JACPLU010000003.1, read on the forward strand.
CATTGCCATTGCCAAAAAAGTTTATTGGGTTGAATAAGGAAATGTTTAGAGCAAATGCCGGGCTTGCCTCAACTCATCCATACGCCAGTAAATGGTATCAATGGCCGTTTATGACAAGACCGATTTATTATTGGAATGGAGCTGAAAATAATAACGCCAGGATTTACTTTTTTGGCAATCCTTTTATTTGGTGGGCCGCAACAGTTGGAATTATTATTTCGTTTTTAGAATTAATTAAGCAATTTTGGTTCTTTTTAAGAAGACAACAACCGATTTCGGGTATGTTTAGCGGGCCATTGTTAATACTTTTATTTGGGTATTGTTTAAATCTTTTACCTTTTATTGGGATTTCAAGAGTTATGTTTTTGTATCATTATCTTTCAGCTCTTATTTTTTCTATTTTGATCTTAGCTCTTTTACTTGAGCAGAATAAAAACAGTAAATTTTTAAGTTTTCCTATTTGGAAAGTTTTACTTGTTGGAGCTGTTGTGTTTTTCTTAATATTCTCTCCTTTGTCTTATGGATTACCTCTATTGCCTACAAACTACGAGCATTTAGTTTGGTTTCCAAGTTGGAGGTAGACATCACGATTCTTGAAACTTGTAACTTAAAACATATAAGAAAAAAAATTTATGATCAAACAAAACTTTCATCAAAATCTCAGGGATAAAATAAATACTTATATTCATTTAGTGTACAAAGTAACTAAAGAATTTCCTCGTGAGGAAACATACGGAGTGACGTCCCAACTAAGGAGGTCTGCACTTTCGGTTATGTTAAACTATATCGAGGGATACGCAAGATTTAAAACCAAAGTTCATAAGAACTTTTTAGAGATTGCTTACGGCTCACTTCAGGAGTCTAAATATATTCTTGAATTTTCGCTCGAAGAAGAATTTATGAAAAAAGATAAATATATAAAATTAGCCCACTTAGCAGATGAAATCGGAGTTATGTTGTGGGGAATTATTACTAAATTATGATCATGTTTTATGATCTAAGTTTCAAGTTCCATGTTACAAGGCTTTAAAGTCCCAAAAAATAACGGAAAATATTATTGGACTAATCACATAGTTCAGAAAATGGTCTATTATAAAATTTCACCCTCAAGGGTGAAACGTATTATCAGAGCACCAGATAGAGTTGAAGAAAGTATTGTTCCTGGACTTGTGGCGGCAATGAAAAAGTTTTCTAAGTCTGCCAAAGAAGAAATTTGGGCGATTTATCAAGTAGACCATAAAAAATTAAAACTTATATCAGCGTGGCGTTATCCAGGGAAAAGTTCAGAAAGAAATCCAATTCCACAGGAGATTTTAAGAGAAATAAAATTAGTCATAAATCTTGGAACTTGAATTTTAAAACTCATCTCTGACCTGATCCTGACTTTCGACTTGCGATGTCGAAAGATCTTCGCACCAATCTATAACTGTATATCTTTAACTTTTAAATACATTTCTTCCGCTTTACTCCAGTCAAAATTATGCCAGAAATCCTCAATATATTTTTTTCTATCAGAGCCGTAGTCCATAAAGTAAGCGTGTTCATAAACATCTAAAACAATAATTGGAAGACATCCCCATACCCCGCCTTGATTGTGAGCATCGCCGTTGTAATGCCTTAAAGCGCCTATTTTGCTATCCCATGCTAATACTGACCAACCTCGAGAGGCCATAGCGCATTCTGAAAACCACTTGATTCCGTTTTCAACTGACCCCCATTTTTCTATCATAGCTTTTGACAACTCAGGTGCTTCTTCAGTAGCTCCTTTTCCACCCAAAACGTCAAAATACCATTCATGTAAATAAACGCCGTTAATAGCAAAGGTTTCTGCATCTTTTAAAGCTCTTAGTTCGCTATAAGTAGCATTACCCTCGGCTTTATTAGCCGCTCTCAATGCTTTAAGTTTTTCTAGTATCTCATTGCTTTTATTTACATAACCGACATAAAGCTTATCATGGTGGATTTGAACTGTTTTATCGGAAATTCCAGTTAATGGTTTTGAAAATGGAAGGGGTTTGGGTGAGTAAGGCATGAAGCATGGAACATAAAACATGAAACGTGGATCATAAAAATTCAGGTTTCAAGTTATAAGATCCAAGATTTAAGATTTAGGTCTCAAGTTACAAGATTCAAGAATTTATATTTGTATTTTTTCATTTTAAAGTTTAGTCTAAGTATAGCAGAAATAAGATTAATTCATAAGTTCTTTAAAATTGCAGTAGATTCGATAAACTCACTACAAGGAGGAACTGATGAAAACAAAGTTGAAATTTTTAGTTTGTATTGTTTTATTGGCTAGCTTAAGTCAACTATCTTTTTCCAGACAAATTGAACAAAAACAAATTTTGAACGATGCCATTTATCATTATTTTAACTCGGAGTCGGAGATTGCTATTGGCGAGGTTGATGCTTTACTAAAGATATCGCCAAATGATTTGTATTATCTTGATCTTAGAGCCGCGATAGCAAATGATTTGACGCTTAGGAGAACCAAGGGGGCGAATAAAGAAGAAAAACTAAAATTAGAAAATACTTATCGGTCATATTTGGACGAAGCAATTTTAATAGGTGAGGAGCAAATAAAAACCCCGAGCGGTAAACAAAAGGACAATTGCTATGGACTTTTTAATCTGTCGTCCCTTTATGCCAGAAAGGCCAATTTTTTGCATGATGCTGGTAAGGACTCTGAAGCCGTTGACGCAATGATTCAATCTATAAAATTTTCAAGGGAGTGTCTTCGGTTGAATCCAGAATTTCAGTTGCCCAATGGAATTTTAGGTATAGCTCAATATGAGCTTGGTGACATTTGGGGGCCTTTCAGATTTTTTGGTGGGTTTATATTTAAATATGTCAGAAGATTATCGCGTGAGGTAAAACCAGACAAAAATGAAGGTTTGAAGAATCTTTTCTTGTCTGTTGAGTATCAGGGTAACGATTTTAGATTAAATGAGGCAAGGTGGGTTCTTGCCGAATATTTATTCAAAGAAAAAAGATATCTTCAGGCTTACACAACCGTTAAACTATTATCAGAGTGTTATCCTAAAAACTTAGATATAAAAGAGTTGTTATTTAAATGTGAGGCTAAATTATTCCTGGCAGTTGCAAGTTATGAAAACTAATAAAAGACAGCTTATTTAAAAGCCCAGCAATTATTACTGGGTTTTAGTTTGCTTAATTCTTATGTTAAATACAGCAAATCCTGTTCCTATAGAGGTTGAATAAAAAACTAAAAGTCCAATTGTAACCAAACCCCAGAATGGTCCAAAGATATCGGGACGAATTATTTTCATAGTTTGGTCAATAATACCGTTTACACCGATGACAACCAAAAGAATGGAAAATGAAAATTTAGCAGTTTGCTTGATAAATAGTTTCATAGTTATTGCCTCCTTCTAAAATTTGAATAGATATATTCTTCTTTTTTGTTTTCTTCTCTAACATTAAACAAAAACAATACTTTAAAGCGAAAATGATATTGGGCAGATACTCTTTTTAGCATTAGAATTTTATCTATCTCTTGAAATTCAACTTCAATCGTCATTGTGAAAAATTTAACTTGATAACCTGTTCCGCTAATCTCGACTTCTCTACTAAGTTTTGCAGCAATTTTTATTGGCAATAAATCTTTTTGTCGTAGAATAACTATGCCTGTCATATTATTTAAAACTACATCTCGACCTTCACTTACTGGCGGATTTTTAATTGGTTTAAAGCTTAATACTAAAAACCTCTCACCATTTTCATAAAATTCTTTTTCAACATTGAAGTCATAACGAGTATCAGAGAACATTTTATCGTCAACCGCGAATCTTGGTTTGGCCAATATCCATTGCGGTTTGGGATTTAACCTTCCGTCTCTTTCCAATAAATAGTGAAACTCTTTACCGTTTTCATGTTTTACAAGATATCTAAGAATTTCTCTTTTCTTTAAATCAAAATCACCTTTTAATTGGTCATTTATTTTAATTTCTTCATGTTCATATTGAGTCCATTTTTTAACCGCTTCTTCTATTTTTTCACTCAATAACCTGCCAATAACTTTTTCTTGAAATACCGGTGGCGACTTTCCGTGAAAATTACATAGGTTATAAAAGAACAAAATTAAGATGGATAAAACCTTAAGGTGTTTTATACGCATCTAATCCTCCCTAAAACAAATTTGTTCGGACGAACATACGCCCTGGGCGTATGTTTTAGCCCTAACTACGATGGATTAAATAAGTAAAATGGTATAAAGAACTTACGTGTCTGTCAACACAAACAAAAACTCCGTTTAAACGGGGTTTTTGTTTTAATCAGTTCCTGATTGTTTCTTTAACTTGAACCTTAAATTCCTTATCGAAGTCAAGATATAAAATAGAGCCTTTCTCGGGTTCTTTGCCTAAAATTATTTCTGAAATTCTATTTTCTACGTTTTTTTGTATTACTCTTCTTAATTCTCTTGCTCCAAAATGAGGATCGTATCCGTCTTTTGCTAACTGATCTACTGCTTTTCTGCTGACTTCCAATTCTAAACCGCCGCTTTTTAATTTTCGGCGCAATTTGTCTAATTGTAAACTAACTATTAATCGAATCTCATCTTCGCCCAAAGCTTTAAAAACAATAATTTCGTCAATACGATTTAGAAATTCTGGCCGAAATATGGATTTCAAGTTATTAATCAAAGTGCTTTTCATACTTTCATAACTTACCCTATCTTCTTCTGGTTTATCAGCTTCTCGATAAATAATATCTGATCCGGCATTTGATGTAGCAATGATAATTGTGTTAGTAAAATCTATCACTCTGCCCTGCCCGTCTGTTAATCGTCCATCTTCTAACACTTGAAGTAATGAGTTAAATACATCTGGATGGGCTTTTTCGATTTCGTCTAAAAGTATGATGGAATGAGGTCTGCGCCTGACAGCTTCTGTTAGTTGACCGCCTTCTTCAAAACCCACATATCCTGGTGGCGCACCAATTAGACGAGAAACATTGTGTTTTTCCATATATTCGGACATATCAAGACGAACTATTGAACCCTCGTTGCTAAACATTATTTGAGCCAATGTACGGGTTAGTTCAGTCTTGCCAACTCCAGTAGGTCCAAGAAATAAAAATGAAGCAATAGGACGATTAATATCTCCCATTCCTGCGCGGCCGCGTCTTATTGCGTTAGCGACTGCCTTTACCGCTTCTTCTTGGCCAATGAGTCTTTCGTGAATTCTTTCCTCCAGCTTTAGAAGTTTTTCTTTTTCTTCTTGGGTAAGTTCAGTTATTGGTATTCCAGTAAGTTTTGAAATAATTTCAGCTATGTTGGCTGTAGTAACTTCAGGAGTTAATTTAGCTTTCTTAGCTTCCCATTCTTCAAATAATTTATCCCTTTGAATTTTTAATTCAGTAATTTCTTTTTGTAGTTGAGCAACCCTTTTTGTTTGTTTTGAACGTTTTGAAGCATCCAATTCTTTTTCTAAATTTTTAACCTGTGACTCTAAATTTTTAATTTCTTCAGGTTCATTGGTAAACTGAATTCTTACTCTTGCCGCTGCTTGGTCAATTAAGTCTATGGCTTTATCCGGTAAGAAACGATTAGAAATATAACGATGCGATAATTCTGCTGCTGCGATTAATGCCTCGTCAGAAATTTTAACCCTATGGTGGGATTCATATCTGTCTCTTAGGCCTCGCAAAATTTCAGCAGTTTCTTTAACTGACGGTTCTCCTACAAATACCGGCTGAAAACGGCGTTCCAATGCCGCATCTTTTTCAATATATTTTTGATACTCTTTGAGTGTAGTCGCTCCAACCACATGAAGCTCGCCTCTTGCAAGAGCCGGTTTAAACATATTAGCCGCATCCATGACTGTTCCTTCGGCGCGGCCAGCCCCAACAAGAAGATGGATTTCGTCAATAAAGACGACTAATTTATCAGAATTTTCTCTTATCTCATCGACTATTCCTTTTAATCTTTCTTCAAATTGGCCTCTATATTGTGTGCCGGCAAGAATACCAGACAAATCAAGTTCAACAACTCGTTTACCTTGAAGTGGTTCTGGAACGTTTCCTGAAACAATTCTTTGGGCTAAACCTTCAACAATAGCCGTTTTACCAACACCAGGTTCACCAATTAATACAGGATTATTTTTAGTTCTACGGGCTAGAATTTCAATAATAGTTTCAATTTCTTTTGCCCTGCCGATAACCGGATCAAGCTTGCCTTGGGCCGCTACTTTACTTAAATCTCTAGAAAATTGATCCAAATTTGGCGTGTTCATCATTGGTACAAAACCTTCTTTTGAACCGCGTCCAACTGTTTTCACGATTGCTTTTTGTAAAACCTCTTGACTAAGTTTTAGTCTTTTAAGTATTTGAGCGGCTAAACCCTCTCCTTCTTCCATTAAAGCGAGAAGTAAGTGTTCTGGGCCAACATAGGTGTGTCTTAGATTTTGGGCAATTGGCAAAGCAATATCTAAAGCTCTTTTTAATCTCGGTGAATACTCAACTTGATAGGGCTCTTCATAACCTGTTTTAATTGATGATTTAACATCCATCTCCAGATTTTTAATATTTACTTTGGCCTGTTCTAATATTTTTTGTACGTTTGGTTCGTCAAGAAGTGCCAAAAGCAGGTGCTCTGTATCAACTTGATCATTTCTAAACCGACCAGCCAATCCAACCGCACGTTGCAATGCCATTTGTCCTGATTCTGAAATATAGCTTTCAGTATCAACCCGTTCTTGAGTTTGCGGTTCTTGATTATTAAACATTTCCCCAAATAAATCACCAAGTAAATCATCACCAAATATTCCACCTAATCCAAAGGGTGATTTATGGCTTTTATTTTTATCACTTTTTCTTGATTGATTAGGACCTGGTAAATTAAAGCTTATGCCTTTTGAAGCACAATTATCACAAAGATTCAGAGTTGAAGCTCTGCCGTTTATAATTCTTGTGATTTTTCTTGTTGCTTGATTTTTTTTGCAGTTATCGCATAGGGACATGGAACATGGAACACGAAGCATGAAACATAAAGTTGGATTTTAGGACTCACGATTCATGTTTTTACAAAAGTGTATTATAGCAGAATTTCAAAAAAAAATCAAAAAGCGGCCGAAAGACCGTTTTTAATATTTAACTGTAGTTATATATTTCTCATTTAAATCTTCATATTCACTTTTGCCCGTGATTAAATCGTCGTACTTTTCCATAAGTAATCTTGTAATCGGGCCAGGCTGATCGTCTCCTACTTTAAGAGTTGGTTTGGAAGTATTAAATTCATAATCTTCAAAAAACGATATTTTTGTAATCGGTGTTACTTTTGTAGAGGTGCCCGTTAGAAAAAGTTCCCCGGCCGATCTTAGGTCAGAATCAGTCATTATTCCGGAATCATTTAATTTGATCCCGTTTTTTTTAGCCAGATTAATAATCGAATCTCTTGTAACCCCGGCAATTATCGGGAGACTTAATGATGGAGTGTAAAGTTGGCCGTTCCACACACCAAAAATATTCGCAAACGCAGATTCAAGAACTACGCCAGTGTGAGTTTTAAATAAAACAGTTGTAAAACCTTTTTGTATAGCATTATTGTGAAGTATTGCTGGAACCGAATACTCGCCAGTAAGTTTTACCCTTCCAAAAACAGGATCTCTGGTATAGGGCACTATTGCTACTTTGGCAGGCATTTTAAGAGGAATGTATTCTCGCATTTTATGAATACTTATTATAAGAGATGTTTGCTCATTTGAGTAATCGACAGCTTGCGGATGGCATGTAAAACAAACTAAACGCATATCTATATATTGCGGACAAAGAAATTTATTGGCTTCCACAGTCTGAACAGCCATTCTTTTTATAGAATTAAAGGTTTCATTAGTTTTTAGACAGCAAGTTCTCGCATTTTTGAGTAAGCGCTCAATATGTTGATCCAGCCTAAAAATTAAAGCTTTATTAGTATTCGCGTCGTAGAAAGCGTAAACGGCATCAAATATACTAACACCTCTTAAAAATGAACTATTCAATAAGTGGTTTGTGTTTACTAACGGAGTTAAAAAATCATTTGAACAGATTATATGGCCAGTGTCCTTGTCCATTCCATCTTCCTGTATTGAAAAAGAGCTTAATTTAGACTAAATCAAATAGAAAATAATTTCAATAATAAATGGAGGTCGAAAAGTCAGCATTATCCCAGAGAATCTAGAGTATATCGTGGATATCCATTCCGGCCCACGCGCAAAATTCACAAGCCTGGTGTTTTGGAGGCAATGGTCCTTGTAAAAGCATAGACGCTTCATAAAATAGCTTTTTAGCGTCTTCTTTTGAGGTTTCAATTCTTTTAGGAACAATATCAAATTTAATAGTACTGTTATCTAAAATATCGGTTGGAGCAAAAAATACTAAATATCCAATATCTTTAGTTGGATAACCGTTTTCATCCAAAAGCCAAGTATATAAATTAAGCTGGTTTTGATGAAATATATGTGAGTCTTCTTTAATACTGGCTTTGGATTTGTAGTCTAATGGTATGAAAAAGTTATCATCTGTTATCAAGCAGTCATCCAGGGCGCTTACTAGTTGAACGTTTAATTCTTTATCAACATAGCTTGGTCCTGTTTTCCAAAAACGCCATTTTTTTAGCAATTCAAAGTTGTCGAAAAGTTGACCCTCAACAAGGCCTTCAAGTTGGGGTGGAAGTTTTCCCTCTGCTCGGAAACGATCAAAATATTCTTTTACCAGCAAATCCATCTTTGTATAAAGAGGCATTGGTATTCCTTGGGGCCTTTTAATATGTTCTTTTACTTGTAAATAAAAACAGCGTGGGCAGTCTTTGTATAGGGATAATGATGTAGCAGAAAGTGTAAGCAGACTTTTCATTTTTTAATCAAGGATATTAAGAAAAAAACAATACTGGTTAAAACAACAATTGGGCCCGGAGGTAAGGAATACTGAAATGCGATCCAGACTCCCAGCCCAGTACTTAATGTTCCTATAACCATACTCCAAAAGCCGAAAGAACGAAAATTAGGACTGATATTTTTAGAAGTTGCCGCGGGAATTATAACCAGGGCACCCATTAAAAGACTACCAACAACTTTTATTCCAAGCGCTACGATTATCGAAACAAGCATTAGAAAAATAAGATTAATCTTTGAAATATTAATGCCAGAGGCTTTGGCAAATTCTTCGGAAACGGTTCCTAAAATTAACTGTTTTGCAATGCGTCTCATTATAATCGTTACAATAACAGCAAGCACAATAGCCAAAATTGCATCTATTGGTTTAGTTTTTGAAATATCGCCAAACAAGGCTTCAAAAAGTTCTGGTTCCGGAGTAATTAAAATACCGATGGCTAAACTTGCAGTAAACATTATGCCAACCAGAGTTTCTACGGCTAGTTTAGTTTTTTGTTCCAATCGCCAAATAATTAGTGCCGCAACAAATAAAAATACAAACGCACCGATAAAAGGATTTATGTTAAGCAAAAAAGCAATACCAATACCAGGTAGAGCCACATGGGTTAAGGCATCACCTACTAGAGCCATTCTTTTTAGGATCATAAATGAACCTAAATATCCGGCTGCGGTGCCAGTAAATAAACCCACTATAAGACTTAGTTGAAAAGTTGAATCAAAATAACTCATTTAACAAGGTGAATAATACTCTTTCTCTTTCTTCGCAAACCCCAACGTGGTTTGCTCAGGGATTGAGCCCTTCGCTCTTCCACCATCTGATTTAAAACCAGATGGTGAAAACCATGCCCACTACGGGCTCAAAACCCGTTCAAAAGTATTATTCACCAAACTTTAGAACTCACTATGTTTATGTAAATAAACCGAGGTGTCTTTTCCATACAGTTGGCTTAAGGACTCTTTGGTCAAAGCTTCTTCAGGAATTCCATGGCAAAGCATAGTTTTATTTAAACACATTACTTCATCTGTATAGTGATAAACAACATGTAAATCGTGTGAAATAAGAAGAATTGTTAGCTCCCTTTCTTTTTGGAGTTTATGAATCAAAGAATAAATTGATTCTTCCCCGCCAATATCAACACCAGCTGCTGGTTCGTCAAGTAATAATACAGTGGGCTCGTCCATAATTGTCCAGGCAACCAAAACTTTTTGGAATTCTCCACCGGATAAAATACCCAACCTCTTTTTTAAAAGATGATTTTCAAGGTGGTACTCATCATGCCACCTGGGCTCAACTGATTTTAAAGCTCTAAATATGGATTCTTTATCTTTATTTTTAGATTTAAATTCTAAAAACTCACCAACCGTTAACGGAAGCTCTCTTTCAACGGTAAGTTTTTGAGGGACATATCCAATTTTTGCTTCTTTGGCCCAATGGACACTGCCCTTATGCGGTATTAAGCCAAGTAAAGCTCTAAATAAAACTGTTTTTCCGGCTCCATTTGGCCCAACAATTCCTAGAGTTTTCCCTTGTTCCAATTCAAACGACAAATCCCCAATCACCTCCTGATCGTTAAAGCTTACAGATAAATTTTGAACTTTTAGGATTAAGGGCATATTTTTAAAAAAAGCAGTCAATGTATAAAAGCTCCACAAGACTAAGACCGAATACTATTTCGGTAACTCTTCAACAGAAATTGTAAATTCTTCACCACGCTGGATTTGTTTATCTAAAATTTTTCTAGCTATTATTACTTCAACTGTATTTTGGATGACTCTTTGCATTGGCCGGGCGCCGAATTGCGGATCAAAACCAATTTCCGAAATATAATCTATCAGTTTTTCGTTAGGAGCAAATAAATAACTTTGTTCTTTAAGTCGTTCGCTAAGTTTTTTAAGAAGAATTTTTGCGACTTCTTTAATCTGTTCTCTGGTTAATGGATGAAAAACTATTATCTCGTCAAAACGATTCAATAGTTCAGGAGTAAATAAATGATTTTTTAATATATAATCCAGAATAAGTTCTTTTTCTTGAGCAGTATCCGTATTTTGCGTAACTAGTTGACGAATAAATTCAGAACCGGCATTTGATGTGGCAATGATAATATTTTGTTTTAGAGAAACGGTTTTACCAAAGGCGTCAGTCATTCTGGCTTCGTCAAAAACCGGTAAGAAAAGATTTAAAATATTCGGATGGGCCTTTTCAAATTCATCTAATAGCACAACTGAAAAAGGTGACTCTCTTAATTTATTTACAAACTGACCAGGTTCTTGAGTTCGCAGAGAACCTATAAATCTGTCCATTGACTCTGACTCTTGAAATTCAGACATATCAAAACGAATCATTTTGTCTTCACTGCCGAAATAAACCTTAGCTAAAATTTTGGCAGTAAGGGTTTTCCCTACCCCTGTTGGCCCCACAAATAAAAATACCCCGGCTGGTTTATCGCGCTTCATCAGGCCCACCCGTAGTCTTAACATTGTTTCAGCCACTCGTTTTACAGCCAGTTCTTGATTAACAATATCTTCATGCATTAATTTTTCCAGGTTATCTATTTTTTCTTTTTCTGAACCGGAAACCTCCCCTAAAGGAACATGTGTTTTTTGGGTTATGGTTTTATTTACATCCTCGGCTAGAACAAAACTTTTACCTTGTTTAGCGACACTAGATGCAACTTCCGTTAAAAGATCAATGGCTTTTTCGGGAAACGGAACATTGGGAATAAAGAAGTCTGCCTTGTCCACAATATTTTTAAGAGCTTGGTGGGTAACAAAAACACCTTGCTGACGCTCAATGGCCGGTAAAACTGTTTGTAAAATTTGTGTGGTTTGAACTTTATTTGGCTCTTGTATATCTATCTTTTCAAATAAACGCATTAGATCTACCCGAGGCTCAATATATTTGTGAAAATTTTGAGAGTCTGTCAGAGCAATTACCTGAAAACGACTTGAGCCTAAATACGGTTTTAGAACTTCTGAAATATCAATTTTACCAACACCTTGAGCCGCGCCAACAAAATTATGAATGTCATCAATAATTAAAATTATATTGCCGGCATGTTCAGCGTCCTTTAATACTCTGATGAGAGTTGCCTCCATTTCCTGTGTAGTCGGGCTTGAGGAAGTCAATAAAGCCATATTTAATTCCAAAACTCTTTTGTACTTCAAGGCCGGCAGGGCTTTGCCCTTGGCGACTAGGTCTGTAAAACCATAAACTATGGTATGTTTTCCAATACCCGGTTCGCCAACAAGCAATACGTTATTATCTCCGCTTCGAGATAAAGTTATTTCAATTTGATTAATTATCTCCTGGCGGCTGATGAGTCTTACTTCTTTTTTTCCTGTTTCAAAATATTTTGAAACGTCAGTTGCAAATCTATCAAGTAAAGGAGTATAACCATATACCCAATCAACTCCAATTGGGGAAGAACGAAGTAGGTTTTCTAGTTCCCAAAATCTTCTGTGTTTTTTTAGGTATCCAAGGTTTGCCTCAAACCAAAGTCCCAGATCTACTAAGTCATCTCTGTCAATGTTCATTTCAAGGAACATTTTTCTTAAGACCTCGTTAGTATCAAAAAGGGCAATTAGCAAATCGGTTACTAAAATTCTTTCACTTTTATGTTCTTCTCTTAGTTTTTGGCATATTTCAATACACTTTTGAGCCTGTTCATCTAGCTGCCAATTTACATCTGAAGACTTTAATAACGTACTTGTTTGACTAAATCCAAATGCTTCTAAAACTTGTTTTTCAAGAGTTGGAGGATAAATTTCAAGTCTTTGCCATAATGCTCTTGCCGCAGAATGTCCTACAAGCGCGGCAAAAAGAGCATTTGTTGAAATTGATAAGTTTTTTTCCGCGCTCATTAGAGCCGCTTTATAAAACACCTGGGCTGTATCAAAATCTAAATATTCCAGAGGTTCAGAATCGCCCTTAAGCTTAGGTTCTTTTAAATACAAAGCAATAAAAATTTCAAAGAATGCTAATGAAAAACCTAAAGGAATAAATATATATGCCAAACCTAAAAATAAATCTTCAAAATTTAATAATTTAGTTAAATCAATTTTATTTAATATCGGTAAGTAATAAGCGCTGTTAGGGTTAATAATTACTTCTAGCCCGTGGCTAATTCCCCAAATAGCAAGATTACCAAACCCGATAATAAGAAACAAAACTCTCCATATTTTTAAAAGTTTCGTAGGGAATTGATTTAAGAATTTTACCGATGAAATAATTTTAGGAGTCATTATAATAAAGAAAAACCCTGGGCTATTGAAAAAACTAATACAAGCGGCCAAAGAACCCAAATAATTAATAAGGCAAAAAAGGTGGCGCTTAAAATTAGTTCGTAAATAAGACCGGCAATAACAATAGCTAAACGGATGACTGCGGCAACTATTCTAATATAAAAATCCACTACTCCATTTATTATTTTAGATCCAAAAGTTTGTTCTTCAGGCAGTTGTGAGGGCATAACGCGATGCCATGCAGAAAATAAGGTTGCTAAGTGTCTTGTGATTAAAAAGCGATGCCAAGTGCTAATCAAATAATTATTTAAAACCCTCAAGATGCCGGATGGGGCTACCATATAATGCCAATAAAAGTATTGGATGAAAGCCATGAATCTTGAAACATGAATCACAAAACATAAAAAAACCTTAAGTTTCGGATTCGTGTCATTCTTAAACTAGGTTTACTATATTTATTATATCAAAATTTGGAGGTTTATAGAAGTCCACGGGCTTACCTTGCTTCGCCGAGGCTACGCAAGACGAGCGCCCGTGGTACTCCAAGGAGTACAGGATTGATTTTGAAAAGATATTGATGCTTTTCAAAATCAATCCTGACTTATATAATTTCCCTACGCTCGCTTGCGCTCGCTTCGGGGCTGTCATTCATCCCCGAGCTGACGCTCGGGGTTTTCTGACAGGAATTATAAAGTAGTCTATGTCCACACGCAAAACAATGTTTATTTGACATAAAACTATTCTTATGTTATATAAATTACATTGCAATTTACCAACTTTAAGGAGTGAACATGGCCCAAGCTATGCGTGAATTAAATAATATAACAAATGAAGTACGGGTTATCGAGGAAGTAACAAAGAACTCACAGTCCTCTTTTACATTTGAACAACTATCTCAAGAACAGCTTGAAAATGCGGCTAAACTGCTTTTAGAACACCCGGAATATTTGACTGACGAAACGCTTAATATGATAGCCCTTGAGATACTACGTAGGGATAGTAATATTAGAGCAACTCTTAATCCGACTGAAATAAGAAGATGGCGAGATGGAAACCCAGAACAAGCGGCTATTGCTGATATAATTCTGGAGGTAGCGGCAGGAGCACGTAATTTAATTCTAATGCCTTATACAAAAGAGTTGGGCGAAACAATTAATAATGGAATTAAAAATAATAAAAGTTTATGGAAAAGGTTGTTTTCTAAATCAAGAACAGAAATTATTAAAGATGCCTATGAATTATTGGCTGAAAGCCAGTTATTAAAAGAAGAGGTCGCTAAGTCTAAAGCTCAAGTCAAAGACAGTCAACAAAAAGCAGAACAAATTATTGAAGAAGCCGAAATAAAAGCTGAACAAATAATTCAGGAAGCTGAAGAAACAGCAAAAAGGAGATCGGACGAGATTGCTAGGGAAGCAAAAACTAGATTAGAAGAAATTAATTTTGAAATTAGCTTAAAGGAAGATATCAGCCGGAAACTTTCGGAAAATCCGAGGGTTGAAAAAGTTTTTCAAGAAACTGCTTCAAAACAAAAAAATGAAAAATTAAACCGTGAAATAGAAAGGTTCAAAAAATACCCCGGAAAATATAAAGATCTTGTGACCAGAGGTTGGACAAGTTTTGATATGTTAGAATTTTTTTCGAATCTAATCCACGAACTCTCAAATTTTGAGCAAGACTTCGGAAAAACTAAAAGATGCGAGGTCGTTCGGGTTTTAGGTAGGGATTTTGGATTTGAATTCATTGGTTTAAAGAATGTTGTGTTTTTTGAAACTTATTGTACGTTTCACAATGGAATATCGAATCATTATAATGAAAGGGGTTACAATTTAGATGTTTCTAAATTTCGCGGTTTGTTAATGAATTTACTTAGTAAAGAGAAAACCGATCTTAGTTTGTTGTTAAAAGAGTGGGATGAAAAAACAAAAGAACTGGCAAAAATGGCAAGGAAAATTGTGCAATGCAAGACCAAAGAAGAGATAGATGCCTGCAAGATGGAATTGGCAAGAATCCCGATACTTTGTGAAATAATAGAAAATTGCAGATTTGATTCAGTAATAGGAGAATAAAATTATGGTGCAGTTTCTTATTGTAGCATTAGTTATTAGTTTACTTTTTTCTTTTTTAGCGATTTCGCTTTATACGCGTAGTTTAAAAGCAAGGCGTAAAAATTTCGAAAGGCGAGTTCGGGAAATCCCGAATCGCCAAAAAGTTTTTCAAACCGATCCTGAAGTATTTAAGACTTTTTATTTAGAGAATCCACATGATGATTTAGATAGAAAAATAAATGAACGAATAGCAAATAATCAATCAGTTACAGAAAGTGATCTGATAAATTAAAATAGACCCTTATGGGTCTTTTTATATACTTAAATTTTGCGTTCTTGGTTGAATCCTTTATACGGTTCTTTTATCGGTTTTCCATCTAAATCTATTCCAGTAGATTTTAGAAAAAGCATAAAAATTAGAAAAACAAAGATTAAAATAATAATTAAAAAAAACTTTTTCATTTGTCCTCTTTATTTACAATACTGTTACTAAGACAACACTTGAAACTGTAAAGTTGAAAAAAAAGTCATGAGCAATTGCATGAATCATATGAACACCAGGTTCAATTGGTGCCGGAATTGGCATCGAATAAATCCCGTCAAAGTTAGTTTCACCTAAGGAGCTGACGAGTTTATTGTCCCAATAAACGTCAACCGCCGATATGCCTATATCATCCTTAGCGTCAACCTTTACTGTTAAAGGCGCGTAGCGATTAACTCTTTGTTGATAATTAGGAGATAACAGTTTAACTTCCGGCGGTTTACGATCAAAATTTTGATACGGTATCACTGCAATTGGGACTGCATTGAAAAAAGATAAACCATCACTTGTTCTCGCGTTTATTGCCAGCAACGTTCCGGCGCCGTTCTGAAATTCTGATGGAAGAGAGCGGGCAAAAAAATGAATCTGTGCAAATCCAGGATTTAATGGAGACGTAGTGAATTGAGCTCTATCAACGTAAATGCTTAAGGGATAAAAAATGTTGCCGTTTTTCATTTTTAATCCAAATACTTGGTTAATTGATAAGTTTACGTTTACCTGTTGGTGAGGAAATGGCGGGTCAAGACTTACGGTCAAATGACTCCACATTCTTTCTTGAATCGTAATTTGAGCCGGGGAAACAGAAATACCAGAAGCTTGTTGGGCATTTGCCTTCACTATAAACAGCATCGTTGATAAGCTGATAAAGCTGACTAGTTGAAACAAAAGTTTTGATAAACTCATTGTTTTCTCCTTGTTTTTTAAGTTGTTAAGGATAAAAAAGAAGGTACCATATACTCATTGGTATTGTCAAGATACTAGACAATCCTTTTTGTTATAATAGATATATGTCAATTCAAATAATTTTCTTAATAATTGTCATTGTTTTAGTTTTATGGCTTATAGGTGTTTTTAATTCTTTGATTCGCTCCCGAAATCGAGTAAAAGAAGCTTGGTCTGATATAGACGTTCAACTAAAACGTCGATATGATTTAATCCCAAATTTAGTCGAAACCGTAAAGGGATATGCGGCGCATGAAAGCCAAACGTTTGAAAAGGTTATTCAAGCTCGATCAGCGGCCATGTCTGCACAGACAGTTCAAGAACACGGACAAGCCGAAAACATGCTTTCCGGTGCTTTAAAAAGTTTGTTTGCTTTAGCCGAGGCTTATCCCCAACTTCGTGCTGTTGAAAGCTTTACTAAACTTCAAGACGAATTAAGCGACACTGAAAATAAAATTCAAGCCGCTAGACGCTTCTACAATACAAATGTTCTTAATTTAAATAACAAAGTAGAACAATTCCCCAGTAATTTAATCGCTGGAATATTTGGCTTTAAAAAAGAAACCTTTTTTGAACTTGGTTCTGAACAAGAATCAAAACCAGTCCAAGTAAGGTTTTAATATTAGTTCATGGTTACATCCCCAGAAAAATTAGATGAAATTAAAGAAAGTAATAGAAGTATTGAAGACATTGAAAATGAACTAAGAATTTGGAAAATGCAAGAAAATGAAATCCTAGAAGCAATGAAAGTTGAACAAAAAAAAGCTTGAACGTACGCAAACTAGAATTAAAGAATTGCTTTCAAAATTAAACGTAAAAGAAGTAGAAGCTTTTGAAGAAAGGGGTATAAAAATGTCAGGTTAAGTTAAATTTTATGTCAAAAATTAAAAAGGTTACAGTTGAAAAATTAGCAGAGATGGTTCAAGGAGGTTTCAACGAAGTTCATGATAAAATGGATAGAGGTTTTAAAGATGTTTATGATAAAATGGACAAAAATTTTGGTGAGGTTAACAGTAGACTCGGTAGGCTAGAAGAAAAAGTAAATGCTAACACTACTTCTATACAAGTATTATCTGGAGAAATTGCAGAGCTTAAGGTAACAATAGAAGACCAGGATCATGAAGGTAAACTCCGCAAACATGAGGTTCAACTTCAACATCATGATCGGCGTATTCGTAAGTTAGAAGAAACCATTCGCCCCATTAAACATTAAATTTTATGAACCTCTACACTCAAAAAGATTCAAATATCAGAAAGACATGGTTTCTTATAACCATGTCTTTAGTCTTAGTCATCTTTTTAGGCTGGGTATTTAGTCTGTATTTACAAGAACCGGGTATTTTATACTTTGCGGTTTTATTCAGTTTAGTAATGAACTTCGTCGCCTATTGGCATTCAGACAAAATTGCTTTATCGATGTCTGGAGCAAAACCGATTACCAAAGAACAGAATGCATATCTTTATAGAATTATAGAGAATTTATCCATAACTGCTGGCTTACCAATGCCACGGGTGTTTATTATACAGGCGCCTCAAATAAATGCTTTTGCTACTGGCCGTGATCCAAAACACGCAGCAGTGGCTGTAACAACTGGCGCATTAGAAAAATTAGAAAATGAAGAACTTGAAGGAGTTTTAGCTCATGAGCTTTCCCATGTTGGAAATCGAGACATATTAGTTTCTACTGTAGTTATAGTTTTAGCAGGTATTATTTCTACCTTGGCGGATTGGTTTTTACGAATGACTTTTTTTGGCAGAGGCCGGGACAATGATCGCGTAGGCAATATTTTTGCCATTCTTGCTTTAGTTGGCGCCGTACTTGCACCAATTGCGGCAACTTTGATTCATCTCGCCGTATCTCGTAAAAGAGAGTTTTTAGCTGATGCATCTGGCGCGCTTTTAACCCGTTATCCGGATGGCTTGGCAAACGCACTTGAGAAAATAAAATTTGATCAATCCCCCATGCCTCATGCCCATAGCGCCACCGCTCACTTATTCTTATCTAACCCCTTTAAAGGTCGCCAAGGCCAAAGTTGGTTTACAAAACTTTTTATGACTCACCCACCTTTAGATGAAAGAATCAGAATACTAAGAGGAATGAGATAAAAAGGATTTATAAAAAACCGATTTTACTCGGTTTACAATATTATTGCTTCTTCTGTCCATTAATTACAATAAGCGCATGAAAAATTTGATAAAGTTTGAAATCCTTAGTCAGACTTTTTTCAAAAAGTCTTTGTAAATGAGAATAAGACAATGTTTTGGAAATTCCTTCTTTTCTAGCAAATCTTTTAGTGTACTCATCAATCACAAAAACAGGCTTGTCCAAAGCGTAAAGCAAAATACTGTCGGCTGTTTCTTGTCCTACTCCGTGAACATTATGAATCATGGATCTTAAATCATGGACCATTTGTTTTGATTTAAGAAATTTGGCGACTCCTCCGTTTTGAACAAAAAATCTTGCAATATTAATTAAATATTTTGTTTTTATATTATAAAAACCGGACGGCCGAATTAGGTTTTTTAATTTTTCAGGTTTTTTCTTTCCGAGATTATAAATTCTTTCTAGTCTAACACAATTAGCAAACTTTAAATTTTTAATTGCCTTTTCAACGTTTTTCCAATTTGTCTGTTGAGTAAGTATTGAACCAATGATAACTTCTTCTCTTTCTTTTATTGTTTTAGGATTTTTGCACCATAAAACCCACTGATTTTTTGGGTGTCCGCGTTTTTTATAAAGCTGTTTATAGATTTCGAGTATTTTGTTCTGCATTTAAAAAAACGGTCATTTGGACCGCCGCTGGTTGATTAAACAAAAAGCCTTTCTATCTTAATGGTTTGTCTATTAAACCTGGTTTATAAATATCCTTATCAATTGTTCTCTCAAAACAAACATAACCCATACCATGATCCCAGTTTTGGTTATAATAATCACCTGCAGGATATGGTCGAGCTATTTTAACATTTTGAGGAAATCCAAGTCTTTCTTCTTGACTTAGACTCGGTATGTTAAAGGTTGCACACAACTTAAATTTTTCTGGCTCTATAACTTCATATATATATTGGGTTCCGTTTTCAGGATCAAGCGGCGGATAAAAACCGGTAATGTCATTTTTTAAATCAGAAAGATTACCTGGCAATTTTCCTTTGTTCATCCAAAAATTTATAATCTCCCCCTGTAAATTTTGAAGGTTTTGAATCCGTTGTTCGTCAAATCTTCGAAGACGTTCTTCTTTAGGAGAGCCTACAATAAAAAATCCGGCTACGATTGAAGCCGCAACAATTACAATGATTATATAGGTAAATAAACGCATTTCGATGCAAATATACGAACCCAGTTCGTTCGGTCCGATCGTTTAATCGAACGGTCTAGGATGAATACGAATTATACTAATAAGATTCGTCGAGCTAAGCTCAATTCGTATCATTAGTATGAATTAGTATATTAGTATCGTCTAATCTGTTTTATGTTTTTTAATATCGGCTAAGTAATATCCAAAAATTGAGCCGGCAACAAAAAATACTGTCAAAACTTTTAAAATAAACCTAGTTGTTAATTCCCCTCCCAGTAAATTATTTATTAAGGCAACTAGGTCTCCGATTATTATTACCGCAGTAGCAAAAAGCGTAAAATATATCAGCCATTTTCTAACTCTAAAATTTCGTTCCGCAGGATTTTTCTCATATGATCTATTGAGATAACGGCTGGATAATATAAAAACTGGAAAAACAACAATTAAGGTTGAGATTGCAAAACGGATGGTACTATATGCATTTGTAAAATAGTAGTAACCACCACCTTCAAGCTTATCAGGGAATAAAACCTCAATGTATTTAAATATAAGTATTAAAAAACTAATAGCACTGGCATATAGAGTTACAATAACTAACAAATGGAGAAAAATATCTTTTGGCGAAGCTTTTATTTGGGTAGTTACCATATAGAAATCATCACAGCAAGCTGTGAGGTACTCTCAAAAAGAGTACCAGACGCAATTTTTGAAAAGAATTAGTATTTTTCAAATCTTTCAAAAATTGCTGGATTTATGTTATTTCCTCCGCTTCGCCAAGTCTGACTTGGCTTCGCTTCGGGCTTGCATTCATCCCCGCGGCAAGCCGCGGGGTATTCTGCAAGAAATAATAAAGTTATTATAGCAATTAATATTTAGAATTACCACTCAACTCCCTTTTCTCCTTTTTGACCTTTCATATAGGGATGTTTTATCTCCTTAATCTCACTTACAATATCTGATAAATCAATAATTTCTTTTGGCGCGTCGCGGCCAGTCAAAATTAAATCCATGCCCCCGGGTAATAAACTAATTAAATCCAAGACGTCGGATAACTTCAACAGATTTAACCTTAAGGCATTATGGACCTCATCTAAAATTAAAAGACTCCATTTATTTGATAGCATTTCTTTTTGAGCAAGTTTTACTCCTTTTTTGGCCGCTTTTTGATGTTCTTCAATGGGCAACTTATCTCCAAGTATGCCAACAAACCCAAGACCAGTCTTTTTAATATCAAAGCTAATCTGTTTACCGAACTTT
The DNA here is from genome assembly GCA_016186395.1 of Parcubacteria group bacterium. Classification (GTDB taxonomy): domain Bacteria; phylum Patescibacteriota; class Minisyncoccia; order 2-02-FULL-40-12; family 2-02-FULL-40-12; genus JACPLU01. Next base: position 214,351 of record JACPLU010000003.1, read on the forward strand.
TCTATAAATAAATCCTCGCCTGATTTCCACGGCCCCTTAATAAATTGAACCATAAGAACTTTTTTACCATCACCCAAAGCCCTAATTGCTTGACCGATAGAAGAAGTTGTTTTTCCTTTACCGTTTCCGGTTATACAAATTATCATTTTGTTATATTATTTTATTCTTACTTAGGTATTCGTTAAAATTTTGCCAAGAAAGTATTCGAAAGTACCTATCATCGTTTTTAAAAACATTTAAACGATCAAAAAGAAATTTATTTTTCACTTGGTTGAGATGGCCTAATATATGTTTTTCATCGTCAATAAAATGGGTAATGCCTAATAATTTAGCCTGGGTATTTTTTTCTGTCGCTTCAGTTACAAAAAACGAATTTTTCTCATTAAAGAAGGTTGGCCAAAGTCCCCTTAATTTCATCAACCGAATTGCGCCTTCCTGGTTTTTTCTTCTGGATATTAATGCAAACTTAATTTTTTTCTTTTTTAGCTTATTTAAAATCATTTTTGCTCCGGGCATTAACGGGGAAAGAATTGAGGTTTTTGGGTGATCATAAAGTTCATATTGGATTTTCTCCAAAACCGGAGCGGAAATTACGGATTTTAATATTTCAGATTGGGTTTGCCTTGGAAGTAACTTTATATTTCTTTTCGCCGCAAGAAATATCTTTATTTTTGTATGATTAATTAATACCCCGTCTAGATCAAAGCCTATGAACACATCTTTTTGAGGATTTTGAATTGACATAAATTCTAGATGTATGCTAGCAAAAGTAAAGCATCTTAACAAACGAGGCTAAAAAACAATGGTTCAGATTATAGAAAATCCTGTTTGGGAAGATATTGCAAGAGCTATATTCAATAAATTGGATGCTCCAAGAAAAAAAAGCGAGCCTCCCATTAAACCCATTATAGCCGAAATTAATGGTTTGGCGAAAGCTGGAAAGGATACAGTAATCACCGAGGTTGAACGATGGTTCAAACTTTTAAAATTTAATGTTCTTGTTACACAAGAAAGTGCTGAAACTCAAGAAATAAGGTCAATGAGTAGGGTTCATCCCTATGCTTTTGAGATTAGGCACATGGCCTATTCCCTGTCAAATTTACTAAGCGCCGCTTCTAGTAGGAACTTCCATTGCGTTTTTCAAAACCGTGGAGTTTTAGATAATTTGGCATGGCTGGAATGGAATAGAAGGCAAGGCAATTTTTCTGACAACGACGTTAAACATGCAAAAAATTTCATTCTTAACGGTCCATGGATAAGTTACTTTGATGCCATAATCTACTTAGTTTGTGACCCAGAAACATCCCTTTACAGAGAATATGGATCATATCCTCCAAAAAGATACGGATCCAGAATGAATCCTAAAAGCTTAGCTTTGATGAAAAATTGTATAGAAGACTCCATTGAAGAACTTAAAATTTCTATTCCATATTTACCTGTTTTAATAATAGATACGAGTAATTCAATAGGCAAAACTATTGCAGAAGAAAAGGACGAAATCGTTCATTTTATTCTTAATTCTGCAAAAAAACGACTTGAACTTTGTACTGAAGACCTTGCTCCTTGGAGTACTACAATACTAAGAGACATGGCTAAAATTATGAGTCCGGAAATTAAATTAAAAGGTTTAACAAAATATAAGACTTTAATAGAGAATGGATGGATAGCATTGGGCGCATTTCAAGAAAACGACACCTATTTGTCTCCCGCCAATACTGCACCTTTAGAAAACGACGAATGTCTACACATAAGAGAATGTTCGGGTAGATATTATATTATTTTAAAACGCGGCGAAAATTGTTCAAGAAGTAGAACAAAAATTAGCATTCCAATAACAAAAGAATTGGCTGAAAGTTTAACTTCTTCGTTTATAGTTATAGCTCATATTAGCAAAGAAAGAGAGCTGTTTAAAAAAGACGGGTATTTATTATCTTGTGATCGAGTGTTGGGTCTGGGCGATTTTACAGAAATTAAGGGCTCAACTCCTGATAGTTACGCCGAATTACTAACAATAGCCAAGTCGTTAGGTTTTGGTGAAGCAGATGTTATACCCCAAACCTATCTTAGACAACTCTTAGCCCGCCAGAGTTCTGTATAAATCTAAATACCCGTAATTTAACGGGTATTTTAATTAAATAACTGCATAAATTGAATAGGGTCAACCGAAACTCCATTCACCTTTATTTCAAAGTGTAAATGGACTCCTCCACTAGTTATAACAACCCTTTTTTTACTATTTTTAAGTCTAATAATCCTTCTTTTACCATATACATTTCCAGTATTGCCGGCAAGGCCTAATAATTGACCTTTGAAAACAATTTGTCCGGGTTTAACATTAATTGCGCTTAAATGCATGTAAAGAGAGAAAACACCAGGTGCGTATCTAATAACTATAAAATTACCTTCGGCCATAAACGGTTCGGCTATCATTACCTCGCCATTATTTACAGAAAATACTTTAGTTTTTTTACCTTGAATCGTATACAAGTCTATTCCCTTATGAATATGGGTATGTGAACTATAAACCGGAATATTTTTTGTTCGTGTTCTTCCTTTTCTAGTTTTAGTCCGTAACGTTTTTATCCCAGTTTGAATTTTACCTACTCGTTTTGTGCCAAATTGAGATCTAACTACAATTTTATTTTCCAATGGGTTCTGAAACTCACCATCTATATAAACATTGCCCGAAGTGTCATTAAATAATTCCCTAAGTTTTTGTTTTTCTGCTAAGAATTCTGGGGATGTACTTGGTGAAAATGGACGCAAACGTGTAGTTGAGAAATTATTTTCTCTAACCAGAATTGGGATTAAAAAATCAAAATTATTAACACTTATTAATTTTACCCCTCTCACCTCCTGACTATCTATTGGAATTAGAGCAACTATTTTATCTTGGTATTGAAAAGATGGGATATCTTTCCCTTGATATTTAATCTCGGGTTTAATTGTGTAGCTACCTTCAAATTCAATTTTTAAAGTCTGCCCTTGATAAACAACACTGCCTGGGAAAAGCTTAAAAGTATATAAATCTTTGTGCGCTTGACCCATAGAAACAGGCGGTGATCGCCAAAGTCCCAAAATAACTAAACATACAAGAAGTACTCTTTGAGAAACCATTAGTTTTCTCCTTTTGATAATTAATTTTTAAAGAAGTGATGTGGCTAATCTAATTATTCACATAAATCGATTATTAAGGCTATGTGGATAAATTAATCTGATACTAAAGTCTAATTGAGATATAATTATCAATGTTGGTTTCATTAAGAATTGATCTAAAGAACTTAATTCTTAATGAAATAGGTCGAAAATACTTAGATAATTTAAATTTTAATACTTTTACATGAATCCAAAAACATTTCTTAAGTTAGGCGGAACTATATTAGTTCTGGTTGGAATTCTGGGAATGGTTAACATTCTTGGTCCAACTGAAAATGATAGTATTTTTGGTCCTTCTTGGTGGTTTGATGACGCCGAAAACTGGGCTCATTTAGTTTTGGGTATTATAGCCCTCCTTGCCGCATTTGTTTTGCCAGCTGGAATGCAAAGAGGATTAGTAATGCTTCTCGGTATTGTTGGCGTTCTAATAGGACTTTACAGTTTATTCGGAAAGACTGAATTTTACGGAGCAAATCTTGAAAATCCGGCCGATTCTGTTTTACACCTTATTGTTGGAATTTGGGCCTTATGGGCTTCAATGAAAAAACAAAATGTTATGATGGGAGCATAATGAATAATTTCCAACAAGAAAAATCCCGCTTTTGAGCTCAAAAGCGGGATTTTAGTTATTTTTCTTTGAAACGATTACTGATGTCATAACAACCGAATTTATGGGTTTATCATTTAATCCTGTTTGGACTTGCCCTATCTTGTCCACCACTTCCTGACCCTTAACTACTCTGCCAAAAATAGTGTAGTTATGGGGTAATGATACATCAGCAAGCATAATAAAAAATTGACTGCCGTTTGTATTAGGACCGGCGTTAGCCATAGCAACAACACCCTTTTTATAACCGGTTTTATAGGATTCTGTATTTGAATTTAATTCGTCCTCAAAAGTATACCCAGGCCCTCCAGTTCCATCACCATTTGGATCCCCACCCTGAATAACAAAATTCTTAACAACTCTGTGAAAAGTTAGATTATTATAAAATCCCTTATCAGCCAAAGTCACAAAATTATTTACTGTTTTCGGAGCATCGACATCAAAGGTTTCAAATTGTATATCTCCTAAATTAGTTTTTATTGTAATTAAGTGCATTTTATTTGATGAATTATCAGAAATGTTGGAGAAACCCTGACTGGAGGTTAATGAAATTGCTGGAGAAATTGTTGGTGAGGAAGTTGAATAACTTGAATTGTCTGTCTGACGCTCTGTTTTTCTAAATACTAAAAAACCAATCATTATCCCAACTCCCAAGACGACAAAAATTAAAATAACAAACTTACTCATAAAATATTATTTGCCTATACAATTTAACTATTAATGACGTTAATTATCATTTCTATAGACTTTAATTTAATGAATCCCGTATTTCCCGAGTACCACGGTCTTACACCCGTGGATTTTTATTTTCAAGAAGCAAATTAACACATTAAGACAATTTTTTTAAATTTCTCTATTCAACCACTAAGTTTCCAGCCATGCCTAACTGACGATGAGTGCCAATACTGCAATAATACTGAAAGGTTCCTTTTTTGTCAGCCACGAACTCAACACTTGCTGTTTCTCCAGAATTTAAGTTTCTAGTTGATGCACTAAATTCATTTATTACCCAGTTGTGAAATCCCTCCGTGTTTGAAAGAATGATTTTTATCTTATCACCCTGCCTTACTTTTATTTCTTTGGTTGAAAAAGAAAAGTTTTTTGAAGTCAGATTAAAAGTTTTAACTGCACCAGATGAAGTTACGCTGGGTGAAGGGTTATTATCGCTAGGTGTAGCGCCAGAAGAAGGCGTTGTGGTTGTTGAGTGATCCATTGTTTCAGATGGATTTAAACTTTCTGTTGCTTCAACTGATATAGACGGCGAGTTAACTATAGGTACATCTGAATTTTTAGTCCACAAAAAAACACCGACAAAAATTACAATGATTACCAAAACAATAAGAAATATTTTCATAGTGAGAAAAATTAAACCACAATTTATTAAAAACTATTACTCAACCTGTTAATTTAAAGATTTTAATAAAAGATCAGGCCAATAAATATTGACACGATAATCTTTATATCCCATGATTATTATAAGAGTAGAAAAACCTTAATTACTGTCGTATAATTTAAATGTGCCCGGTAGCGACAACTTCGATTGCATCTCCAGTTTAGTATCGCTTAACTAAGCCGGGTATAATTTTAGAGTCAGCTTCTATATTTTCGCTCTCGAATCTAAATCAAACGGTGAGGCGATATATCGAAGTTGTAGCACCGGGTATGATCTCCTGGTTTAAAAAATATTTTATTCCTCATGAACATAACGAGCACAAACCCCATCTTTTAAGAACCCAGGTTACTGTTTTTATACTAGGAATTATTTTATTTGCGGAACTTTTATTTTTAATCCCCACACTTAATGTTTTCACAAAAAGTGATTTCTTTGCCGCAATTTTTTCTATCGTCTTGGTTGATTCAACTAATTCAGAACGGCAAAAAGTGAATGAGCCAACCCTCAAAATTAACCCTCTGCTTGAAGAAGCGGCCAGACTGAAGGCCGAAGACATGGCTAAAAAAGAATATTTTGCTCATACTAGTCCTGAAGGTATTTCTCCTTGGTTCTGGCTTAAAAAAGTAGGATATAATTATTCGCGAGCAGGAGAAAACTTAGCCGTTCATTTTGTTGATTCTCAAGACGTTGTTAATGCTTGGATGAAATCCCCCAGCCACAAAGCAAATATTCTTAATGAAAACTACACAGAAATTGGAATCGCCACGGCTAAAGGGATTTATAAGGGAAGCGAAGGTATATTCGTAGTTCAATTTTTCGGCCGTCCAGTGTCAAACATTAAACTTACCCCCTCTAGCGCTACTGCGACAACCCAAATCGTTGTAACAACCCAACCTTCTGAATCTAAAACTCTTCCAGCGGAAACCAGCATAACTCAAGAATCTGATTTAGCAAAAACCCAACAGTACTCATCATTTACACAAAAGGTTTTAACCCAGCCAAAAACATTAATTAGAAACCTCTTATTTGCTTTTATGATTGTTATTGATCTTGCTCTATTACTTACAGTCTTAATTAAACGTGAATTTCAATATTCTAACCTGATTTTAAACGGTTTGATAATGTTTGTAATTATGACCTCTCTTGTTCTTTTAAACCAATACATTACGACAATCCATTCTGGTATCTCTTAAATTGTAGATATATAGATACGATTTGACTAAAATAAGGTTTTTGTTAGGATTACATAAAATAGATCGTTAAAAGGAGAATCCCATGGCAGTAATCAGAGTAACTGGTGATCCTGGGTCAGGTACAACCACACTTTGTAAAAAACTAGCTTTGGAATTAAACTATGATTTTCATTATACTGGTCAGATCTTTAGAGAATTTGCGGAAATAGCCGGATTGTCACTTACGGAATTTTATATAAAACTTGAGAGTGATCCCGAATTAGAAAAAAATATTGATAAAAGACAAATTCAGCTAATGTTAAATTTTGATAGATTAGTAGTTGATGGAAGAATGGCACCGTTTCTTCCATGCAGATTTAAAACTATAAACATTTTACTTAAGGTGAGTGAGGGAATTGGTGCTCGCAGACTTTCTAATCGACCAGAATATCAAAAAAAATCAATACAAGAAATTATAGAATCAGTAAGAACGCGTGTTCAAACTGAAAAAGAAAGATATCAAAAATTATATGGCGAAACTTATATGCGTGGAATTGAAGACCACCTGGCCTATAATAAAGATATTTTCCACATAAGTATGCACACAAACTTTTATACTGCAGAGCAAGTATTTCAAGAGGTATTAAGACAAATTCTGCCTAAAACTAAATCATTACTAGCTTCAAGCTAAAACACACTATTAAATTTTAAGAGCTGAATAAACTCCTTTCCAGGAGTTATTTTTAAAAAATAGATTAATTTATTAATAAATGCTAAATTAACTTTAAGTAAATTAAAAACCTACTGGAAGGAGCAGAATGAAAAAAATAACACTACTGTTTGCGATTTTACTAATTCACTTTTTTACCCTTGAGAAAATAGCGCAAGCTCAATCTAGTAACAAATTCTCTATTGATGTATCCGGTGGCTACAATCGCTTCCCTGGATCACTTTTTAATTTTGATAAATCAGTTACAAAACACCCAAACCATCTTAGCGGACATATTAAAGAATTAGGTATTTCCTACGCTCTAGATCAAAAGTGGTCTCTAAGTATCGGCCTTTTCCAAATTAACAGTTCCGGCCAGGGTGAATGGTCTCGCGAAGGAGCAGAAGAAGAACTTGCAAAAGAAGATATTGTTGGAACAATAAGCGGATCAACAAAAATGAGAACCAAGGGATTCCATTTTAACGCTAAACGTTACTTTACGAATGGAAACCTAAGACCTTATTTAAAATTTGGCTTAGGTCTAGGTTGGAGTAGTATTGAATTTAACGGATTTCTGCGGGGGCATGAGACAGAAAGTGGTTTTAATTTTCCTATTTTAGAACCAGCCAATGATTCAGTTCAAAGAAAAATACCAGTAATTAATCTGGAGTCAGGCGTTGAATATAAATTTAAAAATAATTTAAGCTTAATAGCCTCTGGTTATTGGAATACCGGCTTTGGAGCAAAAGTCGGATTAAAAATAAATTTTTAGACGGACCTTTGTCCGTTTTTAGTTTCTAAACTTTTTTTCTATCTTTAATCCGATTCTCTAATTAAATCTATATAACTTTTGGTGGTAGATTGCGTCCAGCTTAACCCTAATAATTTTGCTGTTTTTTCAATATCTTTTTTAGAACCCTCAATTTCGATGAAAAATTTTTTTCCCAAATGATCTACTTCAACTTTTATTTTTCCTAAACTCCAGTGAGAACGATTTTTAGAATACTTAAGCCATTGTTTAAACCCTAAATTCTCCAGTATACGCTTAGCGATATTAATATTATCAACTTTAATTTGTAGCTCTTCTCTAATCTTAAATTTTCTAGGCCTTTTTTTATTTTCATCAATTTTTAAGGTTATTGTTGATTCTTTACCTTTCCAATTGCGCACACGCAAAACCATTGAATTATCTTTTAGCTCTCTTCTAGCGGTATCAAAATAACAATTTATTTCCCGGCCTTGCCAAAGAAGAATAGCGTTTAGTTCTCTAAGTTTCTTAGCAATACGTTTAAATTCTTTCCAGTCTTTTACTCTAAACTTTACTTCCGTTTCTTTCATAAAATAAACTCCTTATAAAATAAGCAAACCCAGCCTATAATTTTCAGGCATCATTTACAACTTTCTTATTTAAATAATACCATGAGGCTGGGGTCTTTAAACCTTAGGTTTAAAACTTTGATAGCCTAAATAGCCAGCAACAAAAATAAAAACAACGCTGAACCACATAGGCACCTCCCAACCGCCGATATTTGCATTCCAGCCAAAAATAAGCCTAAAAAGATGCAGTATAGCGATAATTAAGAAGATGACCCCGACCGTTGTTGAGTATGTTTTATAACTCATATTCATATTCTACCAAAATACAAAATTAAATTTATCCACTTAAACTTTCACAAAAACCCCAAATAATAAACGGCTCATTGTATAATGAGCCGTTTGTCGTAGTCTAGAAAATCTTCTGGTTTCTTGACATTCCATACTAACTTTCTAGAAAATTTACGTGAGATATGTTGAAGTAAAATCAATACCCATTTGGCTGGATCAGACTGATACCAATGCCATCCAATATGAGCAGAGTTCTGATAAACATGGTGATTTGCGTGATTATGCTCTCCCATTCCAAAAAGATCAAATATAGGCAAATTTCTAGCATCTCGCGTATCAAATACATACCCCCGAGCTTTCGCATGAAATCCGATCATATGACAAAACGAATTAACAAGCCAAGTGAAATTCAAACAAAATGCTAAACACATGAATCCACCTAAGAATAATCCATCCATTCCAGAAATAAAATATGGTATTAAAAATCCGCTTACAACAATTACCCAATACCATTTGGCTTGCCACTCAACTACAATCTTGTGCTCTAGGGCTACCGGAGGAGGTTTGTATCCGATAGGTATTTTTGTCTCATAACATAGCCAACCAACATGCGACCACCAAAATGATTTCCATCTATTTAGATATTCGCTGGGACGATGAGGATCACCCTCTCTGTCTGCGAATGCATGATGTCGCTTATGGTCATTACGCCAATTTTTTACTTTACCTTGAGCAGATAAACCACCACTGGTTGCTAACACATATTGAACCGGCTTAGACGCCTCAAATGATTGGTGAGTGAAAAAACGATGATATCCAAGTGAAACCCCAAGCAAACGAACAACATACAAAAAAATAGCTACAACCCATGCTGAAGTAGAAAATCCATTTTGAATCCCATACCCATAGTAAAAGCCGAAAAGAGCCCCTAAATGAATAAAAATAATTCCTATGAAAATATATGGCCTGAATACCCTATCTTGCGTACTCATCTCTTGTCCCCTTTGTAAATGTGCAAACCAATAATAACATAAATTAAAATAGAAACCTTACCCCGCCCTTAAGCTTAAGAGCGGGGTTTACTTAATTTAACTTCTGAAGTAAATTTAAAATACAGAATCTTAACAAGGAGCACATTATGCAAATCGAGAAAAAAGATAAACCTTATTTTGTTATTGTTCACGACGCCCCAATAAAACCCGACCACCCAGTCTACAAAGAAATCCAACGCATTAGAAAAGAAGAGGACTTTTCTGAAATAGGTAACAATCCTAGAGACGTTCCTGTCGGAATCCCTAAAACCAGAGAGGTACTGGTTTGTGGAACTTATTATGAATATTGTGTAACACTTCAACTTAATGCACTAAAGTATTTAGGATACAATGCCTCAGTTTATGAAAAAGCGACCGTTAGATGCCATTCGGAAAAAAAGCCTAATTAAAAAAGGCTTTTTTGATAAAATAAAAACCGCTTAATTGCGGATTCAAAAAGTCAAAATTAGATTGCAATAATCTCTATTTGTTTCCTAACTTTCGCAAATAATAAAGTGCCAACGGTGCCGCCCAGTTAGCAAAACGCTCAATAAAATCTAACCAACCTACACCCATTATTGGTCTTACTAATGCCGTCAAAAAACCCCAAAAAGTTGCCCAAAGCAAAACTAAATTTATCGGCCTGAATAAAACTATAAGTGCCACTGCTAAGTCAGAAACGCCTATTAAAGTAAGCAATGAAGTGGCTGTAGGCGTGCTAACATGAATCATTTGACTAATCCAAACTAACCAATCTTTTTTTCCTTCTAAAGCCAACAGACCGTGCCCAAGAAATTCTCCCGCTACGCCAATACGCAGAATCCATTCAATTTTTTTAATGTTTTTCATTTGTTAGGATACCAATAACATTATGTTAGAAGCTAACAGTATAAGATCAAATTCCCAACCCAATTTATCGTAAGCCGTAAACGGTACTTTCCATTTAAACTTCTTAAAGTAAATTGCTCCCAACATAATAATACTAAATACCAAAGCAACCAAACGTTCTTGCAAACCTATTAACATCATAATTCCGCCTAAAACCTCTACCCAACCGTGAATCGAACCAAAAAAAGAAGGCATGCCTAATGCCTGGGCAATACCAACTGGCTTTTTAATTTTTGGCAGGCCATGAACAATAAAAATTACTCCGACTGCAAAACGAAGGAAAAACACTCCCCAATCTCCGTATATAGTTAACCCAGATAACATGCTCTTATTATAAGCATTATTTTATAAAATAGAAACCCACAAAACAAAAAAACCGCGAATAGCGGCTATTGAGAAAGGGTTTCTATCACCTTTCTTCTGACAATAAGAGGTAAAAACTTTTTAACTTTAGCTTCTTCTCTTAGATCAGAATAAAATTTTTCATACAATTCTTTAACCCGATTTGGTTCAACATTGCGATATCTTCTAATCAACTCCTTAATTTCAGCCTCATGAACCCCAGACTCATTAATTTCCATTTTGGACTTCCTTTATTACTTCTTGCTTAGGCCAATCATTAAGCATCGATTGTGTGTCTTGATAAGGTAAATTATTTGCTTGTACCGAACGAGGTCGAGGTGCCTTAAGATTTACAAGTCTTTTTTCACACTCTTGTTTTGTAAGACAAACCGGACTTCCTCCGTACGGGTCAGATAATACAGCAAATACTTCATTACTACATATTTTATATTTTAAAAGAGCTACCAATTCCTGACTCATAATTTCTCCCTTAACTAAAAACAAAGGTACTATAACGCTAGTACGATTTATTGGTTTTGTCCATGTATTAAAACCCGCCTAAATTTGTGATTTTCCAAAAACCCCTATAAAATCAGTACATGCCTCATGCTTTTTCTTCTATTATTTTGGGTATTGTTGAAGGATTTACAGAATTTCTCCCTATTTCATCTACGGCTCATTTAACCTTGGCCGCAGATCTTTTACGTTTACCCCAATCTGACTATATGAAAACTTTTGAGATAGTTATTCAAAGTGGTGCTATTTTAGCAGTTATTGCTTTGTACTGGAAAAAGTTTTTAAATTTAGAAATTCTAAAAAGAATCATAATTGCTTTTATACCAACAGGTATTGTGGGATTAATCTTTTACAAATTAGTTAAAACTTATCTTATTGGCAATATTTCTGTGAGTTTATCGGCTTTAGTTATTGGGGGTCTTTTTCTTATCCTTTTTGAACAATTTTATAAAGAAAAATTAGGCGAACAAGATGTCCTGGCCATTAGTTATAAAAAGGCTTTTTGGATTGGGTTATGCCAATCTATTGCTATAATTCCTGGCGTATCGCGGGCGGCAGCTACCATTATTGGCGGAATGTTTTTAGGAATAAAAAGAAAAACTATTGTTGAATTTTCTTTTCTTTTGGCTGTTCCCACAATGATTGCCGCAACCGGATTAGATTTATTTAAAAATTTTAATAGTTTTTCTTCATCCCAGGCTAATTTGCTCACTATAGGATTTATAACGTCTTTTTTAATGGCTCTAGTCAGTATTAAATTCCTTCTTTCATATATTAAAAACCACACTTTCACCAACTTTGGAATCTATAGAATCATTTTAGTTATCGTCTTTGTCCTATTTTTCTTAGTTTGAAACTCTTTATAAAAATGAAAAGCCCCGCACTAGATACAAGCTATAAAAGCTTTTCCAGTGCGGGGATTAAGTTTGTTAAGACTCCGACTGCGGGCTAAGTATTATTTTTTTACACAACTCTACCAAAGCAATCAAAAAAATGATCACTCCGGCTAAGACATAAAGCTCTGACATCACCTGCATAAGTACGAAGAAAAAAGTTGTCCAGAGACCTATATATAAAATATCCCGAACTAAATCCATTGTCTCCAAAAAAATGAAAAACCCGCTGGAAAAAAAGAGTCCGGTAAGCAACATGGCAAAAATTTGATTATATGGCCCATTAGCCATATCACCCGGCCAAACTTCAAATAACCTTGATTTCAAAGTTCTCATCCTATAGTCCCTCCTTGACTAAATTCACTATATACACATTATAACACACTATTAATATATACGCAAATAAGATTATCCTGTCCATGCAATGAAATCACACAAGTCCATTTTTATACAAAATCCCTTCATAATTTCCAAGCGCCTTACAAAAACTTGCTGAAAAGGAGTTGGTTTTTTATTAAATTTATACCCCTTAACATTTAACACTTTTTCAAACCCTTGATATTGGGCACATGTATCGTAACCGTTTTGCTTAAGAATTTTTGAAACAAAAGCATCTGTGTCAGTCTCTTGTTTTTCCCAAAGCGACAAATCAATATTAAAATCTGGCCGTCCCCCGTCTCCACCTGCAGGAACAACACTTTCCGCCGAACGATGATCTAAAACGATATGCCCAAATTCATGTATTATAACGCTTATATATTCTGCCTCATTTTCTACAAGCTTAATTCTTCCTGTGTTAACATACATTCTTTTATCTGATGCCCATGATCCTGCATTAGGAGTATCATTAATATTAATTTCAACTGTTATTTGATTAGCAAGTTCTTCGTATTGTGTACCTTCTGTAAGTTTAACAAATAAATTCTTAGTATACACCTCCCATTCTTCAGTTGAGATCGGATTTTTAACAGGAATTTGTCCAAATACTGATGTTGCAAATAAAATAAAAGGTAAAAGAACGACAATACATATTCTCATTAAAAGCCTCCGCTATTTTAAAGGTACATTTTACTTACTAATTATCCCGAATTAGAGTATTTTAGTAAAACTGCATTTGACTATAAGTGAATTTATTAACTATTTATCTGCCTTAATTTCATTAAGTATCTTTTTGATTTTCCCTAAGCTTTCTTCGTCAAGAATTGAAATAGCCAGGCTTTCTTTATTTATTTTTTTAATAACATTTAGTTGTTTATCTACTTCCTCCGGCGTAACAACGTCGCTCTTGCTTAAAAAAAGGTATTCCTTTTTATTAGCCAAATCCGGATTGTAAACGGCCAACTCGTTTTTAATGGTTTTATAATCTCCCAATGGATCAGATGACTCCGCTGAAATAAAATGAAACAGTATTCGCGTACGTTCAATATGGCGTAAAAATTTAACTCCCAAACCCTTTCCGGTAGACGCGCCTTCTACAAGTCCGGGAATATCCGCAAGCACAAGTTCATAGTAAACACCAAGATTTGGCTCAAGTGTTGTAAAGGGATAATTTGCAACTTTTGCACTTGCCCTTGTTAACGCATTTAATAAACTTGATTTGCCAACATTTGGAAGCCCTACAAAACCGACATCTGCAATAAGTTTTAACTCCAAACGAACAGTAAAGGCTTCACCAGACATACCTTGCGTAAACTGACGCGGACTAGTATTGACTGCTGAACGAAATTTAAAATTCCCCTTTCCACCCCTTCCTCCATGAGTCAACAAAATTCGTTCTCCAATCTTAACTATTTCATTTTCTCTACCAGTATCTAAGTTATGAATAACTGTTCCAACAGGAATCTTTAAAACTAAATCCTGACCATCGGCCCCATCATTATATTGAGCCTTACCCTGACCACCATCTCCAGCTTGGACTTCTTTTTTATTACGAAATTGCGACAAAGCGTTTATATCCGATACTCCTTCAAAATAAACACTTCCACCTTTACCGCCATCAGCTCCCGTAGGACCCAAACTCATAAGGTTTTTATTAAAGGCGACTTTTCCGTCTCCACCCTTCCCAGCTTTTACCCTGATTGTTACATCGTCAATTAACATAATTTAATTTATTAAAAAGAGTTTATTTGGATAGTTCGGCTTAGAATGAACCCAAACAAAAATCCCGATTATTTTATAATGGCATAAGTGAAAAGTACGCCAAATTTTTGACACCATATTACTACCGAATTATATTCCTGAAATGGATCTGGGATTTCATAGTTCTGGTCTCCAATATTTCCCTTAAGACGCCCTAAGTTAATATATTTATCCAAACTTTTTAAATCATTACCGGGTGTTTGTGATTCAGATAAATATACATATAAATCAGGGCCGTTAGTTACTTCAAAGTTCTCAAGTCTAAGATATCGTTTAACGCCATCTTGTATTATTCGAGCAGTACCAGAGCCTTTATGCACGAAATCGACCCCGACAAATGACCCCTGAAATAGAGTTTGTGGAGCAGCTTCAGTTTGTGATGATCCATTATAATTAGGCAGGGGTTCATTTACTTCTTTACTCTGAAAGTACGTATATAACCCCATAAAATAAATAACTCCAACAAACATAATGGCTCCAACAGTATAATATTTCTTCATAGCTATATCTTATCACAAGACAACGAAACTTGCCCCTGACTGGGGATTATAGCCCCATATCAAAACAAAAAAAACGCAGAATGAACAATTTTACAAAAATTACAAACAAGAGTTTTAGTTCCATTAAAAATCCGTTTGAGTCTGACAAAAAAAACCGTCATATGATAAAAATGACGGTCTCCAATATTTATTAACTCAAGTCTCTAATAACTTCTCGCGCCGCATTTAAACCATTGACCCCTACTACTCCTCCACCGGGGTGGGTTCCAGCGCCGCACAAATATAACCCGTGAATAGGCGTACGATAGTTCGCATACCCGCGTAATGGTCTCAATGAAAAAAGTTGAGACAATCTCATGGCGCCATGGAAAATATTCCCTTCCGTGAGCGAAAATTTCTGTTCAAGATCAAACGGACTTAAAATTTGATAATCAAGAATAATATCATCAATATTACTGATGTATTCACGCATCACTCCTAAAATATTGTTTTGAAAGTATGCTTCTTTAAACTCCTTAGTCCAAACTTGGCCACCTGCAAGATGATACGGTGTGTACTGAATAAAAACATTCATTAAGTGACACCCATCGGGCGCAAGTGTGTCATCTACAGAACTTGGAATTGTAATTTCAAGTGTTGGTTTTGTAGAAGGAACACCGTGTGCACCCTCTTGTGCTGCATTCACGATATACTCAACACTAGGCGAAATATGAATAGTTCCACGATGCTGCGGACCCAACTGTATGCCAGGACAACACTTGAAGTCCGGCAAACCCGACAACGCTATATTTACTTTAGTAACCGCACTAGAAAAATCGAGTTTCGCAATTTTCCGATAAAAATGAGATAGTTTAGGTATCCCCGGCAAAAGTTTAAAAAAAGTTACTTTTGGATCTGCGTTTGAAACAACACAATCAGCATACGTTTTTTTTCCATTCTGAAGCATTACACCATATACTACCCCAACACTATTAGTAAGAATCTTTTTCACTGGAGTATCCGTGCAAATCTTAACGCCAAGATTTTTTGCCGCTTGTGCAAGTGCATTAGAGATAGCTCCCATACCACCGCGCTGATATCCCCATACGCCGCGTGTGCCTCCTGCCTCACCCATCACATGATGAAGTAATACATAACCACTGAAATCCATAGGAGCCGCTCCAATAGTTGCATCAGTAAGAAGTGTCGCCTTTAATACATCGCTTTCAAACCATGAATCCAAAAATAGTCTAGCGTCCTGACTCATAAGTTTCAAAAATCGCAGACTTCCAGAAAGACCAAGCGATATGAATTTAGCAATTAAAAAAGCACTCGTTGCTAAATCAGGCATGGTCTTTGGAGGCAAAGTTGGAGGAGTCATAGAAAACGTTGGTTCCAGAAATTGGGCTATTTCATCTAATGCTACTTCATACGCCTCATATTTTTGAGAATCAGACACTGAAAACTTTGCGATTTCTTTCTGATTGAACTCCAAATCTCTTCCTAAAAATAAATAATTTTCATTTCCAGGAAGCGGAGTAAAAGAAGAAGGATCACGAAGCAAAACCTTATAACCATATGCCCGTAAATTCAGATCTTCCACAATTCGATTACAAAACAAACTGTTCACATACGATGCCGACGAAACTTTAAAGCCCGGAAAAATATCGGTTTCTGTCACACAACATCCACCCACAACCTTTCTTTTTTCAAATACAGTAACTTCATATCCAGCTAAAGCCAAATAACATGCATTCACAAGACCATTATGGCCAGCGCCAATGACAACAACTCGCACCATACACTCTCTCCCTGATTTTTAAAAACCTATGTCTTGTTTACAATAAAAAAGCGTTGAAATCAACACTGACAAACCTATTAGAACTAAGCTTTTCCGTTTAGATACTTAGTGGCGATGCTCAAGGCAAATGAGGTCAAAATAACAATAACAGTCGTGAATAAAAGTTTCAACAAAATAACATTCGGGCCATCACTTGTGGGAGAGGTTGTTAAAACCATCAGTAGCCCAACGATGGCGAAAGCGATGGATGCCCATACGAATATTTTTGTAGCTATTTTTTGTCCCGACATGGTCGTGGATCCTCGATCCGCGATTCAGTAGAATCGGGATCGGGACATAATTTTAGTATATCAATCAAAACACTTTCTGAACTTATGCATTGTGCTTAATGATGGGTACGGGTAATTTGAACAACAGCTGTTTGTTCTGATTTTTCAAGCCAAACCCTTGTTTTGTATTTATACCAGAGAGAAGTAGATTCAAGATTTTGAACATCTGTGCTAACTGTCATTAAACCACCTCGTTTTAAAAGGTTGAAGATAGATTATCGCATCTAGGTTCGCTAGTCCATACTGGGGTCCTTCGACTAAACTCAGGACAAATAAAATAAAACACTAAGAAAATCCTAGTGTTTTAATGTTGGCTCGCCAGACGCCACAATCTTCGAACAATAGATTACTGCATTTTTTAAATATGACTGGAAAAAGACGTTTCCTTGTCCTGAGTTAACAATCCGCAATATAAAACACTTAATTTCTTGTAGCTAAACCTCGCTTAATCATTGCTTCTACTTCTTCATTCGCATTGAAGTATTGTATTTCAATATTAGGATGCTCGTTTTTAAATACACGGAATACTTCATCTACGAAAGCTTGGCCAACAGAATTTACCCCCTTAAAATCTAGAACAATTTGCCTAAACTTTTCTAAGCCGACCAAGAGTCTTTTAGCTTGTGACCTGGATATATGAGGATCATCTGGATCTGCGCTTAATGCCACTGCTACTATTGTTTTTCCAAAACCTATTTCCTGATTTGAAAATTGGTCAAATATTTCCTGAGTAGTCCTTGTCGAGTTGATAGAAATGACCATTCTTATATAAGTACCCATTCCAAAATCCTCCCGTTTCTCAGATGAAAGAAACCAATCTCTATTCCTAAACGTGTAGAACATATCATCGGAAAGAATAGAAAAACTATCAAACATTCTGGATGTAAAAAATATACCTTCTCCAGTATGGTTAGGTGGGTCAGTAGTAAATTTACCCTTGGAGAGATGCAGTATAGCCTCTCTAATTGATGACAAATTTAAAGCTTTATAGATTTTTTGGAAGATACCAATTCCATTATCCATAATGACCATATTTATCTTGTCATCTTTTATTTCAATATCGGTAAATATGGATGTTCCCTCAGAATGGTCAATTGCATTATTAAAAATTTCCGTAAAACCATAATTGCATATCCTTTGTATATTATTTGGATATAACAATATCATTGGCTTAACGTAAGTAGACCAAACCCTATCTTCTGCCAAACCAGGCTCTATTTTAAAATCAAACTCAACATGCTTTCCACCAACCAAAAAATATCGTGAAGATATAGTTTGCCCCATCTTAATTATTTTGCCCTTCTTTATTTCTCTAGCCACATATGCATGTGCTCGTTGTCTAGAAAAACCAAATTGCTCTGCTATAAACCGAACTAAGTCAGAAGAATGTTCTTCTACATGGCTAATAATAAAATCCTCAATTTTACTAGTATTTTTATCCATTATTACCATTGTAAACCCCTTTAAGGGTCATTGTAAACCCCTTTAAGGGTCATTGTAAACTCCCATTTTCGAATCTACTCAATAAGCCAGACAGAATCACAACAAATTAAACTCTTTTGTGATTTTTGTCCTGAATTCCTCCAAGGATATATTTAGAATTTTACAAATAATAAAAAAGCGGATTGATATTATCTCACTGCTTTTGGTGTTTCATAAATAATTGAGCCGAACCAATCATCACAGGCATCCAGGATACTCTTAACGGAAGTAAATTTACTGGGTCATCGTATAGGGTGATAATGATACTAAGAACGGAATTTTATCTGGTATCAGTCCGAACCTAACCTTAGATGACAGAAAACTTAGGTTTGAAGCCTACGAACCACATTTGATTATAGGGAATGCTTTGAAAACTATTAAAGAACAATCGGATTCATCCGAATCTGAAAATAACGGCTCTATAAAAGGACAAAACGACACAAAAGTGTCGCTAAGTCCTTGCTGGCTCGCTTGGAGGGACAGCTTCTTGAACTATAATTGGCGCAAGACACTACCAGTTCCGGATTTTGCAATTAAGCATATAAAATACCTATTACCTTTACTTTGACTTGTGCTGAGCTTGTTGAAGTAACCCTCTCCCGACATTCTTGACTGTCCGTAGCCTTGCTGTGCCATCGTAGCTTTAGCGAAGTCGGGGCGAAGGAGGTTCGGGTAAGGTATGATTAAAAACGCTCCCCCAGTTCACTTTTTCATAACAAATGCGGCACAATTTTTCGTTTCAACGCAATCGCAATAAGCACTGCCAAGGCCACCAAAACGACGTAAATGCCCATAATTGTAAAATATGAATAAGGTACGGAATGGAACACGCCCAAAATAAGGGCGGAGGTCCATGAAACAACGGATATAGCGCCGCTTGCGATAAGCAACGGGGCCTTTCTCATAAACTCATCTGAAGACGGGAAATGCTGGCCAGCATGCCTATGCAAGCGCGGGATGTGAACCAAATGGAAAATAGCGCCGTTTATAATAATAATCGCGACAACTGTCAGCTTGGCCAAAAACTTACCGGAAGCGAGATAGCGTTCTACATTAAGTGAAAAAAGTAGAAAGCCCGACACAACAATGATGACAAGCCCAATCCAAACCATCCACCCGCCGAGGCGTATAAATCTCATCTCTGTGTGGGATATTTTAGAATCACGGATGCTGGAGAAAAATATCGCGTCACTCATAAAAGCCCCGCCCATGCCGATTACAACACCCAACAGGTGCAAAATGACATAAATTGTTTTTGCTTCAATAAAATCCGGCATAATAAATCTACCGTTTTTTAGAAATATTTTTTATGTTTTAATTGTAACATTTTTTAGATGCTCCGGGAAATTTGTAATGTTATCGTCTAACTTGAAAGTAAAACAAAAGCCGACGCAAGTCGGCTGAACCCCTAGGTAAACAGAAACTTGATTCCCGTTATTAAAGCTCCCAAAAACAAAGCAATAGAAATATAGCCAATCATCCCGTGAAAGCGATATCTTGTTCCGTCTTTCCAAAATACCAATATGCCCATCAAAGCGGCAGCCGGTAACGCCAGCGACAAATGAAACCACAAAAAATCGTGTTCCCCGGACGCAAGAATGTCCAAAATAAATGACGTCTCAAGAAGTAACACCCCAACAACCAAGAAGTAGAATGCGCCACGCATCGATAATTTATGTCTAATCAAATGAATTACTAAATTTGTGACTTTATATTTCCTGATCTCTCTAACCCCCACTATCAAAAGAACAGAAACCAGCGCAAATACGGTGATTATGACTATATCCATATAAAATTACTCCATTTAAGTCCTTTTAAAGTTCCACCTTTGATTGTCGCACATAAATACTAAAATAAAAACCGCCCTGAGTATTATCGAAGGGCGGTTTTTATTTTAATGGTGTTTGGTTTTATATTCGTACTTATTTGCAGAACCCGTTAGCTGGAGTCAAACCGTCCCATGTCAATCCTTCGGCAGTTACATTGGTAACTGCGGTCTCATAACATCCAGACGGCGCGTTTTTGAGCTCAAACGTTACAGTACCGGCAGTTCCCGTAGTTCCTGCACCATTCCAAGAGGTTCCTGAATCATGGCTCAAAGTGATTGAGACCGAGGCATTCGCTACATGGTTTCCAAGGTCATCCACCACGGTAATAGTGACGGAGAGATGTCTATCGCTATTTCTTCCGCCTGATGTGGTGTAAGCAATAGAATCAATACTGGCCGTTGTTGCTTCTGTCGGCGCAGTAAGAGCAAAGTCTACTTTCGTCGTTGAGTTACCGGTTACGGTCACCGATTGCGAAGCGTCTTGATAGCCGGTGGCTGACGCCATAACAACGTAGTTACCTTCCGGCACATCGGCAATCAGATAATATCCCGTGGAATCCGTTGTTGCTTGCCGCGTTCCATCAGTAACAGTTGCTCCTTCTATTACAACACCCGTCGTCTCATCGGTCACTGTGCCGTCAATTGTTCCATACACAACAGCGGTGAGTGCGAAGTCCACTGTAGTTGTGGTGTCTGCGGTAACAGAAACATTAGTTTCCGAGGCGTTATTGTAACCGTCTGCCGATGCATTTACCCTGTATGTACCCTCCGGCACATCAGCAATACTGTAATTGCCGTTTGTGTCTGTGGTAGTTGAACGCGTGCCGTCTGTTACTGTCGCACCAGCAATCGGGTTTGTAGTGTCAGCATCTGTTACTGTCCCGCTAATAGTTCCGATGGCAGGGGGTTCAACCGGACCTACTGCCGCAACTGCCGCAGCCGCGCTTACAAGGCCCCAGCCATATTTATTATCCCTTCCTGTATCACCCAAATCTTCGGCAGTATCATTCAAAACTTGGCGTATTTCATCGTTAATCAGTCCGTTACCATTGGAATCGGCAATGCCTGCCGCGATAACTAATGCCGCGACTCCTGCAACATGAGGCGAAGCCATTGAAGTTCCGCTGAACTCAACATAGCCGCCGCCAAGCTGAGTAGAGTTAATAGAAACACCGGGGGCGGAAAGCTCTACTGCGGGACCGGTGCTTGAAAAACACGGCCGCGAATCGCTCTTATTTGTTGCCGCAACCGCGATTACAGAATCATATCGCGCTGGATATCCGACGGTATCATTATTCCCCTTGCAGTTTCCGGAGTTGCCGGCAGCTGCCGCATGGTAAATCCCTACGGCCGCCGAATTGTCAAAAGCCGCTTTCACAGTACTACCGGGATCTGACCCCGCTCCATAACTATTGTTTGTTACTTGAATACCGTTATCTACCGCCCACTGGAGTGCTGCAACGACATTGCTCCACGAACCAGAACCACTTGAATTGAGAACCTTGAGTCCGTATAAACTCGCCTCCGGGGCAACACCTACGACTCCGGTATCATTATCTTCGGCCGCCACAGTCCCCGCGACATGCGTACCATGCCCATTATCATCCATGGAATCGGTGTCATTATTAACAAAATCATAACCGCCGCCAAAATTCGCATCCAAGTCCGGATGCGTGTAATCAATACCGGAGTCAATGATAGCTACTTTGACACCAACGCCCTTGTTGCCGTTATCGTGTACAGTTCCCGAACCGATTCGCTTTACACCCCAGGTATTGTCTAATTCGGCATCAATAGCATACACTATTCCATCCGCCTCAACATAAGCAACCCGAGGATTCTTTAAAAGCCCGTTGACCGCCGATTCAGGCACACTGGCTGCAATAGCCGGCACGAGATGATAGCTATGAGAAATTTCGCCGCCAAAAGCGCGCACAAGCGCCTGTTCAGAGGCACCCGGTGTTTGGGTGAAACCGATAAACACATTAACTCTCGAAGAAGCATGAGCGGTTTGCGTCGCAAATAAACTCCCTGTTGTTCCCGCTAAAAGAGCCGCCACAACAAACATAACGGCCAAGACTTTTGTTTTTGTTCTCAGACTTCGCATATTGTTTCCCAATGTTATTGCAAATGTTATTGCAAATCTTTTATTTGCGAAAACACGTAAAAGATTTGCGATAATAAATTAATTAATTACGTTTCCTAATAAAAAGGGTGAGATTTAAAAATGTTATTTTGACCCGGATATTTATAATTATAATACTAACTAAATCTTATGTCAACCAGTTTTCCCATCTAATGAACGCATTTAAAACTTTTGATCGGAACAAAGCAAAAAATGATAAGGGAAAACCGAGGCTGAAACTAAGATTTACCGTTTAGATACTTACTGGCAACGCTCAAGGCAAATGAGGTCAAAATAACAATAACAGTCGTGAATAGAAGTTTCAACAAAATAACATTCGGGCCATCACTTGTGGGAGAGGTTGTTAAAACCATCAGTAGCCCAACGATGGCGAAAGCGATGGATGCCCATACGAATACTTTTGTAGCTATTTTTTGTCCCGACATGGTCGTGGATCCTCGATCCACGATTCAGTAGAATCGGGATCGGGACATAATTTTAGTATATCAATCAAAACACTTTCTGTAAATTGTGTGCTTTAGATTTCTTATATAGATTTTTCTAAGATGGTTTTGTCGTAATACTGACCATCTACTAATATAAAGTCTTTAACATTCCCTACGACTTCAAAGCCCACCTTTTTGTGTAATTCTAGAGAAGCGGTTTGAGAAGAAAATATCTCGCATATTATATTTTTAATCTTGGGGTCTTCTTTTGCAATTTTTATTCTTTCTTCAATAAGTTCACGTCCTATACCTTTTCCTCGCCATTTTTTCTGGACATAAAGAGACATCAGAAAAATATTATGTTTGAGTAAGGTATCAGGATAATAATACATATCAGCTATTGCAATAATTTTCTTGTCAGCTTCTACAAAAATTAACTTATAGGGAAGTACTTGATGACTCTCTAAATCTTTTTTCCACTGCTCATCTGTCCATGGTTGATAAGCTTCTAATCCAGGTAAAAAAGCTAAAGGTTCTTCTACCAAAGATTCTAACTTCAAATCCTTATACTCTTGCCATCTATTAGTCTCTAAGTTTCTTAAAACCTTATATTCCTTCATTCATTATATTTATCAAAAATCCATCCGAGCGTCTACCCTTTTCAATTAATGCCTTTTGAGCTATACAAAATAATGCGTCTTCGTTCATTTTTATTTCTTATCTGTTTTTTCTCCACACCAACTCTTCGCTCGCCTTGCTTGATGACTTTCGAAAGTTTGATTGGGCGGAAGAATTCAAATATCCCACCGTTATTTTGGCACAAATGAACCAACTGCTCCGCCGAGTGCCGAGAGGATCAACCTGTTTCTGCCCCGTAATTGCCCCCGTGGCGAGCGATTGCCCCGGGGCCAGAGCCTTGTACCCATTTACGGAAATAAAACCAGTTTTGCGCCAATGACAAAGAGGAAAACAGCCACTACTATACGGAATTTGTTTTGCGGTATTTTATCTACGATTTTCTTCGCAATCTGCGCTCCTGCAAACGAGATCGGGATAAACAGCAGCAATCCGTACCAAAGTTCTTTTGGGAGTGTTGCGCCGCCTGTAAAGTAAGCGATAATACGAGTTGAATCTACTAATAGCCCGATTGCTCCCGCAGTAGCGATATATACCGCTTTCGGCAAATCAAACGCCAACAAAAACATACTGCGGATCGCTCCGCCGATGCCGAACATACCCGCAAAAAATCCCGATAACGCTCCACCGGACAGTGCTGTCATATTTCCGGCCGGAACTTTCCAGCCAGCACGCCCCGCCGAAGGCGAGGCTCCGCCGGATGGCGGGCCGAGGGAGGCTGGTCCGCCTTCGGCGGAGAATTTACCCAGGAATATCAGGAATAGCGCATAGCCCGCAAGAAACGCGCCAAGGATGCGAAGCAAGATTTGCTCATTCGCTCCGAGCGAGATATATGCGCCGAAATAACTTGTCGCAAGGCCGATCAAGCCAAAGAGCGCGATCAGCCGAAAATCAAAACCCTTACGAAACAGCGCGACTTTCCAAACATTGCCAAACCAATGGATAATAGCCACCAAAAATATAGCCTCCACCGGCGGGAAGAATATCACCAACACTGGAATCATAAGTGTAGACGTGCCAAAACCCGTGATCGTGCCGATCGTGGCGGCGATAAAGGTTAGTAATGTAATGTAGAGTATTTCCATATTAATTCAGCGACCAGATCACGTAGTTTAAATACGAGGCAAAGCTAACCCAGAGAAGATACGGCACGAGGAGATATGCCGCTGGACGAGAAATTTTGTAAAACACAACCATTGTCCAGACGATTGCGAGCCAGAGCAAA
>JACPLU010000004.1 GCA_016186395.1 Parcubacteria group bacterium
AAGGCTCTTTTAATTAATAGCACAGAAATCAAAGAAACTCAAAGATTTTTTAAACTTTTAGCCTCCGGGCCTCTCAAACGGACGCTCAATCGTACGACAGCCACGTAAAATTTGCCTTGCAAATTTGTACGTGGCGGAGGGGGTGAGATTCGAACTCACGAGTCCCTTGCGGGACGCCGCATTTCAAGTGCGGTGGAATAAACCACTATCCGACCCCTCCCTAAAAACACTCCATAAAATGTTTGGAAAATTATCCCGCTTTAAACGGGATGATTTAGCTATTTTTAAAACTTTTCAGAAGCACATTTTACAACCGAATATTTCATTATTACCCAATTTTTGTCAAAAAAACAAACCCGACTCTAATTTAAACTGGTAAGTCTTTTTCAAAAATAGAGGCTTCTTTCTCGGATAATCTACCTTCTTTAATCAATGAGATTAAATCTTCACGAGAAAATATTTTAAAGGCATACACGCCCCCAAAATAAACAAGACTTCCCACAAAAACGGGTATTAAGATAAACTGATTTCTTAAAGGATAAATGACCAACGCCATAGCCAGACCTAAAAATAAAAATTTAAAGAAGCGGAAATAATCAATTTTCGCACCGGAATTTACGCTAACAAGCCTAAAAAGAGCCAATGTAATAAATAATTCCGTCATCAGCGTGGCAAAGGCTGCCCCATTAAAACTAAAGGAGGGAATTAAAAGCAAATTTAGGATTATATTTAAAATTGCACCGCCAAGGTAAATCCACATACTGCGTTTTTGAAGATCTAGCGCTACTGCCGCCCGACCAACCAAATTGCCAAAAAATATCAACCCCACAGCAAAAGCCAAAATAAAAAGAGGTTGATATGAAGCCAAAAAGGTACTGCCCCCCACTATAACAACGATCTTAGCCGATAAAATTGCCAAAAAAACCACTGTTGGGACAGAAAACGCTGCCAAAATGTCAAATGTTTTTTTAAAAATTCTTCGAAAATTAGTTACATTACTTACTGCCTCTTTAGAAAGAACAGGCATAACCAATCCCATATACAAAGCGGGGAGAAAAATTATAACCTCCAAAACTTTTGCCGCTATACTATAAATTCCCACCTCATTTGGGGTTTTAATTAAAGAAAGCATGATGGTATCAATTCTAAAATAAATAACGGTAAAAACTAAAGATACGGCAACAGGTAAAGAATCTTTTAGAATCTTCCTCCAAAATGAAAAAGAAATATGCAAACTTATTGGAACCAGCTTTTGAACGTTAATAAATACAATAGAAAACTGAACTAAACTTGCTATACTTGCCGCCCAAACATAAGGCAACAAATCCCTTCCCTTAGAAGCGACAAATAAAATAATGGCCAGCTGAACCAAACTACTTAAGATATCGGCAAAAGATATTAGATAAAATCGAAGGTACTTCTGGTATATACCGGATAAAACCTGAGTCAGTGAAGAAAAAACAAGAAATATTGTTCCAACAATTAAACCATCCTTAACCAATCTTGGATAGGGAGTTAAAAATTCAGATATTAAAATAGCTAGTATGGCCGTAACAGCTATAGTTATCAGCCTAAGAGTAAAGAAATTACTTGCAATATAAGATTCTTCCTTATCATTTCTGGATATTTCTCTTACTAAAAGTGTGTATAGCCCAAGATCTCCGACTACAGAAAAAATAAGCATGTAAGATAAGATAGTACTGTAGTTACCGTATCCGGCCTGCCCCAAAGACCGAGACATAACCGCTATAACAAACAATCCAATCCCGCCAGTTATTACTCTGGAAAATATAGCGAACAAAACGTTAAAAGAAATTCTTTCTAATCTCATTTATTCAGTGTTACTTAGAAACAAAAAATCCAAACTAAAGTTTGGAACGTTTTAATCAAAATCTGTCCGAAACATTTATAGGCAAGGTCTTATTACCACCCTTCTTTTGGGCTCTTCGCCGATGCTCTCGGTTAGAATATCTTTTTCCGAAACTAATTCTACATGAACCAAACGTCTTTCATAGGATGACATTGGGAAAAGAGCTTCTGCCTTCTGGGTTGCCCGAACTCGCTCTGCTACCTGTCTTGCGATTTCAACAACTCTTTTTGATCTTTGTTCTCTATAGCCGTTTATGTCTACTGACAGAGAAAACTTTTGATCTAATTTCTTTTGAGCAACGGCTCGTGCAATGTGCTCAAAAGATTTTAAATTCTCCCCATATTTACCCAACAACATTGAGCAGTCATCTTCAGAAGCAACTTTAACTAAATACACTTCACTATTGTCCTCGTGGTTTTCTTCTTTACTTTCTATGGAATCGATTGAAACTTGAGAAGCATTAAATCCGGCTCTTTCAAAAAGATCCTTTACTACCTCAACTAGATTTTCACTAAGTTTCTTGTCCATAAGTTATTTCCTTGTTCTGCGCTTCATTAGTAGCGTTTCTCCTATGGAAAATAGGGTGGTTGCTATCCAATAAAGCGGCAGTCCAGCTGGAAAACTGGTTGACATTACTATAGTTAAAATGGGGAAAAAATACAACATCTGTTTCTGCATCATGTTTTGCATGTCTAAAGCACTCTCCTTAGATTTAACCTGGTCTTTTTGACCCCCCTCCTTAATTTTTACGCTCTTTGTTAAAGATAGTTTAGACTGAATAAATTGGGAAAATCCGGCGATTATGGCTAGCCCCCAGCTTTTTTTGGTTAAGTCAATAAATCCCAAAGAGATTGAATTTATCTGATCCGGTTGATCTATAAAAGAATAGACTCTTGCAAGCATTTCTGAAGAGAATCCCTTTATTGAAACCTGATAAAGAGCGATTAAAATAGGCAGTTGAATCAACAAAGGGAGACACCCAGAAAAAGGGTTAACCTTGTGTAGCTTGTATAAGTCCATTGTTGCTTGGGCCAGTGCTTGTTTATCATTCTTATATTTTTCCTGAAGTTCCTTTAACTTGGGCTGAAGCTCTTGCATCTCTTTTTGTGATCTTAGGGCTTTGTAAGAAAGGGGACTTAAAACCAACCTAACCAAGAAGGTTAACATAATAATGGCGACCCCGAAGTCTCCAAAAGCAACCGTATTATAGAAAAAGACTAGAACGCTGAAAAACGGAGTAAGTAAAAGCTGATTAAATAAGTTACTCATTGATTTTTGTGCTGAATACTTGGCATATCTACTCCTCCAGACGACCAAGGCCCACAACGTAACAGTCTCCAACTAACGCTAAGAAAGGCTTGATAAATAGACTTCTCCTTAAAGCAAATTACTGCATACTCGGAGCAGCTTGGCCAAAATCTACAACCAGAACTAGATATAAAATACTCCTCAATCCTTAATTCTTGGCCTTTAACAAAAAAACGATGGGGAGAAAGCCATCTTTGATAAAAAACAATTAATTTTAAAATGATCCCTCGCATAAATTTTACCTAAGAAAAGACATTTTTGAGTTTAGAAACGCTCTTATTTCAACCGGTTTAAGTTGAGAAATGTCTGTTTTACATATAATCAAAAAATCAAACCCCTCTTTTCCCTTATGACCAGCCTCCAACCTAAAACTTTCTCTTAAAATCCTCTTTATCTTATTTCTCTTAACAGCCGAAGAAACTGTTTTCTTACTTATTATTACTAAAAGACGATTGACCCCTTTGTTGTTCTTTAAAAACCTTACCAAGCCAAAAGGCAAAGAGATAGTCGCCCCTTTTCTTTTTAGCTGTTCTAACATTCCGCCCTTAATTGTCCCACTTCTAGATAAAGCCACGTTAAATTCAATCTAAATTTCAGACTAAACAGCTAATCTCTTTCTGCCTTTTCGTCTTCTTCTTTTCAAAACTAAGTTGCCTTTACTGGTACCAGTCCGCGAGAGAAAACCATGCTTCCTTCTTCGTTTCTTTTTGGAGGGATGATAAGTAAGATGTTGATTCATATCCCGTAGTAGAAATTGGAAATGTTTCTATGATTCTTTGTTTGATAGAAATATTTTCCAGGTCTACTTGTTAAATAGTTATCGCCCCATAATATTTATTGGGACTGGAAATAAAAGAATCCATTCCAATTTTCACTACGGGGGATACCTAACAAAGTACCTGAAAATAAGATTAAGGTCAATTGAACAGTTTGCCTCTTTTCTCTTATGCTAAAACTTATTTATTACTCGTCTCCACTTTTTATCAACAACTTATCAGACTTTATTTCCTTTTTAATTTTTTCTAGCCAGGTAAACTGAAGTTTAGTCGAATAATAAAATTTTTATTTCTAATTATCTGCTCAAGTAGTTTTTAAATTGAATACAGACGAACTTTGGAAAGCAGTTTTAGGTCAAATGGAGCTTAATTTAAGTAAAGCTACTTTTATGACCTGGATAAAACCATCTAAATTAGTTGCTAAGGAAGAAGGCACCGCTGTTATTTGCACTCCTAATATCTTTATAAAAGAGTGGCTACAAAATAAGTTCAACAAACAACTTTTGGAAGTCTTAAGAGCACTATCTCCTGACGTTAAAAGTGTACGGTATGTTATTGGTGTTCCTACAAAAACCCAACAGATACAAGAAAGGATGTATCAAGAGTTCGTTTCCAGACAAGAAAATACCAAGGATTTTATCGATCCTGATATAAACCAGTCAACAAACCTTAATAAGCGTTATACTTTTGACGGATTTGTTGTTGGTCCTCACAATGAACTGGCTTATTCAGCTGGCATGGCTATTATTAAAAACCTTGGATCTCTCTATAACCCTTTGTTTATTTACGGCGGGGTTGGGTTAGGAAAAACTCATTTACTTCAAGCCGTTGGAAATTCAATATGGACAGATTCAAAATCTAAAAGAATTCTTTATATCCCCTGTGAAAGGTTAGTGACGAAAATAGTCAGTGCTTTACAAAATAAAACTATTGCCAACTTAAAAGACGAATATATGACCCTGGATTTACTTATCATAGACGACATTCACTTTATTGCAGCAAAAGAGCAGACACAGGAAGTCTTTTTCTCAATTTTTAACGCCCTCCACAACAATGGAAAACAAATTATACTTTCCTCCGACCGCCAGCCTCGCTCCATTCCGGCAGTAGAAGAACGTTTAAGGTCCAGATTTGAAGGAGGGATGATTGCTGACATTAACCCTCCTCAATTTGAAACGAGGCTGGCAATACTTAAACTTAAATCACAACAAAAACAGGTTGAGGTTCCCCAAAAAGTTCTTGAGTTTATAGCTACCCACGTACAAAAAAACATTAGGGAGCTTGAGGGCGCTCTGAATAGAGTTATAGCCACTATGCAAATTTCACAGAAAGATATTTCAGTTCAGGATGTTGAAAAAATGCTAACCTCGTACTTACTCGGTCCTTACAGACGCACCAACACCCAGGCAGTTTTAAAATCTGTAGCGGAATTCTACGGGATCTCGTTGACTGATTTAGTTAAAAGAAGCCGCAAAAAAGAAATTGTAAAACCAAGACAAATAGCCATGTATCTTCTAAGAGAGGAAACGCATGCATCTTATCCAGAAATAGGAGAAAAATTAGGAGGTAGGGATCACTCGACTGTTATGCATGCTTACGAGAAGATTAGAAATGAAGAAGAAAATGACGAGGTTACTAAACAAGAGTTAGTCTTAATAAGAGAAAAAATTTATACGAATCTTTCAGCTTTATAGGTTTTAAAAAATATTAATAACCTGTAGACAAATAGTAGAGATGGTGAGAATAGATTTTACTTCTTAAAAAACCTTAAACTTTTAATCCCTGGTTTTCAAGACTAGTTTCCACAAGAAAAATACTCTCTTCTTATTATTGTCAATACTATCTGTCTAATATTTATTTATTTAATTTTTAAATCACTATTTATTATAAAAAAGTAAATATATTTATTAACAATACTTATAATTATTAATCTATTATATTTATATAATAAAAATGAAATTAACAGTTATCACTAAAAATCTTCAACAAAGTTTGCGGATGGTTGAAAAAACGACTGGACGTCAAACACATCTTCCAGTACTTCAGGGAATTCTTTTTGAGACTGAAAATGGAAGGTTAAAATTAACAACTACAAATCTAGAAATTGCTTCTGTTTATCGAATTGGTGCAAAAATTGAAGAAGAAGGGAAAATTGTTGTTCCTGCTAAAATTATTTCTGAGCTTATTAATCAAATTCAAATAGAAAAATTAAATTTAATTTCAAAAAACGACACACTTTTCATTGAATTACCAAATTATAAAACTAAGATTAATTGTTTGTCATATAAAGATTTTCCTTTAATTCCATCCGTAGAAAGTAAAAACATTATTTCAGTAAACTCAAGGTTGCTAAAAGATGGAATTTCTAGGGTTCTTGAGGCGGCCTCAAATTCAGAAAGTCGTCCTGAAATCAGCGGAATATTCATGAAGTCTTTAGAGAAGAAGTTAGTTTTTGCCGCAACTGATAGTTTTAGATTGGCCGAGTCTCAAATACCAGGCACTGGCGGAAGCTTGATTACTTGTATAATTCCAAGATTTACAGCCAGCGAAGCAACTAGACTTTGTTCTGAAGTTAGCGAAGAAATAAACATCCTTGTTTCAGAGAACCAAATCCAATTTAAGAGTGAGAGCGGAGAATTAATTTCAAAACTTACAGAGGGCAGATACCCTGATTATCAAAAAATTATTCCTCAAAGTTTTGTTTCCGTTAATAAATATCAAACTCAAAATTTAATTCAAACTATTAAAGCAGTGAGTATTTTCACTAATAATATTAACGAGGTAACAATGAAAAGAACAAATAAGCAAACAGAATTTTTTACAAAAAATTCTGATAAAGGGGAAATCAATATTGCTATAGAGCAAGAAGGAAAAGGAGAAGATTTTGAAATGAATCTTAATTGCCAGTATTTACTGGAGGGTTTAAAAAATATAAATACTCAGCATTCTGCTCTTTATTATGTTGGGGAAAGGGCTCCTCTGGTGCTAAAACCAGCAGAGAGGGAAGAGGGTGCTTATACGTATCTAGTGATGCCTTTAAAAAATAAAGAAAATTAAAAAAATAGAATGCTAAAAGCTATTAGTGACTCAATAATAAAAACCAAGGAAAGAATTAGCAAAAGACAAATAGAGATTAAGGAGTTTAGAAGAATACTAATTCGTTTCACGGAAAACGATCTTAAGTATTCCTTGGTAGATAAAGACCCCTTTTTGATAGAGGTTAAGAACAATACATTTTTTCTAAAAATACAGAACAAAACCTTGGCAAACGAAATCTTCTGGCAAAAAAATAGGTTGGAGGAAAAGGTTGGCAAAAAAATAAGATTAATCTAGGGGGCTGTTAATACCAGAAATCCACTCCTGCACGGACCACTCCCAATTGTTGTATTGGGGATCAACGGTGGGATTGTCTGGGGGCGGTCCTAAAGGATTATTTCGATCAACAAAAAACAAAATGCTATGAATTCCAAAAATAGAGTCTTGAATTTTGCCGCTAAGCATTGTTTTTTCAGTGAAATTAGGTTCTGGGTCAGTAAAGTTTTCTTTGGGAAACTTTTCCAATGCCTTTAGCATGAAGTCATGCCACATGGGTCCAGCTGCAGAAATACCGGCACCCTCTCTGGTCATAGAAGAATTGTCGTTATTACCAACCCAAACTCCAGCTACAAAGCTTGGAGTGTAACCAAGAATCCAAGCGTCCCGATTGTCTTGCGTTGTTCCTGTCTTAGCGGCTACTTGGTGATTCGGGAAAAACATAGGACTTCTAAGGCCAAATATTTGAGACCTTGCTTGATTATCGGATAAAATATTACTAATTGCTCTTGCCGTGTTTTCACTTAGAACTCTTTCAAGCTGCGGCTCGTTATTTTCTATTATTTCTCCTTGTTGATCTTCTATTCTTAAAACGCCAATCGGTTTTGTAAACAATCCTTCATTTGCGAATACTCCGTAGGCGCCTGTGAGTTCAAGTAAACTCACTTCTGCCCCTCCAAGCACCAAAGAAAGACCAAATCTTGTAGGATCAGATAAGGAAGTGATGCCCATTTTTTTTGCCTGTTCGATAACATCTGGTATTCCGGCTAAATACAAAACCTTAACCGAGGGAACATTTAATGAATTGCCCAAAGCCCTTCTCATAGAAACTGGACCTCGGTAGCTGCTGTCATAGTTTTGCGGGTGGTAGCAGTCTAGTCCAAAACGATCTTTTTCCTGATTCGCGCTAGGAGGGCATGAGGGATTAAATTCCGTTTTAACGTCAAACAGTTGAGTGGAATCAGGAACCCCCTTCTCAATGGCCACGGAGTAAGCCACGGGTTTAAAAGAGGAGCCTGGTTGTCTTAAAGCGGTAGCAACGTTAAAATTACCCTCATTTTCGATATTAAAATAGTCCCTAGATCCTACCAAAGCTAATATCTGACCCGTCTTCGGGTCTAGGGCAACTAGGGCCGCATTTTTAGCTTTATACAATTTTTCGTTACGTTCTCCATATTTTAGGACGATTTCCTCTGCCTTTTCTTGCAAATCCCAGTCAAGTGAAGTGGTAATTTTTAATCCTCCGTTTTGAATTACTTCATCCCCGTATTTTTGAATAAGCTGGTCTCTTATCATTAACACAAAATGTGGGGCAAGGATTCCTTTGTCTGGACCGGAGAATTTTACCTCCTCTTTAACAGCAACATCATACTCATCTTTAGAAATAAATTTATTTTCTAGCATTTTCTCGACAACCTGATTTGATCTTTTTATTAATTCATCTTGATGAGAACCGAAGGGATAATAATAACTCGGAGCTTTAATCATTGAAGCCAGAATTGCTGATTCTTTGACTGTCAGATCCGAAGCTGATTTTTTAAAATAGTTTTCTGCAGCCGCCTCGATCCCATAAAGATTAGAACCAAACGGAATTTGATTAAGATACATCCATAAAATTTGATCTTTTGTAAATTTTCTTTCTATTTCTAAAGAAAGGATTACTTCTTTAATTTTTCTGGAAAAAGTTCTTTCAAAGCCTAGAAGAGATGTTTTTACCAGTTGTTGGGTAATAGTAGATCCTCCTTGTGAAATTGAACCGGTCTCAAGATTTTTAAGTGCCGCTCTTAATATCCCTTTTATATCAAGCCCGCCATGAGAGTAAAATTGAGTATCCTCTGTGCTGATCACAGCGTTTCTAGTAATTAAAGGAATTTTCTCAAGTTCTATAATGGTCCTACGCTCTTGGCCAAAAACATCATAAAGCAGAATATTGCCAGTCCGGTCATAGATCTTTGTGGAGGCACTAACCTTTCTAGTGATAATAGTTTCCGGAGGGGGAATTTGCCTGGCAAAATAAAGAAACGCTATTAAAGTTAAAATAGCGCCTATAACCACCACCCAGGAGAACAGTACAAACAAAGACAGAATGAGTCTCTTTTTAAAAGCATTTCTTTGTTTTGGCACAATCTTAAGAGTAGTGAAATAACTTTTTTATGTCAAAAGTTCTAGTGCGGGGCTTATTCTGAAATTGCAAGAATTTTCTTATTCGGTTATGTTGTATACATGTTTAAAGTAGATGTTGACGATAAAAAGATTGAAGAACTTTTGGTCAGACGGATTCAAGAAGACATTGGAAAAAACTATATATTTCCGTCTAAAACGGAGGCAGAAAAGAGATTAAAAGAGGGTAAACCTCTAAGAGTTTATTTAGGAATTGATCCTACTGGGCCAAATCTTCATGTCGGACATACTGTTCCACTTTTTTTCTTAAAGAGCTTACAAGACATGGGGCATAAACCGGTAATATTGATCGGTGACTTCACCGCTTGTATAGGAGACCCTACGGGGAAAGACAAAATAAGAAAACCCTTATCAGAGGATCAGGTTAAAGGAAACATGAAAAAGTATCTTGAGCAGATAGGAAAAATCTTAGACTTGGCTAAAGTGGAAGTTTTTTATAACTCGAGATGGCTTAAAAAAATGTCTCTTGAAGAGATAGTAAAACTAAGCTCAAACTTTACAGTCCAGCAAATGTTAGACCGCGATATGTTTCAAAGAAGACAAGAAGAACAAAAACCTATTGGTATACATGAATTTTTATACCCATTAATGCAGGGATATGATTCGGTAGCTATGGAAATAGATGGAGAGGTGGGTGGAAGTGATCAAATTTTTAATATGTTGGTAGGCAGAGACTTGGAAAAGATTTATTTGCAAAAAGATAAACTAGTTTTTGCAACTCGTCTTCTTGTAAATAAAGAGACGGGAGAAAAGATGAGTAAAACAGAAGGAAACTTAATTTCTCTTAGTGACTCTCCAAAAGATCTTTTTGGTAAAATAATGCATACAGTGCCAGATTCAATGATTTATACCTTTTTTGAGTTAGTTACGGACTTGCCGTGGGAGAATCTAAGGGAAAAAAGAAATGAGATACAATCACAGCCAAGAAAATATAAAGAGGAACTGGCTTATCAATTAGTTAAAATATACCACGGAAAGGATAAGGCAGAAAAAGTAAGAGAAGAATTTATTGCAGTATACCAAAGAGGGGAGAAGCCAGAAGATATTGTAGAAATTGCGATAGACTTAGCAAAAATGAATCCTGTGGACCTTTTATTAAAATTAGGCATAGACTCAAAGTCTGAAGCCAAAAGGTTAATTGAGCAAGGCGCAGTAGATATTAACGACTCTAAGCTTGATAATTGGCAGGACGAAGTCCTTATTAAAAACGGAACCATAATTAAATTAGGGGCTTATAGATTTTTTAAATTAATAGTGAGGTAACAAAAAGCTCCGGTATAATCTCGGAGCTTTTTGTTGTACCTAATTTAAATCCGTTTTCTTTTCTTCTTCAGAGTCCCCGTCTGAATCAAAAGGATCATCTTCCTTTTGTTTTTGTAGTGCGTCTTCATCGTCTAAATCAAGCTCGTCTTTTTCTTTTTCTTCGTCTTGTTCAAGCTCATCAAGCAGTAAATATGGTTTGTTCATAGGGTTTATGGAACTTTTGGAAATAGTGTTTTAAACAAACATTAGTTCGTAGTACCTTATATTTTATTAGGATTATTCGACCCTTATGCAGATTAACACTTATTCTATATAGGAATTAACGAATGTCAACCCCGTCATAAAGAATTTTGTTATTGTTTTATAGTAGTTGCGCATAAAGCTAATGCTAAGGCATCAGCCGCATCGTCTGGTTTTGGGTCAGTTTCTAAATTTAATAGAAGCTTGACCATTTTTTGAATACCTGTTTTTTGGGCCCGTCCATATCCTGAAACGTAACTTTTTACTTGAAGAGGAGTGAATTCGATAATGGGAATTGCAGATTTTTCAAGGGTGAATAAAATAACTCCTCTTGCTTCAGCAACTTCAATTACAGTTTTGGAGTTTTTAAAAAAGAATAACTTTTCAATTGAAGCAAGATCGGGAGTAAATTTTTTTATTAAATCATTTAGGTTTTTGTGCAATTTCGGAAGTCCTTTAGAGGATTTTTTTCCAGTTAACTCAATTATGCCATAGTCTAGACAGCTGGTTTTCCCATTCTCGTATTTTATAACACCATACCCAATTCTATGAGAACCGGGATCTATTCCAAGAATAATCATAAGTTTAAAAGTCTACATTAGAATAAACCTCTTCAACGTCGTCATGATTTTCTAGAATACTTAAGACATTAATTAATTCGGTTTTTTCGGCCTCATTTTTAATCTTAATGGGTAAAGTGTTTACATACCCTAGGCCTGAAGATTGGGTCTCAAAACCGAGTTCTTTTATGCGTCTTTTAACTTCTTCTAGTTGATTAGGCTTTGTGTATAGAAATATGTTTTCTCCGAAATCTATATTATCAATTCCAGTTTCAATCAGTTTTAACTCAAGAGTCTCTTTATTGATATTATTTGGAAGAGTTAATTCAATAAATCCTTTAGTTTCAAATTGCCATTTTATGCTTCCCTCGGGCACTAATTTAAAACCTTTGTTTGCTAAAATTAGTCTTATTTCGGCGATGGTTCTGTTGCGGTTATCTGTGATGGCTTGAATCAAAAGATTTATGTTATTTGACCCAACTGCTTCTAAAATCAATGTTTCTAGTTGGACCCCGTCCTTTTTGGAGGCTCTTTGTATCGCTCTTTGAATATTCTCTCCCGGCATATTAAATTGCCTTGAGTACTCAATTATTGATTTTAGTTTAATGTTTGTTTCTGGATCTGGGTCGTTTTTTGCGGCGATAGTTATTTTTTTAGCTAATTTACCAAAAAGTTGCCCCCTTTTTTCATCAGTAGTAGCTTTTTTATGTTTAATTTGAGACCAGCGCGAGTGACCAGACATTGTTTAGATAGAGTGGTTTTCTTTGCCGTTAGAGTGTTCCCTGGCGTAATCATCATAGGCGTTAAGGATTAGATTTTTTATTTCTTCCGGGCGGCTAATTGATTCGAATTTAAATTCTTTTTCTTCAGCGGCAGTTTGGATGATTAAATCCCCGTAGTCTAAAAAAATCGCGAAAATTCCTTTGGTTTTCATTGTGATATCCTGGATTTTAGACAATCTTAGTTCAGAGATGTCCCTATTAAAAAGGCCGGTATGTCTTATGTCTAAAACTCTATGATCAGTAACAATCCAAACATCTAAATAGTAATCAGTTAAACCGTGAAATAATCCAAGCCACCAAAAAAGCAGAAAGGTAGAGTTTATAATCGGAATTAAATTATTAAGTAAAGTTAGGTTGAAATATCTGGCTATTAAATATAATCCACTAAGTACTATAAAAAGAATGAAGAAAAATTTAAGAATGATTGAGAGCAAAATAAACCAATGGCTTCGGATAACCAATTTAATTTTTTCTTGTGGTTTAATCTCAAATCCTAAATAGGCCATAGTCAGAGTTTATAGAGGTTGTATAAGTTATCTAGATTAATTGATCCCCAATCGGTTTGTCGAAAATTAACAGTAATTAAAGTTAAGAAAAGAATGGAGCCTAATATGAAAATCAGTGAAAGGAACCAGGGTATGATACCGATACCAAATTTACGTAAATGATAAACAATAAAGAAGGCGTAAACTAAATATCCAACAATTAAGATTCCAAAAATAGAAAATACAATAATATTTAAAGAAATCATGTTTTAATTATATAAGTTTGGCGAATAATACTCTTGAACGGGTTTTGAGCCCGTAGCGGGCATGGTTTATCCCGCTCCAGTTTATTTATAATAAACTGGAGCGGGATAAGAGCGAAGGGCTCAACCCCTGAGCAAACCACGGGCATTCGACTGAGCTCAGCCGAGGTCCTGGGTTTGCGAAGAAAGAGAAAGAGCATTATCCACCAAGCTCTTATATTAATAGTCCTTTATCTTTTTGGTTGAGTTTAAGGTGTTCAAGGGCTTTTAAGGTTATTACTCTGCCTCGGGGAGTGCGGGCAATCAGCCCGGCTTGCATAAGATACGGTTCGTAGACTTCGGCTACCGTGTCTTCTTCTTCAGCAATTGCTGCGGCGATTGTTTTAAGTCCAACCGGTCCGCCCTTAAATTGTTTTAGAATGGTGGTTAAAATATTTCGATCTGTGCTTTCTAGCCCAATTTCATCAATTTCGTACATGGACAATGTTGTTTGTGCGATACTTTTATTTACTGTGGAAGCATCTTGAACTTGAGCCAGATCCCTAACTCTTTTTAGCAGTCTATTGGCCACGCGAGGTGTTGCCCGGCTTGCTTCAGCTATAATTGAGATAGCGTCAGCGGTTATGTTTATGCCCAGAATTGAAGCCGATCTTTTAATAATTCTTTTTATATCCTCGGCATCGTAGAAGTTTAGACGGCACTGAACTCCAAATCTGGATCTAAAAGGAGCAGAAAGAAGGGAAATTCGAGTAGTTGCCGCGATTAAAGTAAACTTTGGTAAATCAATTTGGATTGTTCTGGCAGAAGTTCCTTTGCCTATAATAATGTCTAATTTAAAGTTTTCCATTGCTGGATAAAGCACTTCTTCAATCAGTTTATTGAGTCTATGAACTTCGTCTATGAATAAAACGTCTCCTTCCGATAGGTTTGTCAGAATGGAGCCGACATCGCCAACTTTTTCTAAAGCGG
This sequence comes from Parcubacteria group bacterium, assembly GCA_016186395.1. Taxonomy (GTDB): domain Bacteria; phylum Patescibacteriota; class Minisyncoccia; order 2-02-FULL-40-12; family 2-02-FULL-40-12; genus JACPLU01. The sequence continues at coordinate 14,010 of JACPLU010000004.1, forward strand.
CGCCAGACGTAATTTTCATTTGAGCTCCCATTTCTTTTGTTATGATGTGGGCAAGGGTAGTTTTACCTAGTCCCGCAGGTCCATGTATAAGAATATGTTCTATGGGCTCACTTCTTTTTTTTGCGGCCTCAATAAGAACACCAAGATTTTTTTTAAGTGTCTCTTGGCCCATATATTCTGAAAAAGATGGGGGTCTTAAGGTTTGTTCTAAGACACGTTCATCACCGAATTTATTACTTGACAATTCTCTGTTATTCATATAAAATATACTTTTAGGATTCTTTTAGGCCTACACAAGCCGCGGGCAAATGGTCGTTTTATACTTTCAGACCAATCCGGAATAATGATAATCCATAGGTAATTTGGTCTTTGACTGGACTATTCTTGGTGATTATTCTGCCCTCGTATTTCCCAAGATTCGAGGCTTTGCCCGCGGCTTGTGTAGGCTTTTATCCCCACACTAAATAAGTACTTATTTCTTCTTGTTGCCAAGAAAAGTGGTGTCACCTTATTTAATATTGATATTTTTACTCGTTTATTATGAGTGTAGAAATATTAAGCAACATGTACTTATTTAGTGTGGGGATTTATAATCCGGTAACTCTTTCTACTTCAACCATATCTGTAATTCCTTCTAAAACTTTTAAGTAACCGTCTTGAAGCATGGTAACCATGCCATTCTTTATAGCTAATTCTCTGACTTCGGAAATGGCAGGGGATCCCAAAATTAGTTTTTCAATATCGTCATTAATAATAAAGGCTTCAAAAATACCTATTCTTCCTTTGTATCCGGTGTTATTGCATTTATTACAACCTACCGGATTAAAAATTTTTAAATTATCCTCCATTTTTTTAGTTGAAACCTTTTTAGGTAAGGAAGCTAATGCTATTTTAATCCTTTGAAGTTGTTCGGCAGTTGGTTTATCTATTTTTTTGCATTCTTTACACAGTTGTCTTATCAGTCTTTGGGCCATGGCTACATTTAAAGCGGGAGCAATAATTTGAGGTTTTACTCCAAGGTCTATTAAACGGGGTATTGTTCCAGCCGAGTCGTTTGTATGGAGTGTGGAAAAGACAAGGTGTCCTGTTAAAGCGGCATGCAAAGCTATTTCGGCTGTTTCGACATCTCTAATCTCACCTATTAAGACTACATCTGGATCTTGTCGAACAATTGCTCTTAATCCGTTTGCAAACGTATAACCTTTTTCTGGTTCAGTTTGTGTTTGGGAGATGCCTTTTATGTGGTATTCAATAGGGTCTTCAATCGTTATAATTTTTGTTCCCTCCTCGTTCACATATTGAAGAAAAGCATACAGAGTGGTGGTTTTACCAGAACCAGTTGGACCGGTGGTTAAGATTGCTCCGGTAGTTTTTTTAAGTTGTTTTTTCATTTCTTCAAGAAGGTCTTGTCTCATTCCCAATTCCTCAATGCCTTGCTTGATTGTACGTGGATCTAGAATTCTCATTACAATATTTTCTCCATATCCACCCGGCAGGATTGAGACACGAATTTCAATATCAACGTCCTCCATTCGGATAGTGAATCTCCCGTCTTGAGGAGCTTCGTGAATGTTTATTTTTAGCCCCGAAACAATCTTTAATCTGTTAAGAATTTGAACGTAGTTTTGAAGTTCAACGTCCATAATGTCTTGCAAGATTCCGTCAACTCTATAACGTAAGCGTATGGATTTTTCTTCAGGCTCAAAATGAATATCAGAAGCCTCTATTTTTAGTGCTCCGGCCAAGAGGACTTCTATTAATTCGGTAATGGTTACTTTGCCAAGCTTTTTTCTTATATCTTGTATATTTTGGATATCTTTTTGAACAGATGATATATTTCCTTCACTGATTTTAACTATGCCTAACTTTACCTTTTCAAATTCTTTTAATTCTTTATAACCCTCAAGTGCTCTATCTAACCCTCTTTTTGAAATAACGAACAATTTTACAGAGTAACCATCTGCTTCTAGAGATTTAGTTATCCCAGTTACCTTAGGGTCTAGGGGATTAACAGCACCAGCTTTAAGAGTCTTTCCTGATCTTTCTACAACTACAAAGCCAGCTTCTTTAGATTGGGATTCTTTTAATAAATAAAGGGACGGTTTATCAATAGGTATAACAGTAAGATCTAAAAATGGTAAATTTGTACTCTCTGCTAATGTTTTGGCCTTTTCTTCTATCTCTTTTATCTTAATTTCACTCAACTTTTCTTCTAGTTGTTGGGTGCGTATCTGGGGTGGGCTCGAATTACCTGTTTTTTTGTTTGTAAGAGTCGTTGGGTCTGGCATATGGAATAATTTTTATTGTATCACGCCGCAAAAATTTATTTGCCCCGTCACTAGACCCAGCACACCAATACCAGAGCATTTTGGGTCTAAATAAATCTTAGTTAATGAAGTAGAATCCGTTTTAGAAAGAGCCGTCATATCAAGGTATTGCCCAAAAAATTAGTGCCGGGCTCAGTGCGGGGTTTGTTAACAGTAACATAGCGAACAGAATGAAAAATGGAAGGGTTATATCTGTGGATAACCACTAGTTAAGCTATAAAAGTTAGCAGAAGTCTTTCACAGTGTCATTTTATTTCATTTGAGCGCATTCCTTTGATCTCAAGGGGGTGAGGTATTGACTTAGATTTTTAAAAGGAGTATAATTAAAATATAGTGAATGATTCTTATGGTCCGCGTGGTGAACGCGGGCTGTTTATTAAAAAGTTATCAATTAGAAAATTTAAAAATTTTGATTTTTGATTTGAATTTTTGAGTTTTGATTTTTAACTTTTGATTTTACCTTGTTAGACGGAAAACAGTTTTCACTGGCTATTAAACAAATCGCCCAAGAAAAGGGGATTTCAGAGGAAAGCATTATTGAAACCATCAATGCTGCTTTGGCGGCTGCCTATAAAAGAGATTATGGAGAAAAGGGTCAAATTATTAAAGCTAAGCTTGACCTAGAAACCGGACAGGTGAAGGTTTGGCGTATCAGGTATGTCATAGAAGGGATTGACTCGGAGGGTTATGTAATTGGTGAAGTTATAAAATCAGAAGACGGAGATAAAGAAATAATATTGGGACAGCGTAGGGGTTTGGATCAAAAAGCATCTAAGTCAGATTTAGATAAAGAAAAAGGGGTGGAGGAAGAACTTGAAGATCCAAACGAAATTAGAATAAAGTATAATCCTGAAAAACATATTACCCTTGAGGAAGTTAAAGAGTTAGATTCAAAATTGAATGTGGGAGATGAACTAGTCACGCCTCTAGAAGAAAAAACAGATTTTGGCAGAATTGCTGCTCAAACAGCAAAGCAAGTGGTAATTCAAAGACTAAGAGAAGCAGAACGCTCTTCGATTTTAGATGAATTTAGGACAAAGATAGGAGAGGTTATTAGTGCGGTAGTCCAGCGTAAAGAAGGCAGAATTGTACACATGGATATAGGAAGAACAACAGCCCTATTGTTACCCATAGAACAATCTCCTGCCGATAATTACACAATTGGTTCTCGTTTTCGGGTAATAATTTTAAATATCGAAGAAACAAATCGTGGGCCGGTTATTCTGCTTTCTAGGTCACATCCAAAATTGTTGCAAAAACTTTTTGAGTTTGAGGTTCCGGAAATAGCTAATGATTCAGTCGAAATTAAAGGTGTTGCCAGAGACATTGGGCATAGAGCAAAAATAGCCGTTATTTCTAAACAGCAGGGGGTTGATCCAATAGGGAGTTTGGTTGGACAGAAAGGAATCAGGGTACAGACTGTTATTCAAGAACTTTCAGGTGAAAAAATAGACATAATTCAATGGGATGAAACCCCGGAAAAATTTATTGCAAACGCTATGTCGCCGGCCAAGGTTCAAGAAATAAAGATTATTGATTCTAAAAAAAGGTATGCTTTAGTACAAGTGGCTGAAGACCAATTTTCTCTTGCCATCGGTAAGCATGGTCAAAATGTTAGTCTTGCGGCAAAGCTTACAGGATGGAAATTAGATGTGCGTTCTCCGAAAGAAGAACATAAGGCATCTAAAGAAGATTTGAGTGTTGCTGATTCGCCAGAAAATGATGAGGTTTCTGATTCAGATCAGAAGGAGCAATAAATTGAGTTTAAACAAAAAACTCCGCTTAAGCGGAGTTTTTTGTTTAAAGAGCGTTCTTAAATTAACGAATCGCCTCTTTTAGCAATTTACCAGCGGTAAATCTTGGCTTTTTTGAAGCGGGAATATTGATCTTTTCTCCTGTTCGAGGATTAAGACCTACTCGAGCTTTTCTGTCGGATACTTTAAAAATACCAAAGCCGGTAATGTTTATTTTCTCACCTTTTCTAAGAAGATCGGTAATTGTGTCTGTAAACATATCTAGCCATTCAGCGCCTTGTTTTTTGGTTACCCCAGACTTTTCTGCAAGCATCTGGGCTAATTGGGCCTTTTTTACTGCCAAATTTTTTACTGTAATAGAAGAAGTTCCAGCTAATGAAACAACTAATCTGATTAGCGTAGCCTTCTTAAATTAGCAGTTGAAGATTTTACCCCCACACTCATTAAGGATCTGCGATTTAGTTTAATAAGTTTAGGATTTTGTTCCCGGTCATATTATATAAAATTGTCATTCTGGACTATAACTTTTGATCGAAGAAGCTGTGTATCCTTAATGAGTATGGGGGTACTCGACCAGGGTCTATTTGACCTCTAAATGAAAATGACAAATAACCTATAGTCTATTTTTGTATATAGTAACTAAATAGTCAAGCTTTAAGCCATTCTTTTATCGAGCGTATTCAATTGCTCTTGTTTCTCTGATTACATTAACCTTAATTTCGCCGGGAAACTTCATTTCTTCTTCTATTTTTTTGGCAATGTCTTTAGCTAACTTTATTGCCCCAAGATCATCGATTTTGTTGGGTGTAACAAAGACTCTAAGCTCTCTTCCTGCTTGAATGGCGTAAGATTTCTCTACAGCTTCAAAAGAACCAGCAATTCTTTCAAGGTCCTCTAGTCTTTTAAGGTAAAACTCTACAGTATCTCGTCTTGCTCCGGGTCTTGCAGCTGATATCGCATCTGCTGCTTGAACGATTCTGGCTTCTAGAGTTGCGTATGGATACTCTTCATGGTGGGATTGCATTGCCAAGATTACTTTCTCGTCTACACTGAACTTCTGTAAGATTTTTCTGCCAATTTCTACATGTGTTCCTTGAACTTCGTGATCAACCGCTTTCCCAATATCATGAAGTAAGGCACCCTTTTTTGCGATCATTACATCAGCATGGAGCTCTTCGGCAAGCATTCCGGCTATATGAGTCATCTCGGTAGAATGAATAAGAACGTTTTGTCCAAAACTTGTTCTGAAAGCCAGTCTTCCTAAGAGATAAACCAGTCTTTGATCTAAGGGGCCGATACCAGTTTCAAACAAAGCTTCTTCCCCAGCTTGTTTTATTTTTTGATCAATTTCAGCTTTAGCTTTTTCAACCATTTCTTCTATCTTGGCTGGATGAATTCTTCCATCGGCAATAAGTTTTTCTATTGCTAGTTTTGCAGTTTGCCTTCTTACGGGGTCAAACCCAGAAATAATCATGGCTTCTGGGGTGTCGTCAACGATTAAATCAACTCCGGTTAGTCTTTCAATTGCTTTAATATTGCGCCCTTCTTTTCCTATAATTTTACCTTTTACCTCATCGGACGGAAGTTGAACCACAGTAGTGGTAACTTCATTTATGTGAGACTGGGCATAGCGTTGAATGGCCATAGCCATGATTTCTTTTGCTTTTTGTTCTAATATTTCTTTTCCCTCCCTTTCTACTTTTATTAGTTTTGCATAAATATCTTCTTTATTTTCTTCCTCAACCTTTTTTAACAATAAATCTTTCGCTTCTTGCCTTTTCATGCTGCCAATCTTTTCTAATTCAGTAATTTGTTGAGCGCGTTTTTGCTCCAGGTCGTTTTTAAGGACTAGTAAATCTTCTCCTTTCTGTTTTATAGTCTTTTTTTCATCCTCAACTTGTTTCTTAGATTGATCTATTTCTCCCTCTTTCCTCTCAAGCATTTTTTCGATTCTCAAAAGTTGAGCCTGTCTTACTTCTTGATCCTTTTTGGTGTCGTCTAATATTTTGATTGCTTTATTTTTTGACTCCAGCAAGATTTCTTGAGCTTTATTTTTTGCTTCATTGGCAATACGTTCCGCTTTTATCTCGGCACTGTTGATTTGCTGTTTTGCAATAACTTGGCGCATTAAATAACCAATAAACGCGCCAATGAGGATTCCAATTACGGAGGCTAGTAGGGGATCTGTACCAAAAACCATTGAATGATTCAAGTTCATTCAGTCCCTGAAAAAGAGTGGCTAAATACTTTTACTTCAAATAAATAGATTGAGTTCTATGTAAATTTCGATTAATCAAATAAACCCTTTTGTTAAGAGATTTCCCTTTTCTGTTATTTTGAATAAGATCTAGACTCATTATTAAATATTTTTCAAGGATAAGATAACTTGATAAGTTATGTCGAAATATTAAGAAAAGACCTGATTTAATACTAGCGCAATTGAGTGAATGTGTCAAAGATGATACTCTTGGGCATATGGGTAAAAGAACTTTACTTATTATTCTGGATGGATGGGGTTACTCTAAAATGAAATCGGGTAATCCAATAACCGAAGCTAATGTGTCAACAATTGAACATCTTGAGCGTCATTATCCCATGATGTTGTTACAGGCTTCAGGTAACGCAGTAGGACTGCCCTGGGGAGAAGCGGGTAATTCAGAGGTAGGCCATTTAACTCTTGGTTCAGGCAGAATTATCACACAGCCGGTGACCTTCATTAATAAGTCTATAGAGGACAGGGATTTTTTTAAAAAACCTGCTTTAATTAAGGTCGTTGAATATTTAAAGAATACTGGGGGTCGCCTTCATCTTGCCGGTCTTTTAACCTCCGGGTCAGTCCACGCTAATTTTAAGCATCTCACAGCGTTATTGGAATTTTCAAAATTGTCGAATATTAACGACACTTTTTTACATTTGTTTACCGATGGTAAGGATTCGAGGCTAAAAGAAGGCATTGTGCTTTTTCAAAAACTCGAAGAATTTATATCCCAAAATCAGATAAAAGCTAAAATAGTCTCATTAATTGGTAGAAACTACGCAATGGATAGGAACAAAAATTGGGGACTAACCGAAAAAGCTTATGCCTTAATGGCGAAGGGGGAAGGGAATTTAGTTGATAACTTATCTCAAGCTCTGAAAGAAAATTATGAGTCAGGGATAACAGACGAATCAATTCCTCCCCAAATCCTTAGATCTGCAGTGAATAACAAAGAATTTCTTCAAAACGGTGATGCTCTGGTATTTTTCAACTTTCGAGAAGATAGTATGCGTCAAATAACCTCGGCCTTTAGCGATGCAAATTCCCCGATTTCATCAAAAGCAGATTTAACCCCGCCTTTGAGCTCAATCCCACCCTTAAGCTTAAGAGTGGGATCAAGAGCGGAGTTAAATGATTTATTGGTCGTTTCAATGGTACCATATAGTGACTCTCTAAAGACTCTTTCAATTTTTGATCGTTTAGTTATTAAATCTCCTTTGGCAGAGGTTATAGAAGAAAACAGTTTTAAACAGCTTCATATAGCGGAAACAGAAAAATACGCTCATATTACATACTTTTTTAATGGCTTAAGAGAGGAACCATTTCGAAATGAAGAGGATTTTTTGATTCCTTCTGTTAAGGATATAGTAAATAATCCCAATATGCAGGCGAGAGAGATAACAAATAAGGTTTTGGAGAGTATTAAAAAAAACGAATACGATTTTACAGTAGTTAATTTTGCAAATCCTGATATGTTGGCTCATACAGGCAACTTTCAGTCAGCGGTTTTAGGAGTTCAGGCTGTTGACCAGAGTTTGGGCTGGATTCTAAAAGAAGTTCAAGAGTCCGAAGACACATTAATGTTAGTAACTGCTGATCATGGGAATATTGAAAATCTGGTTTATAGCGGTTCTGGAGAGATAGAAACAAGACATGATCTTAATCCGGTGCCAATATTTTTAGTAAATAAAAATCTGGAGATATTCAAAACAGAGTCAAAGGAGAGTAATTTAAACCAAGATGTAAACGGGTTCCTTTCCGACGTGGCTCCAACTATTTTAGAATTTATGGGTTTGAGTGTTCCTCCTGAAATGACCGGCCAGAGTTTACTGGGTTTAATTAAGAAATAAAAAAACCACCCTTAAGGGGGTAGTCTGTAAGAAAGTTTCCGGTCTTTAAGAGTCTTCTCTATTCTCAATTTCTTTTTTAGGATGATTTCTGAAATGTTTCAGGGTTTATCAATTGTCCAATATTTCCAGTGCGGTTTAATCCACCATGAGTGAAATCTAAGATTCACCCTGCCTTCAAAGAATATTTCTACCAGATGGTTATCTAATACGGTTCTTAAGAAAGATCTTTGAGGCTCTGGGAGGCTGGGATCATAAGGATCAATTCCATGGCTTAACATAACCATTTTTCCGATACCATCTTCTGTTGGTACAATCCTTTCATATGCTAGAGAAAATCCTTTTTGGTAGTCACCTAGAGGAAAGTGAAACACTTTGCTTGAGTCGATAAATAGGTATAGACCTGATTTATCTTTTTTAAAATCAAGCATTCGGCCTTTTAACTTTTCATTGACCTTTACTGTACCGCCAGCTGATCCAACTAATCTGATAAATAAAAAGTCGGCGGGATAGTTGTCTAAACATAATCTTAGATTCTTAAAATCTAATTTCTTAGGCATCCAATATTGTTCCATTTATAAACTCCTTTGTTAAGTAACTTGTTTGTAATCAGTTTAATAGTATTAACGGTTTTTGCAATGCAAAAACGCAAAATAGATTAGATTGAAATCAGAAAGTCTAATTGTGGAGTATTTTTACAACATCAAAAATCCCACAATAGGCGGGATTTGAAAAAGTCTAATAAATTTATTGGGGGCTTATTGAAAGAAGTTTATTAATATCAATGTAGCCTCCAGTGATAGTTTTATCAGCAAGCGTGCGGTGACTAATTACGCTTTGGCTTAAGGCATTCTTAACTTGGCTAAAACTTGCATTTGGGTGCAAAGCAAGCCAAAGGACAAGAGCTCCTCTGACGTGGGGAGAAGCCATTGATGTGCCGCTAAACACGCCATAGCTTTCTCCGGGTAATGTCGAAGGAATATTGACTCCTGGCGCACCAAGAAGAACAGTCTCTTTACCATAGTTTGAAAAACTAGCCAAGGCTCCGGTGTCGCTATCGATTGCCGCTACCGCAAAAACACTTTCTAAATCTTTTGATAAAGCGGCTGGATAAAAACGATTAACGTCTATATTGAATTTGTCGTTACCCGCTGCGCAGACGCTGATAATATCAACTTCTTCTAAATGCCTAGTCAGTTCTTTTAATATTTCGCTTACCTGGTCGCCATATCCGCCCCAGCTGTGATTTACTATTTTTATGGGTATGCCTCTTTTTTTTGCTCCAACAATCCAATCGTAGCCGCTTGTGATTCTTGTGATATCAGACAATCCAAGATCATTAAAAATTCTAACTGGCACTACCTTTACATTTTTTTGAACTAAACCGGAAATCCCCTCATTATTATGGGCAACAGCCATGCCAATGCCGTCTACATGAGTTCCGTGGCCAAATCCGTCAACTGCGTTTCCAACTCCTATTTTGGGGAAACTTGATGCGTCATATCCGTAGACGTTATCAATGCCTCCGTCTTGATCGTCGTCTACTCCATTATCAGGAATTTCTCCTTCAAATTTATAGAGATGATCTTTGAGGTCTGGGTGATTTATCTCGACTCCTGTATCCATTGTCGCAACAACAATTCCGTTTCCAGAATTATTTTTTTGCCAAGCTTGAGGAGCATTAATTATTTTAAGATTAGTTTGGTAGCCAGAAAAGGGATCTCTGGGAGCTCCAGATAGAGGCTCCGGTATGTTATCAGGAAAAAACTTGCCCAGTATTTTAGTTTCGTTGCTGATTGGTTGAGGAGAATCTATGTTGTTTGGCTCATTTTCGCTGATATTCGTAAAAGCGTTGCATCCGCCGCCAACAGTCAGTTCATATTTAAAGTTTATCATGGGGAAGCTTGGACGCAGTGTAATGGTATAGTCTTTATCAGCTTCAAGATTAAATTTCATAAAATCTATGTCTACGGAGGCAAAGTGGTAAAGAATATTTTTGTTCCCATCTTGAACTTGCATGCTGCAAAAATTAGCAAAAAAGTTACCCACCGGGTGAAATTTTAAAATCAAATTTTGGCCCTTGTTAAGCTTTAAAGAAAAACTATCGATATCTTTTGGGACGGGGTTCTGTACAAGACGAAAGTCGCTGTAGTCAGCTGAAATTTTACTTTTAATTAAGCCAATTTCAGAAAGACGCCTCTCTTCTTCCGGTGAAACGATAGCTATGTTGGTCAGATGTTCAAAGGTTTTTCCATTTATTTTGACGCCATTTATTGCTGCGGTAGCGATATCAGTTTTTAAAACTACGAGAATTTGGTTAGAGATTTGTGTTTGTTCTAATGCTTCAGTTTTTGTTTTTATCTCTTGAGCTAATGAACGACAGGGGAAGTTTATCAGTATAAAACTTAAAAGCAGAGCAACGGCAGAGTACTTGCTTTTCATTTTGTTACCTCAATTTTTAAAGTGCTGACAAGTTTGGAGACTAACTCCACTCTTATGGTGTAACAGAAATGAGTGTTAACTGCAAATATTCTATATACACTAACAACTTGATTTTCCGGTTTTTGACCAACGAATTGGTGACGGTGCTTTGCGCCGCCACCGAAATGGCGTTCAAAAAATCAAGTAGTTTTATTCTGGAGCGGGTCGCTTATAAGATGAACGGGTTGGTGGATGAGGATAGGATGTCCTAAACACCAACAATTGTCAGTTTTATTGACACTAAAGTTTATGTTTGTTAAATTTAGGCAAGTACCCCAGACTGAAGGAGAGACTATGGTAACCACTTCTATTCAGTTAACTGCGCAAGAACTAGTTCAACAAAAATATCCCAATTCTTTTGTAGTTGACGATGGGGATTGGGTCTATATCGAAACTAGAAAAACCATAACAGAAAATTGCCCACATTGCAGACAAAGCTGGAAACACAAAATTACAGACTACAATAATACGCTTGGTTCTGGCGGTAGCGAATCAAGGGCATGGGAAAATGCCGCTAAAAGTCTTGGATTGATTTAATCTCAACTTTTATTTTTACAGCCTGCTTAGCAGGCTTTTTGTTAACGAAATACTGAAAACAATCAATTTGCCTCGATGTTTATGAGGATAGAACCTATTTCCAGTTATCTACTGACTTATTTTATATTCCGATTTTAATAAAAAGTATTAAATTTAAAAGCGGTCTGACATTATCAGACCGCTAAAAACTAACTAGGCCACCCACTGAGTGCCTGTTGGCTTTGGTCAAACGGAAGATTCTGACGTGTCATATTCTCAATTCGTTCTTTTACCACATCTCTCTCAAGAAGCATTATGGGCATACCAGGGTGAAGCGAAAGAAAGATAGCTTTGGTCTCCTCTTCGTCCTTAAAATAGCCACAGAAAATATCCAATTCGCCTTCTCCTGCTCGCCTGCATACCAGAAGGTCTAATTGGTTAAGAAAATGGTCTTGCGAGAGAAATTCCACGACATCAAGGTCTTTCTCTCCGAGGGTCTCGATGTACATACGTGTACGAAGCTGAAGATATTTTTGCAGGGATTCTAATTCAGTCATAGTCCGCCTCTTTGTTTTGTAAAGTTCTTGGCAAGATTATATCAATAAAAGTTCGGTATGTCAATGGTTTAGGTTCGGACCTCTCAGAAATGTATATACCATCTACTAAAATGCCACTTTTCATAACTTTTCCCGTAAATCAAAAATATTAAGGTTCTCGAACCTTTGAAAATTGAGGTGATTATTGAGCTATTTGAGAATTTTTAGAAAAAATTCTCCTTATGAGTATATTTACGACTTCGCTCGAACTTACTTTATCAAAAATTCGTGATGAACGAAAGCCCCGCCACCGCCTCGCAGAGCCTCGGCGGAAACCCCGAAAGAAAAACACTCCTTGCATTTCTGTTTTGGCGGGGGGGTGAAATTTCTTTTGAAAAAGGAAAGGGCGTTTTCTTCGGTGTTCTGCCCTCCAAGTATTCGGGCAGTGCGGCGGGGCTTCAATGCAGTCTCGGTTTTGCCAAAACTATTTTTCTGGGGAAAAGGACTTTTCGCTTTGCCTCAGCTG
>JACPLU010000006.1 GCA_016186395.1 Parcubacteria group bacterium
GGAACAGTCCCCGAAAAACTCTTCATACCAAACCCAAGTATTAGTAGTGCCATTATTTTTTCTTGGCATATATAAATACAGTTGAGGTATAATTATAGCTTCTATGGCTCTTTCATGGCGGAAAGAAAGACCAAGCCTTTCTAAAAGAACCTGTTTTACCTGATTATCAAAGTCTAAAGAAGAAACTCCGAATCGTGAAGATTGTGAACCATATTCATATTTTGGTATTTTTTCTTGTTTCCTTAACTTTTCAATTATTGGGCCCAAGAAATTATCTTTGTGCCACATTTGCTCACCATTTTCATAATTAGGCTTCAAACGTGTATCTATTAATACGCTTTGACCTAAAAGCCAGTGAGCTTTTTGGTCGTTTTGAAGTTGCCCATCAATTACCCTTAAGACTTTACCTTGATACACGACTTCATAACAATGGTTACTGGGCCGTATCTTAAAACCTGGGAAATCGGCTTTTCTGGCTATTTCTATCTTGGGTAAGAAATGAGGTTCAAGAAGTAAAGCCTCCCATTCTCTTATTCTATTTTCCCCATATTTTTTAAGGGTTTCAGAGAAAGTAGAAAGATCAAACTCTTTACCAAAAAAATTAACATGAGAAGCCTTTTCTTTTTCAAGGATATTATCCAACCATTTCATAAATTCCTCCATTTTTAGATTTTTAAAAAACTAAAAAATATGCTAAAATTTTACAAAATGTCTAGTAAATTGTCAATAGAATGACTTAAGTTAAAAATAAGCGCCACTACCTAATTTCCTTCGCATTTTTTTCTCTCCACTCATCTATAAGCTTATGATTTCCTGAAAGTAACACTTTGGGTACCCTCAAATTTTTGATTCTTAATTTCTGGCTTTTAACTTTAGCCTTTAGACTTTTAACATTAACTACTTCCGGTCTCGTATATTGAGGAAAATCTAATTTTTCTATTGAATCTCGTCTTCCAACTGTACCCGGAACTAATCGTGCAACGCATTCAATAATAGACATGGTTGGAACATCTCCACCCAAAGTAATGTAATCTCCAACAGAAATAACTTCATCGGAAATTTCTGCCACTCGTTCATCAACCGATTCATAACGACCGGAAATAAAAATTAACTGATCAAACTTAGCCCACTTTTTGGCCATAGTTTGATTAAACATTTTACCACGAGGCGACAAAAATATAATCTTGGATCTTGAACCTTGAACCTTGGATCTTAGACTTTTGACAGCTTTATAAAAAGGTTCGAATTTTAAAATCATACCCGGACCACCACCATAAGGGGAGTCATCCACAACTTGATGTTTACCTAACGCCCATTTACGCAAATTATGAACACGAATGTCTATCAGCTTTTTTTCTAAAGCCTTTTTAATAAGAGATTCTTTTAAAAAAGAATCAAAAAAATTAGGAAGAATGGTTATAATGTCGAATTTCATTTACTTTTCGAGCTTGCTGAATAATGCTCTTGAACGGGTTTTGAGCCCGTAGCGGGCACGGTTTACCCAGCTCTTTCTTTAGAAAGAGCTGGGTAAGAGCGAAGGGCTCAACCCCTGAGCAAACCACGCTGGGGTTTGCGAAGAAAGAGAAAGCACGAAAAATTATCGTGGCGTTTTCAATTTCAAATTTCTAATTAAGCATTGAGCTCGCTTACCATATCTTCCACCTCTTTAGCGGTTCTGTTGGAGCGTGGACCCATCCCCCCTTCCGGTTCAGCAATTCTGAAGTTCACTCGAGCATGGTTTCTTAAACCAATAATGCGAGCAAGCGATCGAATAGACTTTGCAGTAGCACCATGCCTACCAATTACCAAAGCCATATCTTCAGGATGAACTTTTAGGGTTAGCAAGACACCCATTTCATCAACCGTCCGACTAACTTCAACGCTTTCAGGATGATTGACAATGCTTTTTACAACAAACTCAACAAACTCTCTATCTGATGCCTGTGTCATTAAATTACATGCATTCAGGATTATAGAAAAAGATCATTTTATCCATATCCTATTGCAATCATTACGGAATTTCTTGATTTTCGACCACCCCCTTTTGGGTTTTCTCATTATTAAACATTACTATTGTACACGGAATATATTTTAAAGTCAATGATTATTATGAAAACTTGCTGAGCTGGGTAAGAGCGAAGGGCTCAACCCCTGAGCAAACCACGCTGGGGTTTGCGAAGAAAGAGAAAGAGTATTATTCACCAAGTTTTTGTGAGATAACTGGTTCAATTTGCGCTTCAGCTGGCACGGATGATAAAACTGTTTCTGTTTTTTCTTCAGCTTCTTGTTTTTTAACCCCATCCTTAAACTTAAGAGCGGGGTTGACTCGCACTATTTGTCTTTTTGGGCCGTCAACTAACTTTTGGTCAACCAAACGATTCCAGACTGAATCGGAAACTTGTGCGCCATGAGATATCCAATATTTTACGCGGTCAGATTTTACTGTAAACTTATTTGCATGCGGATCAAGGTTTCCTAAAGATTCCAAAAACTTCCCTTTTGTTTTCTGGGAATGCTCTTGAACAACAATCCTAAAATAGGCTTGTTTCTTTTTACCAGTACGCTGTAAACGAATAATTAACAACCCGTGAAACCTGAAACCTGAAACATGGAACATTTTTTATGATTCATGTTTTATGATTCATGTTTTATGATTCAATCCCATTCCATTTTATGCAAGGCATCTTCGGCGGCGGCTCGTTGAGCGTCTTGCTTGCTCGGACCAACCCCCTCACCCACCATCTTATCTCCAAAAAGAACCGCTATTCTAAAAATCTTGGCATGATCCGGTCCCCATTCTTCTGAAACTTTGTACGAGGGTGTGATATCAACTAGTTCTTGAGCCTTTTCCTGTAAAAGCGATTTAGGGTCTTTATATAACTTCTTCTCAAGAATACCTTCTAATTCTGGAATTAGAAATCTGTCAATAAAACTCCTAGCCGATTCATAACCTTTATCTATATGAATCGCCCCTATTAAAGCCTCAAATGCATTAGCCAAAATGGTTTGCCTGGCTCTTCCAACATCTTTAGCCTCGCCTTTACTTAACAGAATATGACTATTTAAGTCAAATTTCTGAGAAACATTTGCAAGCTCTATCGTATTAACTAAAGCCGCTCTCCAAGCAGTCAATAAACCTTCAGGGTCTTTAAAATTATTATACAGATATTCTGTAACTACTAACTCTAAAACTGCGTCACCCAAAAACTCCATTCTCTCGTTATGTCTTAACCCGTCATTTGATCTTTCATTCAGAAATGACCGATGAGTTAATGCTTCAAGTAATAGATTTTTATCATTAAAATTAATCCCTATTTTGTCTTCTAATTTAGTGATATTTTCTTTATCCAATTTTGCAATCATGGATTCCCGATTTTGTTCTACCTAATAAATTTCTGGTAGAACACAATCGAGGATCCTCGATTGTGGTGGGATTCACCCCGCCCTTAAGCTCAAGGGTGGGGTTCATAATCCGCGACAAGCAACTAAGCCGAAACTTCTTTAGTTGAACCCCCTGTGTCCGTATCCGAATCTTTTTTATCCTCGGCTATAGCTTCTTCCGGATTCAACTCTCTATAGACAGTTCCCAAAACTCCGTTCACAAATTTACCCGATGTTTCCCCTCCAAAAGTTTTAGCAAGCTCTATTGCCTCATTAATAGCTACTTTAGGTGGAACCTCTTCTTTGTTGCCAAATAATAATTCATACAAACCCAACCTTAATACAGCTTTATCCACATTAGCAATCTGATCGATTGGCCACATCGGAGCTGCCTTTCCTATAATAGCATCTATAGACTCTTTGTTTTCTATAGTTCCCAAAACAAGTTGTTTTATAAAAGAATCGTCTTGAATGCCAGGAGCAAACTCCTGAATATTGCGGGAAAGTATATCAGAAATAGAATCATTATTTAAACCCCTAAAATCCCACTCGAAAAGAGCTTGCATAGCAACGGATCGCGATAAATGTCTATTTGCCATAAGACTGACTAAAGACTAAGGACTAATGTCTAAATTAATAATATTAAGTTACTAACAATTTTCGCTTTAGTCTTTAGACTTTTATCGTTAGACTAGGACTTACGTTGTTTCTCCTTCTTTTTTAACTCTTTAGATAACACATTTACCACCTCTTTATCTTTATAATAACCACACACCTTACAAACTCTGTGAGGCAATTTTTCGTGTCCACAATGCTCACAAAAAACTAACGGTATGTTTTTCAACCGCAAGTGACTGCGTCTTCGCAACTGAGCACCTTTTGTTTTATGACCTCGTGGTACTACCATGACAAAATTGATTTACTTAAACTGTCTGAATATAAATATAATAAAACAAAAAACAAAGTTTTGCAACGAACTAAAATTTATTAATACTTTTATACAATCCTGCTCAATAACAAAATCAACCCCGTTAGGAATAAAAAATCTTTTGATTTCTAGCTGATTTAAATCTGTAATCGGACTTCTAATGGGGTCAACCCCCCTTATCCACAAATTTTTAAAAGTTTTCCACAAAAATAGATATATGATTTATATTTTATTAGCTGGTATAATTAACTGTCATGTCGGAACTAAAATTCACTCACCTTCATACTCACAGCCATTACTCACTTCTTGATGGTATGTCGAAAATTGGGGAACTAATTTCTCATGTAAAAAAATTGGGTATGAATTCAGTAGCCATTACGGATCATGGCAATTTATACGGAGCAATAGAATTTTACCAAAAGGCAAAAAAGGCAGGTATTAAACCAATCATCGGCTGCGAAATGTATATCACCGAGGACATGCACAGCCGACAGACGACAAATGACAAAAGAGACTACTTTCATTTAATACTTCTTGTTAAAAATGAAACCGGTTATAAAAACTTAGTTAAACTTGTAACCGCTTCCCACCTTGAAGGTTTTTACTATAAACCGAGGATTGATAAAAACTTACTGCGCCAATACTCCGAAGGCTTGATTGCGCTTTCTGGTTGCTTGGGCGGAGAAGTTTCACGCGCAATACTTTCAAACCAATATGAAAGGGCAAAAAAAATAGCTCTTGAATATAGAGAAATTTTTGGATTAGAAAATTACTATCTTGAAGTTCAGCAACATTTAAATACTCCGGACCAAAATATTGTTACTCCCCAAATCATTCAACTGTCAAAAGAAACAAAAATCCCCTTAGTAGCCACTCAAGACTCCCACTACCTTAAAAAGGAAGACATTAACGCTCATGACGTATTGTTAGCCGTTCAGACAGGAACCGCTGTTGATGATAAAGACAGATTAACCATGAAGGACGATGATTACTCTTTAGCCAGCCCCGAGGAAATGACAGAAAAATTCAAAGAGTGGCCGGAAGCTTTAGAAAACACGTTAAAAATAGCCCAGGCTTGCAATCTTGAACTCACTCTAGGCGAATTTATTTTCCCTGAATTTGTCCTTGAACCAAACAAAACAGCAGATCAAATGCTCGACGAATTAACACTCGAAGGAGCAAAAAAATACGATTTAGATAAAAATCAAGAAGCAGAGAAAAGACGCCATTACGAACTTGAAATCATTAAAAATAAAAAATATGCCCCTTACTTTCTTGTTGTCGCCGACCTAATACGTTTCGCCAGAGAATCTAGAATTTATACGACAGTCCGTGGTTCAGCCGCCGGTTCACTTGTCGCCTTTCTTTCGGGCATTACCAATGTTAACCCGATAGAATTCCAACTTCCTTTCGAAAGATTCTTAAACCCGTTTCGTCCTTCGGCTCCAGATATAGATATGGATTTTGCCGATAACAGAAGACAGGAAGTCATCGAGTACACAAAGAAAAAATATGGCACTGACAAAGTCGCCCAAATCGGTACGTTTGGAACAATGATGGCTAAAGGTGCAGTCAGGGACGTGGCTCGAGCAATGGGAAAAACATATGAACTAGGAGACAAAATAGCTAAACTTATTCCTTTTGGTTCACAAGGATTCCCTATGTCTATAAAACATGCCATGGAGGTAGCGCCTGATCTGAAAAATCTTTATGATCAAGACCTGGAAGTCCGCAGAATCATTGATACGGCACAAAAACTTGAAGGCACTGTTCGTCACGTATCCGTTCACGCAGCCGGTGTAGTAATCGCTCCCAAACCTCTAACAGAATATGTTCCGATACAATTTGATCCCAAAGGAAGCAATAGTTTTATAACCCAATACGATATGTATACGGTTGGTGAAGATGGAGTTGGGTTAACCAAACTTGATTTTTTGGGCATCAGAAATCTTGCTATTTTGGAAAATGCGGTAAGTTTGGTTCGAGAAAATAGAAATGTCGATATAGATATTGAGAAAATCCCACTCGATGATAAAAAAACATTCTCCATGCTTTCCAGAGGAGAAACAGAAGGATTGTTTCAACTAAACGGATCAGGAATGACAAAGCACCTTATGGATCTTAAACCAACAACCATTCATGACATCAATGCCATGGTTGCCTTATACCGACCCGGCCCAATGAACAATATTCCAGAATATATTGCCCGCAAGCAAGGACGCCAGCCAATAAAATATTTCCACCCTAAAGCAGAAAAGTTCCTTAGTAAATCATACGGCATTTTAGTTTACCAAGATGACCTTTTATTTACCGCAATGGAACTAGCCGGCTACAGTTGGGAAACAGTAGATAAGTTTCGAAAAGCCGTAGGAAAGAAAATACCAGCGGAAATGGCAAAACAACACGAAATTTTCGTTAAAGGCTGTCAAACTCATAGCGGGATGACTGAAAACGAAGCAGAACAAATTTGGAAATTATTTGAACCTTTCCAGGGTTACGGGTTTAATAAATGCTTAACTGGAGATACAGAAATTTATGATTACAACAATGGTAATTTAGTAAAAATTGAAGAAATCTACAATGGTAAGAAAAAAGTTAGACATGTTCTCTCGCTTGGCAATAACATGAGATTAGAACCAGCTAAAGTAAAAAGTGCCTTTGACAATGGCACAAAAGAAGTCTTTGAAGTTAGGACTAGAAGCGGACGCAAGATAAAAGCAACAAGTAACCACCCGTTTTTAGGAATAGAAGGATGGTCAAACTTAGAAAATCTTGCCGTGGGTGACAAAATCGCAGTCCCCCGTATTATTAAAACAACTAAAATTGCTTCAGGCATACCTGACTTTAAGTTAGCTGTTCTTGGTTACCTCCTTGCTGAAGGCAACCTCTGCCATCCTGCGGGGTTCTATTTTTATTCCAAGCAGAAAGACGAACTAAACGATTATATAAAAAATCTTGAAATGTTTGCCAACACGAAAGCTGTATTAAACACAAACAAACCGGCAACATCTGTGTATTCAAAAAGGATCAAGCTCAATAAACCATCAGAGGCAGTCCTATATATTGAGTCGCTTGGTTTAAAGTATAAAAAAGCTACAGAAAAGTTTATACCAGATTTTATCTTTAATCTACCGACAGAAAAAATAGCTGTATTGATTGGAAAAATGTTTCAAGGTGACGGCTGTATAAATATCAAGGGCAAAGATCCACAAGTGTTTTACGCGACTTCTTCCAAAAAGTTAACTCGTCAGCTTCAACATCTTTTGTTACGATTTGGTATTTTAAGCACAATTCATGCAAAAAAGTTTAAATACCGAGACGGTATTAAACTCGGTTTTACACTAAACATAAGCCGTTGGGACAATTTAGAAAAATTTATACAAAATTTTTCTCCTTATTTTGTCGGCGACAAAAAGAAGAATTGCGAATATTTGCCAAAAAACCACCCCATACTCAATGGCTCACTCAAAAAGTGGGCGGCGCGAGGAAGTAGCGACTCAATACCAATAAACCTAATAAGAAATTTGCTAAGAAAAGCTATTATTGCAGAAAATTACACTTATAAAAGTTTTGCGGAAACAGCTGGAATATCCGAACGACTATTGCTTAGGGATAACAGAAAAATCGGATACTTGAGGGAAACCATTCAAAAAATGGCGGAAGTGCTTAACAATGAAGAAATATCTAAAATTTCTCACTCCGATATTCTGTGGGATGAAATCAAAGAAATTAAATCTGTTGGTTTAGAAAAAACATATGATCTGGAAATAGAAGGAACCCACAATTTTGTTGCCAATGACTTTATTGTTCACAATTCCCATGCCGCATGTTACGGCCGTGTTGCTTATCAAACCGCGTATATGAAAGCAAACTTTCCCATCGACTATATGTGTGCCGTTTTACGAGCAGAAGCTGGTAACATAGAAAGAATTGCCGAGATAATTGACGAATGCCAACGAATGAAAATAGAAGTTCTACCACCGGATATAAACGAAAGTTTTGATAATTTTTCTATCCCCTCCCTTCAGGAACAAAAGATACGTTTTGGTTTATTGGCAATCAAAAATGTAGGAGAAAACCTAATTAAATCTATAATTGAACAAAGAACGAGTAATGGAGAATTTAAATCAATAGAAGATTTGGTCAACCGCATTCAAAATAAAGACTTAAATAAAAAATCCCTAGAATCATTAATTCGTTGTGGAGCACTTGATCAGCTAGGTGAACGAAATCAGCTTCTGGCAAATGTTGACCAGCTTTTAAATTACGGCAGAGAAACACAAAAAAACTCAAGCGGCGGACAAATTAGTCTTTTCGGCGCGAACGAAGAGGTCCCGTTACCCTCAATTAGACTAGTGTCTGCGGAACCGGCATCTAAAAATGAACGTTTAACCTGGGAAAAAGAACTTTTAGGGTTATTTATTTCTGACCACCCAGTTAAAGATTACCAACTAAAACTTCAACTTGATTTTGGCACAACTGATATTAGACTCGCTACCCAAAGACAAGGCTCAAATGTAAAAATAGGCGGACTGCTCACAAAACTTCAAAGAATAACGACTCGAACCGGCCAACTAATGCTTTTTGGCTGGCTGGAAGATTTAACGTCTAAAGTTGAGCTAGTTATATTCCCTAAAGTTATAGAAAAAAATCCTGCTGTATGGCAGGAAAACAAAATCATCGTAGTCAGAGGACGCGTTAACGAAAAAGACGGAATCCCAAAGATTATTTGCGATGAAGCAACATTAGTTGCGAGCTTAATTTAAAGTATGTCGTTGGGATCCAACTGTGATGTGTCTAAATTCGGGTCCAATTCAATACCATTTTCTACAGCAAAACCGGGTAATGGAGTTAGGGTAAGAAAATGCACTTTTCCTAATCCCATATCAGTCAAAACCTTAGCAACAGCCTCCAAGAATATTTTGATAAAGACACTGTGCCAAATTTCTAAGGTTTTTCTACTTAGTTCCTCAAAATATATCCTTGAAAAAACAATGTATTCCTGAACTTTTGGTTCTTTCAATAATCTAATGAGCCTATCCAGATTTTCGTCGGCCAATTCCTGCCAGGAAACTTCAGCCATAGAATAAAAAACTGATTTACTTTTTTGCCCAAGCTCTCCTTCAAAAGCCGATTCTAAACGCATCATAGCCTCTTTTACTTTATTTGGGTCCTGATTAAATACCGGTAATAAATTAAGGGTTTTTTGGTGTTGAGCTAATACACTAGCTAAATATTGATCAATAATATCGTTTATGTGAAAAAGTTCTAATGCCTTTTTGACTTTAACGGCTTTAGTTGCTTTTTTCATTTTGATTCTCCGAGGTTTTTAAGTTTCTACTTTTATCTAACGTTAGAACCTAAAAGTATGGTTGTCAAGATGAGCTTTGACTTAAATTTTAGTATATTTATTCCATGTCATCAGGAGATACAAATTCCAAGTCACAAACTACCAATTTAACTGATCATCGAGATATCGGCCAAGCACTTGATCTTTTTAGTTTTCACAGTGTTGCCCCAGGAACAGTATTTTGGCATGGCAACGGTATGATTATTTGGCGGGAACTTGAAAAATATTTAAGAGAGAAATTAGATACTCTTGGCTATCAAGAAGTTTCAACTCCAATTATGGTAAAAAAAGAACTTTTTGAAAAATCTGGTCATTGGCAACACTACCGCGAAAACATGTTTACATTAGATGTTGATGACGAAATATATGTTTTAAAACCAATGAATTGTCCAGAAAGCACATTAATTTATTCGTCTAGAGTGCGATCCTATCGCGACTTACCAATTCGAATGTCAGAAATCACTGATAAAATTCACAGAAAAGAGTTATCTGGAACTCTGGGTGGCTTACTTCGAGTAAGACAAATGACTCAAGACGATGCCCATCACTATGTTCGACCAGACCAAATTGGAGAAGAAGTTAGTAATTTACTCGATTTAATTAAAGAATTCTATTCACATTTCAACATGTCCCTATCTTTCAATCTAGCAACAAAACCGGACAATTCAATGGGCGATCCAAACATCTGGTCCGAAGCTGAAAAAGATCTAGAATCGGTATTGAAAAAAGCTAAAGTAAAATATCAAATTAAAGAAAAAGATGGAGCATTTTACGGACCCAAAGTTGATATCAACGCGACCGACTCTCAAAACAGAGAATGGACTATTGCAACCATTCAACTTGATTTTCAATTACCGGAAAGGTTTGAATTAGAGTATGTTGCCGAGGATGGATCCAAAAAACGACCCGTTATAATCCACAGAGCTATCGCTGGAAGTTTCGAGAGATTTATTGGCGTATTACTTGAACACACTGAAGGTAAACTTCCAACCTGGCTTTCTCCAACTCAAGCAATTATTATGCCCATCAGTGAAAAACAAACCGACTATGCTAAAAAGGTTTTCAACAATTTTAAAAAAGAAGATATCCGCGTTCAATTCAACAACTCAAGCGAAACCATTTCCAAAAGAATTCGTGAAGCAGAACTGCAAAAGATTCCATATATTTTGGTTGTTGGCGAGAAAGAAGAAGACAACAGTAATATAAGTGTTAGACAACGTTCTGTTGGAGATATTGGGGCCATGCAAACCGAAGAAATTCTGAAAAAAATAAAAAAAGAAATAACCGATAGGATCTAAAAACTCGGCTAAAGCCGAGTTTTAAGTTTTTTCGGAATGAATTGTGTTTTTAATATTATCCAAACTCTCCCAGACAGAACCACTATTCAAATCTATTTTATCTAAACCAATCAAAGGAATGATTTTTTGCCAAAGATAACTAAATAAGCCAATTTTACATATGTTACCAATCAATAAAATCAAAAGGCCATATTGAATGTGATTCAATTTTATAAATCCGATACCTAAATGAAAAAAAGTTGGTATGAGCCCGGAAATGAATACCCCCAAATAATCTTGGTCAAAAACAACAACTTTTAAGTTTTTACCAATTATTGACAAGAGGCCGATGGCCAAAATGAGAGAAGCAGAGGCTACTCCAGCTATTTTCAACCGTTTTTTGAAAATACCAGGCAAACTATAGAATAATCGTTTTTCCTTGTTCAAATACCTTACAAAAAGATAACCTACCCCCACAAACATTAAACTAATAACAACGGCCGGAAATTTATGCAAGGTTTTACCCAAAAAACTGCCCCAGAAACCATAGTACCAAAATAACATTTCACATGTTCCCGAAATTGAACTAAAAATAAAAGCCTTAAAAACACTAAAACGAGCTATTTGCCAAGCACATGATCCTAATTCTGCGTTTATCAAAGTGACACCAATAGGAATCAAATAACGTTTACTGAATTTACGCATTCACTCCCCTCTTTTTTAAAGGTCCAAGTAATAAATTTACTAACTATTAAATAGCATAATTGATTTAATTAGTCACCAATTCTTTCTTCAACAACTCCTCTGCAACTTGTGGATTGGCTTTGCCTTTGGTTTCTTTCATTACTTGACCGACAAGAAACTTCAAGGACTCCTGCTTACCTTTTTTATAATCTTCAACTGCTCTTTGATTATTGGCAATAACATTTTTAACCGCGATTGTAAGCTCCCCCGAATCTGAAACCTGACCCAGATCTTTTTCTTTCATAATTTGTTCGGGATGCAATCCGGTTTCAGTCATTTCTTTTAATATAACCTTTGTGGCCGAAGAAGAAAGTTTTTTGTGGAAAAACATAACCATTAACTCGGCAAAGGCTTCCGGTTCAACTTTTATACCTGACAAATCTTCCAATTCGCTGGCATCTTTCATATTGAACAACACCGGAAATTCAGTAATTATAAAATTGGCCGCAAGCGCATGAAGCCTGCCCAGCAAATGTTTTTCATCAGAGAATTCTTTGACACTTCCACTTTTCAAATGTTCAACTTTAGCTTCTGAATCAAGTTCTGTGGCAACTTTTTCGTAATAATCGCCCAAATGTTTCGCTTTGGTAAAAATTTCAATATCCCGCTCAGGCAGATTATACTGCTTTTTAAATCTATCACGCCTTTGCTGAGGTAGTTCTGGCAGACTGACTAATAAACCGTCCACATCAATCTTAGTTGGCGGCACCCCCCCCTTTCTTTGAGAATCTTTTTCAATATTTGAGAATTCATTGGAAATAACCGCTACGCTTTCATCACTAGCTTCTTTGAGAAGTTCACGAGAGAAAGAGGGGGGTCCTCGCCTTTGTAGCTTTTCGCTTATGCTCAAAAACAAAGGCGGGAGGTCCGGCTCCGGGAAATATCTATAATCGTGAGCTTCTTCTTTTGATCTTTGACTAACCGTTACACCTCTTACTTCGTCCCAACCTCTGGTTTCTTGAATAACCCGTTCGCCACTATCTAAAAGCTCGCTTTGACGTTTAATTTCATATTCCACCGCTTGCATTGCTACTTTTATAGAGTTCAAATTTTTAATCTCCACTTTTGTACCTAATTTTTGATTTTTGATTTTTGATTTTTGATTTGAAGAAGTTAATATTTCGCTAAGCGAAATATTAACTTCGACACGCATTTGACCCTTTTCCATATTTGCATCAGAAACGTTCAGATAACGTAAAATTAACTGAAATTCCTCGGCAAATTTTTTAACCTCGTTACCATTCTCTAAATCCGGTCTTGTTACTAATTCCATTAACGGAACGCCGGCACGATTATAATCGACCAGCGAAGCTGGTCGCCCCGAGCCTGTCGAGAGGCTTTCATGCAAAAGCCTGCCCGCATCTTCTTCTAAATGAATGCGCTCAATTCTGATGCGCTTAACGTCTAAAGGCGAACGACTAAAGCCAGAGCTATCAATAGCTTTAGTCTTTAGACTTTCGTTGTTAGCCTTAGTCTTTAGACCTTGGTCATTAGACAGTATCTCTAAATAGCCGTCACGACATAACGGTTTTTGATACTGACTTATTTGATAGCCCTTTGGTAAATCAGGGTAAAAGTAGTTCTTTCTTTCAAAAAAAGATTCGTCTGCAATCTGGCAATGCAATGCCAAGCCAGCTTGAATCACTTTTTTCACAGCCTCCTGGTTTATGACCGGCAATGTCCCTGGATGACCCATACAAATGGGACAAACATTAATATTTGGATGCTTTTCATCCGAATCATTTAAAGAATCGCAAAACATTTTAGTCTTGGTTTTAAGTTCAGCATGAATCTCCAGGCCGATTGTTGGTTTATAATTCAAGGCTCAATGCTTAACGACAAAAGACCAAAGTTTAGATATTATTTTCTAGCCTTAGTCCATAGACTTTAAGCTGTAGTCAACTATTAATTTATCATGATTTTAAATAACAAAAAAGCCCGGTGAACCGAGCTAACTAACGATTCTGTTCTCTTTTCTTCTTTGCGCCGCCTCTGACTCTGCACGACTCCAGAAATAGTCGTTATAATCTACAAATTCCATCAAAGGAGCAATTAATAAATCCTGCTCGCATAACAATCGATGTGCTTTTTGAATTAGTTTACGATACGAAGGATGTCCTTGAGGAATTGTCCGTAGTTCCATCAAATGAAACGCTTCTCTATGATTCATCCCCATATACCAACGAATGTTAAATAGAAAAAGAACTGCATATTGAGCAACTTTCTTTCCGACGCTAACCAACAACTTATCGTATAAATGATAAGACCTTTCAACACAAGTTCGAAATTGTTTCCCCAATCCGGCTTCAATAACTTCTTCTGGTGTAACATATCCAAGGTAAGGATTTAAAAGTTGTCGTTGCTGAGTAAGCATTCTCTGTCGCTCAAGATCTCTATAAATCCCAAAATCACCTACAAAATCAAAGGTTATCGGATAACCAAATTCTAAACCACGGCCAGGTTTATTCCGTCTATTGCCCCTAACATCTTTATGCTGACAATATGCTTCCATAATCGCCTTTTTCTGATTAAAGGTGAGTAACTGACTGAAATCATAAAGTTCCCCCAGAGAAAGACAAGAAAAAGGATACAAAATATGCGCAATCGCCATAGATTCAAAATTCCAGTTACCTCCATAAAAAAGTTCTACTCGTTCTCTAGATACTGATTCAATATGACCTAAATATCTATGGGCAATTTCTTCCATCTTTTCATTTACCGTTCGCAAATAAAAGTTAACATTCCCTCTTTTAACATAGTTTTCAATAACCACCGATAATGCTCCTTTTGCTCTATCACCTAAATCTTGAAATTCAACCAAATCATGACTCTTTAATTTTGTAAGCATATTCTGATATCCTCTTCCATTTCCGGATATACCAACATTTGTTAGAGTTGCTGCTGGCAAAAGTCCTCGAAGAGTATCGCAAGTTTTTGTTTTTATATCAGTTTTATACGTAACCGACCAAGCTCTTCTTTCTTTATCGTTATCCAACTCTTGAAGTTTATATGCCTTACTATCTCCCGCTCTTACAGCATACTCAGCCTCGTTCTCTGGTTTTAACCGCTTGAAATATTCTGACATGGGCTGAATTAGTTGAATATAAGTTTCAAGAACATAATCCAGTGTTGTCTCATATTCAGACAACAAACCGGCCTCAACAACTTCGACTGGTCTAAGATATCTCAACCTACCTTGACGATCTCTTTGGTCATAAACAACATAACGACTTGATTGCTCAATAGGCGAAAGACCGATACGGCAATCTTCTATTTCCTTAGTTGCTAAATTAGAAACATTCTCAAGTGCCAAATGGGCATTCTCCAACTCACCAACCGAATCATCACCATAAGCGATTAAAACTCTTTCGACTAACTCGTTTAATTTGTCTAATTTTAATTTCCCTTTTTCATCTAAAAACTCCTTTAATAGACGAACTCTGGCTCCGCCTGCGGCTCTTGAGTACCTGGCAAATACCGCCCCACCAACCCCATATAGGCTTGGCAAAAAAACAAAAATATCAGCACTAGGGTCACTAACATATTCTGCTAATATTTCTACTTCTTCTTTAGAAAAAATTGGGTCATACTCTGTACCTTGCATAACTTTTCTCCTTGTTTTTAAAATACAAAAAAATCGGGTTTCCCCGATTGTAGCAGATCTATTTTTGTTTTAACAGCTCTAGTATTTTGTCACGAGCTTTTTGAAAAACATCTTCTGGGCTTAAAGTTGCATCAATCATAAACCAGCGTCTTGGTTCTTGTTGCAATTGGGCTAAATAGCCCTCCCGAACCACTTGGTGAAAGACTAAACTTTCTTGATCAAATTTATCCAACTCAACTTCCGACCTTCTTAAAATAGTTAAACGTGGATCAATATCCAACAAAATTGTAAGACCGGGATATACTCTTTTACGAGCTATAGCCTCTATTGGAGTCATTGCTTCTAACGACAATCCTCTACCATAATGCTGATAAGCAAAAGTAGAAGCAGTAAAACGATCACACAAAATTAAATATCCATCTTTTAATTTAGGCGAAATCACATCTACAATATGTTGGCATCTCCCGGCACAAAGAAGAAAAAATTCAGTCCAAGGATCTATATTTTCTGCGTCTCTAGATTTCAAAACTTGTCTAATTCTTTCCCCGAAATCCGTTCCTCCCGGTTCTCGCGTAGAAATTACTTTTATTCCAGAACTTAAAAAATATTCGTATAGCGAAGAAACTAGGGTTGTTTTTCCGCTTTTATCACCACCCTCAAAAGTAATAAATATTCCTGGATTTATCTCTGACATATACTTACTCACTATCTAACTTTTCTTTTTTCCTACCAACTATCTCATAATCACTGTAAAGTCGTGGTAGCATAGAATAAGGCACCCAACTATTTTTCAAGGTTTCCAAATCTGTACCAGTTTGATACTTACCTTTTACTGAATAATCATCGTCTTCAAGAGGCCTTACCTCATAAAATTTAATTTGACCAACACGCATTCCAGTCCTCAGAGGGATGTGATGGCGACAACTATTATTTGTAATCTCCATTGTCCAACGATTTACATAACCAACATCACCCATTCCTGCACATTTACAAACTTCTATAAATGATCTACCCAGAGTTGAACGCGCTTTCATTTCAGAAGTGCAACAATTTCTTCCACCTATAAATTCTTGTGTATGGGCCAATATTGTCTCACCTGGAGCAAGACATATTATTAAGTCTGATTCGATAAAACCATCTAAAGCAGTAATATTTAAATCCTGAATAAATTGGAAATAAGGAACTGCTCGTTGGGGTTCCTTTCCCCACACTCTTTCAATACTGGCCCTAGAGAAAGGATTGAAAATTGGTAAACCACCTTTTGAGTCTTGTTCCCTAAAATAATAATTACCCAAAGTTATATCATAACTGTTAGTACCTAGATTTCTTTCTTGAAAAGGATCAATGAGAATATTACCTAAATTCATGTGTTTTAAAATATCCGGCCTTGATAAAAGCATACTTTTCCTCCTTGTTAAGAAACTAAAAACAACCTAATGGTTGTTTTTAGTATAAAAGAAAAAGTTTTTATTGCAACTGTAACTATTTTACCTCCAACCTCAAACTCCTAGCTGTCCCTGCAATTTGGACTTGACAGTAGTGCTATCAATATGATATACTTACACTATAGTCAGGACTTTAGCATGCCGGCGACCCAAGTGGCCGCGCTGGAAGCGATCCCTGGCTTAGCCTAGAGTCACGCGAGTGAATCTAGGCGTTTTTTATTTTATCTCCAATCCGAGACTTTTAGCAGTCCCTTCTACAATCTTCATTGCTCCCTCAATATCATTGGCATTTAAATCCTCCATTTTCATTTCTGCGATTTTACGAACATCGTCCTTGCTAACTGAACCAACTTTATTTTTATTTGGCTGTCCAGATCCTTTTTCAATCTTAGCCGCTTGTTTCAATAAAAAGGCGGCTGGCGGAGTTTTGGTAATAAAAGTAAAACTGCGATCCTCAAAAACAGTAATTTCAACTGGAATCACCTGGCCTTTTCTGTCTTGAGTCGCATCATTAAAACGCTTAACAAAATCTTGAATATTTAAACCGTGCGGCCCAAGTGCCGTACCAACTGGCGGAGCAGGCGTTGCTCCCCCACCCACAATCTGAAGTTTTATAATTGTTTTGATCTTAGGCATATTTGTGACTAATGACCAAAGTCTAAAGACTAAAGTCAAAATTAAATTTATTTTAAACTATTAATTAAACCCTTAAGTTTTGAAACCACCAAACCACTCATCTGATATAAACTGTCAAAATCTTTACGATTTATAAAATCCAAATCTAAAGCTATATACAAACCAGAAATTACTTCTT
The DNA here is from genome assembly GCA_016186395.1 of Parcubacteria group bacterium. Taxonomy (GTDB): domain Bacteria; phylum Patescibacteriota; class Minisyncoccia; order 2-02-FULL-40-12; family 2-02-FULL-40-12; genus JACPLU01. The sequence goes on from JACPLU010000006.1 coordinate 17,544, forward strand.
CAATTGATCCTAAAGACATTCGCAAAAATCTTTTGAACTCGGCATCTGATTTTTTATCGCTTCCTTCTGCTATATTCAATACTATAGAAACAGACACCCTACGAATTTGACTTACTAATCCAAAAATTTCTTCTTTTGGAAAACGACTTGTAACTTTATAGATAGCAACAGTAAACTCTCTTGCCAACTTCCATACTTCAAGCTTTTCAAATCTATAGTACATTTAATATATTACTGCCCTAGTCCTTAGACATTAGTCTTTAAGCCCAAAAAGCTATAATTTCCTCACCTGCAGAAAGTCCAACTCTACCGGGGTTTCTCTACCAAACATTGTAACCAGAACCTTTACTCTACCCCGCTCTTCATCTATTTCGGCCACCTTTCCGTCGAAGTCTTTAAATGGTCCGTCGGTTATTTTTACGTGATCACCTATTACAAACCCAACTTTATATTTTGGCTCCTCCACACCCATTCTTTCAAATAGCCTCTTTACCTCCTCGTCAACTAAGGGCGTTGGAACTGTTCCGGCACCAATAAACCCTGTAACATTTGGTGTATTTCTAACAACGTACCAAGAATCGTCGCTTACTATCATTTCAACCAATACGTAACCAGGATAAATCTTTTCTTCAACTGTCTCTCTTTTTCCGCTCTTAATCTTAATTTTTTTTTCTTTTGGAACTAAAACCTGAAAGATTTTATCTTCCATATCTAATGACCCAATACGCTGTTTAAGATTTCTTGCAACATTTTCCTCATAACCGGCATATGTATGAATCGCGTACCAGCGTTTTTCACCTGTAGATATTTGTTTTGGCATGATGATCTAAGCTAAAAAACTAGTTTTCTTAAAAGGAATCCGAAAAAATAATCCAATCCTCCAAGAAAAACCCCCAATACAATTGTAAATCCAATAACAACAACGGTGTATTTTAAAAGCTCTTGCTTTGTCGGCCAGTTTACTTTTTTGAGTTCTATTTGTACGTCCTTGAGAAAGGCGAGAATTTGGTTCATAAATTCGTCTAAAGACTAGCGTCTGTCTAACGTCTAATGTCTAAGGTCTTAGTCGTTAGACTTTAGTCATTAGTCTATCGTTGGTCATTAGACTTTAAGCTTAATTTAACACTATTTCTTGGATTTTAAAATGGCCCGCAGGCCATTTAAGAATATAGCAAATATTAGAAATTTATACAAGACTTAACTTTTTACTCGCTCCTGACAAAAACCCGTTCAGGTTCTGGTAAAAAGGTAGTATCAACAATTCTTTCAACTCCATCTTCAAGCTCGGGAGTGGAAAGATTTTGAGAATAGTACCCTTTTAAACTACGGAACGGGAAAACGAACTACAAATAATCCTCCGCTTTTGTACTCTGGCCTATTATACATATCACTGCCATAACTATAGCCGCGGTCATCCACATATATACCCCAACAACCGTTAAATCCTCCACTTGGTCCCTGCCAAGTTGGATAATGGCCTGCTTCAAAAGGCTGGTAAGGATTTGAAACATCAACTACCCTTATACCTTCTGTATACCAAGCACAGGAGAGTAAGTTACCCCTTAACATAAATTGATGCAAAATTGCTTTAGGTGGAATAGACGGATCGCGAAACTTACTAATTAATTTAATACTTTGAATATCTTGAATATCGTAAGTCAAAAGATGGTTGTTGCTTACCTCGTCCACTGCAAAAAGAAATTTGCTACCATCTGTTAACCAAATGCTATGAGTAAACTTTTGAGGCGTTTGAATATCAAAAACTTCTTTTAGATTCTGATGATCTTTTACATCAAGGGCTTTGACATGTCCGGTATTTATTAAAGCGGCATAATAGATTGAATCACGAATAAAACCATCATGAACGAAATTGTCATAACTGTTGGGACCATAAACACCAAGTTCTTGGGGTTGGATAGGATTTGATATGTTTAAAATCACCATCCCGGACCCAATCTGGCTTCTGGAACCGTTGAGATATAGCCGAGCATTAACAGGATCAATTACCAAAGTATGCGAAGTCAAATACTTTTCGTCTCCGCCAATAGGAATCAATTCGGGACTTTTGTGTGACGGATGATTTTTGTTTTCCGAATTATCTTGTGGCCAATGAGGTTGGTTTTCCCAGGAAGTCCCGCCAGAAAACAAATCCCCATCCTCGGTTTGTTCACCCCGCCAAAAAGTACTGATCAACTCGGGTTTAGACAAGGACAAATCCACGATCTGCAAGCCACCCGGGAAACCTTCGGTTACAATGTAAAGAAATGTATGACCGGAAACCGGATCATAATAATCTTTCATCTCCCGCCAACTGGAATTTGAGCCCTCAATATAAGCCAACTCTTTACCCGCATGATTTTCGCCCGGCTCTGTTACATCAACAATACTTGTACCGGTAAATGTTCCCAAAAAGGCTAAATAGCGGCCGTTAACTTTACTCCCCCAATTTGAGGAATATTGAAGTTCAGGACTTTTCTGAAAATGTATAAAAAGTTCTAGTTCTTGAGAATTTGTACTTGAAATTTCTGTCTTAGTATTAATTGGGAATGCACCAAAAAATAAAGATAATGATACAAAAAATAAAAACGTGAATCTGATTTTAGATTTCATATATTCCTCCGATAAGTTATAAAAGTACAGCTCACAATTAAATCCTAAATCTGTTTACAATTAAAAGTCAACCCTGTTAAATATAAAAAACCGTTTCTAACACTGCAGTTTAAATAATTTGTTACCCTATGCCAAAAATTGTCCGATTCCGCGAGGTTCGACCTCGCGACTCCGAGGTCGAACCTCGCGGAACCTCGGAGGGAACCATTCGTATGCACTTTTTGTTAAGTAGTTCCAAAATATTAATAGAAAACAAATAACACATTCCGCTCCCCCTACGACATTCAATGTCGTAGGGGAACAACAAGTACTATATATCCAAATTCCTGACTTGTTTTGCGTAAGCCTGAATAAACTTCTTTCTGGGCAAAACTTCGTTACCCATTAAAACATCAAAAATTCTGTCTGCTTCTTCAGCATCTTCCATCGTAACTTGCAAAAGCACTCTCCTTGCCGGATCCATGGTTGTCTCCCAAAGTTCTTCCGAGTTCATCTCTCCAAGACCCTTATATCGTTGGACCGTAACACCCGGCAATATCTCTTTGGCTTCCTCTTCTGTAGACCCCCCTTCAACCCCATTAGCTTTTTCTTCTTCTGATTCAATCTCTAAGGTCGCTTCTTTTTCTTTTTTTGCAGACTTTTTCATACTAATCGTCTTAGCTATTTCAGAAAGAATCTTTTCTTTCTCTTGATCATTGTATGCGTAATGCGCCTGACCACTTTTTTGAATTTTATAAAGCGGGGGTTGAGCAATATATAAGTGGCCCTGCTCAATAATTGATTTAAAATATCTAAAAAACAGAGTTAAATAAAGAGTTCTAATATGAGAACCATCCACATCTGCATCTGCCATTAAAATTAACTTGTGATACCTTAACTTAGACAAATCAAACTCTTCTCCAATGGCCGTGCCCAAAGCAATAATCAGAGCCCTGACTTTATCTGAAGCTAATAATTTATCAATCCTAGTTCTTTCAACATTTAATATTTTGCCAAATAAAGGAAGAATCGCTTGAGTGCGTCTATCTCTAGCTTGCTTGCTTGACCCACCGGCACTGTCGCCCTCTACAATAAATAATTCTGATTCAGATGCGTCACGGCTTGAACAATCAGCTAATTTGCCGGGTAAAGCTAATCCATCCATAGCTCCTTTTCTTATAACCGTATCGCGGGCCGCTTTTGCCGCAACCCGTGCTTTAGATGCCAAAATAACTTTTTCCATTATCTCTTTGGCATCTTGGGGACTTCGTTCCAGCCAATCAGCTAATTCTTCAGCCAATACTCCATCTACTGCAGTCCTTGCTTCCGGATTTCCAAGTTTTGCCTTTGTCTGACCCTCAAATTGAAGTTCCTTGTTTTTTATCTTTACAGAAATTACTGCGGTCAAACCTTCTCTTACATCTTCTCCAGTTAAGTTTTCATCCTTCTCCTTCAAATAGCTGTTTTTACGAGCGTAGTCATTTAAAGTCCTAGTAAGAGCGGTTCTAAAACCAGTCAAATGCATACCACCTTCAAGATTGTAAATATTATTTGCGAAACTTAATTCTTTACTTTGAAACTCTTCTGTGTACTGCATGGCTATCTCAACAAATATGCCTTCTTTTTCTTTAGCAGCATAAAAAATCCCGCGATTTTTAACTTCTTCGTTTCTATTAAGATACCCGACATAAGAAACTATCCCACCCTCAAAGTAAAATCCATACGTAGGCATATTCTTAGATTTACTTCCCTGTTTTTGTACTTTTTCCGAATCAATCTCTATCGGACTCCTCTCATCTGTCACTAATATATGAATACCTTTTGTAAGATAGGCTTGCTGGCGGAGATGATCTAAAACTTTATGAAAATCAAAACTAATCTCTTTGAATATTTCCGGGTCTGGTTCAAAGGTTATAATTGTTCCTCTGGGAAAATCACTCGGCGCTTTACCAACTTTTTTAACATCTTTCTTTGCTTTACCGCGTTCATACTCTTGTTCATACAAAAAACCGTCGCGAGAGACTTCGGCTTTTAACCAAACTGATAAAGCATTGACTACCGAAACTCCAACACCATGTAAACCACCGGAAACCTTATACGATTCGCCGCCGAATTTACCTCCGGCATGTAAAGTGGTCATAACCGTTTCCAGTGCTGATTTTTTAGTTTGCGCATGTTTCTCAACTGGAATACCACGACCATTATCTTTCACTCGAACTTTGTTTCCCGGTAAAAGAGCAATTTCAATATTCTTGGCATATCCGGCCATTGCCTCGTCGAGCGAATTGTCAAAAACCTCCCATATTAAATGATGCAAACCGTCTACGCCGGTTGAACCAATATACATACCCGGTCTTTTTCTGACCGGTTCCAAACCCTCTAATACATAAATATCTTTAGCAGTATATGATCCTTCTTGTTTTACCAATTTTGTCATAAATTATTTAAAATGCTCAAGGTCTAAAGACAAACATCTAAAGCTGGGGTGTTTAAGCAGAAAAATGGCCTCAAAATCTAGTTTTTTATGAGGTCATTTTGAGTCATTATTACCCTTTAATTTTACCAGATTTTGTATATAAAAACAATGCTTAAAGCATAGTCTTGAGTGGATAATTTTAAGTTTTAATTTAATCGTTTCTATACTTTTATTTATTTCCACTCTTTTTAACATCCTTCTCTTAGTGGCTGTTCTCAACACTCTATGGTCTGAAAAGTGTACCCAACCAAGAAAATCAATCCCGGAATTTAAGGTTTTAATTGATACTTTATGAGGATGTAGCTGTAACCCAAGCCTATTTTGTAAAAAACTACTAACTTGTGGCAATAAATCTAAAAGCCAATTCTTATTTTGTGAAAGAAAAACAAAATCATCAGCATAACGAATATAGTATTTAACTTTTAATTTGTGTTTTACAAACTGATCAAATTCATTCATATAGATATTTACTAATAATTGAGAAGTTAGATTACCAAGAGGCAGACCAATACCAAGATGAATTAAATAAAAACTAGAAATAATTTCATTTAATAACTCTATAATATTTGGGTTTGAAATATATTTTTTTAAAATAGCAAGTAGAACTTGATGATCAATATTGGCAAAGAACTTTTTAATATCGCATTTTAAAACCCAGACTGTTTTTGTATTATTTTTTGATTCTTTATAAGAAAAATCTCTAAATCTATTAATTGCTTTATGAGTTCCTTTATTCAATCTGGATGAATATGAGTCAGCAATAAATGTTTTGTCGAAAAATGGATAAAGTTGACGATAAATTGCGTGATGAAGTAATCTGTCTCTTACTTTAGCTTTATGAATGCTTCTTGGTTTTGGATCAGAGATATTAAATGCTTGATACTCTCCGTGCTTGTAGATATGATTAGTTAAATCGTGATGTAAAGATAAAATATTATCCATTAGATTTAACTGAAATTCTTGAACATCTTTTCTTTTTCTTTTGCCTTTGATAAATTCTTTCCAGGCTTCAAGTAAATTTTCCAAACTAACCATTTCTTCGAAACTATGACAAAATTCAATTCTTTTACGCCCCCCCCCCCAGCAGCAGTAGCAGCACCTCTTTGCCTATTCTTCAGAAACTGATTGTGGTTTACAAAATTTGGCATGGTTATTTACCTAGATTCTCAAAAGATCATCGCTATACACTAGGTTTTAAAATTGACTCGCTCTTTGTTGAGGTAATCGAAACCCTCCATCAAGCACAGTATATTTTTTGGAGACAAAAACAATCGTATTTGACTAAAGCTTCATCAAGACTAGATACGCTAAAATTCTTTCTCCAAATACTTTGGGAAATAAACGGTATTGAAAATAAAAAGTATATTCATCTTTCTAAGCATATAGAAGAAATCGGAAAAATGCTTGGCGGATGGATAAAAGAAACAAATTTAAAAAACCAAACCCTCTAATAAAGAGGGTGGAAATAAGCCAGTTGCGAGGAACCACGAGACGATCATTGGAGTTCCAATCATTGTCGAGCCTATTGAAGTTCAAGATCCATTCGTCATCGTTCCAGTTCAGATACGGAACGTACCAATTGCCGTTCGAGTCCTGCCATTACGTACAAAATGCCATCTGTACCACTGTCCTTCGAATTATCTTAGGACTGTATCTTATTGGGGATCTTTAAATCCTCTAGCATTCTGAACCAAGTAGCTTTATTTTTTTAGAAATCTGAAAAGATTTCGGAATTGGATCGCTTAAAACTTGTTTAGTCGTAAGCTAATTGATCTACTTTCCAAATCATAGTATATCAAAAATATAAAAAAATGCCCGACAGGTTTAACAAACCCTGTCGGGCATAGAGCCAAGGGATCCAAGAACCAAGAGTTCAAGGATCCTTAACTACTTGCGAGGAACCACGAGACGATCACGGGAGTGCCAAGCACGGCCGAGCCTATAGAAGCGCAAGACCCATCCGCCAACGCGCCAGTGCAGATACGGAACGTACCAACGGCCGTCCGAGCCCTGCCAAATGGTGCCCGGAAAAACCAGGTAGTACTTCCGAAGTTCTTTTGAAATCTTGCTTTGGTTTTCCAAAAGCCACTCGGCATCTTCCTGGCCGTAGTTAGCGTTAAACTCTCTCCTGGCTCGAAGTACCATCTCTTCGCCGTTAACATAGGTCTCACCCTCTTTCAGGAACGAGATCCCATCGACGGCAGAGAAAATACGATGCGGAACACTCTCTAGAAGCGTCCAGCCTTCTTTGCGCATGTCACGCTTGAAGGTGGCCACGATAGGGCCGAAGCGACCCTCAATGGCAAACTGGAGATGTACCTTGAGCTGAAAGGGGTCAAATGGGTAACCGCTCGGCTGCCTCATCTGACGCTTTATCTCCCAGAGTTGACCGTCCAACTCTTGGTAGAGATCGCCTGCGACCATGATATTGGCCATGACGATTTTCCTCCGTTAAACAAATTTCCTATGAAATTTGTTTACTTGCTGTTTGATTTTGGTTCAGCCTTTGCTTTGCCACAGCAGAAAGTGGCCCGCATAAAGTCACTTTCTGCTGTGGCAAAATTATCATAAAATCGCTTTATAAATGTACTATTTCTATACCACAATTATACCATATATAACATAACTACGCAAGGTTTTAAAAAATGGCTTAAAAAGAGTAATTTTACGACAATTTTCGAGCTAAAACTTTCTCGTGATTTGCATCAAAATCATATCTATAAATTGCCACGACTTTACGAACCGGTTCGCCATCTTTGGTGCCATAAGTATAATGATGTTTAATTGGCTGACTAACTTTATAATAGGTACTTACTGCCTCATCACTGCCAATGTAAAAAGCTGCATGGTTTCTTTCTTCGTCACCTTCCTCCTGAAATTTCTTTGTTTCATACACAAGCACATCACCAGGTTCTGGTTTCCCTGCTTTTTCCCAATCGCTTGATTCTAAATCCCGCACAACCTCATAAACACTCGCATGCAGATCGTGAATGAGTTTGAACATAAATAAAATGCGCGAAACAAAAACCGCGCACGATCGCCTTCCGTTTTGTAAAATATCGGTCTTTTCTCCATCAACTTCAGCATATAAATTCTGAAATAAATTTGCGCCAACACTTTTTTTAATCACCTCAATATAACTTTCTTTTATCAAAAGTTTTATACTTTTCTTAGGCGTACTTAATTCCTGAACTGGATTGTTTGGAGAATCACTCATTTCTATTTGTTATTCTTTATATATTTTGCCAGTAGCCACGAACTGGATTGAACCTTGCCTCCATCTCCTACATTAAATGCCATTTTGATACCATATTTCTTACAAACCGACTCCTCTGGTATATTACCCAGTTTTCGATCACCGCCATTTGCAAAAATATTAGGTTTTATCTTTTTCAATTCAGCACAAACACTCATATCTTTGGGGTTTTCTTTGTGACTGGTCAGCACAACTCTATCTACTCCGCTTACAGCTTCGATAATTTCTTTGCGTTCTTCTTCATTCATGAATACCTTCCCTTTCTTTTTCTTAAGCCAATTATCGTTATTTAAAATAACCACAAGTTTAGTTCCCAACTTTTTTGCTTCTTGAATGAGACGAACGTGCCCAATATGAAGAGGATCCATCCCTCCTGATATGGCTACAACTAACGGATCTTTTAATTTATTTTTCATAGTTTAATCTTTACTCCAAAGATATAGCAATCAATCCATATTTTTTTATTTTTTCTTTATATCCTGGGAAACTATACCACATACTGTATGCTTCTTTGGTGGTATAAGTATTAGGATTGATTGTCTCCGGCCGGTACTTCTTCAAAATAGCGCCCACGGATTTAAAAAACTCTACTTTTTTAACTTTTTTCTTGAATCTTGAGCTAGCACATATAAACACTATTGTATCGTTTGTCTTAATATTTTGATATTTTTTTGTTGCCGCCCGAGTTTCTATCTTTTTCTTTCCATTTTTAATCGCGATAAATATATCACTATTTACTTCCCTAAAACGCAAAATATATTCTTTAGTTTTTGGAATTATCATTTTTTTCATCTCTAGGTTAAAACCAGTTTCATATAATTAATGTGTTGTCAGTGCCCATCTTATTTTAAAATGTTTGAACGACGAGCGGCCATGGTGCCATTATTTTTTAAAATAATGGCGAGCGAGGAGTTCAGACAATGAGCAAAATCACGGTGGGGTTTTGCAAAGTTTTTAAAATAAGATGGGCACTGACAACACTTTCTCCTACCTCAACTCTGCCTTAAATTGTTCCGCGGTCTGTTTATAAATTTTATCTTGGATTGCGTCGACTTCCTCGCTTCTTAGTGTCCTACCCATACTCCTGTAAATAATGTGATATGTATAACTAACTTTGTCTTGACCGAATTTTTTTGAATCCTCATATTTATCTATTAGTTCAACCTGCTCAACCAAGTCGCCTCCCAGATCACGAATTAATTCAAAGTAATTGTTGGGAACAAAGTCTTTACTAACAACAAAAGAAATATCCCGAGTTATTGGTGGATATTTTGAAACCTCTTTGTATTCTTGCCCTAGTTTTAACTGCTTTTTGACCCTTTCATCTTGAGACCAGAAAAGACGCATATCGGGAACATCCATACTAACCATAGCCAGTCGCTCCAGACCAAAACCAAACGCCCATCCATTGTATTCATTTGGGTCAACGCCAAAATTTTTCAAAACACTTCCCCGCACAATCCCACAACCAAGCACTTCCATCCATTTTCCTTTAATCTCTATCTCCATCTCAACGCTTGGATCGGTATATGGAAATTGATCAATGTTAAAACGATATTTTACACTTTCTCCAAAAATGACTTTAGCAATTTCTATTAAAACACCTTGCAAGTCTTGAATGGTTATAACATGGTCTTCTTTGGGGCACAGATACCAGCCGTCGATCTGATGAAACACCGGCAGATGGAAACGATCAATTTCGTCTTTTCTGTATACCTTGCCGTAGCTCAACGCCCCAACCGACTGATGTTTTTTTATTTTTTCTTTGACTTCTGGCAGATTTAGATGATAATACCACATCACAGTGGTATGGGTGCGCAAAATATTATTATCATCAAGAAAGTATGTGTCCGACCTACTACGGGCTGGGTGATCAAGGGGAAAATTAAATAAATCAAAACTTAAACTATAACCGACTATCTCCGGCACGTTAAGAACATCAAAATCATGAAACCGAGGCAAAGTAATTATGCGCTCGGCGAGTTCCGCTATCGGACTGCCTTTCTGTCTGGATAAATCCGGCATAGCCAAAAAACGCTTTAATCTTAAAGCGTCTGAATCACTTCTTTTGTCTAGGGTTTCTAAGACTTTCGCCTCGTCAGTAGATTTTATTTGAATAATTTGTTTTTTATTAGATAGCATACTTACTGCAATGTTCCACCTAACAAACTAAATAATGCCACTAAAGCAATCGCGACCCAAACAAGATTTAATACTGCCGGCTGATAGGCTTTCTTATAGAAAGATATGATTGTTATACCGGTCGCACCGGTTATATTTAAAAATATATATATTGGGCTAATGACTGAAATTATTCTAAAATTGGCCAGAAAATAAGCAACCAAAACCGCTATAAAACCGTACCACCCATATATTTCAAGCACTGTTTTTTTCACTGCGCGGGCGACCGGATTTGAACCGGCGATTTCCTCCGTGACAGGGAGGCGTCTTGAACCAGGCTGGACCACGCCCGCAAACTCAAAACTTTAAATTTATGTTACCAAAGCGAAACGAAAATTAAAACCCCGTCACCAAATCAAGCGCATAATGCCTCGAGCTTGACTCGATGCGGGGTAAAGATTCATCCAACTCTTGGAGGGTTTAACGCAATACTGATTCTTGAGAAAAATAAATAAGTGAACCAACTTCCTCTCCAGCTAAAACTTTTTCCAGATTTCCTTCCTTGAAAAAATCAAATATTCTAATTGGCATTCCTTGATCCTTGGCTAATTTAATTGCCGCAAAATCCATTACGTTATACTGATCCTGCAAATATCGCTCGTAAGAAACGAATGACAAAAATTTTGCGTTAGAGTCTCTACTAGGATCTCCATCATAAACTCCGTCTATATTTGTCCCCTTAAGAACAATCTCTGCTCTAACTTCAATCGCCCTTTCAACTGTTGCATAATCCGTACTGCAAAATGGAATTCCTAAACCACACGCTAATATGACAACCCTCCCCTTATCTAGATGGCTTCTGGCTACTCTGACTTTATAAAATTCAGCGACCTCATCAACTCTTAAACTGCTCATCACCCTAACCTCTACCCCATTGGCTTCAAGCTCTCTTTGTAAGGCTAAACCGTTTATTAAAGTTCCTAACATGCCCATCTGATCAATAGGAACTCGATCGTACTTATCTTCAGATGGAAAATTCCTTCCTCTTATTATGTTTCCGCCACCCAAAACTATAGCCAAACTGGTGGACTTATTTTCTAACACCCGAATCAACAACTTTGCCAAATGACCAATCCTCTTTACATCAATCCCGTTGTCCCCACATACTTTACCGCTAAGTTTTAAAAGTACTCGGCTAAAGACTTGACCCATTTTTTCTCTCCTAGACAAATAGTCTTAATTTTGGCTATTTATATAAAATTTGATGACATCTGTCAAGCGACTAACTGGTACATTCAACCTTCGAAGGGCGTCTTTCCGAGGTCCGACCTCGGAAAGAACTTACTTGTTGAACCTAAGGCTAAATTTATCTCTCGTAAGATTCCCTTCGAGCTGATTCTGAAAGTATTTGAAAACCGGTCTCTGAATTAAACGGATCAAATTGCCTTTTTACATGGTCTAAACTTAAAACCCCTCTATGGCTTATGCCGGAACGTACCCCACCAATAAGATTTCTAACTACATCCTCCACCGATCCTCTTATCTCAACTTCCCTGTCTAAACCTTCAGGACTTTTCTTTAATGCCTCTGCTATTGGATCATCAATTCCTTCTGATTCATATCTAGAAATTAATGCTTCGGTAGAAGCCATGCCTCGAAAACGTTTAAATTTCCTACCATCCTCCTTTGTATAAATAGACCCGGGCGTATCTTGCGTGCCGGAAAGCATTGTCCCCGTCATAACACTTGATGCACCGGCCAAAAGTGCATAAAGTATATCTGCTCCGTAACGAATATTGCCGTCAGCGTTAAGCGGTGGAATATCTTTTTCTTTCCAACCATATTTAAATCTTAGTCCGTAATAAGTTTCCATTATTGCGTAAAGTTGAGGCACGCCAATACCTGTATTGCGCCGTGTAGTACACGCTCCTCCGGGTCCGACACCAATTTTAATTCCATCTACGCCGAGTTTAATTAAAAAATCTGCCTGTTGTGAAGTTCCAATATTCCCAACAACCAACTCTGTATCACCTAACTTCTTATGAAATTCTTTAACTGCTTTTTCTACGATTTTTGAGTGACAGGATGTTACATCAAGCACAATTACGTCCACACCAGCTTTTTTAAGTTCCTGTGAACGCTCAAGATAATCCCCAACTGCACCGATTGCTGCACCAACCCTTAAACGACCAGTTGGGTCTAGTGTTGCATCTGGATGTTTTTGAAGACGTAACGCATCTTTTGAAGTCACTAAACCTAAAATATTTCTTTTACCATCAACTAACGGCAGTTTTTTAACCTTTGTTTTAATAAACTTTTGCATTATTTGCTCTAATGTCACCTTGGGACCGGCTGTAACTAATTTACTAAAAGGAGTCATGCGGTCTTTTACCTTTGATACATAGTCAACAAATCTAATATCACGCTTTGTTAAAATACCCAAAAGTTTATTTTTCCCGTTATGAACAAGTAGACTTCCGACATCATGTTTTTTCATTAACTCCTTTGCTTCTGATAGTTTTCTGTCAGGCGTTATTTTGTATGGATCATTAATAATAAAATTATGGGCTCTTTTTACTTTACGGATTTCGTCCGCCTGAAAATTGACCGGACAAAAACGGTGTATTACTCCGATACCGCCTAGAAAAGCCATCGCAATTGCCATTTCTGATTCAGTAATATCAAGCATATTTGCCGATACTAGAGGAATTTTTAAGTCAATGTTCTTTGAAAATTTCGTGGCCAAAGAAACCATAGATCGTGATTCGGCTATATTGATCCCCTTTGGAGGAACAATAACCCCGCCGTAAGTTACACCGGAAAACTTTTCTAAAAGTTTATTATAATTTGATTTATTTATTGTTTCATTCATGCGTTCCTATTGTACGCGGAATATAAGATTTTTCAATCCTTCAGCTCCATTGACCTTAAATTATAATGAATGGGCCAATTCTAAAAACAACCCATTCGGGTTGTTTTTAGAATTGAAGCTGTCTACAGATAACGCCGGCGGCAAAATTCGTTTGTTTTTATCAACAAACACCGAGCTAATTGGTTCCGCAATCTTACGGAACATCAATTCGCCCTTCTCATCCCAACGCAAGCAAAGCAATTTGCTTGCTCCCCTTCCTAATGTCAGGGGTGGGATTCGAACCCACGACCTCTTCTTTATGAGGGAAGCGCTCTTACCAACTGAGCTACCCTGACTTTTTATTTTCTCTTTAAACCTTAACTTTCTTTACACATTTTTTCAAGACTGTTATAATAGCCAAGCGACTTTAAATCGCAGTACTGCGGGGTGGAGTCCCGATATCCCGCAAAGCGGGAATCGTGGATGCTCGATTCGCCTTTGGCGATATCGGCACAGTAATTAAGTATAAATATAAATATGTTTTGTGTTTACGTTTTAAAAAGTTCTAAAACTGGAAAATACTATATTGGTCAAACAAATAATCTTTCTGAAAGATTTAATAGTCACAATAAAGGGAAAAATGCTTCAACAAAAACTGGAGTTCCATGGAACTTAGCGGCCAGTAAAGAATTTGCAACTAGAATAGAACCAATGAAAGTCTAAAAATATATAAAATCACTGAAAAGTAAAAATAGAGTAAATAAATTTATCGCGGGGTGGAGCAGTAGTTAGCTCGTCGGGCTCATAACCCGAAGGTCGCGGGTGCAAATCCCGCCCCCGCAACCCGAAGGTCGCGGGTGCAAATCCCGCCCCCGCAACCATCCTTCGCCAAAACCGCCATTCAGGCGGTTTTGGCTTCGGAATGATTTAAATTGAGCCCGTAGAAGTGTTTCACAAAAAGATGGTTGCAGAAATTGGAGTTCTGAAACTTTAGTGAAGGACAACCTCGCAATAGATTTACAAAATACCATGAGAGTGGTATTTTGTTTTTGGTATATTGAAATACAAGTAAAGGAGACTTTTGATTATGGGTCTAGTGCCATTGGAGCGACTTGATTTGCGCAAATGTGACAGTGTTGGAGATATCGTAAAAGCTATGAGCAAGTGCTCATTTGGTGCACGCATGCTTGGCGAGGTTTGTCTGAAAGTTTTTGACTGGGTTCAAAGAGGAAAACATATCCGCATTGTATATGACGGAGAAAAACTTCTGGACATTTTTGACAGAATGAAGAATAACCGATGGATTGAGGAAGTTATCCATTCTGATCAGGTTGAGAATCTCTCCGGTTGGCACACCCACAAAACCATTGTCGTGGGACGGTATTCAGAAGCCGCTGACAAGCACATTAACAAGCTGGGAGACGCTGTTTTTATTAACAAGGAAGAACTTTGTCGTCCCGGCCAGATCAAAGACGGATATTTCCCCGATGTTGTTTTTGCCGAGCCGACATTCGTTATCCCCATCCTCTATTGTGCCTTAGATAATTGGCTTGAAGATCGGCGGCACTCTATTGAAGCTCTATTTACTGAACTAGAAAAAGATCAATTCGGACACACAGTTGTTAGCGGTGGGTTAACCTTGGAAAAAATGGTCAAAGATCCCGACTGTTCGGTTTTTCTAACCTTGAGCGGAGCCATGACTATTGCTAAAATGGGATTAGTTATTTGCGACATGGTTGATCTTGATATGATCCAGCTTATCTCTTCAACAGGAGCGTTGATGGCTCATGGACTGATAGAAAGTGTCGGACTGCAGCACTTTAAGCATAACCCAGCACATGACGATCAATTCCTGGCGCAGCAGAAACTTAATCGGGTTACTGACACGCTTGAACCGGAGAAAAATTTCACACACATTGAGAAAATCGTGAATGAAATTTTATGGTCCTTTGAAAGCGGTGAGATAATTGGCCCGAGTGTTTTTCATCGACGCGTTGGTGAGTATCTCGCGCGAGAATTTACTACTGAACGTGGTGTTTTGAAGTCAGCGTTTGAAAAAAATGTTCCCGTTCTCTGCCCGGCCTTCGTAGATTCAGAAATCGGCAACGACCTATTTGCACACAACCAGCGGAGAATGCAGATAGGACAAAAACGGTTAATTGTAGATCCAGAACTTGATTCAGAGGTGCTTATTCGGATGATGATTCAAACTTCGAAAGTTGGAATCTTCTCGGTGGGTGGCGGAGTGCCACGCAATAACACCCAAAACGTGGCTCCACTGATTGAGATCACAAATGAACGCCTTAGCTACAATTGGCCTGAAAAAATGTACCTTTACGGATGCCGGATCGCTCCGGACGCTATGCATTATGGCCACCTTTCAGGTTGCACATACTCTGAAAATGCATCTTGGAGAAAAATGGACACCAAACTAGGAACATTTGCTGAAATCCGTGGCGATGCTACGCAGATTTGGCCATTTTTAGTCAAATATGTCATGGATTCAAAAAATTTTTAAAATCAAGTAGTTCGCTAAAGCGGCATGATAATATCAAGCCGCTTTTTTCTTGCAGTAGAAGATAATTTACTATAGACTCATTATCCAAAATATAATTATACGTTTCTTTCAAGGAAATACTAAATATTTGCTCACTTATTGAAGGGTTATAACCTAACTCAATTCTTCTAGTTGAATTTCGGCATCCTTGAGAATACTTGAGAAAATTTTTGGATGCAAGATTTTATTATCATGAAACGGCACAGTCGTTCTCTTACCTTCAGAGTTTCTATAAATCTTATGACTGCCGCTTTGTCTGACCAACTTAAAACCACGCTTTTCCAAGATTGAAATAATCTGCTTGGCAGTTAACCTTAGTAGGCGTGGCATTTTAAAGAGTAATATGGACAGTAGATAAACTGACTGACTTAGTCGTTGGAATTTCTTCTTTCTCGGCAATTCTGTCTTGAAGATGTAGATTTATCACATCTTTAATATTAGACATTGCTTCTTCATATGTCTCGCCCTGACTATAACAGCCCTGCAGTTCTGGACAGGTAGCAAAATAGCCATCATCGTCCTGCTTTATAATAATAGGAAAATCATATTGTTTCATAAAACCATGATAGCATAAATACCATTAAAAACAAACCATTGTGTGAGGCCACCCACTTTTGTAGTCTTGAGAGTTTTTAATCGTTTGTTCTTCTTAGTATAGCATATATTGAACTGAGGAGTATTTGTTCTTAAAAGCACAGTGGACTCGTCTGGTATTGTACCAGACGAGTCAGTCCATTAAGTTATGTTTGTGATAACGAGAGTAGTTCTCTCGTTTTTTATTTTTTATAAATTATCGTATCATTGATATAACATTATAAACATTGATAGCGTTTTTATTAATAGTTAGTAATGTTTGATTAAAATTTACCTTATTAAGTCACTCCATCTATAGTATTTTACAATCCCATTTATCCAGCCGGAAATTTGCCGAGCAAGCATTGAACTGGCCCTTACTCTAATTCTTAATAATCCGAAATTAACTTTTTTAGTAATATTTCTTTGATTTTTCTTCCGAGCCGTCTTTTGAAAATAAATTTGAGAAAAATACTTCTTTGGTGAGTTAGTAACTTGCGACCAATAATCAATAACTTTTTCAACTGATCGTTTCTGACTCTTTTTTAAAAAGATGTCAAAACTTATTTCTTCATCTTTTAACCCCCCTATTCCTTGAAGCCACTTCAAAAATAATTTTATCAAATAAGGATCTGAACTTGTAAATCTTACACCTTTACGCAAGTCATTTACATTTTTCTGAATATATCTTTCTCGCCAATATAACGCGATTCCCATCAGCCATAATTCGCGATCAGAAATTTTTTTAATGTCGTTACCAGCCGCCTCTTGAATTATCCGAATTGACTCTGCTATACTAGCACTTTTTTTCTGTGAAGCTTTCTTTGCCGCCTCTTTACGCTTCCGTTTTAATCTTAAAAGTTGGTTATCGGATAATTTTATACCCTTAAGCCAATAAGATAATGTTGATTTTGGAACCAAAACAGACCTTAATATTTCGGAAAATGAAAAGCCCCGCCTTCTTAAAGCCTTAGCAGTACTTTTATTACCGTTTTGGTTGTTATGGACTACCATATTAGTTTATTAGTAATATATTAACATATTTCTAATACATATTTATCAACACGCTAAATAACCTAATGTTTAAGCCGTTTTTAAATATATTATATACTCCCCCATTTTAGACATGTATATTTTAATAATTTTTTCTAAATAATTTATACCAAAATAAATTGATAAATCCCCTAAATACTCGATATTAACCGATGCCAACTGACAAAAAAGAAAGCTTGGGGTGTTGTACTCGCAACCACCAAGCAAATTGATGGCAAAGTTAATCCTTACCGTTTGCTTTATTTTATTTTTTGGAAGCTAAGGACTAACTAATTTGATTTATGTCATAAAATATGCTATGATTAACATTGTAGTAAATCCCAAAAAGAGAGGTATATGTTATGTCAAGAGTACATCAAGATGTTGGTGACACGGAAGTCAACGATGTCACCGAGTACGAGGGGTTCAAAATTGGTCAGCCCCTGAACCCTCATCTTGAACTTGAACTCGGGGTAAACCTTGAAGTAGTGGGTTTTTCCCCGAGAGGAGAGGTGGTCGTGCAAATAAACAATATACGATGTTTTTCTGCATGGCCACGCCGTCTTCTAGCCTCAAACGGGATTTAACCCCCGCACATAGAAAAGCCCCACAGCTTTCATCTAGTGCGGGGCTTTTCTATTTTTTAGACCTAGCTCACACACTTTGACCACGCTCCTTCAACCTTGTTCAGAACAAGTCAGAGTAAATGAAGCTCCACGGGCTCACGCCCGTGGTATCTCTGGATACCTTCGGTACCAGAGATACCCGCGTAGCGGCCATCCGGCCCCGCATAATTACGACGCGGAGCTTTAAGCTTAAACCCCTACGTGCGCCAAAAGCGCACTCCGGGGCTTGGCTTCATCCTTGGGCTTACGCCCAAGGTTTTCGCCTAAGGTTTAATAAATTTAAATATCTATCCCAATTAATATATGGTTGACCAACAAAATTTATTCTTCTATACTTAAACCAATTAACAACGATTAAGTTAAGATATATTAAGAATGATAGAAAAGTTCGCTTAGCGAACGGGAGACCTAGCTCCCTTTTATCTATCTGGCAACCTACCTAAAAAGGAAAGGTGCTTAATCTAGCCCTTCGGGGAAAGATGTGTCGGATCAAAAAGATACGCAAATCTCCCTTAAGGAGGTTTTTATTTTATGCCTAGACTCCTAACTGCCGAGAGTGTAACCTCTGGCCATCCGGATAAAATCTGCGATCAGATCTCTGATGGAATTTTAGACGGCTATTTATCTCAAGACCCGCAAAGTCGGGTAGCAATTGAAACTTTTGGGACTAAAGGACTAATTGTTGTCGGTGGCGAGGCTACAACTAACAATCCGATCAATATAAAAGTACTAGTAAAAAAGATTTATCGAGAAATAGGTTACAAAGATAACCCCAGAATCCTAGTAAATATTCATCAACAATCTCCGGATATAAAAATTGGGGTTGACAGTGGAGGCGCTGGCGACCAAGGAATTATGTATGGCTACGCCACAAATGAAACAAAAGAATTTCTTCCTTTACCAATTGTATTGGCCCACAAACTTACACATGGTTTAGAGAATCTACGCCGGAATAATCCCCTATTTAGTTGGCTTGGTCCGGATGGCAAATCCCAAGTTACTGTCTTGGGCAATAAAATTCATAAAGTTCTCATTTCTTGCCAACACTCTGAAAAAATAGATTTAAACCAAATAAAAAAACTTCTGATAAAATTCCTTGTAAATCCAACAATCGGTCCTGGCAAATATGAACTTCTTATAAATCCGACAGGGCGTTTTACTGTTGGAGGATTTCAAGCTGACACTGGCTTAACCGGTAGAAAGATAATGGTAGACACATATGGGGGGTTAATTTCTCACGGCGGGGGCTGTTTTTCCGGAAAAGATCCATCAAAAGTAGATCGGTCCGCAGCTTATATGGCCCGTTTCGCCGCTAAAAACATTGTCGCCAACAATTATGCGTCCCGATGCCAAGTGAGTGTTGCCTATGCCATAGGCAGAAGCGAACCGCTAATGCTGGAGACAGAAACCTTTGGAACTGGAGACCCCAAAAAAACAAAACAACTATTGAAAAGGAATTTTAACTTTTCACCAAGAGAAATTATAAAAACTTTGGGTCTCCTTAAACCTATTTATAAATCAACTGCGGTATACGGACATTTTGGCAATAAAGATTATCCTTGGGAACAAATAGTAAAAATCTAATGTTCTTGTCTTAAGTATTGGTCTTTTTGCTTCTGGCCCTATCATTTTTAGTAAGAGACTTTTTACGCAAACGAATAGACTTTGGAGTAACTTCCAAAAGCTCATCATCTTCTATAAAATCTAAGGCTTCTTCAAGCGTAAAAATAGTTGGTGGTGCAAGGGTAATCGCGTCGTCTGAAGATTTTGAACGCATATTAGTTAAAACCTTTCCTTTGCAAACATTTATTTCAATATCTTCTTTCCTACTATTAAGACCTACTATCATGCCCTCATAAACCTGTGTTGTTGGTTCAACAAAAGTAATGCCCCTGCCTTGAGCGACCTCCAATCCAAACGCAACCGCTTTTCCTGTTTCAGAAGCGAGCAAAACACCATTTCTCATTCTTGGTAATTGGGCGCCAAGTTTTCTGTATCCTAATAGAACACTATTTATAACCGCCGTACCCTTTGTTTCTCTGACGAGAATACTTCTTAAACCAAGGAAATTCTGTGTACTGACGTGATACACCAGTCTTGAATAACCGTTATTATGATTCACTAAATCAACCAAGTCGGATTTTCTTTTTCCAAATTCGGTTGTTATAACCCCGACAAATTCTTCAGGTATATCAATTGTAATTTCTTCAAACGGTTCTTGCTTTTCTCCATTCACTTCTTTAACGATCACCTCGGGTCTGGAAATTTCCAATTCAAAACCCTCACGACGCAAAGTTTCAATTAGAATAGACAAATGCAACTCACCTCTACCGGAAACTAAAAAATCTGTGCCTCCGACATCGACCATACGCATACCAACATTAGTCTCTATTTCCCTATGCAAACGTTCGCCTATTTGGCGAGATGTAACATAACTTCCCTCTTGCCCTTTAAACGGCGACGTATTGGGTCCAATTCTGATTCTCAAAGTTGGCTCCTCAATCTTAATTGTCGGCAATGCTTCAGGATTATTGGGATCAGCAACGGTCATGCCGATATGAGAATCCGACAAACCAGTAACAGCCACAATTTCTCCAGCACTTGCACCCTGAACTTCAAGTTTTTTCAGTCCATCAAATAAAAATATTTTATCAACCTGGGCATTGGTCTTAAAACCGTCATGGCCTATTACAGTAACGGATTGCCCCGGTTTAATACTGCCTCTTAAAATTCTACCGATTGTATACTTGCCCTGATAACTGTCTTGATCAAGATTAGTAACCAGCATCTGTAAAGACAAATCAACATCAACTTCCGGGGCCGGTATAAAATTTATTATTTCTTCAAAAAGAGGTTTTAAATCGGCAGCACCTAATACTTCTTCGTTGCTTGGAATATGATTCCAAGCCTTTCCCTCACGGCCTATGGCATAAATAACTGGAAAATCTAAATGGTGATCTTCTTCTGATAAGTGCAAAAAAAGATTTCCGACTTCATCTACGGTACGTTTTATATCAGCTCCGGATTTATCAATTTTATTTATGACAACAATAATCCTAAGATTTAATTCTATTGCCTTTTTAAGAACAAATTTTGTCTGAGGCATAGGCCCTTCTTGAGCGTCAACTAAAAGCAAAGCTCCGTCTGCCATATTTAAGGTGCGCTCTACCTCCCCTCCGAAATCAGCATGGCCAGGCGTATCAA
The DNA here is from genome assembly GCA_016186395.1 of Parcubacteria group bacterium. Taxonomy (GTDB): domain Bacteria; phylum Patescibacteriota; class Minisyncoccia; order 2-02-FULL-40-12; family 2-02-FULL-40-12; genus JACPLU01. The sequence goes on from JACPLU010000006.1 coordinate 38,829, forward strand.
TTATATTAATTTTTATCCCGTTATACTTTACAGATGTATTTTTAGCCAAAATCGTTATTCCCCTCTCACGTTCCAAGTCATTTGAGTCCATAATTAAATCTTTGGTTAATTCCTCTGCTTTCGCATGAAAAGTATTTGACTGTTTCAACAAAAAATCAACCAGAGTTGTTTTTCCATGGTCTACGTGGGCAATGATAGCAATATTTCTTAAATTTGATACTTTTTCTTTCATTTGTAACTTAAGACCCCGTCGTTAAGGGGTCAGTTGCTTTTATTATAACACACTTAGAAATACTAAACAACGTCAAAATCAGGGGTATTCCACGCACATATTATGCCTTAAAACCTAATTTCTTCCACAATATGTATGTGAATAGAGCTTAATAAATTTGACAACAATACCACATAGTGCTACTATTTCTTTAAATCTTTTAAGCGTTACGGAGGAATGTGTGATGAAAAAAGAAAAAATCACCCACACATACGATGAAATTAATGCCTTAAAAAACCCCTATTTTGTGGACTGGCTGAAGAACTATGATAAAGAATTGAAACGCCTTTCAAATTTTGAACTCTTGTCTGAACATGCGAACTCTGCTATTCGTGATGGGGGAACATCCGAAGTACTTGGCTTTCGAAGCCTACAAAAAAAACATGCTGAAAATGAAATACTTAGACGAATGAATCAGAAGAGGGTCAAAAAGCAATAAATAATCGATATTTGAACAAAGATTGGCAAAAGCGCAAATGCGCTTTTTTTCTTTCCAAACTTAAGATACATACAGAACTTTAAAAATGATTATTTAAGAAAATGGACATTTGAATAAATATAAACTTAATCCTATAATATTCTTATGGCTAAACCCTTAAGTCTTGAAGAGGTTAGGAAACATCATAAGCCGATAAGAAACGTTAATCTTGAACACAAAGAGAAACTTTCTAGATTAGAAAGATTTGCCGTTTGGATTACAGAACATATAGGTTCAATGGGTTTTTTCCTTCTAATTTTAGCCTGGACCATTTTTTGGCTGTTATGGAACACGGTTGGACCAGAAGAGTCACAATTTGATCCATTTCCTGCTTTTGTTTTTTGGCTTTTTATTTCCAACATGATTCAGCTTCTTTTAATGCCCCTGATAATGATCGGACAAAACCTACAAGGCCGGCATTCAGAAGCAAGAGCGTCCGAGGATTTTGAAGTGAACATCAAAGCAGAAAAAGAAATAGAAGTCATAGTACAGCATCTTGAGAATCAGGGCGAACTAATACAGAAGATTGCCAGTGACCTTGAGTCACTAAAACAAAAGTAATTTACCGTCCTAAATAAAAAACCCCACGGCTAAGTCAGGAGGTTTTTATTGTAAAACATGCAACTCCTTGAGAACCTTTTCAAAATTGGTAATTGCTTCTATTGAGTCCGACTGTGTAATTTTAAATTCCGGATTATGAGCAATCTGATTTCTAATCTTATGGGCAAACCACAAACCATCTATTGATTGGATCTGGTCTCGCGTAATAAGCATAAGCTTTTCTCCCATTGTTTCACCCGGATAACCGGCTTTTTCAAGAATATTGTTCACCAACGCATCAGCTTCAATTACAGCAAGTTTCCACTGGGCTTCTTTGTCTGAATCTATGTGGCGCTTAATTTCTTCCCATCTAGCCATTAATGGCCCGCCTTCGTCTGGTTTTACTGGTGTCGCTTTTAGTTGCCTTAAGCGCTCGGCAACAAACTTTCTTAATTTAATTACTAAAATTATAAAGGCGACTCCAAAAACAATTGAAATAAAAAGAGATAGCTTTTTTATGAAAATTAATAAATCTGAACTAAAACCGCCGTCCTGAAACGTCCCAACTGCTTGGGCAACATAAAACTTACCTGAATCTAAAAGTGAAATTAAATCTGGAGAAAAATTCGTAGGCATTATTGTGGGTTCAATGATTGTTCCAATGAATATGCTGTTTTTAAAATTGTAGCCTCATCAAAAGGTTTTCCTATTATCTGAAAACCAACAGGAAGATCTTTATTTTCAATTCTAACACTTCCGCAAGGAATAGAAATTGCCGGCAAACCAGCCAAATTAACTGGAACAGTATAAATATCAGATAAATACATTGAAACTGGATCTTCTGCTTTCTCTCCTATTTTAAAAGCGGTTGTTGGAGCAGTTGGCCCAACAATTACGTCCACTTTTAAAAACGCATCGTCAAAATCTTTTTTAATTAGTGCACGGACTTTTTGAGCTTTTAAATAATAGGCATCGTAATAGCCGGAAGATAGAGCAAAGGCACCAAGCATAATACGACGTTTAGTTTCTTGCCCAAATCCTTCACCACGGCTTTTAGCATAGACTTCAAACAAATCTTTTGCGTGTGTTGACGAATGGCCATAACGAATTCCATCAAGACGGGCCAAATTTGCAGAAACTTCCGATGGTAAAATTATATAATAAGCCGCTAAAGCATACTCAGAATGAGGCAAAGAAATGTCTATTATTTCTGCGCCCAAAGACTTTAACTTAGAAATCGCTGATTCCACTTTTATTTTTACTTCCGGATCTAAACCTTTGCCAAAGTATTCTTTGGGTACACCAACTTTTAATCCTTTAATAATTCCGTCTAAACCTTTTGTAAAATCCGGCACATTTAAATCTATCGTTGTGGAATCAAACACATCTTTACCAACTATAACGCTTAAAACTGTGGCTGAATCATAAACCTTTTTTGTAAATGAACCAATCTGATCCAAAGACGAAGCAAGAGCGATCAGACCATGCCGCGATACCCGACCATAAGTTGGTTTTAATCCGACCACGCCACAAAAAGAAGCCGGCTGACGAATTGATCCACCAGTATCAGAACCAAGAGCAAAAACACATAAATCTGCGGCTACGGCCGCGGCTGAACCACCAGAGCTTCCACCCGGGACACGCGACACATCGTGTGGATTCTTGCTTGGTCCAAAAGCAGAATTCTCTGTTGATGAACCCATGGCAAATTCATCCATATTTGTTTTACCTAAAAAAGTCACACCTGACATTTTTAATTTTGAAATAACCGTAGCATCGTAAGCTGAAACGTAATTTTCCAGAATCTTTGAACCGGCAGTACAAATAGTCCCGTCAATTAAAATATTGTCCTTAACGGCACATGGAACACCAGACAACGGCATAGCCGCTGAATTTTCAATTTTCAATTTACAATTTTCAAATATAGATAAATAAGCATTTAATTCTTTATTCTCTTTTTCTATTTTTTTATAGTAATGCTTAAAAATTTCTTCAGCTGAAAAATCGCCTTTTTTAAGACCTTCCTTGACTGATTCAATTGTAAAACTTATATTTAGCATAATTGCTGTTTAAAAATTGGAGGCACGAAATATGGTATCGCATCTCAGAAAACCCACCATACCACTTACTAAAAAACAAATTAAAATGGGACCGCCTCGTTTCATAAATAAAACTGAATTTAAAAATTTACTGAGAAAAGAACTAAAGAAAAAATATGATGGACCTGTTGGTTTTGATATAGTATCCATTGCTGATATTTATCGTAAGTTAAAAAAGAAGCATCGTCACATCAATTTAACCAGTGAAGAAATTTCAAAATTTATAAATATTCTTATTGAAAACTGGGTTATCGACTTAAAACTTGATATAGTAACAAGGGAAGTTTATTTTTGTTTTAACGAATAACTCTATTTCTTATGCTCCAAAACAGATTTAACTTTAACAAATCTACCTTCGTGTTCCGGAGTCTGACCAATTAATTTATTTGTTAAATCCTCGTCCATTACAAAACTATTTCTTGGTTCATCGCTTCGATAAGAATTTGATAATCCAGTTGTTTGATACAATGGCTCTATGTTTTCAGTATCTACCTTATTTAACTGATCTATAAAATCTAAAATCTTCGCCAATTCCTTGGCGAATTTTTCTTTTTCAACTTCAGTTAATTCAATCCTGGCGAGTCTTGCAATATGCTCTACATCAATAACAGATTTAGAACTCAAAGCTAAATGACTAATGACTAAAGACTAGGGCTTTTTTGATATTTTTAACTTTAGTCTTTGGACTTTAGACGCTAGACTACAATTACTAATTTACCATGATTTTCCCAAACAAAAAAGCCCAGCCGTATTTTGGAAAACTTCTCAAAATACGGCTGGGTCAAGAGCCAAAACCCAAGAATCCAAGTGCCTATACTTTCCCGCTTCGCCAAAGCTCCAGCGAGGCGAGTCCGCTTCGCCTTCGGCTCAGCGAGACAAGCGAAACAATCTGGCCGCTAGCAACCCAATCATGCGGGTAATCAAAAGAGTTAGCATAGACGCACCATCCGTCACGGCTGACCGGGCCATAACCTCGACTCACGCTCACGGCCCACAGTTCCCCATTTAGACCTCGAAGGAAAAAAATGAACCACGCTTGAGTTTCACGCCTACTCGCAAGAAATTGCTTAAATTGAGAAACTGACAACTCGACTTTAACGCCAAGCAATTTAAGGATTAGGGCACTAGATGCTTGGCTTCCAAGATTATGAATGTCGAATTCGCCTTTATCTTTATTAGTTTCTTTGATTTCCAGACCCAAGAACTGAGTTTGAAAATTTTTGTCCATAAAAACTATTCCGGCTTCCTCAAAATATTCCTTAGAGGTGATGCGAGGTTGAACGCCAACCCTTATCGTACCCAAACGTTTAAGTATCCCGTCCTTAGATTTAGCCATTTTTACTTCTTCCTCCTATAAAAATGATTATTTGAACGTGCCCTTACTCAATACCATATCTACTGGGATAACGCAATAGCTAGCATGTGGTTTATTTTTAAGGAAATCGAGGGACGCAGAACAGGATAACATAAATTAAAGAAGCGAAGTTCTATATTTTCAGGTATTTGTAACTTGAGATTGCTTGGCTCTTTTCTGCAGGCAGAAAAGAAATCTAAAGTTACACATAGCAAATTTCTCGCAGGTCAAGGCGAAGGTTCACGCAAAACGGGAATCGCCTCAAGAAATTTGCGTGCCTGAAAGTATAGGACGAGCGATTATTTAATCATTTCCAAAAATTCTTTCTCTGTTATAACTTTAACATTTAGTTTTTGCGCTTTATCAAATTTTGAGCCCGGATCAGAACCGGCAATAACATAATCTGTTTCTTTTGAAACAGTAGATGAAACATCACCCCCGAGTTCACGGATTTTTGCTTGTGCGTCTTCACGGGTTAAAATTTCAAGCCCGCCGGTTAAAACAAAGCTTTTTCCGATAAACTTTGATGACTGTTTAGTAACTTTAAAACTTTCTGGAATCACACCGACTTTTTCAAATCTTTCAAGCAGTTTTTGATTATAACCATTTTGAAACCATTCATAAATACTTTTTGCCACTACGTTTCCAATATCATGAATTTTCTGCAACCCTTTTAATGAAGTCTCGGATATTTTTTTAAGGCTTCCAAATTTTTTAGCCAAATCAAAAGCAGTTTCCTCACCCACATGACGAATGCCTAAGGCAAAAATAAATTTAGCTAAAGTCGGACTCTTTTTAGAATGAATTGAACCAATAACATTTTCAGCTGACTTTTCAGCAAACCTTTCAAGGTTTAATAAATCATCTTTTTTTAATTCATATAAATCCGGCGCTGATTTTATTAATCCGGCGTCCATTAATTGATCAATGATCTTGGGCCCGACACCAGGCATATCCATGGCTTTTTTACCAACAAAATGATAAATCGCTTCACGTTTTATAGCAGGACAATTTTTATTAACACAACGATGTGCCACCTCGCCTTCCGGACGTACAACTTTATTTCCGCAAACCGGGCAATTTTTAGGCATATAAAATTCTCTTTCCTTACCCGTACGTAATTCTTTTAAAACTTTGATAATATCTGGAATTACATCTCCAGCTCGGCCAACAATTACTGAATCGCCAATTTTTACTCCAAGTCGCCTAATTTCATCTTCGTTATGTAAAGTTGCCCTAGAAACGGTTGTGCCTCCAATTTCAACCGGCTCTAAAACTGCCACCGGCGTTAAAACACCAGTCCGACCAACACTTACAATTATATCCTTAACTTTTGTTGTTGATTCACGGGCTGAAAATTTATAAGCCACTGCGGCGCGCGGCGCCTTTCCCACTACACCTAGTTTTTGGAAAATGCGGTTATCATTAACCTGTACCACAATTCCATCTATTTCGTATTCCAATTTTTCTCTGTGTTTTTCCCAATGATCACGAAATCCCTGAACTTCTTCTAAATCTTTTACAAGTTTGTTGTGTTTATTTACTTTAAATCCTAAGGCTTTTAAAATTTCATGTTCTTCTTCATGAGTTTCCTGACCTAAGTTAGTAACAACAGAATAGGCAAAAGAATCCAAATTTCTTTCAGCAGTTATTTTGGGATCAAGCTGACGAATAGAACCGGCGGCAAGATTTCTAGGATTAGCATAAATTTTTTCACCCTTCTTTTTTAACTGCAAGTTAATTTTTTCAAATTGGCCTTTACTTAAAAATATTTCGCCACGAACAACTAATTCGCTTGGAACTTGAAACTTAGAACTTGTAGCACTTAATTTAAGAGGAACAGCTTCAATAGTTTTAAGGTTATTGGTTACATCTTCCCCTATTTTGCCGTCGCCCCTGGTTGAACCGGTTTCTAAAATACCGTTTTTATATACTAATTCAACAGCCAAACCATCTAACTTTAACTCCACATAAAACCCGCCCAATTTTTCCTTTGTAAAACTTAAACGGGCAGACTCGCTTTCCGGTACTGCAACCCCCAAAGTTCTGACCACTCTATCAAACCAGTCTTCCATATCTTCTTTAGAAAATGTGTCGTTAAATGAAAGCATTGGCTTAGGATGCTCAAATTTTTTAAACTTACTAAGCGGCTTTCCACCAACTCTTTGAGTCGGTGAGTCCGATGTCACTAAGTCAGGAAATTCTTGTTCAAGATCAAAAAGTTCTTTTTTCAAAGAATCTTCAGCGGACTCGGATATCAAAGGTTTATCTAAAACCAACCGATGATAACGGTATTTATTTATTGATTCTTTAAGCTTCTCTACCCTTTCTTTGGCTTGAGTTTTTAGTGTCATAAACTACGAAAAATTTTAATTAGAAAGCCTCATTAACCTCAAGTGCTCTGTTAATACCGTTTACAATTCCCACTGACCTGAGGCTTTGAGAACCAAGTGGTATAATTTGAAACTGAACTCCATTAGATAAAGTAACTGGAACTGAAACACCGGGACAATTAGATATGGATTGTGGCGGTGTTTGCTGTTTTCTTACACTGTAAAGACAGGACTCAATTCCGCTATCTGCCGCGAAGATTGACTCCAATGAATCCGATGATTCTTTAATCAGCTTCAACTTACCTATAAAAATAGTAGATAGCACAAAAACAATAGCCAACGCAACGCTCACTAACAAAAGTGTATATATAATTGCTATACCTTGTGACTGGTTAAAAAATATTTTATCTTTCAATCTTTTACAAATCTTGGGGAAAGTGAAGTTTGTAAATCAATACTGACTTCATCTTTACCTATACCGGCACTAAATCCAATTAAAACTGTAATTCGCGGTTGAGCCAAATCATTATAAGCATTGTTTTTAACACAGAAATTAAGCGACTTTACCTGAACGTCGTTAGAGGTTAGCTGACCAGTTAAACCACCAACGGTTCTGTTAATTACCTGACCGGCCAAAGAGTAAACCACGGTTCCATTAATCGGATGCTGAAAGGTTAAAGAAGTTTGAGAAGAAGCACTAGTACAGGAAGTATCAGGAATTCTCTGAAAATTATCTTGACACGCAGGATCGGTTGATATGCAATTTGCAACTCTTAATTCTCTGCCCATGATCTCAAAAATAAATTGAGCATTTTCTTGTATCTTTTGTATATTCAATGATTTGCCTTGCGTTCTAATCATAGATACAAAAATCGCACCCGTTATCGTCACTAAAATCCCTAGTGCAAACATGCCTATTATAAGTTCAACAAGAGAAAATCCTTTACTGAATATGAAATATTTTTTGAAAATTCCTTTCATAGCTGTACTTTAAGTTACTTCCAATCAAAAAGCCTAAGTTCAGCGGGTATAGTTTTTATTCCGCCTCTAACCGGCCAACTGACCGAAACAACAATCTTCTTTTCAGATAAAGATACGTCGGTAATAGTAATTTTTCTTTTAAATTTCGTACTAGTCCCACTTGTGTATTGATAAATGCCATCCACAGAAAATTTTAAAGCTTGATTTGAATCTGGAGCTAAACTAAAACTATCCCATTGAACCTGCCAAACGCCGACTGGCAAAGCAGAACTAAAAGTTCCACCACTTATCCATTTAGAATCTCTAATATTACGAACTACTTCTAAACCTTCTTGGGCCAAATTTATGGCGACTGTTTGATCCTGAATAAGGGTGGTAATACGAGAATTTGAACTAACAAATAATGTTAGCCCCGTTGAGACAAAAGCGAGAATACCCAAAGCAACCAAAGTTTCAACTAAGGAAAACCCCACACTAAACTTTTGACTTTTGACTTTTGACTTTTGACTTTTTATCATTGTACTTCCGCTCTTCCACTTGTGTAAACAAAAATAATTTTACAGTCAGTGGTATTTATATAGCATAATTTTATTTGAAGAGGAGCAATATTAAGATTAGAATTATTATTTATATAAATTTTTGGATCAGGCGGCTCAAAAAAAACATCTAAAAATGAAACCGAAAAGTTAACATTTTTTTCTAGAATAACTAAGGTTTGAAAAATCGTGTCTATTCCTGCCTGATAATTGTGGTTTGTATTTAAACAATTAAGACTTTCTGTTGACCCCTTATAAATCTGATAATGAGTTGTGTCCAAGTACCGCATCCCATAACCGCAAATTTGGTTTGCTGCAAAACCTCTTCCGGCAATAGCTAATTCTTGAATCCTCCTCAAATCAGCCTGAATAGCCACAGCAGAACGTCTTACGGCCTGAAGCCTCCTTGCTTTGCTTCCAAAAGCGGATAACAAAAATCCTGTCATCATAACAGTAATGGTAGCGATTATAATCACCTCTAAAAGAGTGAACCCCGTATCATTTTTTTGAAAAAAGTGGTGCTGGGCAAGTCCCGCCGCACTTTTTAGCTCTTTTTTGAATAATTCTGGTTTATTAAATGAAGTACTCATAGCATTAAACACCTAATTGTTTTAAAAACCAAAAAGGGGCAACTAAGTATAGTATACCCCTCCATAAACCAAAAAAGAATACCCAGATTAGATAAAATACTAATACAAAAACATAGAATTTTGTTCTAATCTTACTTCTATTAAATCTCCAGGGTTAAGCATGTGTTTGTCTAGGAGCCCACCAGAAATTACCTCCCCATTAACATACACCCTCCATGAACGTCCGTGATTATCTAAAACATTATTCAATTTAACAATGGTGATTTTACCACTTTCGTCTGTAAAACCAAACTGGATTTTATTAATAGTCGTAGCTTCAATAATGGCCCCCAAGACTGAAACCGGTTGTTCAAGCTCTCGTTGGAACTCTCTAGTATGGTCACCAAAATTGAAAACCAAAGAAACATTGCTATTTCTATTACCAAATATGGGAGAATAAGGCACTTTAAAATACACCAAAAATAAAAATATAAATATGGCTAAAATTAAATACCAGACCAATTTAGAATTGTCGGATTTGATATTTTTTTTCTGAGCTGTAAATTCTGCAATTACTTGATCTAGTTCCATGGATTTAAAAATTTAAGTTAAAATTGCGACAATAAACTGATTGGAAAAATTAAAAGGAAAATAGAGGCAATAACAATAAACGTACCTAGTGGCAGTGGTGTTTTGCGATCGGCTTTCCTAAAAATAAGCAACAATATTCCCACCAAAGCCCCAAGAAAAAAAGTTAAATAAAATACGTTAATAATTCTGGGAAAACCGAACAAAAAACCAATCCAGATTGCTAACTTTACATCGCCAAACCCAATCCATTGTCCAGAAGAAATAAAGAAAATCATTCCTAAAATACCCGCAAAAAACAACACCCCCCAAAAAGAACTCAACCAACTACAACTTAAATTTGAACAAATTATGTCTAAACTAACTCCAAACTTAGTTAAAAATATGGCTATTAATGAAACCACAAAACCACTTATAATTATTTTGTCTAGGATTAAAAAATTAAATAAATCGACAAATGCTACCACAATCAACAAACTTATCAGTATCCAGCTGTAAAAAATACTTAGAGTACCCAGATTACCAATAAAAATTGCTGACAAAAGAAAAAGGCATGCAGTGATAATCTCTATTATCGAATAGCTTTTTGAAAATCCCTTTTTACAGTACCGGCACTTAGCCCTAAGCCATATAAAACTAAATACCGGTATTAAATCTTTCCAAGATAAACTATGGTTACAATTCTCACACCTTGATCTACTCCATACCGTATCTTTATTCCTAGGTAATCTATAAATCAAACAACCCAAATAACTACCCACCACAAGTCCAACCAATACGCTAACTATTAAAATCATCTAACTAGTTTATAGTGCTCCTACGTCGTATATACAGTCCTTGTCAAACGCTGTTGTGGCACAAACCTCTGAAGCGGCGGCGGAACCATCCACTTCAGCGCCACTGCCAGCCCAACCAGTTGAGTTAATATCAAAATCAGTATTTACTGCTTGAGCATTTTTAAGTTCCAATTCAGCCCATAAGTGAAATTGGGTTGGATTAGCAAGCGGAGCCCATTCATAACCATAACAACCAGCAGAACCACCATATACAGTACATCCGCTAGTTAAAGGATCTTGAGGTAATCTAACTAAATATTTTGACACCAAAACGGTGGTAAGATCTGTAGTAACAGGATAACCTCCATTATCATCAAAATATTGCTCAACAGCACCACGCACCTGGTTAATGTCAGCAATACGCTTAGCGTCTCTTGCCTTCCTACGAGCAGTGCCTAACTGAACAAGAAGTAAGGTCGCTAATGTCCCAATAATGGCGATAACAACAAGCAATTCGACCAGAGTAAATCCCCTTCTGCCGTCGGCTCTCACTGCCGGCGAACGGAATAAATCTAAAATACGCATAAAAATGTGACACAATAATTAACTTTTACAACTCACGAAGTTCGTCATAAAAACTAACTATTTATGGCTAATTAAAGTTTATTAAATTTAAGACTATCCAGCTCCTACTAAATTATAAATCGGCAACAAAATACTTGCAACTAAGATAGCCACACCTATTCCTATTAACAAAACTAGTATTGGTTCTAGTAAAGTCGATAAACTCTGGAGGGTTGTCTCTGCTTGAGTTTTATAAAACTTAGCCATATGTTCTAACATGAAATCTATTTTACCTGTTTTTTCACCAATTAAGACCATTTGAGAAACTAACGGAGGAATTTCGGAATAATTCACAAAAACCGAGGAAATCGTACCCCCAGTGCTAACTTTTTCTTTTGCCTCCAATATTATCTTTTTATATACCGAATTACTCACAACTTCTGAAGAAATTCTTAAAGCCTCGAGAATTGGTACGCCTGCTTTAATAAGGGTTGCTAAAGACTCGGCAAGCCTTGATATAAATATTCCTTTTGCGACTTCACCAATAATTGGGAATCGCAGTAAGTTCCTGTCAAAAAATTCTATGCCTGAATCGGTTTTAAAATATCTATAAGAAAATACTATTAGCCCGATAAAACCAATTACAATAAACCACAAAAACCTTTGAATAAAATGAGAAGTAAAAATTAAAACCCTAGTAGTAAACGGCAAGTCGGTTACTCCCGCTTCTTCTAAAACTCCTAATAATTGTGGGATAACGGTAACCATTAAAAATATGGTTACGCCTATAAGCGCAAACAATATAAATATTGGATAAGAGAGAGCTCCCTTTGTTTTAGATTTTAATTCCTGTGATCTTTCCAAATGATCTGCCAAGTAAAGCAATACGTCATGCAGTTTCCCGGAGGCTTCGCCGGATCTGACTAAACTTATATAAAAATCAGAAAATATATCTTGATGGACTGAAAGCGCTTTTGAAAAAGAGGCCCCGGCTTCTACTTCAGCGGCTAGTTGAACAAGCACTTTTTGTAAAGCCGGATTAGTTGCTTGACGGGCCAAAGTATTTAAACTATCAACAAAAGGAACATCTGCATCAACTAGAGTGGCTAACTGTCTTGTAAATTCTGCCAAATCTTTCTCTTTAACTCTGTGAAAAAACGTGCCTACATCTTTTGCGAACACCTTGTTAGCTTCCAAACTTAGTATAACTAGTCCTCTTTGATGTAATACAGAAACGGCTTCTTCTTCAGAAGAAGCTTCTACCCTGCCTGATAAAATCTTACCATCTATAGATTTGGCTTGATAAGAATATTCCATCCTTACAATAAATCCTTTAATCCTCTCGGGTTAACAGAATGAAATTCTGCTTGTTCTATTGTGATTTCTCCTCTTTTTACCAGTTCGGCTAAAGATCGATTTAAAGAAATCATTCCTTCTTCATTACTTGTATCAATGACTGTGTTTAGTTGTTGAATACGATTCTCACGTATTAAATTTCTAACAGCGTTGTTTGCAATTAGAATTTCGGCTGCCGGAATAAGTCCCCCCTTTATTCTTGGGATCAATCGTTGAGAAATTATACCTGAAAGAGTATTTGAAAGCTGGACCCTGACTTGAGACTGTTGAGCCGGCGGAAAACTGTCAATTATTCTGTCTATCGTTTGAACGGCACTATTAGTATGCAAAGAGGCAAAAACCAAATGACCGGTTTCAGCAGCTGTTACAGCGGCACTCATGGTTTCATAATCTCTCATCTCTCCAACCATAATGACATTAACATTTTGTCTGAAAGTCGAACGCAAGGCTTTATGAAAAGACAAAGTATCTAAAAAGAGTTCTCTCTGATCTATAATTCCGTTTATTGGAGTAAACAGGTATTCAATTGGATCTTCAATGGTAACAACTTTATCCGCCCTCTCACGATTAATTATATCTATTAGAGAAGCCATTGTGGTTGATTTCCCGTGACCGTTTGGCCCAACAACTAAAACAAATCCTTGGGATATTTTACTAAATATTTTGATTATTGGTGGCAAATTTAATTCCTCAATAGTTGGAATTTTATTCGGGATATATCGGAGGGTCGAGCTTATGTAGCCCTTGGTATAATAAACATTAACCCTGAATCTAAAATCATTATCAAATATATATGAGAAATCTAATTCTTTTTCTCCTAGAAAACGGTTTTTTCTTGCGTCCCCAAGCAATGCAAAAGCTAAACCAGCAGACGCGTCTGGATCCAAAATGGGATACTGTTCCAGCGGTATTAGCCTTGAATCAACCCTAACCATAGGTTTATTGCCGGGCGATAAATGCAAATCCGATGCTCCTGCTTGAGCGGTATCATGCATAATTCTTTGAAGCAACTCCTGATAATTCTGACTCATAAATAAGGTGAGCAATAATTCGTGAAACGTGAATCACGATGCTTTAAAAATGTGCGTGAACCAAGTTTCATGTTTTATGCCTCACGTTTTAAGTTTTATATTCCATATCTTCAAGCATTTCCCAATTCGGCTACTTGGAATAATTCTTCCAAAGAAACCATACCTTCCAACACCTTAAGTATACCGTCCAAAAACATAGAAGTCATCCCCTGTCGTTGAGCCTCCTTTCTAATAGCCGTTTCCGATAAATCGGTTGAAATAATTTGTTCAAGCTGTTGTGTAATTTCCAAAACCTCAAAAATAGCAATCCGTCCTTTGTAAGCTTTACCACCACATTCTTTACAACCCTTTTCACTTGCTTTCCATATAGCAAAGCCAGAAGAAGGATATTTTTTCCTGTCCGCTGGGGTTAGCTCTTCCAATGCTTGTTGAATTGTCTTTTCTTCAGCCACATTTGCCTTGTCTTTTACTCTACAATTTGGGCAAAGCCGTCTTAAAAGTCTTTGGGCAAGCCCTAAGTTCAGAGTTGGAGCAATAAGGTATCTTTGCACACCCATATCAACAAATCTTGGAATAATTCCAATAGCGTCGTTAGTATGCAAAGTTGAAAATACCAAATGCCCGGTTAGGGCGGCATGTGTAGCCAATGAAGCCGTCTCACCATCTCTTATCTCCCCTACCATAATCATATCTGGGTCTTGCCTTAAAATGTGACGCAATCCAGAAGAAAAAGTGTAACCAATTTCTTCTTGAACTTGAGATTGGCTTATTCCCTCAATTAAAAATTCAATTGGATCTTCAAGGGTAACGATATTTATTCCCTCTTCGTTAACCATTCTAAGCATTGCATACAAAGTAGTAGTCTTACCAGAACCGGTTGGTCCAGTAATTAAAATGCTTCCAAATGGTTTTTTAAGATTCTCTTCAACCAACTTTAAATTTCTCCCGCTAAGACCCAATTCTGGCAAACTGACCAAACCCACAAGAGGATCTAAAATTCTTAAAACCACCTTTTCCCCGTGACGAGTCGGAAAGGTCGACACCCGAAAATCAATCTTTTTATCATCTACATGGGTACTAAAACGCCCATCTTGGGGTAAACGCGTTTCATCTATCTTAAGATCAGATAAAATTTTAATCCTTGTACTAATTGAGGAGTGCAAAGACTTTGGCAAAATAATTGCCGTTGTCAAAAAACCATCAATTCTGAAACGAATTCTTAGTTTATCTTCTTGAGGTTCAATATGAATATCACTTGCCCTACCTTCTACGGCATGCCTTATAATAACCGCCACGGCTTTAGTAATTGGGGCTTCTTCGGTAAGTGTTTCTGGGATGGACTTAGCTTGAGCCTTAACTTCTCCCTTACCTAATTCTTGCTTTAAAGATTCTAATGCCTCTTTAACCTCTCCTGTTAAAGTTGAATACCCTTTAACAATCGCTTGATAATTTTTATAACCAAGGAGATATTTTTCAAGCTTCAAACCATTATCTGCAGCGATAAACTTTAATGCCTCCATTGCATCTAAATCTTCGGGGTTTAATATGCCCACTTTCAATACACTTTCCACTTTTTCAAGAGGAACTACTTTATAAAAGCGTGCAACGTCTTCTGAAACAAACCTCAAAACGTCCGAAGATATTTGTTGAGGATCAAAAGTAACTTTAGGTATTTTATATAACTGACTTTTAACTTCTAAAAGATCTTCGTCCGTTATTAATTCTTTTTCTATCAATAACTGACCAAAATCTTTTTCGAATTTTTGAGCCTCCTGAATAATGGCTTCCGAGGTTTTCTCGTCAGTGACTCCTTGCTTAATAAAATAGTTAAGAAGAGTTTGAGGAATTTTAATCAATTTCGTAAAATGCCGCTATAGCAGGCGTTAATTTTTGAATTTGGTGAATAATACTCTTGAACGGGTTTTGAGCCCGTAGCGGGCATGGTTTACCCCCACCTGATATTAAATCAGATGGGGGTAAGAGCGAAGGGCTCAACCCCTGAGCAAACCACGCTGGGGTTTGCGAAGAAAGAGAAAGAGTGTTATTCACCAAATTCACTTTAGTCATTATGGCTAGAAAGGAGCAAACAA
Organism: Parcubacteria group bacterium; assembly: GCA_016186395.1. Lineage (GTDB taxonomy): Bacteria > Patescibacteriota > Minisyncoccia > 2-02-FULL-40-12 > 2-02-FULL-40-12 > JACPLU01. Next base: position 54,395 of record JACPLU010000006.1, read on the forward strand.
ATCTACCTTACCGGCACCTCCAGGCTTAACCGGCGATTCACCAAAAATAGTAGATTCCTTAAATTCCTTTCTATCAAATAAAGAAAAGTCTAATTTAAGGTCTTTAAATTGAGGAGACACTTCTTTGCCTTCTAACTGTATAACAGGCGGCTGAATGTCCGGCTTTATAATTTGAGAAAAATATAAATAACCGCCTACAGCTCCCAAAACTATGAGAAGTAGAATTATGGTTAAACTTGGTTGTATTATTCTAGAATCCATCCCGTAGTAGAAATTCGAATAATGCTTTATGATTTTTAGAATCTGTTAACATTACCCGAACTCTTTTTGTTTTACATCTTTTAAACCCCGTAGTGATTTAGCATATGTAAATCCTTTCGAATTTTCACTACAGGATCCGTGAAAGTTTATTTGTTTAGTGAAACAGGAATATAATAAGCTCTCAACTGAACGGATATGGCTAAAAGACCAGAACCTGGTGTTTGAGACATTTTAATATTGGTTGCGTTTATTAATCTTGTATTTTTTTCCAACAACCTAAGAAAGTTTCTTGTTGCCAGATAATTGCCAGACATTTTTAAATCAATCTGGATTTCCTTAAAAACAGTTTCGGCCTGAATTAAAACATCTCCAAAATTTAAATCATTAACCGCAAGCCCGGCTTGACCACTTATTTCAGTCAAACTAGAAATTAGTTCAGGAACACTCTTTTTATCAGGAATTAATTCGTTTAGTTTTTTAATATCGTTAGTTTTACTGTTAATTTGGTCTTTCAACGTTTTTATAGAAGCAAAAATCTGCTGCCGATCCTGTAATTCTTTTTCCTGGGCTTTAATAGCCTCATTAACTAATTTTATTCTTTCGTATTTTGGAAAAAGCAACACAAAAACAAAAAATGCAGAAAGCGCTAATAAAAGTGGCGGTAATAAACGATTATTCATCCCGTTAGAAGTTTACCGGTATAATAGTGGCGGCGCCAAGGGCGAATAGCCCTGCCACAATTTCGGCACGGCGCCGCTATCGATAACACAGTAAATATTAATTTAGTTGATTGCATATTTGATTTGAGTAAACTTCTAACGGGATTCATCTACAACTAACGAGCGAAAAATTTTTGTGGATTAAATATAATTGTCATAAAAAAACTAACTCTACCATTGGCCAAAGACTTCACTTGATTTAATTCAATATTCACAATTGAATCATCCGCTAAAAGCCCAGAAACCTGACGGGCAACACTTATAAAACCAGAGGCTTGGGCCGAAAAATTAATTGAATTTTGTGAAAGCTCTAAGTTCAAATTGTCCAACTGAACATCTCCTTGAATCAGTCTTTCGATCCGTCCGAGACCCAAAGACCAAAAGGTATGATTTGATATCAAAGCAGTACTGGCGGATATTTGTTTTACAACCTTAAGAATTTCTGTTTCTGTGTTTTTATTTCTTGTCTTTTCCAAATCCGAAATTTGACCAGAGACAACCCCTAAAGCATTTTCCTTGGTATCTAAATAAAATCCTAAAACAAAATAAAAAACAAAAACTACTACCAGAATACCCAAACCTAAAAAGAATTGCCTCCTCTCTTTGGGCCTTATAACTTGAATGCTTTTACGTGTTTCCGGTAGTAATTGAATTCCGTCAGCCAATGATTTAATAGTCTTGTCATTAATTCATGACCAACTTGAGGTCTTGAATTAATGACTACTCCTAATAATTAGTATAGCATTTTTAGAATCCAAACCCTGGAACCATTGTCCACACCCCCACCTAATTTTGACCATCCTGGTTAACTTCACGTATTAAAATGAAGGTGCCAATTAAAAAAATAAAAATTAATTTTTAACCTGAAAATTAGATGGGGGCTATATTTCCCTCATTGCCAAACCGATTGATACAGAAAGAGTTGGAGTTAACTCTTTAATTACTGGACTCAAACCCTGCGGAGCAATAACCCTGGCAAAAGGATCACCCACACTTACCGGGTAATGAAGTTTTGATTCAAAATATTTATGTATACCCGGCATTGTTCCTAGTCCGCCAGTTAAAATTATTTTCTCTACTTTTATCTTTTTCTGGTCTTCAAATGTTTCAATCGTTCTCTCCCCCTCAACTATGAGGCGATCAAGTTCTGTATTAATAGCCTTCAAAACAGTACCCCCTTCATTTCCCTCTATTCCAATCTTTTTCTTCATACTCTCTGCTCTATCAACACTCACCTTTAAGGACCTGGCCAAAGCCTGAGTTATCTCAAAACCGCCAACTTCATAGTTACGACTCAACCTAACCACCCCCTTGTAAGCTACGAAGATAGACGTACTTCTTCCTCCCATATTAACAACACCAATGGAACTTTGGTCATTACCGATCAAGGCTCTAATTAAAGCCGCATTCTCCAACTCAAGGGCCTTTAGTCTTAAACCCACACGGTTAAAAATAATTCTATATCTCTCTACAGTATCTTTTGGAACTGCGGCTATAAAAACCTCAACGCTAGGATATTGGACATTTGATGAAGTGCTGTCTTTAACACTTAAAATTGACCAATCAAGATTTACCTCCTGTAACGGAAGTGGGATATATTTCTTTGCCTCAAATGGAATTGCTCTGGCAATATCTTTTTCAGAAAGATAAGGCAACTCGATAACAGTAGAAAACGTATTAAAAGAAGGGATTGAAGCAACACAATCTTTAGAAGAAAAATTTGATTTTTTGATTAGTTCTTTAAGTGCAGCAGAAATAGCATCGTCCGCAAAACCATCTTTCAAACTAACTGGATCTGGAATAGCTATAATACCGTAATTCTTCAACACCCACCGTCCCCCCTCTTTCCCAACTTCGGTTACTTTTATTGCGGCAGTACCGATATCAACACCCAGCATTGTTTTAGATCTAAATTTAAACCATTGAAAAGCCATGTTACTTTAAAGTATACTCCTAAAATATGTTGAATAATATCAACAGGATTACTGCTTCAATCAACCATACATCCAATTACTTTCTAGAGTTATTATTTCCGCCTATTTGTTTGATCTGTAAAAAAGACACCTCAAACATGCCTAAGAATAAATTTATATGTAGCGACTGTTTAAAGGGCTTGAAACCGACTACCAAGTTTATCTGTGCCAACTGTTCAGCAAAAACAATAAATGGAAAAACTTGTATTAACTGTAAAAATAACTGCCCACTAGATAGATTTTTCTCATTATATCCCTACGATAACGAAACAGTTAAAGAGATCATTCATGCTTTTAAATACAGATTTATTAAAGATCTGGCACCAACTGTAGACAAGTTCACCAGTACTTATATTTCTAACAACGACATTACTGAAACACTTTCAGCCGTAGACTTTATTGAGGCAGTACCCTTAACAAGAGTCCGTTTTAACTGGCGAGGGTACAATCAATCCGAACTAATTGCTCATGGGATCAGTAAAATAATTAACAAACCATTAATATATTCTCTTAAAAGAAAAGGGTTGCTGTCAGTCCCCCAAGCCGAAATTAAAGATCATATTCAAAGAACCAAAAATGTAAAAAATCTCTTTACCTGTAAAAGTCAATTAGAGATAAAAAACAAAACTCTACTTTTAGTAGATGATGTTTATACAAGCGGTGCAACCATGCAAGAATGCGCACGAGTGTTGAAAGACGCCGGCGCAAAAGAAGTCTGGGGATTTGCGATTGCCAGAGGATAAAGCCATAAAACATTAAGCCTGAACCTTAAATCTTATAACTTGGAGAAATATCCGTTCACTTAAACTTTAGCATTCTATAAAAAGTTTGGCTTCAAAAAGGAGGGTTTTTGTGTTAAGATTTTCGTGACTCAAGATTCAAGTTCCATGATACAGTAACGATGTAAAAACTGGAGAGGTGGCCGAGCGGTTTAAGGCGACAGGTTGCTAACCTGTGACTCCGAAAGGAGTCTCGTGGGTTCGAATCCCACCCTCTCCGCCAGTTGGGAAAATGCAAGTTTGAAGAGGTCAGCTCGCGGCGCGGAACGCGCCGCTTGTATAGAATCTGAAAGGGCTTTTTTGGCGAAAAGGAAAAGGATTTATCAATCCGTTCTACAAGCTCAAGACAAGTAATACTCTCGGCTTCCCGCCTTCGCCGAGGCTTCGGCGGACAGGCAGAATTCATTTTGCCCGCGTAGAGCAGCATGGCCGCCACACGGCTTTACGCCGCCCGCTCAGAATTTCGCTGTGCCCGTCCGTAGCTTTCTTTGGCCTTCGTAGCTTTAGCGAAGTAGGTAATGAAGGAGGATTCGAGCTATTTTTAGAATACACAGCAACAATGAAATACACTAAAAACTTCAAACTTTGGTTATCTTTACTACTCATTGTTATGACTTTTTTGGGTATCTCCTCTTTTGCCAATTTCAGGTCTCCGGACATCTACGACCCTGACAGTTTTTATCATATTCGTCACTCCCAGATTTATGGGGAAAAGAGCATTTTTTACAGCGACTTTCCTTGGGCTCAATATTCAATCATAAAAGATTTAAAAGCTGATCTTTGGTACGGTTTCCACATTTTTTTGTTACCATTTACATATTTTAGTGATCTGGGGCTTGGTATTAAAGTGGCTGGATTCTTTATAACATTATTTGTTCTAGGTTCATTCTATTTTGCTTTAAGAAACCTGAATATTTCATTACCTTGGCTTTGGTCATCTTTTTTTGTTTTTTCTTCACCCATGATTTTATATCGAATGGCTATGACCCGTCCGCATCCCTTATCATTAGGTATTTTTATTCTTATTTTCAGTTTTATCATTAAGGGACCGTGGTGGCCGCTGTTAATCTTTGGTTTTCTTGTATCTTGGATCCACTCTGCTTTATTTTGGTTTCCACTAATGATATTCGCCGTTGTTGTCGTAGCTAAAAAAATCTATCATCAAGAGATAAATCTGATGAAACTTGGTGCTTCAGCCGGAGGAATAATAATCGGTTTATTTGTTCGTCCTAATCCAGTGGCCAATTTAAAACTTATTTTTATTCAAATAGTCGAACTTTATGTATCGAAAAAAGAGGTTTTAGATCAAATAATCGGGGGCGAACTTCGATCGCCGAGTTTTAAAAACGTCGAGACTTATGCTCTTTTGTTAGTAATTTTGTTAATCATAGCGACCATTCTTTTGGGGCGCATATTTTACAAAAAAGAAGTCCTAGCAGTTAATAAAAAAATAGTTATCTTAAGCTCCGGTATACTGACTATAGTTACACTAATAATGTATATGAACGCTAATAGAGCAATCGATATTGCCGCTGCTTTTATAGTTATTTTTAGTGCAATGATACTAAGTTATTATTATGAATTGATAAAAAATAAAAACTATCTGTCTAGTTTTTCAAAAAAGACTCTGAACATTAGCGTCTCACTCTTGTTTTTGTTTATGATCTTTACGGCCTATAATTCCATTAAAGTTTCGGATAAGAATTTTATAACCAACGCCAAGCCAAGAACAACCTTTAAAGAACCCGCTTTATGGCTCAAAGAAAATACCAAAGAAGGTGAAATAGTTTTCCATTTGGGCTGGAGCCAATTTCCTATACTTTTTTTCTGGAATCAACACAATTACTATATCAACGGCATGGACCCGATATTCCTTTATAGTTATAACCCCGGCTTATACTGGAAAGCTTTTTATATGCTTGATAAAGACACATCCGGTTTCACTTGTGGTTTTATTAACTGTGAACCGAAACAAATGGAGTCAATCTACGATGTTCTGAAAAACGACTTTAAGGTTTCATATATTTTTTTAAGAAAAGTAGCTAATCCAAGATTTTTAGATTATGTGGAATCGGATAAAAACCACTTTAAAAAAGTCTATATTGATGAGTCAAATTTAATCTATACGGTTCTGTGATTCAAAAACAATATCAATGGATTGCCCGCATTCTAACCCGAGGCAGATTAGGGTTTGTTGTATATGCCATATACATAGCAAGTTACACCCCTGGGTGGTCACAAGCTATTGAACCATGACACTTAGTTGACTTGTTTTAGAGAGTAAAGTACAATATTAGCTAGCATTAATTTTTTAAAAACCACGGGAGACGACATGGCTAAGAAAAAAACAGATAAAAAAAATCTAAACAACGTTGACCTGAATATTAAGGCTATGCTCTCTTTTGATAAGAGTGGCGAAAGAATTTTATGCCTCATACTAGAAGCTCAAGATTCCCAAAGCGAAGAAATCCTAAGTGATATACTAAATGGCAAAATTAAGGGACTTGAGTACTGCAAAGATAAACGTATTAAAATGGCTGCCGGCGGAGGTAATACTTATTGTTTTGTAATAAGTGAGCCCCAGCGATAGGCCGACTAACCGTCGGCTTTTTGATTTCGCAAAACCAACTCAAAATTTAAATCTACCAAATTTTCCTCAAAAGTTCGTAATAACTGCTAAACAAATATTTTCCAACTGTCCCTCACGACATCACCAGTTAGGAAATGAAAAAACGCCTACAAAAGCGTTTTATTTTTCTGGATTAAGAATTTGGGCATAAACTTCTTGTTTCAGTAGTTCTTCATCCTGCTGGCTTAAAATTTCTCGTTTAGCGCATTGGCTACACACAACTTTATATAATTGTTTTAATAACTGAACAAGTTGAGCCTCATCCTCATTGTTATATTTTCTGCTAAATCCCTTAGTTTGCGGTTCGGATAAAACCAAAATATCCAGCTTCCCTTTTTTTCTTAACTCCAAAGAAGTAAATCGCAGATAAATTATTTCACCAAGACCCCGACTCTGAACTAGATAAAGCCAAATATCAACTTGTCTTTCCGTATTTTCATGCAATTTAGTAATGTACGGACCGTCTTCATTTCTATGCCAGAAAACATTATTTGACTGGGTATTTTGCAACAAATGTGAAACGACAAAAACATCGGAAATCATAACTTATCCCCCAATTATTTTTGTTAAGATTGCAATTTAAAGCTATTGTTCTAAATCCATTCCTATTTACAATCAAACAAATCCTCTGATAAATTTTGATTGAGTGCAATACTTTATTTATTCTCCAATCTGTTTATACGGGCGAAGGCTTTTCTTAATTTCTCCCCAAGAACCCGGATTTTTTACAAGACAGTAAACACTGGTAATAAGCATGGTAATTATGGCTCCCGAAGTAGCGAGTAACATGTCTTTTTGAGCATCCCAAATATCTCCTTGGGCACCCAAAAAAGCAAGACCAGCTTCTGGATCAACCGCTGCCGCTGCCAACCATTCAATAATTTCATAAATTGCAGAAAAAGCAAGCGTAAGCTCAACGGGCAAATAATAGTTCCAAAATCCTCTAGCACGCCCAATCACCATAAACATTTCACGTAAGGGATAAGCCAAAAGCAAACCGAAAGAAAAATGCACAAGACGGTCATACATATTACGGTCTGCGCCCAAAAAGTTCTGAAGCTTAAAACCAAATGGAACTTCAGCATAAGTATAATGAGAACCAACAACGTGTAAAATCATAAATGCGGTCAAAAAAACATAAGACAAATTAGAAAGTTTAAAGTACAGTCCGACCAATAGAATGATTGGCACGAAAAAGAAAATTAAATAATTTTCAAGCAACCAAGCATGCGGGAAAAGAGGATTAACAGCTGACCAAACCCAAACAATATTAAAAGCAGTAAAAAGAATTAGTTGAAACTTAGAAAGAAGATACCTGGCAGATAAAACCGTTAATGGGACAAAAATAAAAATCAGATAAACCTGCTGAATTGGCAATTGAACCTGATTTAAACTAGCCACCATTCCTGTCCAAACCCAAGTCAAAATAAGTATTGAGTAAAGCAAAAAACGAGCTCTAGGTTTTGTCATAATTGAATAAGACTAAATTTTACTTCTCAATCTTTATTGAATAAACGGTGTCATCGGAGTTTTTTATTATAAGGATATCCTCCAAAGAAGAAGCTAAAATTTTAATAGGCTTAAGAGAAAAAGTTACCATAGTTTGATATTCGCCTGTTTCTAGGTCTAATTTCCCTATTTCCCCGTCTTTCCCACAAAAAACACTTTTAGTATTCAAAGACCATAAACAAGAAAGGACACCAGAAACTGAAAAGGTTTTAAGCAATCTTCCATCTTGAGATCTTAATTCAAATCTTTCCTTACCATCTGATTTATATGAGATTAGATATGAATTGCCGTCTTTAGACCAAAAAATATTGGGTTCGGAGATGTTTGGCATAATTTTCTTAAAATCAGATCCGTCTGTGTTAAGAGAAAATAAGTCAGTCGCATCCTGTTTATTCGTTGGATAGAAAAATAGTCTATTATTTTGCGACCAAAATAAATTTAATGCTGAAATTTTAGTTTTATAAACAATTCTATAATTCCCTCCGTCTGGATCAGAAATGGCAAGGTTCCCCTCTTCCTTTTGATCTTCAAAAAAGTGATATACGATTTTTTCGCTACTCGGCGAAAAAGTAATAAATTTAATAGCTGGGTGCAAGTTGGACGATACTTTATCAGAAAGCCTGAAATAACGCGGAGCGGAACTAAAGCCAAACTTTTCTATTAAACTACTTCCACCCACTGACCAGACAGCTTCCGAAACCGGCTTATCGGCCTTACGAACTACTTTCCTATCTTTACCGTCGAAACCAACTCCTTCTATCATCCCATTCTCATCAACATAAACTATGCCTTTATTTTCACTATTAATCTGAAAATCAACTATCTTTTTAGAGGTTAATTTAACCGGAGTAAATAAAGGTTGTTCATCAAGTGACCTCGTTTTTGGTAAAGTATCGTCTGAAGTTTGGTCAAAAATTTGAGCTTTTTGATATTTCACTACATCCGGACGCTTTAAATTTAAAACAACCAAAACCAGGGCAAGCCCAGAAAGAATTACTATAAGAGCTTTCAAATTACTTTTAGAAAACATTTTACGGAGGAGTAATCGCCGGCAATTTAGTAGTTTGACCCACTAAATCCGGATTAATAACGTTTAAGATAAGCCAAGCGGAAAGAACTAAAGCAAAACCCAAAAGCGCATTACTCATTTTTTCTTTAGCCGATTGGACTTTTGTTAAATTTGGTCCGGCAAAAAACCAATCAATTCCAGCCCTTAGAAACTGAACAAACATGGCCAAACCGACTACCCAAATCCCAAGAGTAAATAAATAATTAAACAGACCACCTAAATCCTGAATGTTTGCTGGATCCAAAGATCCACTTCCTAATTTTGGCAGATAACGAACAAAAGCAACCTCTGCAGAAGCCTTAGAAACTAAAATTAAAAATGACCCAAAAAGAATAAATAGGATGCTGAATATATTTTGTAATTTAATCTTTTTCATTTGAATTTTTTTCTTGTATCCACTGCTTTTTGGCCTCCTGAATTTCCAAAATTTGTCTCGGATCAGAAGTAATAATCTGATCTTCAGTATAAGATGCGACTACTCTAATTGCAATGTGATTTTGGGAGGCAAAAAATAAACCATGGCCGACTTTTGACTCCAACAGGATAAATTTTTCCGCATCTGTAAGATTAAAAGCATCTTTTACCTGTTCTGCGGCCGCAGGTGATTGCTTCATTAATATCTGCATGGATGAATTAGTTATAATCGGCTTACCCATTGGGGAGTCTAAAAAATCTGGAACATCTTGGGAGATTGTAGTTAATCCCAAAAAATATTTCCTAGCTCTTTTGGCAACATTCAACATAAAGTTAGCTCCAGTCTGATTACGCATAAGCCACCAGGCCTCATCAACCGCAAGAATACGTTTTCTAAGTTTTGATCTAATCTTTGCCCAAATATGATTCAAAACCAAGTACATAGCTATTGGTTTTAGTTCGTCTTCCATATCGCGAATGCTAAAAACAACCAGTGGATTATCCAAGGACGTATTTGTAGGTTGATTCAAAAAACCAGCCAAAGTTCCTTCGGTAAATCTTTTCAAACGGGCAACTAGAGATTCCGCCCCAACCATACCTTCCAGAACAGATTGCAAATCAGAAAGTAACGGCGGTTCTAATTTTGAAAAATCAGACTCCGGCGTTATATCTTTTATTGCATAGGTCTGTCTTAAACCCTCGTCAACAATTGACTCTTCCTCTGGAGTAAAGTTACCCAACATTACTCTTAAAAGTCCGGTTAAATCAAGAATATGAGTACGGAACACATCTCCCGGCTTTTCATCCTCTCTGGGGGTAGGCAAATCAAATGGATTAATGTGTTGGTCTGAAGAAATAGAAATTTTCACAAAAGAACCCCCCATTGTTTCGGATAAATATTTATACTCATTTTCAGGATCAATCACAAAGACCTGTGTTCCAAACATCAAACTTCTTAAAATTTCCAATTTTACGGTATAACTTTTACCGCCTCCGGATTTACCAAAAACAACTTCATTCGCATTTTCCAAACTAAACCTGTCAAAAAGTACTAAAGAATTATTATGCAAATTTATTCCATAAAGCAAGCCCTTGGTTTGAGTTAAATCGTAAGAAACAAACGGAAAGCTTGAAGAAAGAGGTTCGGTATTTAAAGAAGTGTGGAGAAGCAATTGATCACTACCAAGAGGCACGGTTGACATAAAACCTTGGGCCATTCTGAAAGTCGCCGGCTTTACATAAACCAACTGGGACTCCAAAATTCCTCTGATTCTACGTTCCAATTCGTCCAACTCCTTGATTGATTCACCGTAAATCGTGATGTAAAAACCGGCCTGAAAAAAACGATCCGTTCCCTGCTGTAATTTGTCCCTAAGGACTTCAATATCTCCAACGGCTGTCTCAAGAATTGGATCCCGAACCTTTCCCTGCTCTGCTTCTTCGATCCGTTGAGCTTCAAGTCTGGTAAGTTTATCACGTAATTTTTTTAAAATTGCAGGCGTATCCGCAGGATGAATGTGAATTGCCGCATCTATTTGTTGATCAAGATTAATAATTTGAGAAAGCCAATTTGTATTTAAAAATCTTGGAAAAGAAGAAATAAAAAATGTCCGGCCGACAATTGCACCCACTTGAAAATCGTTTGAACCGATATTTATAGCTGCCGGCGCTAAAAGTTCAACCAATCCTTTTGGTTTTGGGGATTCAATTTTTTCTTTTTTCTTTCCAAAAAACGGTAAAGCCAATGCTACTTTTGAAACACGGGACATGGAACTTGAAACTCAAGATTTACGATTCACGATTCAAGATTCAGGTTTCATGATTCAAGTTTCATATTCTATGGTTCAAGTTTTATGTTTTATGTTACAGGTTTCACCTCCTCCAGTTTAATGGTTTCTGGTGATCTCGGATTATAAAGCTGATAATAAAGATTTGCTAATTCGTCCTTAGAAAGTAAACGCGTCTTTAAACTCATTGACGATAGCCCTTCTTCCACTAAAGCCAGTCTTTGTCTTAATTGCCCGCTAAAAGTTTGGAACTGTTCATCGCTTAACTGTTGAACACCCGAAGCAGAAGAAGTTTTAAAAATTCCGCTAAGATTTTTTAAAAATCCGCCTTTTGAAATTGATTCAACAAAGTAAAAAGGGACAACTATATAAAAATGCCTGCTCATAATATTTGCCAGTTCCACCAAACCTTTGATGTATCTTGAGTACTCTATCGCCTGAATTCTCAATAATTCGTTGTCCAAATTTTTAATTAATTCTTCCAACTCCTGAAGATAAGACTTTATGTTAAGTTTTCTTGAACTAACAACAATTTGAGCAGGAAAATCAAGTGAGTTTAAAAACTCCTGAAATCTGTGCAAAATGGCCACTTGTTCATCTTGCGATCTCAATTCAAAGTTAATCGAGCCGACTTCTAATACGGCACGAAGAGTGCCGTTTTTTAATATCACAATGTCGTCTCTTATATCCGCGATTTCTATAAATTGTAAAGTTGATTGATTTTCAGCCATGATACTTGAGACATGAAACCTGAAACATAGAATATGAAACTTGAAACTTAGAACTCGAGATTCAAGATTCAGGTTTCATGTTTCATGGTTCATGATTCATGATTTATACTTCCGGTTTGTTTGTTCCCTGAATAAATGACTGCACATCTAAGTCAGATTTTTCTTCTTTTCTAAAAAAGTATCTTTTTGGACCAAAAGTATAAGAAATAGCTAATGACATGTACTGAATTAATGGCAAACCTTCAATCCTAACAAAGGCCATAGATCCGAAAAAAGCGATCACAAAAACTGCAATTGTAAAAAATAAAACCCCGCTAAGCAATCGAAACAGTAACAGCAGAAGTCCGACACCCAAGGCTACCCAAATAAACTGTTGGATCGTAAATGGACCAACTACTTTAACTTCTGTTTCTATAAATTGTGGGACTTGGAATCTCATTGGGGCTTAAAACATAAAACTTAAATCTTGAAACCTGAATCTTGAATCTCAAGTTCTAAGTTCCAAGTTTCATAATCTATGGTTTGTTTCTCAGGTCTACTACATTATTTGACGGTTTTGGTTGTGCAATAACCGGCGGCCGAGGCGGCAATGGTCTTGGTACTTCTGGATTTCTAAATTCATTTTGTAATGATTTTGCCTGGGACTGGTTTGACACTCCAGGAGTTGCCTGAACGGAAAACTTCTGAATGTGCATTTGTTTCAATTGCGGCAGAATGGGTTGAAAAATTTGATTAATCACAATTGCCGCGATTTGTTTTGCTGTTTCCTGATCAAGTTGCAGCCTTTCCCCTATTTGTTTAATAACATCTCCCAAATAAACCCAGCCCAAAATAATTTCCATTAACAATTTAGCCAATTCCGAACTTTTCTTTTCATCTAATTTAAACGGTATAGCAATTGAATCTTTAAGTTGATGCGGCATTTCTGATTCAAAAATAAAGGTCCGAATATATTGACTCAACCCCATCAAAGCATCCATAAATTTGGCAGACTTAAAACTATTGCCTTTAATTTCTGAGGTGTAAACGTTGTATGGGTCAAAATTTATTAATTCTGAAATAGAAACTGGCATAATAATAGATTTAAAGAATTACTCGCCTTGCGCTTGTCGCAATATGTCTAATTCGTCTTCATTCTCTTCTTGAGTATTTGGCGTTGATGGAAAAACATCATCTCGAATTTTTTCAAAGTACTCTCTTCTACCAGCATTTTCTTCGGCTACTTTTTGTTCTAGAGTTCTAAACAGATTTGTGGCTGATTTCTCATTTTTATTCTTAGCTTGCACAAAACGATTGACAATATCTTCTCTAACATTTTTTAGTTCCTCCTCACTAAGATTAGCAAGAGCAGAAGGAGAAAGACCATTTACAATTTTAAATCTTTCGGTTTCTTCGGTCAGTCGTTCTTTCAACGGGATGTTTGAATCCTTTGAATTTGAAGCAGAAGCTCTGGCTTTTGCAACTACTGATGGCGCAATCTTACTCATTGCGGATGCAAAAGCTCCTTCATCTTTAACTTTTTCGGAAGTGTTCGGTTTTTCACCCATAACTTGTAGGGCGGTAACATAGGTGTCTAAATCCTGCATCATTGTAGCAGCAGTTCGCTTGGCTTGTTTACTATCAGACTGAAGCCAAGAGTAAAAAGTTTTTCTTGCATTTAAATCTGTTTGTAAAATACCGCCCTTGCCAAAAGTTCTTTCTAAAAGTTCCTTTGATACCTTAGCAAAGTCCTTATCCTTCATCTTAGATACTAAATCATTAATAACCTGGGTTTGACTGCCATAATCATTTAGAGTGCGCTGGAATGTCGCGTCATCCATAATTCCCTCTTCTGCGGCTTTCATCATTAACGCCAGATGCCTTTCTTTATTTATACCCTTCCTATTAAGCTCTGACTTAATATATGCCTGCATTTCTTCTTTGGTCGTGAAACCTTTTTGGGCTATTTCATCATTTAATACTTCTTTAGTGTGCTTACCTGCCTGGCTTACTAATACTCTTTGATCCTGAAGACTTGGAATGCCGGCAAGCCCTCCAATAAGTCCGCCAACTTTTGCTTCGGCCCTTTCTTTGCCTTGCGGACCAAACAGTCTTCTTTGAGTACCGGGAATGCGAACACCCTGTTCTTTAATGCCTTTCCATGCCATTTTCGCACCGCCCGGAATACCAGTTAATCCCCAAATCCCACCTGCGGCACCGATTGTAACTTTCGCCGCCATTCCGCCTATTGAGTTGGCCGCCATATAGCCTGCAACTAGAGTTACGACTGCAAGAACGAATTTCCCTATGGAAGCAGAAATTGCCGTACCCAAACCCGTCTCACCACTTGCTAATTGGGCTATTATGGTTTCATCCGACCTAACCAGAAAAGTAATGCCGATGTACATAAAGAAAAGATAAATGGGCAAAAAATAGTTCCAATATAAGAATTTGTCCCACCACCATTTTTTATAGCGCTCCAAATACGGAAACGCATAGGCCAAGAATGCAAAGGGAGCGAATACAAGCAAAGTCCATAGAAATGGCAAACGGATAAAAATAACAAGCGCAGACAATATTAAAGCCAAAGCCCAAATGGCTAGAAATATCGTGCCGATCGTAAGATTAATAAAACCAATGCTTGCCGCATCAACCACGGCATTGGCTATTCTTACAAAGAAATTCTGATCGGCATTTGAATTAATATCTGCAGAAGCAATTCTAAAAGCTTGAGATACGGCTGAAAGCTTATACCCTGGATTGCCAATGGCTTTTGCAAAAACGTCTGCCAGGAAATTAAAACCGTCAATTATTACTTGGCCGATTACAAGACTAAAATTAATTAACAAAGCGGCAATAATAATTTTTGGCAGTAGTGTTTTAGCATTATAGCGCTTAACATCAAAGATTGTGCTAAAAGCAACGACCAATAAAAGCAGAATAAAAAACATATTCATAAAATCCCGAACAATGGACCACATATCAAAAAGTACCTTGGAATTTGTAAAATTATTTAAAAAATCACTGGTTAGCAAATAACCAATGAAATCTCCAAACGCCTGAATCAAACCGGCTAACATTGCATTTACGGCAACCAACAAAGCGGTTTCAAGGACAAGTGCGTTAGCGAATTTAGGCAACATTAAAAGAACGATAGAAAAACACACAACCCCCATTTTGAAAGTTGTTTTTTTATGAGATTGTTTTAAATTATTCTGGGTAGGCATAAATGTATTAGTTACAAGTTATCTTAGAAGAAGTACTGCTACTTTGATCAATTGTACAAGTGGGATTGGGTAGTGCTGTAGGAACCGGTGTCGGAATGTTTAAATTTATGTTACAGTTTTCTATATTACCGCTTTTAATCTGTGCCTCCGAACACTCGGGCAAAGGAGTGGTTGGTAAAGGTGCCGGATTACCAAGGCTAGCATTAGGACCCAACAATTTATCTACAACTAAAGAAACTATCAAACCGCCCAGTTCTCCAATCTCATCCGCGCTTATTAAATTTTCCAGGTTCGCTCTTATTGCCTCCGAGGTTGAATCACTTAGAACACTGCCGGGAATACCAATTGTGTTTTTAATAATACAGGAGGCATAACTAAAGTTTTGTTCTCCTCCCTGAATATTATATATACAGCCACTACCCGGTCTTTTACTTAAAAAGCCCCCACCGGCCTCGGCTTCAGATTTATTTGCTTCTTTATTGACTTGCTTTTGTTTTTCTAACTCATTGGCGCTTAAAAATACTATGCCGCCCAAGGTATTGCCCGGAGCAAAAAGTTCAGTTAACCTGTTCCAGTTTTTCCCACTAAATAAGTCCTTTTCGATTTCGTCCGCAGACTTATTTGCAAAGTCAGAGCATCTAACTTGAGTTAAAAAACTTGAAATATCGGTTTTGTCTTGATTTATGCGACCAAACTGACTTGTATTAACAAGATTTAAATTAAGATTTGTAAAAATGTGTCCCACTATTTCTCTGTATTTATCGCAAATCACAGCACCACCACCCCTAAAATTTCCTCCCCCTTCTAATGCTCTTTTTAACTCTATGGCAAAAATGTTCTCACCTCTTAATTCTGAATTAAGTAAAAACTTACGCCAATCAAATACTATTGCCGCTTCTTTACCCCCTATACCGCCGGTTTTAACGCTATCTATCATCTTAGATACTGTTTTATTTAAAAAAGTTGTACCAAGGGTTTTTACAATCTGATCAAGAACTAATTCTTTAAGTATCAACGGATTTAAAAAAGCCATAATTGCTCCACCGTTTACAACTGAAGGCAAGAAAAAAGTCAAAATGATTATTACCGCTAAGATTTTTTGAGAGTATTTTTTCATTCTATTTGGTCAAAGATAAAAGGAATAAAAGATTATTGGTTGGCAATTCTAATTGAGAGTTGCTGATTTTTATTAAAATATCGGTGATTACAGTTTTTAATTCTTCATTAAGTTGTGGGTACATGCTTACTGAAAATATTGCTTTAAGAGGATCCTCGTTCTGCTGACGAATACCCTCAAAAAGTGTTTTATATTTTCTAGTTATGACAATGATGGCTTTATGATTTGAGGCCCAAGAACTAGGCACAATAATTGAAAGCTCCTCTTGATATAAGCCTTCTAATACTTTAACAAAGTTCACCCCAAGTTCCACCGGATTTATTGCAGCTTGTATTTGAGCAAATTGAGGATTAACGCTTAAAATTTTCTCGGCAAGGGTTGAAAGTTTAATTATGTAATCTTTAACTACTTGAGGAGAGTTATCATCTGAAGTTGGAAAATTTATTTCTTCTTCGATGGTAAAAAGTTTCTGATTTATACCCGCAATTCCGTTAGCAAGATTTTCTATGTTCGTTCTAACTGAATCAGAATCACCATTCTGACGACTTATGTCACCGGATAAAATTGCTCCGGCCGTTAAATTAGAGGCTAACTCCGTAAGATTTTGCGTGTCTTTGACTGCCTGATTTTTTGATTCAACAAATTTACCAAAAGATAATGGGCAGTCGTCTGTTGAATTTAACGGATTGCAGTTGGCCGTGACCTCGTCTCCATCTAGAAAACCATCTCCATCAGTATCAGAATTATACGGATCAGTATTAAAATAGGACTCTTCCCTGTCGTATAAACCGTCGTTGTCGCTATCAATTTTGGTTGGGTCTTGAGTTGTCTCTGGGTCAGTTATTTTAAAAGCTACGCCAGTTGAATTTCTAGAAACAGATTGAACTATCAAATAAACTAAAACTACCGCCAGTACAGCCAGCGCTCCTAAAACAATCTTTATTTTGTTGGGGATCATCTTTTACTTTTCAGACTTCTGCGAAATCTTAAAGCGAAAAACCCAAATATTAAAGCTAAAATTAGGGGCCAATCGCCTAATTTATTATACAATGTTTTAGCTGAATTAGGCACAACCGTCCCTGTGAATAACTGCGGTTCTTGATTCTTGGTACTTTTTATAACCTTTCCTTGAAAATCTATTATATAAGATATGCCAAAATTAGCTGACAAAATAATAGGTTTTCTATTTTCAATTGCTCGAATTTGCGCTATCGCAATATTTTGATCTATAAGATCGTTAGCTCCCTTAAAAATGCCAGTGCTGGCAAGAACAATTATAAAATCCGGCTCTTTTGAAGATAATTCTCTTAAAAGTCCTGGGCTGAAAAGACCAGAACAAACTACGGCACTGGTTTTTACCCTATTCGCCACTTCCAAATTAACTACTGGCGGCGACAAAACTCCACTTTGAAAAGATCTTTGTGCTATAAATCCGGATAATTTATCCTTGGCTAAAACCTTAAATAGCAGCTCAAACCAATAAGGCATGAACTCTCCGCCGGGTGTGAGAAATTGTTTATCATAAAAACCGACGAGACCTTCTTTTGTATCCACAAATAATACCTTAGATTTTCTAACGCCATTTTCAAAAACAACATCATTATCTACTATTAAAGTTCTTTCTTTAAATAAGCCGGACAAAAAATTACTTAATTGAGCTTTGTCCAAAATAGACGAAAGATTGCTGAAAAAATTTGTGCCTTCCGGAAAAACTATTATTTGAGGGGTTGGATTAAGTTTGGCCGCTTCGTGTAACAACGAAAGTTCTAACTTGAACTCATCGATTCTAATCTTACTTGATAAATTTATATCACTAGGCATCTTTGTTTGAATAACTGCTATTTCTACCGGTGGGTGGGCGACTTCGGGTAATTCAGTATTAAATTTTACAAAGTTTGGAAGATAAAAAACAACAGATAAAACAAACAACCCCATTAAACCAATTTTACGGATTTGCCCCTGAATTCGGATGCAGAAAAAACAAAGTGCTATCAAAAAAATAACTATAAACTCAACAAGATAAACCCCACCTAAAGAAGATAAATAATTAACTACAAAGTTATTTGAAAAATCATATGCGAGATTGCCCCAAGTCCAGTTCCCTCCCCAATAAGTACCCTGGCCTAGCCACACTAAAGAAAAAAACCATGACCTTGTGTATTCCATTAAAATAAATACTGACCCGACAAGCAACGATAGAAACAAAGTATTTTTAAACTTTAGATTATTTAAACTTTTGTTTGTTAAAAAACTGGTCACCAAAACCCACAATCCCCAGAAAATACCACCACTTACAGCACTCACAATCCAAATTAGCATAACCACAAACGCACCTATAAATTTATTATCTACTCCGGCCCAAGAAAGTGGATAAAGAGCCCACCACCATTTCATAAAAAGAAAAAAATACAAAGAACCACCCACAGAACCCAATAAAAACTTTAATTTACCCGGTAAACTTGAACAAATTAACCAAAGAAAAGAAAAAATTCCGATTGGCAACAAAAAATTAAAAGAAAACGGCGGGTAAGAAAGCCAAAGACAAACAGAAGCAACTATAATCAATAAATAGGGCTTGTATCCTTTTAGTTTCATAAAAGTATTATAGATTAAAATTCGGTTTAGAAAAAACCCCGCCCTTGAGCTCAAGAGCGGGGTTTAAAGTCAAAGCTAAGCTAATACTTATTGAATCCTAAGGCGCTTCTGAAGGTGGTCGAATTTCTCTACCTCGCTCTTAAAACCCTTAGCTTCAATCTCCATTCTGGTAACAGCCTCTTTTAGACTCTGAAAAAGCAAGGCTTGCTCATCGGGTGACAATTTTCTGGAGTCTGGACCAGGCCCATACCTAGTTAACCGCGGACCACTGGTAAATAAAGTAATCAAAAGAAGAACAAGAATTAAAGCCCCCAAAGCAATAAGAGTTAGTTTTGTATTGATCGGTTGATTCTCCATAGATTCAAGTAGAAATCATTTTCATTAAAGGGAATTCTGCGACTTATAAAATTCGTCTTTAAATTAAAGTGAGTCTAAAATGTTGGTGTTGGTGTTGGAACTCTAGCTTCTATTTGCGAAAGGATAAATTGAAGTCCTTCTACTACAAATAAAAGTTCACTGGCAGTAGAACTAATGACTACTGAAAATTCACCAAACTTTCTTTGCGTATTTTCCTCCTCCAACTCTTCTGAATAGCTCTCCATAATTTCACTGGCATCTCTTAGTTGATTTAATTTTGCTTCTATTTCATTCATTTTTCGACTAATTGGTCCCGAAGAAATATTTAATGCTTCTATTAATGACTTCAAACTACTTAGTGTAAGTACTGCAGAATCGAGTTGTGGCTGAAATTGGTCATTAACATTTCTAATACTCGTGCTGACCAAACTTTTTTCAAGATCTTGAATTTTGTTGACCAACTTATCTATCTCTACGCTATCCAGTTGGCCCTGTTTCAAGCTATTCAAATTATTGGTAGATGACTGAATCAAAAAGGAACAAACGTCTTCAAATCTTTGGCCAACACCTGACAAATTACTTTGTGTTTTGTTGAAATCATCCACCTTGTCTTCCGCGTCACTGCGCTCTTCAATAATTTTATTTCCCAACTCATCCAATTGATCTTTCACAGAAGATGAAACACCTGTTGGCAACGGACTGGAACTTTGACCAGTATTCCCAACATTTACGTTGCTGTATCTTGATAAAAGACCACCAAATGCTCCACCGGCATTACCCAAAAGTCCGTTCAGACCTGAAAGTGTATTCTGGCTATTTAAACAAAAACCAGCCATCTGGTTAATGGAGTTTTGGAAACTCTTAATATCCAAGTTGCCCACTAAAGCTTGAGCTTGTAACAAAGTCTGGGTATGCACCTGATTAATTGCCGTTTGGGCTTGGGCTAAAACTGTTTGAAGTTGATACAACACATCTGTTAAGACACTCACAACTTCACTCGATAAAGAATTAAGTATGGAAACAATCCCAGCAATAATCGGATTAAGAACTGGAGCAATCAAAATATTTGAATCCACTACTGCACTCATCACGTCTTTAGTCGCTTTTGTGCCTTTATGAAAAGTAAGTGCCGTAGTTTGTAAAGCAGAAACCTGATCAATGGCTTTTTGCACGTCAGTTATAAGAGTTTGAATCTGATTGATAGAATTTTCGGCATCACCAATAAGTTGATTAAACTGACTAACTATCTGACCAAACTCCCCTTGAAGAGTCCCTCCTTTAGATGTAGTTAACCCCGGTATTTGTATATCCTGAATAGCTTTTTTTACGTCCACTGTGCATTGTTTTATGTCGCCCGTTTGCTGATTAGTCAAAACAGAGAGTTGGTCTAATGCATTATTAAATTGCTGAACGATCTTTTGAAAATCTTGAGGACTACCAGAACTGGTCGCCTGTTTTAAAGAATTCGCAAGCTTACTAAGTGTTGAAATTAAACTTAGTAAATCTTGATTATCTGTGGGATCACAAGTCTTTGGAAGATTGCTGGATGGCGTAGGCGACGCTGATACGCATTCATTTTGGCTTATAACTTTGCCCTGTGGGCATGGTGCACAGCCTCCCGTACTAGTCGTAACTTGACCAGATGGGCATGTTTGCTGTGCAAAAACAAAACCATTAAAAACAAAAGTAATAGAAAAAATTAAAATTGGGGCTATTATTTTAGCGCCCAAATTTTTAAAAAAAGTTAGAGGATCTTTCATTAATACTATTATAAATCCTAGCGCATGTAGCGGAAAGCTTAGTTATCAACAACAATTTTTCTGCTAAGATTTGTCCAATTATCTATTGTTAATTCTTGAGGACGAGTATTTAGAGATAAATGTAAATTTTTAAAAATAGATTCTAAATTTTCTTTGTCTAAGTTAATTTTTTCGGCCAGAGTATTAATTAATACTTTGCGCTTATAAGCAAATCCGGCTCTTACAACTTTAAAGAATTTGTTTTTTTCTTCTTCTGATTCAACGATATCGCGAGGTGTCAATTTCAAAATAGCCGAGTCAACCTTGGGCACAGGCGAAAATGCCGTTTTTGGCACTAAAGAAACAATTTCCGGTTTAGCGAAATACTGAATTGCAACAGAAAGTATGCTCATATTAGGCGGGATTGAAATTATTCTTTGAGCAACTTCTTTTTGTATGGTAAAAATCACCCTTTTAGGAGCAGGCCAAGATTCAAAAATAACTTTAAACAATCGTGAAGTTAAATAATAAGGAATATTTCCGATTACAGTATAAGAATCTTTTCTCAAATTAAATTCCGGAGGCGAAAATTCTAAAATATCCTGATTAATAATTGACATCTTTTTATAACCAAAAAACTTTTTATTTAAATACTCAATAAATCTTTTATCTTTTTCAACCAGAATTAAATTCTCTGACTTTTTCAGGATCCTTTCGGTCAAAAAACCACTGCCTGGTCCTATTTCTAAAACAACATCCTTATTCCCTATTTCAGCCGAGTCCACAATAAGGTCAAGATATTTTTTATCTTTTAAAAAGTTCTGTCCGAATTTTTTGAGAGGTTTTAAGTTCAATGACATTGGTTTATTACTTTGCTATGTTCCAAGCCTATTTTGAAACCTTCACAATAGTTTAATTATCCTTTTCAAAGCTTGGTGGACAATGCTCTTGAACGGGTTTTAAGCCCGTAGCGGGCATGGTTTACCCAGCTCTTTCTTTAGAAAGAGCTGGGTAAGAG
Organism: Parcubacteria group bacterium; assembly: GCA_016186395.1. Classification (GTDB taxonomy): domain Bacteria; phylum Patescibacteriota; class Minisyncoccia; order 2-02-FULL-40-12; family 2-02-FULL-40-12; genus JACPLU01. Next base: position 76,298 of record JACPLU010000006.1, read on the forward strand.
CGAAGGGCTCAACCCCTGAGCAAATCACGCTGGGGTTTGCGAAGAAAGAGAAAGAGTATTGTCCACCAAGTTTAACCTTCTTTAGACCTTACCTCAAATAACTCCTCTGGTATCTCGCTTAAAAATCGTGAAGGTGGATTAACTTGAAAAGACCCAAATATATTTCTAGCGTTAGCAAGAGTAATAAAAAGTTGTTCTTTGGCACGAGTGATACCGACATAGGCCAACCTTCTCTCTTCTTCCAATTCAACCTCGTTTAACGCGCTTCTTGAGTGAGGCAATAAACCATCTTCAAATCCTATTATAAAAATAACCGGGAATTCCAAACCTTTCGCGGAGTGAAGCGTCATGAGATGCAGAAACTTTTTATCTTCCTGAATTTTATCAGTTTCCTGGATCAAAGCGACGTCTTGCAAAAATTGACTTAAACTATCTTTTGCTATGGTTGAAGAATAACTCCTGGTAATGGTTAAAAATTCTTTAACATTCTCCCATCTTTGTTCTCCTTCTTCCGTTTTGTCATTAATATATTCCTTGTAATCCACAGCTTTTAAAATTTCTTTAGTTAGTTCAAAGATGCTTAAATCTTTAACCTTTTTTCTTAAATTTTCCAACTCCTTTCCAAATGAAAAAAAAGCAAAAGCCGTTTTAGCGGTTAAATCTTTAATCTGCTTCGCTTTTAAAGCGCCCTCTATCGAATTAAAGTTGTTTCTTGTAGCAAACTCGGTAAACTGAACATACGAAATCTTACCGATGCCACGAAGCGGCACATTATATATTCTTTGAAAACTTACCCAATCATTCGGATTTTCCAAAACTCTTAAATAGGCAATGATATCTTTTATTTCCCGGCGTTGATAAAACTTAACTCCGCCAATAATCCGATAAGGGAATCCCTCATTAAGCAAAGCCTCTTCAATTACTCTGGATTGAGCATGAACGCGATAAAGGATTGCAAAATCATTCAAGGAAAAACCTTGCTCAAGCAATTCTTTTAGCTGTTCGATAACAAATCTTGCCTCGTCTCGTTCGGTATCTGCCATATAAAGATTAACTTTTGAACCCTGATTATTTAAAGTCCAAAGATCTTTGGGATGTCGGTAACGATTCTTTAAAATTAAGCTTTGGGCCGCGGCTAAAATAGTTTTTGTTGAACGGTAGTTTTCTTCTAAAAATATTATTTTGGCCTCGGGAAAATCTTTTTCGAAATTCAACATATTTCTAAAATCCGCATTTCTCCACTGATAAATTGAATTATGAACTACTAATTTATTAGTAATGTAATTATGGCTCCTTTCAATATCCAAATCGTATAGCTTACCTTTAAAGTCCGCCCACTTAACCGATTTTACTTCTTCTTCTTGAATCTTGCCGTTTTTAAAAATTGGCAGAACAAATCCTTCATGAATTTGGCTTGCCGGAAGAAAAAGAAACCTTTTGCCTTTAGATAACAATGCGTATAAACCAATTTCCTGCGAAGTTAGATCAGCCAATTTATGTGCCATAGCTAAAGCGTCTTTATAATTAAACCTTGCCAGCTCAACTCGCCAATCCAAAAACTTACCTTTTCTGACATAGTCTCCCAAGTCGCTACTTTTCAACTTATTGATAGTGACAACATCACTTGTATTAATAGACACCCTATGAGCATTGATTTTTGTACGCACACCGTTGTGGCTAAACATTGTAAAATTTACAGAAATACGCTGCCTTGAATTTCTTATGCCAGCTTGGGGGCGATGATGAGGAAAACGCTTATCTAAATAAAAATCTTTGAATAAAATATTAATTCTGTTTTCAGTATCTATTTCTTCAAAAATTTTATCTATATATTTCTGGTCTATAACCGTCCCTCCCCTGCCCTTTGTGTAAAAAACAGTAGTGGGAATACCATATTTAAAAGCAATGAGTTGTTCCAAAAATTTTGCTTCGGGTTTACTGCCACACACTTTCAAAATCCACATTTTATCAGCAAACTCTTGATTGGACCTGACCATAAGTCCAACCTTTGCCTCACCTTTTTTAACAAATCTTTCCCCAACAGTTATACCAACCCTATACCCCTTATCTTTACGGTACATTAAATAAACAAAATATTTTTTGGCATGAGGTTTTAACCTCCCAAAACAAATATGATTGGGTGTTAATTTTACTTTATTCCCCCCCTTTGTCTCAATTTCAAGAATTGGTCCAACATAGTCAGACTCTCTTTTGTTTACCACTTTATCCACCAAGACTCGACCTCTTCCAGATGCAGATATTACCTCGTCACCAATTCTTATTTCCTCCATAGCTTTCAAGCCATTCGGAGTCAAAACCGCTTGAGAACCGGGAACGCACTGGTCGGTATCACCGATAACAAAAAGGTTTTTATGCTTCTTGGCTAATAATTTAGTAAAAATATATTGAGCAGTGTTAGTATCCTGATATTCGTCAACCAGAATAAATTGAAATCGATTTTGATAATGTTCAAGAATATCAGGATGTTCTTGAAAAAGTTTTACTGCGTTTAAAATCAGATCATCAAAGTCCATTGCATTGGCTTTTGTAAGACCACGCTGATAAAGATCATAGACATCAGCTGTAATCTTTTCAAAATAACCATCTGCCCTATTGGCCCACATCTTAGAATCAACCAATTCTGACTTTAAGGCTGATATTTTATTTAATATGGAATAAGGATTGAACTTTTTAGGGCTCAACTCCAAACTTTCCATAGATTTCTTAATTAAATTTAACTGATCCTCTTCATCATAAATCGTAAAGTTCTTTGTAAAACCAAGAGTCTTTGCTTGATCCCTTAAAATTCTTGCGCAAACAGAATGAAAGGTACCCATACTCGGTAAGGATATAAATTTATTATTTTCAGCGCCTATTAACTTTTGAACTCTATCTTTAATTTCTTGCGCGGCTTTATTAGTAAATGTAACAGCTAAAATTTTATCGGCCCTTATACCAGAACCAATCATATAAGCTATTCGATGGGTCAGACAGCGGGTTTTTCCCGAACCTGGTCCAGCAATAATCAAAACAGGCCCGGACACGGTTTTTACCGCCTGGGCCTGTTTCTCGCTCAAATCTTTTAATACTAAGTTATTAGTAGTCATCCTGGACAAATCTAACACAAAAATAAGATTATTATCAAACATAAAATAACCTTATAAACAAAATCCGCTAAAAGCGGACTAAAACTTATCACCTATGTTCTAAGTGCGGACGAAGGCCTAGACAAACCTTTTGCCGAAATGCGTAATCTTTTGATTTGAGTACGAGGAGAAAGAGGAATCGAAATAGTACCCTTAAGAACCGTGTAATCCTGTACTTTCAATTCTAAATTGAAATTACTTTTACCCTGTTTTTTTGGGTCAGATTTTATCCTAGTTAGAATAGCCCTTTCATAAGAACTTTCCGGCCACAAATGGATTTCGAGTAAATTTTCGTCTTCTTTAATATGTATTTGTTTCTTCACGAAGTCACTCCGTTTTTGTTAATGCTCTAAATACTTTTTCAAAGGTTAACCCAAATTAAGTAATTTAGCAAACCAAACTTAACTTAGTTCGACTCCTGCAGCTTTGCTGTGTTAGTAGAGAACAATGGAGGTGTGGGGAGTCGAACCCCAGTCCAAAGTTATACCAAAATGAATGCAATAATAGTGAGCATAATCTGTTTAAATCCAACCCTGCGTCTAAAACAGATAAAATCACAGGATGGGTCTTTTGCTCGTACCTCGCTTTTGCTCGGTAATTCAAACAAAAAGTTAGATATTAAAACTTTTGATTTTTAATTTTAGCGAGTACCGAGTATAAGTGAGGTACGAGCGATGAAAGGTGCTACAAGAAATATTTTGACTGATATCTCTTGTTTTTATCCGAAATATAACATTCTTTTTCCGCTATCGGATGTCACGGAAAGAATGGCATGCGCAAAAGTTTAAGTTAAGCGTATGCAAATTGTGCGTTTTTGTTTGCACTTATTTGTTGACCGGATATATAACGCGGTTAACACGGTCATCCGCGACTCACATGCATTCAAGATATAGCCCTGTCAAAACCGAGCACCCCCGAAGTAGAAATTCGACATACGATGCCTTAGACATCGTCAAGCGAAAGCCAGTCGAATTTTCACTTCGGGGCACCCACCTAAACAAAATTTGAAAATTAAATTTTGTCGGGCGACTCGATCACAAAGCAATCTGGGATTCCCACGATACAAGTTTTATGTTTCACGTTTCAAGTTTTAAGTTTCATATTTCATGACCTTCAATACTGTTTCAAGGTTCTTTCTATTTTCCTTTCTGTCTCTCTTGTTTTAATTTTTTCTCTTTTGTCGGATTTTTTCTTTGATTTTCCAAGACCCAGTTCTAGCTTAATAAGAGAGTTCTTATTATACACCGAAAGCGGTACTAAGGTCAAACCTTTTTCTTGGAGTTTACCTATAAGGTATCGAAGTTCTGATTTTTTAACTAATAATTTTCTTGTTCTTTGAGGATCGTAATTTGAAGCAGTATTTTGTGGCTGATAAGGTGAGATTGTAGCACCCACCAACCAGAGTTCATTTCCAATAATCTTCGCGTAAGAACCGGCGACATTTATGCGCCCAAGGCGAATTGATTTAACTTCGTGTCCTTCAAGCACAATCCCAACTTGAAACTTTTCAAGTATTTCATAATCAAAAGAGGCTCTTCTGTTATCTGCATACAAAATTTATTTCAAAATTTAAAAGTCAAAAATCAAAATTACAATGCAAAAGTTGAAATTATATTATTCGATACGCATTTTTAAATGCACTTTTGAATTTTGACTTGAACCTTTAAATTTTAAGTTTTGCCTTTTGAATTAACAGATATCAAAATTATCGCCTCTCGTCCAACTTAAGTTTCGTTGCCTGTTTTTCTCCTTTCCTCAAATATTTTATCTCCAGTTCATCCCCTACTTTAAATTCCTGAATCAAATCCGCAAGTTCGCTTTTCTCCTCAAGAAGTTTTCCTGCTACTTCAACAATAATGTCGTTTTCTTTAAGCCCGGCTTTTTCAGCAGGAGAATTTTTTATTACTGCTTCCGAATTAGGTAAATGGTCTCTAGCCACTAAAGCGCCGCATTCTACCGTTAAGTTATATTTGTCTTTTAGCTTACTGTTTATCATTACATAACGTAATCCAAGATATGGCTTTACTACACGGCCATATTTTTTAATGTCTTCCAAATCTTTTTTAGCCCAGTTTATGGGGATGGCAAAACCAATATTTTGTGCGCCCATTATTACCGCCGTATTTATTCCTATAACCTCTCCATCTGAATTTACCAATGGTCCGCCAGAATTTCCTTGATTAATAGCTACGTCAGTCTGAAAAACTCCTCTTAACTCTTCGGTTTCATCGCTACCACCCAATGAAGCCGTTATTCGACGACCCAAACCGGAAATAATTCCCTTTGAAACAGAATTCTTAAAAAGACCTAACGCGGTTCCAATCGCAATCACCGTTTGCCCCAGTTGTACTTTTGAAGAGTCCCCCAAAGTAATAGCTTGTAAACCATGGGCATCAACCTTTAAAATCGCGATATCGTTCACAGGATCGCGGGACAAAACCTTTGCCGGGTAATCTTTTTCGTCATAGGTAAGAACAGAATATTCAGCCTCAGCGTCAAAGACCACATGCTTATTAGTTAAAATTAAACCATCCGAACCAATACAGACTCCCGACCCCCCACCTACGGTTACCGGATCGCCTTCGTGACCTTCTTCTTGAGAAGAACCAAACAAAGGAGCAAATAAAGATTGCTTGGCTTTTGGCAAATGTTTTGAGATTACAATGCTAACTACTGCTGGAATTACTTTTTGAATTGCGTCTATGGTTGATTTTTCTTCTTGATTAGACATATACTCTGAATATTACATGGACCTTAAAAATTTATCAATTGGAGGAAACTTATGAGCACTGTTGTACCAAATGAATTATCGATCAAAGCTGAATTTTTGCCGTCTTTGGAACATGTCAAAAGAATTACTTCACACAAACCAAAAGAAGGGGTTATCCATCCTTCAAGTAAAACCCTGATTCTAGCTATAAACTTTCAAGGTGGAGTTTTAATACTTTCAGATAAACGAGTGGTTGATTGGGGGTATCAACTTCAATCAGACAATACCAGAAAAATTAAAGCTATTACTAAATTTTCGGTTTTAGGTGCATCGGGTGCATCGGCTATGTGTGATTTCTACATTGAATGCCTTCAAAAAGCTACAACAAGATTTGAAAGACGCTACAAAGCTTGGCTTAGTCCAGACGGACAGGCTAACTACTTAAAAAACTTGATTGAATTAGTAACCGAAGAAATGGATTTTCTTAGTTATGCCGAACCATTACTTGTTGCTTATGATAACTTATCGGAGCGAGGCAGAATCTTTTACTTCCAGCCCGAATCACCTTTAGCCGCATATTTAAACGAAGAGGATAAGTTCGGAGGCACTGGCTGCGGATACATGCAGCTTAAAGCATTTTTGATCCATGAAGTAAAAAAGAAAACTCCTTTAAATTTAGGCGATGCCTTATCAATATCAATGATGGCCTACGCATTAGCAGGAATGACAAGCATTGGAGTTACTGATATAAGGATTGAGCTGCCGCATATAGCAATCATCACAAAAAATGGTGTTCAATTTGTTAAAGAAAAAATGATGATGACTTACTTTCAAAAAATCGATAAAATTCTTTTTTCTGGTGAGCTGATGCGAGAAGTGGAAGCGGAGGACGACTTATGAGCCAAGGCAATGAACAATATATTAAAATAGAACCCTATTTTCAAACTAAAATTGCCACAACCAAAAAAGAACTTGAAAATATTTTTGCTTTAGTGACCATTGAGAATGGTTTAGCTAATATTTTCTTGGTTCACGGCCCAAATGCCATATCTTATCAAGCAATGGGATCGTTTCTTTTTTGTATGCATTACGGCTCAAATAATTCAGATGTTGATAGAGTTGACACGGCATTAATGAAATTCGTTTCTGAATTTAGCGATACATTTTCTTCAAGAGATATCAGCCCTTTGGTTTTAACCAGATTCCTTGCGGAATTTAAAAAAAGTAGGCTTGAGAATAAAGATTCCAAAGGCCTGGCAGTCGAAAGCATGGTCTTTTGTTCTGACCCGGATAAAGATGGCGGTGAATTATACTATATAGATTTTATGGGTAACGTCCACTCAATATTTAAAGACATTGAACTAGATATTTTATTGGGAGCATATAATAACGATTATACAGACAAAATAAAAAGTTTTCTTAAAGAAAGGCTTGATCAAAATGGAAAATTACCGCCAGTAGAAGAAATACGCAATGAGATTCAAGAATTGTTTTCAGAAATGATTGTTTCCGAAGTTTCATTTATTGTAACGGTAACAGAACAAGGGCTAGACGAACTAGAAGAAAGGATAAAAGTTGACCTTAAATCATCAAGAAAAACCGACTAGACCAAATGTCATTCCCCCACGTTGGGGGTTTTTGTTCACCCCGCACCTTTTGAGGATATATGATTTATTATTTCTAGATTTAAAGGGTTTAACTCATGACTATATTTATTTGTATAACTAAATTTTTAGTAAGCAAGGTCATTTTAAAAAATTAATCCTCAAAAGGTGTGGGGTTGACTTTTACCAATATTTTTCATAAACAAAGGACAGCAGAACGTTACCAAAAAAGGAGAATAAAATGCCTACCAAAACATTGGCTAAAACTAAAAGATACGGTGATGTTTTAAAAGATCATTTATTCTCGGTTCATGAATGGAGTCTTGATATAGAAAAATTTGCTATTTATCTTATTGGCGAACCCATGGAATATTCTCCGAATGATCAAACAAGATTAGAACCTGGCGTAGAATACCTGATGGCTAACAGATTCATTAAAAACTTACAAATTCTTTCAAATCTCGATTCACAAAAAGCAATACTGATCCACATGAAAACCTGCGGTGGTGAATGGGCGGAAGGCATGGCTATATATGACGCGATTAGAACCTGTCCTAATCGCGTGACAATACTAAGTTATACTCATTCCAGGTCAATGAGTTCCATAATTTTCCAAGCTGCTGACAAAAGAGTAATGATGCCTCACAGTTATTTCCTATTCCATGAAGGTACCCTATCTATTAGCGGAACTTACAAACAAGTTCTCAGTATAGCTGAATTTGAAAAAAAAATTGGCCCAACTATGTTAAATATCTATGTTGAAAAAATGAAAGAAAAAGGCAAGTACAAAAAACTAGATAAAAAATCTATTCATGAAATGTTACAGGGTTATATGAATAGAAAAGAAGACGTTTTTTTAACTGCAAGAGAGGCGGTTGAATGGGGGTTGGCAGATGAAATATTCTCAGGAAATTGGGAAAATCTTAGGAGATTCTCCAACACTCAACTGCAAAGAAACGGCAAAAAGGCAATCAATCCAATAAAAACTACTTTTGCTCGACAAAAAAAGTAACCCCGATTAATTAGGGGTTTTTAATTTACTGATTTTTGATGTATTCTGAACATATTGATTAAGAGTTTAATCCAAAAAGTTATTTCGGACAGTTATCCTGATATCAATTTTGAGGTTACCACACCAGATCAAAAAGAATTTGGTCACTATTCAACCAACATCGCTTTTGTGTTGGGCAAAAAAGAAAAGAAAAATCCGAATGAAATTGCAAAAAGTATTATAGAAACAATAAAACCAAAACTTGAAGACAAAATTGAAAAAACGGAAGTTATTGGCGGATACATAAATTTCTTTTTGAAGAACTCCTATTTACGTGAGCAGTTAAAGAACATCTTTTTGGATGAAAAATACTTATGGAATCAAGCCCAAATAGGGAAAGATAAAAAAGTAATAATTGAATATTCATCCCCCAACATCGCCAAACCCATGCATATTGGGCATCTGCGTTCAACTATTATTGGCGACGCATTAGCCAATATTTACGAGTACACCGGTTTTAATATTATTCGCTGGAATTTTATCGGCGATTGGGGTACCCAATTTGGCAAACTCATCGTGGCGTACAAAAAATGGGGTGAACAAAAAAGATTAGAAGCTAATCCAATCCCCTACCTACTTGAACTCTACATTAGATTCCACGAAGAACTTAAAAATAATCCGAGTTTAGAAAAAGAAGGACAGTTTGAATTTCAAAAACTAGAAAACGGAGATCCAGAGAACAAAAAATTATGGGAATATTTTAAAATTAAATCAATTAATGAATTTAATAGAATATACGAACAACTTAATATAGAAACTGACAAGATGGTTTTTAAAGGTGAGAGTGACTACGAATCCAAACTTAAGTCTATTATTGATAATCTGACCCAGCGCGACATTGCCAAAGAAAGTGAAGGTGCACTGATCATTGAACTCCCCGACTTACCGCCAGCAATGTTAAGAAAATCCGACGGTGCAACACTGTATCTTACTCGTGACCTTGCAAGCCTAGAAGATAGAGTTGAAAAAAAACAGACAAAAAAAATCCTATACGTAGTTGCCAATCAACAAGCACTCCATTTTGAACAGCTCTTTGCTGTAGCAAAACTTTTAAAAATTGACGCCGAATTAGTACATGTTAAATTCGGCATGGTTCTTGGCGAAGACGGAAAAAAGCTCGCTACTAGAGAAGGCAGAGTTGTACTCCTCCAAGAAGTAATTAATAAGATTGAAGACCTAGCTATAAAAACCGTTAAAGAAAAAAATCCTCAATTAGACGAAAGTAGGAGCAACGAAGTTGCTCACGCTGTTGCAATCGGAGCATTAAAATACAACGACCTAAAACAGCATCCATATTCAGACATAACTTTTGACTGGAAAGCTATGTTAAATCTTGGCGGCAACAGCGGCCCTTATATTCAATACACTTTTGCCAGGTTAAATAATATTCTTGAAAAAGGCGGCCAGGGCGAAACGAGTCATTTAGAATTATTAACTGACGAACAAGAACTTAATTTAATCAGCGAACTTCTGAACTTCCCGGAAATTATCAAACAATGCGTTCAACTGAATACCGCCAACAGTTTAGCTTTATATCTATATCACCTGGCCAGCAAAGCCAATCATTTTTATGAAACAATTCGCATTTTAGACGACCAGGAAACAGCCAGAAAGATGGCAAGGTTAGTTTTAATTAAATCAGTAGCCCAAATTTTAGAACAAGGTCTAAATCTTCTGGGAATAAAAGCTTTAAAACGGATTTAGACCTGGTTATTTTTGATAAACCCTCACTCTCATTAAGGATAGACTCCTCTTGTAATCAAGAGATAAAATCCATAATAACAGTTACAAAATATGGCAAGAATAACCCACAAATTCATTAAACAAAATCTCAGATCCTTAATGAGTGCGGAGGTGAACAACGGAAAAAATAAAAGATCCCAAAAAATCCATTAATAAATCGTTAATAGTATCGTCTAAACCACCAATAAGCATTTTAGCATGAAGAAGTTTTGGAATACTGCCATCAAATATAAATGAAGCTCCATATTCGGCAAATTCCCACATTACTCCTATAAATAAGGTCGCACCAACTATAACTAAAGTTCTTTGAAGAAATCCTATCTTAGTTTGCAAAGAATTATTTAAATAAGCGTATAAAAACATGGCTACAAAAAACCCCCCAAAAAAATGGTAGGTCACATCAAGCCACACACGCCAAGACAAACTAAGTTCCATTTGAAACCAAATATTTGAGATAAAAAGAACTAACAGGGTTGGCGCCGATATCCGATATAACTTATTTTCCATTAAAATAGTTTAATCTTTTTTTGAAAAAAGCGCTAATTTAGGCTATACTATGTCTGCTATGACGGAAAAACAAGGCCAGGTACAAAAAGAAAAAGAAGTATTAAAATTCTGGGAAAATCGTAAAATATTTCAGAAATCACTTGAACAAAGAAAAGAAGGAAAAAGGTTTGTGTTTTTTGAGGGACCTCCGACAGCTAACGGAAAGCCGGGCATTCACCATTTTTTAGGCCGAGCTTTCAAAGACTTATATGGCCGCTACAAGACTATGCGGGGATTTTTTGTTTTAAGACGGGCAGGATGGGATACTCATGGTTTACCAGTAGAAATAGAAGTTGAAAAAGAATTAGGCTTTACAAACAAAAAAGACATAGAAGAATTTGGAGTTGCCAAATTTAACAAAAAAGCAAAAGAAAGTGTTTGGAAATATAAAAATCAATGGGAAGAAATGACAAAATCCATGGGTTTTTGGATTGACCTTGAAAATCCATATATCACATACGAAAACAAATACATTGAATCCGTGTGGTGGATACTCAAAAAATTATTTGATAAAAAATTACTTTATCAAGGACATAAAATACTTCCCTACTGCACCAGATGTGGTACAGCTCTCTCAAGTCACGAAGTCGCACAAGGCTATAAAGATGTAACTGAAACTTCAGTTTATGTGAAATTTAGACTAAAGTCTAAAGACCAAAGACAAAAGTTAGAAGCAAAAACGAACGCATTAGACCTTAATCCTTCAGCTTTAGTCTATTTCCTAGCTTGGACCACTACGCCTTGGACACTACCAGGAAATGTTGCCCTAGCTGTAGGAAAAGATATTGACTACATAAAAGTGGTTTACAACGAAAACAGTTACGGTCTAGAAAATAACTACCCAAAAGGAACATATATTTTTGCTAAAGATAGGGCGAACTATTTTGATGATTTAGTGATTTGGTCTCAACCAAAGGATATTTATGATAAATATATAAATAACAAGATTAGTTTTGATGACATTGTAAACGAACTAAAAACTATTAAAGGCTCGGACCTGGTCGGCCTTAAATATGAACCTTTATTTGATATACCTGCGCTAAAATCTCCTAATTCTTATAAAATCTATCCGGCTGATTTTGTAACCACCGAGGAAGGAACTGGTATCGTTCATACTGCTGTTATGTACGGAGAAGACGATTACGAACTTGGAAAAAAAGTCGGATTGCCAACTCATCATACCGTAGATGAACAAGGGAAATTTACTGACGACTTAAAAGAATTTACTGGCCAGTATGTTAAAACTGCCGAACCAGAAATTATTAAATATTTAGATAAAAACAATCTTCTATTTAAAGTTAAAGAACACACCCACACTTATCCCTTTTGTTGGAGATGCAATACACCGCTTTTATACTACGCCAAAACCTCTTGGTTCATTAAAATGTCTTCATTCAGAGAACAACTGACAAAAAATAATCAGACAATTAATTGGATACCTCCTCATTTACGCGAAGGCAGATTTGGAGAATTTTTGAAAGAAGCAAAGGATTGGGCATTAAGCCGTGAAAGATACTGGGGTACCCCATTGCCAATTTGGAAATGCGTTCAATGCGAGACAACCGAAAGTATTGGATCAACTGAAGAACTTGAAAAAAAAGCCGTAAAAAACAAAAACACATACTATCTTTTGCGCCATGGCCTAACAACCAGAAATGAAGATAAAAACTATATTGTTAACTCCGTGCTCCAAAAAGATTCCTACCATCTTACTGAAGAAGGAAAAAAGCAAATAGAAACAACTGTTCTAAATCTAAAACAAAAAGAAAAAATTGATATAATTTTCTCTTCTCCGTTTTTAAGAACCAAAGAAAGTGCTGAAATAGCCGGAAAAACTTTTCACCATCCCATACAAGTTGACGAACGTCTTAGAGAAATCGGACATGGGGAAATATGCGAAGGCAAGACCCATGCTGGACCATGCCCTTTAAGTGAACCGCGCAAAAGTTTTGACGACAAACATTCACAGGGAGAAGAAAGCTGGAACGACGTAAGACAAAGAATCACTGAGTTTGTTACAGAAGTTGAATCAAAATATCGTAACAAAAAAATTCTCGTCGTTAGCCATGCCGACCCTTTATGGCTTCTAAAAGGTGTTCTTGATGTCGAACCCGATAAAAATTTATTAGAACAAAAGAGTAAAGGAATAAACTGGTATCCAAAACTAGCCGAACTTCTAAAAACTAAATTAAAAGCCCTTCCCAGAAACGAACTTGGAGAATTAGATCTCCATAGACCCTTCGTTGACCAGATAAACTTAAAATGCCTCAAGTGCAAAGCTTCAATGAAAAGAACACCTGACCTTGTTGATGTCTGGTTTGACTCCGGAGCAATGCCTTATGCCCAATGGCATTGGCCGTTTGAAAATAAAAAAATGTTCTCTCAACAATTTCCGGCTGATTTTATTGTTGAGGGTATAGATCAAACCAGAGGTTGGTTTTACACTCTCCTAGCAATTTCTACAGCCCTAGACAAGAAAGCGCCCTACAAAAATGTAATCTCTTTAGGCCACGTCCTAGACGAGAAAGGACAAAAGATGTCTAAATCTAAAGGCAATGTTGTTTCCCCCTTTGAAATAATAGAAAAATTTGGGGCTGACCCAGCTCGTTGGTATTTTTATACACTTAATCAAGTTAGCGAATCAAAGATATTTATAGAAAAAGACTTAATTTCAAAAATAAACGGTTTTTTTAGGGTCCTTGAAAATTCAATAAGGTTTTACAAATTGTATAGTAAAAACGGTCCTTCTACCAATGCCGATTCGACCTCCAAACAAACATCAAAATTACTTGATAATTGGTTAATTTCAAAATTAAATAATCTAATCTTAGAAGTGAGCAGTGCACTGGATGCTTTTGATCCGACCAGGGCTAGTCGAGCCATAGAAAAATTTGCGATTGAAGATCTTTCAAATTGGTGGATCAGACGTTCACGATCCGACTTCCAATCCGACAGCCAAAACAAAAAAATAAACCTCCTTCAGTCAACACTTGTTGAGCTAGCAAAACTAATCGCTCCATTTACTCCCTTTTTGGCCGAATCTATTTATAAAGAGATCAAATCAGATAACCATCCTGTCGAAAGTATTCACTTATTAGATTGGCCCAAACACAGTAAAAGATTGATTAACCAAAAACTTGAAGAAAAAATGAATTTTGTTAGAACAATAGTAAAACTAGGTCTTGCCGCCAGAGAAAAAACCGGAATAAAAGTCCGCCAACCACTTAATAAACTCATTATTAAATTAACTAAACCCCTAAAGCTTGAAGGGGAACTTCGTGAATTAATCAAAGATGAGTTAAATATCAAAAATATTGACCTAGGTACAAATCCTTCGACTTCGCTCAGGATTAGTGGTGAGTTTACCGAAACCACAAACGAAAAAACAAATCCAAATCTTATCACGATAACCGAAAATGAAGTAACTATTATTCTAGATACCGAAATTACTCCAACTTTAAGAAGTGAGGGCTGGGTAAGAGAATTTATAAGGGCCTTACAAGATGCAAGAAAAGAAGCAAAGTATGCATTTAATCAAGAGATAAGTTGTAACTGGTTTTCAGAAGATAACGACTTAAAAGAAGCAATCAAACGAGAAACTCAAAAAATCAAATCTAAAATAGTATTAAAAGAATTTTTAGAGAAACAGCACTATTCAGATTCGACCGTAGACCGAACAAATTATGATATAGAAAGAGAATTAGTAATAGAAAGCGGAAGAAAAATATGGTTTGGACTAAAGACCTAAAACGTAAAACATGAATCCTGAATCCTGGATCTAAAATTCCAAGTTTCAAGTTCCATGTTCCAAGTTTCAAGAATATACGCACCCAAGCAATAATTTTAAAAAAAAACGACGTCGGAGAATATGATCAACTTGTAACTTGCTATACAAGAGATTTTGGTAAGTTAAGAGTTCTCACCAAAGGTTATCATAAACCTCAATCAAAAATTAGAGGCCACCTTGATGAGCTTGATCTTGTTGACTGCCTACTCATACCCGGAAAGTACCGACAACATATCAGAAGTACAATAGCTATTTCAAAATTTTCCAGTTTAAGCAAAAATCCAAATATTTTTAATTACGCGTTAATCGCAAGCGAACTTTATGACAAAGGGCTTTTAGAATACGAACAGGATTCCAGTCTATGGGAACTAATTAACTCCTATCTCACTCAACTTCAAAAATTAACGCTCAACCGGACAAATAATGGCGAAGAAAGATTGCTCTCCAGATTTCTATTAAGATTTTCGGAAATTAACGGGCATCCAATAAACGACTTAATAAAAGATAAAAATTTAAATCCTTACTTGCTAAATGATTACCTAAAAAAAGAACATGATATCAATTTAAATTCGCTTTCGTTTATAAATTCGCTAAGCTATAATAGAAACTATAAAACATGACACCACCTGAATTCACCCAAATCCCGATTCAACCATCTCGGCCATCTCAACCCCCTATTTTTCAACTCCCTCCCCTATTTCCTATTTGGTGGAAAAAGTGGCTTAAATGGATTGTTTTCTTTCTTTTGATAGTCTTAGTTATTGTCGGAATTTTGTTTTTCATAAATTTTGGCGCCTTTAAAGAAGGGAATGTAAAACTTAACATATCAGGACCCGAAGAAGTCGTATCAGGGAAAGAAGTACAGTTTTTGTTAAGAATTGAAAATAACAATAAAGTTAAATTAACCGATACTAAAATTGCTTTTTTTTATCCGGAAAAGTCGGTGGTTTTAGATGAGCAAGGCAAACAAAAAAATTCCTTAATTGAGGCTTTGGATATTGACAATCTGGCTCCGCATGAAATAAAAGAATTCGTATTAAGGGCGGTCTTGATTGGAGAACAAGGAATTATTAGAAAAGCAAAAGCAGAATTTTCTTATACCCCTGAAAATATCCAATCTTCTTTTGTAAAACAGTCTGAAATTTCCACTGTTATTCAATCCATACCAATACAACTAACTGTAGTTGCGCCTCCAAATGTTTTTCCAGGCCAACGCATGACCGTTCTAGTTGACTATAGAAACAAATCCGAAAATGAATTAAAAGATCTAAAATTAGTTTTGACATATCCTGACAGTTTTAAACCTGATCATTTTTCTCCAGACCCGTCCGAAAAAAACAATATTTGGAATTTAGATAATCTTACCCCCAACCAAGGAGATAGAATCAGCGTTGAAGGACCAATCAACGGTAAAGAAAGAGAAACAAAAACTATAATAGCAAGCCTCCAACAACGTTTTGATCAAGACTATACGGAACTTTACCGTTCCACAACTCAAATAGTCATAGCATCCAAACTTATTGATCTTTCGGTTTCACTGCCAAACGAACAATCTAATATTTTACAAGCAGGAAAAAATATAGCTTACAAAATAGAGTTCTCCAACAGATCCAAGGCAATCTTTTCCGGTTTAACCCTAAAAGCAAAGCTCGACGGATTTGCCTACGACATATCCTCTATTCAAAGTAACGGTTTCTTCGACCAAGCGACCAGAACTGTTACTTGGTCTGGAGCTGTTGTTCCAGAATTGCTAAATTTACCGCCGGGAGCAACAGGGGCGGCTAACCTAACGGTCAGTCTGAAAAATGACATACCAGTGGGACAAAATGCAATCAGGGTTAGCGCCACTATTGAAACGTTATCTGTACCGCAAGGATTTTCTCTTGACCGGATTACCGCCAAAAGTGAATTAACCTCAAAAGTAGGGACTCCGATTGATTTTCAAACTTTCGGATATTACAATGACCCAAGCTTTG
Organism: Parcubacteria group bacterium; assembly: GCA_016186395.1. Lineage (GTDB taxonomy): Bacteria > Patescibacteriota > Minisyncoccia > 2-02-FULL-40-12 > 2-02-FULL-40-12 > JACPLU01. The sequence continues at coordinate 92,861 of JACPLU010000006.1, forward strand.
CTGTAAACTTTGGGCCTATTCCTCCGAAAGTGGAAGAAAAAACCACTTACACAATACACTGGCAAATACAGACTCCTTTAAATGGAGTTAACCAGGCAATAACATCTGCTTTTATTCCTCCTGGTGTAACCTGGGAGAATAAGGTTAAAGCAGGATCTGGCCAAGAACTAAGTTATAACCCAATAACCGGTCAGGTTGTATGGCGCACATCATCCATACCTCCGGGAAGCGGTACAAGCCTGCCTGCATCAGAAGCAATCTTTCAAATAAGCATTACACCTTCTATAAATCAGGCCAGACAAAGTGTTAATCTAATAGGCCAAAGCACATTTCAAGCAATCGATGCTCTAACCAACGAAGTATTAAACCTTATTGCGAATCCTGTTAACACAAATAACATCAGAGGCATTGGGCCGTTTGAAGGTAATGTAGAACCGTAGAATGAAAAAAAACAAAACCGAAGAAAATCTTCTAGATAAGGTCGTCAGTCTGTGCAAACGCAGGGGCTTTATATTCCCAGGCTCTGAAATTTATGGAGGTATTTCAGGCATTTATGATTACGGGCCGTTAGGCGTTGAGCTTATTAACAACATAAAGCAGGAATGGCGAAAAGAAATGTTCTATCGACATGAAAATATTTTTGAGCTTGACAGCAGTATCCTTATGCAAAGACGGGTTTGGGAAGCCTCCGGCCATACTTCCGCCGGATTTACCGACCCATTGCAAGAGTGCAAAAAATGCCATCACCGTTTCAGGGCAGACCACTTATCCGACCAAGAAAAAAATAAATGTCCTGACTGCGGCGGCGAATTAATGGCACCGAGAAAATTCAATTTATTGGTTGAAACCCACTTGGGACCGGTCAAAGATGAATCATCCCTTACTTATCTTAGAGGAGAAACAACTCAAGGAATTTACGTCAACTACAAAAATGTCAAAACCTCAATGAGTGCCGAAATTCCATTTGGCATTGGCCAAATTGGCAAAGCTTTTAGGAACGAAATAACGCCAGGTCATTTTATTTACCGAATGCGCGAATTCGAACAAATGGAACAACAACACTTCGTGGAACCGGCAGAAGCCGAAAAATATTTTAAATACTGGAAAGAAGAGAGAATAAAATGGTATTTGGAACTTGGCATTAAACAGGAAAAATTAAGATTTCGTCCACACGCAAAAGACGAACTGGCTCACTATGCCAGGAATGCCGAAGATATTGAATACGAATTCCCATTTGGATGGCACGAAATAGAAGGCATTCATAATCGCGGAGACTGGGACTTGTCGCGGCATAGTGAATTTTCGGGCGAGAATTTATCCGAGACTGACAGTAAAACCGGCAACAAATTTTATCCTTATATCATTGAGACTTCAGCTGGCGCTGACCGCATAATGCTGGTTTTTTTGGCCGACGCTTATGACGATAGTGATAAAAAACGCCTGGTCCTTAAACTTCACCCAAAACTTGCTCCATATAAAGCCGCGGTATTCCCGCTTTTAGCAAACAAACCGGAATTAGTTACTAAGGCACAAGAAATTTTCTACCAACTAAAAACTAGCGACTATAATCCGGGCCCTATTGCTTGGGACGACCGTGGCAATATAGGAAAAAGATATTACAGCCAAGATGAAATCGGCACTCCTTGGTGCATAACAGTGGATTTCCAAAGTTTGGAAAATGATACAATCACAATTAGAGACCGTGACACAATGAAACAAGAAAGAATATCAATAAAGGATATAGAAAACTTTATAAAAGAAAGGCTGAAATAACCACAGAACCGTCGTTAACTTAACTTTTAAATTGGTTAACCCGTCCGGTCAAAACTAGTTTTTTAAAAAGGAGGTACGAAACGATATGTCGATATATCGAAATATTAAAATGTGGAAATTCTTTTGGTTTTTTGCCGAAATAATTCTTTTCCTTTTTCTACTTTTTATACCATTAAAAGCTCAACAACACGAAATAAGGATTGAGCGGAATGCTGTCTGGAATGATATAGTTTCTGTCGTTGAAAAACTTTCTGATCACTTAAAACCAGTTCAGGACTTTCTTAAAGCAAATGAAAAGTTTCCCAGATTAGAAATTGTGGATCTACCAACAACGGAAAATCTTGATAAAGCTATTAAAGACAGTGAAGAACTAACTAAGAAACTTAAAGAACTTAAAGACGAAATATGGAGATAACAATATGGAAAAAAGGAAGCTCAATCTTTACTGTAGTTACTGCGGTCAAAAAATCTATGAATATTGTTGGGTAAGGGAAGGTTCTTTAGACTATCACCAAGAATGTTTTAACAAAAAGAAAAAGGAGGCGCAAAATGACCGAACAAAATCTTAGACTGTTTTGTAAAAAATGCAAAGGTGAATTAGAACCAACAAAAAGGGGAAATGACAAAGAATTTAAATTTCTTAAACATAAAGACACAAATCACCCACTCTGTCCTGTAACCTTATGGGCAAAGGACGCTTACAAGAAAGAAATAGAGCAAGCAGAAGAAGACCAGTAAAAAAATGATTAAAACATCCGATATGTCGATATTTCGATATTTTAAAAGGAGGTGTAACAATGGCTGACAAAAAACTGAAAGTTTTTAAAGCAACCTGTCACTGCGGAGGAGAAATAAAAAACGAAATTATATGGGCTATAACCGAAGACAAAGAACTTGTTGTATACGGTTTATGCAACAAATGCCTAAAACACAAAGTAGCCAAGATAACTTTGGTAGAACTGGAAATGGTTGCACCGACTAAAAACGATCTTAGCGGAGACGGACACACCTAATTCGTATGCACAATTTGTTCCGATATTCTCTGCAGGATTTGCAAAAAGAATATTGAGAATCCTTTATTTTGTAAGCTCGAATACGAGCAACAAAATCGGGATAAGTGTATCTAACAAAGTCTTGCGGGGACTAACCTTACCCCGCCCTTAAGCTTAAGGGCGGGGTTTAAATGCTCCGTCTGTTTCTAAATTTAAAGATTGGAGAACAATACTCTTTCTCTTTCTTCGCAAACCCCAGCGTGGTTTGCTCAGGGGTTGAGCCCTTCGCTCTTACCCCCATCTGATTGTTTAAATCAGGTGGGGGTAAACCATGCTCGCTACGGGCTCAAAACCCGTTCAAGAGTATTATTCTCCGAGCTCAGAGTAACTTTTTACAAAAACCTGATTTTAATCAGGTTTTTGTATTTTATAGACACTTACATATATATTTTCGACCTCACAAGTCGAAAAATATACTACTAAGTTTAATTTATGGACTAAAAAGGGGTATAACTTCTTTCCAAATAGGTATTGGCCTTTGGACATTTAATGGCCTGGTAAGAGAACAGGTATAACCGTCTTTATCAGTTACGGTTTCAGTAACATTATAAATATTTTCTGCTGTATAAGTTTTAGTTGGATTTTGAATAATTGAACTGGTACCGTCCCCAAAGTTCCACAACCAATCCCGCTGTCCTTTTCCCTTATCATCGTAGAAAATGGTCAAATCAGCAAAGTTTATTTGTTTATTAGTCTTAAAGATTGACGGCGGGTTACAAGTGTTAAAATCCTGACTGCAGTTAAAATCTACTTGGGGGTAAGGATGTATTGGTGTTTTCCAAGAAGGAGAATTTACCCAGTCTGAACCCTCGCTAGCTTCGGTAACTGGAATTGAAACTCTTTCTTCAGCTGGAGCAGCAACATCTCTTTCTGCAATAACCTTGGCTGTATAAGTTCCGACGGCTGCATATGTGTGAGAAACGGTTTTGGGGTCGTCATTTACACCATCAAATTTAATTCCATTTGAATTACCAGATGTTCCATCTGGATCTCCGCACGAGGAAATGGCTGTCGCAACGGAAGTCGTATCTGAACTACAATTCCACCAAAAAGTATAATTTATTGTTCCAGTGGCGCTACCGGAAACATCTGCGCTTAATATTGTACTTAACGGCGCATCCCCCCCTGAAGGATTGGCTGATAAAGAAACAAACAAACTTGGAGCTACAGTAACACTATTTGTGCAAGTGGCTTCTACTGTTTCATTATACCACAAGCAACCGAAAAAATAGAAACCGCAAGTATAATTTACCAACTGCCCGGTAGTTGTGTAGTTCCCATTTGAAGCATAGGCATGGGTTTGACTTGAGTTATGAGCATCATAAAGTCCTGAGTCTGCTCCGTCACCGTATAAAATTTTATGTTTATTATGCCCGGTGAGCGCTGACTCGGTTAAAGTAATTAAAGTATTGGTGTTAGCAGTAACTGGATTAGGAGAAGCGGAAATTGTACAGGTCAGTTCTTGTTCCCCCGGCGGCGTACCTGAACAAGAACAAGCCGGTGACCCGCCAGTGCTTGACCAAACATCATCCGTAGTATTTGGGTCACCGTCATCGCATTCTTGACCTTCAATACCGCAAACACAAGTAGCATCACACTGCCCAGCATTTTGGCAAACACCATCTGTTCCACAGTCTACATCTGAATTACAAACAGGGGTTATACATTGGTCAATGTCAGCACAATAGGTTTGGTCTGAAGGACAAATAAGCTCATCGACAAAACACTCTCCAGCCTGACAAACCCCAGATTGTGGATTGACATTAGCATCCTGACAGGGCTGGCCGTCATTAGCCGGGGTGTTACTGCAGTCATTTACTATACACTGACCCCCAGAACACACATTTCCATCAGAACAACTATCTTGCTTTCCATCCATCGGTCCAGCATTATTTTCACAAAAACCAGTGCAGAATCCTTCGGGGAATCCGTCATTGGGAGAAGGGTCGCTACATGCTCTACCGTCACAATCAGCATCTGAGTCACAAGCAGTCTGCCCCTCACAAGTATCAAGCGTACAGCCATTGTTGTCATTACAGTCATCGTTAGAAGTACAATACGTTGCTTCAGCCTGAAAAGGCAACACTAAAAAAACAATGAAGATAATTGAAAAAATATAAAGACATTTAAGCACAAATAAATTATAACATTAAACGTAAAAATTTAAATCTCTTTGTGGATAACAAAATGGCCCCCCGAAGGAGGCCACAATAAGAAAACTTACTTTTTAATACGCGCAAACAAACCATGTTCTTGAGGCCAGATCGCAACAAATTCATTCTTATAAGACTCTAAAGCCGCTTTCAAACCGATGCCACTGCCACAAGCCGTATCCAGCTGCCATAAATCACCCACTGGAAAATCTTGGGTCATTTTCCCTTGTTGATTAATAAATGTCCCAAAAACTCTCCAATTAAGGGTATCCTCTTGTTGGCGATAGAATATAGCTAGAACTTTACCATTAGAGGCTGAAATAGCTGGCAACAGACTGGAATCCTGACTGTCGCTTAAACGCTGCGGCAGAGTTCCATTTTGCCCGTCTTTTTTAGAAACAAAATATGTTTGAAATCCACCACTTTCAGTCCGCACTGGATAAGCAGCATAAAGAATGTGATCACTATATGCTGTGGTAATCCAGCCTCTTACATCTTTACTACCCACTTGACCAAACAAACCCGCATAACGAATATTTGGCCAACCTGCCCCAATTAAGTCCTTTCCTCCGTTTTCCGAATACCTTGAGACCAAAAGCGCCTCATAACTAACTTTGTTAACGTATGGAGAAAACAAATAAAGTTTTGATCCCGCGGATTGCAATTTTGGAGTAGTGAAATATCCACCTTTTGGTCCTCCCAGGGTTCGCTGATCAAATGAACCCCCCCCATCGGAACTAAAAAACAAATCAATAGCATCAATTGTGGTGTCTCCAAAAAATCCAGGAGAACGAAAAGTTATAACCAAGTACTGACCCTGTACCACCATATCGCTAAAACTAAATGGCATATTCTTGGTCATTAGTGTTTGTAAAACACTGAACGAATCACCATTATCCGTGGATTTTAAGAGATAAGCTTTACCACTAGAACCAAAAGTGTCTGTACCAATAACCAGGAGAAAAAGATTGCCATTCTTTTCCTTCAAGGTTACCTCGGTAACAACCAACCCAGGAAAGATGCTTGAAGAATCTATCAGATATTGGTTCCACACCGATAGATTCCCGTCACTAAAATTTATAGCAACAGCCTTTCCGAGCTGGCTACCTTCTCCATATACGCTAGCCACAACTAAACGACCATTGCTGGAAACGGCTGGTGACGGGTTAAGAAAATTAGCACATAGACTCGGACCGGAAAATGTAATCTGTTGCGCCTTATCTTCCAAACTACACTCAAGTTTAACTGCCGACAAAGGCTCGACATATTGATATTGACTTGAATCTTGAGCACTGACAAATCCAAAATTGACTAATGCCATGAATAACACAACCAAAAAAATCAAACTGATTCCTTTTCTCATATATTTCCTCCTTATTTTATTGGTAAATAACAGTATATGTACCAAATAT
>JACPLU010000005.1 GCA_016186395.1 Parcubacteria group bacterium
CCAAGGGCGGGGTTGACATTTTAGGTAATACTTGTTAAGCATGTCGTAAGCTGGGATGTCCAGCAACACTGTGTAGCTTAATAATTTAAAAAGGAGGATTTGATATGGACAGACTAGTAAAAGGTTTTCTGCGTGGATTTGTGTTATTTATGGTGTCACTCTTTATGTATGCTGGTCTATACAATAATGGTAGTCTTTTGTGGGCCGCATCTAATCTGCCAAATTTGGGTCAGACCCGGTTTAGGATGAGTGAGGTTGGTCGTAAGGATTTTGAAGGTTGTCACGGTTCTTCCGGCAGTGGTTCCGGGCCAATGTATAGGGATGGAGTTGATTTCTACACAGTCAGTGGATACGACGACAGTCAGCATAAGTATTATTACAGTTTTTCCAATCATGGGATTAGGGCAATAACAATTAAGTCAAAAGCCTTTAATTATTTAATGAATCAAGACGAACTTCGCTTGCAACCAAAAGAAACCAAATACTTTATTTTAGAGTCGTTGAATGTCCCGTATTCCGTAGAAGAACCTTTCATGCTTTATGTGCACGATTTTGGAATTCGATCTTTAGTCGGTCGACCGAATGAATTTGACAATTTTGTAGTTCCACTTCCAGATAAGCTCAAACAGTAAAGGAGGATTTTATGAGGGACTTTTCTTGGTTGAGGTTTATACTTTGTTTTTTTGGATTGTTACTGGCAGTTGGATTTGGTGGGCCATTTTTTATGTGGATGCTTGGAGTTGTGCCTCCAAATACGTGGGTTAATTGGAACTTCAACTTGTGGAAGATTGAGTTTTGGTATTTTGTGGCAGGAAGCCTTTTTCTTTCTTGGATTATTGGTCGGTTGAAACGGCGCCATGAGCCGTTTACCATACTTCGAATCGAACAACCAACAGTAAAGGAGGAAAAGAGGTGAGAAAATTTTCACGACGTAATAAAATTTTAAGTATAGGTATCTTATTATCAGTTGTGATTGGGCTTTGTTTTCTGAATTATCCCAAGCCAGTAGGGGCAGTAGTAGCAGACTCTAAGAAAGTAGATTGTTTGTCTATAGAAAATTGTTTGTCAAAAAAGAAGGTATTATCTGGAGGCGACGTTTTTGGGTCACCCAATACGAAAATCAGAAGTGGCGGGAAACTGAATTTATATAAACTTTTTGAATCGGATACGGTTTTGTCGTCATCTGTATCGCCTTTTTTACTTACGGGTGATGAAATTGGATTTTCTTTTCTTGAAAAGGCGACTAAGGAGTTTCTTGCTACTGAGAAAGAGCTTGAGAGGTTTGATATTATGGAAAAACATACATCTGCTAACCCACCAGCTTTTAAGTCAGAAGAGGAATTGGATCAGTTCCGTCGTTGGCAAGTTGCAAAAGACAAGGCTTCTAGTAGTTTGGAACAGAGTAGAACAAAGCTTGAAAGATTGATTCCAGTTTTGGATAAATGGTTTCTCGTTGTCCTTAAGCATAACGGAGGTTCTGAAAATTGGGCAGTTGGTAGATTTGTTCATAATCACACCAACCCCTTGGGTCCAGCAGATAGGGAACTCTGGACAACCTTAGAAGTAAAGCTTTGGAAGGAATTGCAAGAGGACAAGCGTATTAGAGGGGGTTATTAATTATAAAAATGGATTTACAATAACCACAAATTCTCCTTTGAGTTCTTGGTCGGGGATTATGATATTTTCGATTGTTCCCCGGTAAACAGTTTCGTACATTTTTGTTAGTTCTCTGCCGACCACTATTGGTCGGTTTTTAAGTATTTCAACTTCAGCTAACTCATGCAACGTTTTTAGAATTCTATGGGGGGATTCATAAAAAACAACCGTCATTTTTTCTTTTGTAACCCACGTGGTCAAATTTTGAAAATATTTTTTGCGTTTGTTTTTTGCCGGAGGGAAACCAAGATATACAAATTTATCAGTCCTTAAGCCTGAAATACTCAATGCAGAAATGGCGGCATTGGGGCCGGGGATAGGTACAATTTTTACATTTTCAACATCTCCAACACCTCGAACAATTACTTCAATCAATTTTCCACCCGGATCATTTATTCCCGGGGTTCCGGCATCAGAAACTAAGGCCAAATTTTTTCCCTGTTTCAATAAATTTATTATTTGTTCAACCTTATTCTGGCTACTATGTTGGTGGTAAGAAATTAGTGGTTTTTCTATTTTATAGTGTTCTAATAACTTTTTGGTTACTCTTGTGTCTTCCGCTAATATAAAATCGACCTCTCGCAAAATACGGAGGGCGCGTAATGTAATATCTTCTAGGTTTCCAATAGGAGTGGCGACTATATAAAGAGTAGACATGGGAATAAATATAGAACCCTTTCTATACTATGAGCCCAGTGAATAATACTTTTGAACGGGTTTTGAGCCCGTAGCGGGCATGGTTTACCCCCATCTGATATTAAATCAGGTGGGGGTAAGAGCGAAGGGCTCAACCCCTGAGCAAACCACGCTGGGGTTTGCGAAGAAAGAGAAAGAGTATTATTCGCTGGGTTCTCCTGTAAGATTCAGATTTTTCTTGGACTATGTATTAAAAGTCTAGGTAATATTTTGGACTACGGCAGAAGTGGTAACTGTCTTCTTCCCTCGTTTTTCGACTACGTCATTAAAGAATTCTACGATTATCGTAGCAAGAGGAACAGAAATTAAGAGTCCGGGAATTCCTCCAAGCTGTGCTCCTATTAAAAGTGCTAATATTACTATGACCGGGTTTAGTCCGACAGCTTTTCCCATAACAATCGGGACCAATACGTGATTTTCTAATTGTTGAACCACTATAAAAAGTAGGATTACCCAAAGTCCTAGAAATGTATCTGGAGATTGAACAAACCCCAAGAATACGGCTGGCACTGCCGCAATTACTGGTCCCACAGTCGGAATCAATTCAAGAAACATGGCCATAACAGCAATGATTAAGGCAAAGTGGATGCCAAGTAGCGAGAGTCCAATATACACTGCTATACCCACAATTAGGGCTAATAATATTTGTCCCTGCAACCAGCGGCCAAGCTTAAGCTCCGATCTTTTCCATAGATCTATAACGTAATCTTCGTATTCTTGCGGTATTGCTGATCGTAAAAAAGATTCTATTCCGTTTTTCATAACCGATAAATAGAAGGAAAGGATTATAATAGCAAAGAAAGAAACAACTCCTCCAAAAATGTTTACCACAAATGATATTGCTGATTGGGATGATTCTTGAAAAAATTGGTTTAAATTATCCAGTAGAGCCTGAGCTTCACCGACAACATCAAAATATTTCTCAGCCGACTTTTGAACATTTTCTAAAGACGCTGAAATTTTTGCTAAAACAGGCGGTAGGGTATCAGAAAGTTGGCTTACTTCTTTGGCTACGAACGGAGCAGTTAGGGTTATGAATGATATCACAAGGCCGAACATTATAAGATACAAAAATAGTATTCCCAGAATTCTTGGAAAACCTTTTTTATCAAGCCAGTCTGCAAATGGCCCAACTGCCGAAGCAATGATTATTGCAAAAAGTAGTATTCCCAGAACATTTTTTATTAAATAAAGAAAAACCAAAAATAACACAATAAATAAGAATTTAAATATTGTGGTGGATGAAATTTCTATTGTTTGTTTGTCGGAGGTCAAAGCTAGCGACTAGCGACTAGAGCTTAGTTAAGAATTGAATTAACTGGATTCTAGTGGTTAGATTCTATAATTTAAGGATATTAACAAACTCGTCTTTTTTTTCAAATGGTCCAATAACGGCTAAATTTAATTTCTCGTTTTTAAAGATATCTTGAGTGACTTCTTGGATTTGATCAGCCGTTACTGCCATGATTTTCTCAAGTTTTTGCTCTGGTGTCAATAACTCATTTTTTAGGAGCCATTGAGTAGCGTAGAAAGAGGCTAAATCATCAGAACCCTCAAGACCAATTGCTGTTTTACCTCGAATGAACTCTTTTGCTTTTTTAAGTTCTTGTTCGGAAACTTTTTCATCTCTAATTTTTCTATATTCTTCTAGTATTACTTTTAGCGCTTCTTTTGCGCGTTTAATGTCAACCCCGGTTGTAGTTGTGAAATAACCACTGTCCGTGTATTCTTCAGAGCCGCTTGAAACATAATAAGCAAGGCCTCGTTTTTCTCTAATTTCAGAGAAAAGCCTTGAACTCATGTTTCCCCCCATTACAATTCCTAATAAAAGTATTGCTTCTTTTCTCGGGTCAAACATATTGTAACTTCTTACGCCTAAAGAGCAGTGAACCTGATCAGTCTTTTTATAATGCAATTTAATCTGAGATTCTGTTTGCGATTCTATAACAGCCACTTTAGTTGCTTTATTTGCTTGTCTGGTTTTTTTAAAACATTCTTCAATTTTGTGATGGATTAAATCCGGTTCTATATTTCCCGCTACGGCTATGACCGTATTGTTTGCGCAATAATGGGTTCCGAAATATTTTATAAAGTCGTCTCTATTGAATTTGGAAATTGTTTCTTTTTTACCGGCTGTATCCCAGCCAGCCGGCTGGTCTTTGTATAAAAGTTCCTCAAAAAGATCATTAATATAGCGAGTCGGCGTATCAAGATATAAATTTATTTCTTCGGAAATTACTCCTTTTTCTTTTTCAATTTCGTTCGTATCAAATTTAGAATTTAAGAATATATCCGAGATAACATCTAAAATTAAGTCAGTTGATTGGGCGCCAGCCTTTATATAGTAACCGGTATGTTCTTTTGATGTAAAAGCGTTGTAGTCCGCTCCGATTGAGTCAAGCTCTTGGGCTATATCCATAGTACCGGGTCGTTTTATGGTTCCTTTAAATATCATGTGTTCTAAAAAATGAGAGATTCCATTTATCTCTTTTGTTTCATATTTTGACCCGGTTCCGACTAATATCAATGCTGTTATGGTTTTAGTGTTGGTCATCGGCACCATAATTAATCTTAGGCCGTTTTCTAAAGTGTGATTTTGAAAACCATTCATAGGTTTAAGATATCATAAGTCGTTGAGTCAGAGCAATCTGTAATCCCGAATCTCTAACGGGGTTGACCCCGCCCTTGAAAAAGGTCGGCAAAGCCAAATTTAAATCATATCCTTTTCAAGAGCGGTGTTGACAATCAAACTTGTGAGGGTATTTAATTAGCTTAAGGTAGTTTAAGGTTAGGACTTTAAAAACAAAAGGGGTTCTAAAATGAAACCTTTAAAAACTTTCGGCGTTTGTTTGGTAGGTATTTTCTTATTGTCTCAATCAGCATTTTTAGATTTATCGGCTTACTCAAGCTATTCAAAAGTAGTTGATTCGCAAGAAACTCAAAGATTGGTTTCAAAGTTGGATTCACAACATGCTAGCGGAATATTTTTAGTTAAAACTTGGAAAGGCAGAAGTTTAGAACACTTTGATACTTTTACAAATTTTTGGGGAAGGAATTTACTATTTCAAGAGCTTTTTAAACCGGAACGATTAAAATTTAAAGACTCTAAAGTTCAGGCATCAATAGAGAAAACAAAAATGAGTCATTGGTATGCGGTTTCAGGCTTTGATGTTAGCGAAGAAACCAAAATTTTCTTAAAGCTTGCTTCAGATCCAAATGTTCAGGTAGTTGAACCAGACTATGTGGCCTCTGTTAGGCGGTTTCAACCCGATGATCCTCTTTTCCCAAAGCAATGGGCATTAGATAATACCGGTCAAACCGGAGGTAAACCGGGGGCCGACATTAAGGCCATAAAAGCCTGGGAATTCTATAAGGGAGATCCAAATGCCGTAGTTGGCATAATTGATAGCGGAGTTGACTACGAACAACCGGACCTTAGAGATAATATATTAGTTAATGTAGACGATCCTATAAATGGAATAGATGATGATGAAAATGGTTATGTAGATGATTTCTATGGTTGGAATTCTATTAATGATTCCAATAAAGTTATGGATGATTACGGCCACGGCACTATTGTGATCGGAGTCCCTGCCGGACGAGGGAATAATGGTTTAGGTATTACCGGAATTAATCATAAAGCCAAAATCGGTATAGCTAAATTTTTGGATGAAACTGGCAGTGGTTTTAATTCGGATGCTGCTAAATCGGTTTTGTATACGGTGAGTAGAGGTTGGGAAATAACTAATAACAGTTGGGGCGGTGGAGGCTTTTCTCAACTTTTGTTTGATGCAATATCTGTTGCTAATGACGCTGGATTTCTTTTTATTGCCGCCGCAGGAAACAGTAAATCTGATAATGACAAATCCCCTTCTTATCCGGATTCTTATGATTTACCGAATATAATTTCGGTCGCGGCCACAGATCACAATGACAAATTGGCTTCTTTTACTAACTATGGATTAAAGACAGTACATGTTGCTGCTCCGGGTGATAATATTCTTTCAACTACTAAGATTGGAAATTGCAACTTGTGTACTCTTGACGGCTACGCCGCTTTTAGCGGCACTTCTTTGTCGGGTCCTATGGTTTCTGGTGCGGCAAGACTTTTGTGGTCGTACTATAAAAGTATGGGCAAGGAAGTGGATTATTTATTTATAAAAAATAAAATTTTACTTGGAAGCGATGTTCTTGAGTCAATCAATACGAAAGTCCGAAGCGGTGGAAGACTAAATTTGTATAATCTTTTTGAACCGGATATAGTTCCTCCGTCAGCAGTAAACGATTTAACCGCAGTCCAAACTTTTTACAATTCAGTTTCGTTAGAGTGGACTGCGGTGGGGGACGACGGGTTAGTCGGAAATGCGTCCAGATATCAAATTCGTTATTTCAAGACAAGCACAGATGAATTCAATTTTGATAACGCCATTGAAGTTTTAGGCAATCCGTTACCACAAGATTCTGGCAACAAAATTCAGTTCAAATTTAATAATCTTGATCCAGATACGAATTACTCTGTTGCAGTTAGGGCTTTGGATAATGTCGGCAATACATCTTCTGTTTCAAATATTGTCACATTTAGAACTAATAAGTTAAAACTTATTTTTTCAGACAATTTTGATGGTCCAAATAAAGGATGGGTTGTCGCTGGCAAAAGTACTCCTACAGAAGGCGCCCTTTGGCATTTAAGTAAGAGGCGTAGTTTTAGTCCTGATTTCTCTTACTACTATGGCCAGGAGTTTTCCGGCAATTATGATACTGGGTATTGGAATTATGGGTCTTTGGAATCACCCTTGATAAGCCTTGAAAGCGCTAAAGATCCGTTTTTAGAATTTCAGTCTTTCTTAAGGCGAGAAAATAATTTTTATTCTGACCTTGCTTGGATCCAAGTATCTAAAAATGGCGGTGAAAATTGGATATATTCATACTTTTTTGATACTTCGGACTGGAAAAAATATAAGATTGATCTCTCGGCTTATGCAGGTTCAAAGGAATTTAAATTCAGATTTTTCTTTAATACCTTTGATCAGTATGGCAATAAACAGGAAGGTTGGTATGTGGATGATATTTTTATATATTCTTCAAACGGAACTTAGAAGAATTCAAAGGTCGTTTTAGAATCAAAGAGGGTCAAGTACCCTCTTTTTAAATGAATCTCTTGCCTCAAATAGCCATTTCCTTTAGGATTAATTTATTAGTTCATTTACAAATGGAGCAGGCCAATGGTCAAGAAATATCTCATTTTTATGTATTTAATATTTCAGCTTTTTAGTTTTCCTGCGTATGCTTTTCAGACAAATCAGGACTCCAAGCAGGAGTTAAGTCAAGGTCAGGAAAAAGAAGTTCGGAAATTAATTAGAGACGAAGCTCAAAGAATTTTTTGGTATAATCCTTTGATTCTCAATGTCAATGCCGAAGAGCTTAGAACTAGAGAAGAATTCAGACTTTTTGTATTTAGAGACACAATTGAAAATCACCCCTTGAATAAGGGCGTCAATAGTATCGGTTATAAAATTACACATAATCCGGATATATTTTCTATAGCTTTGGCGGACAAAGAAGATAATGACTTTTTTATAAAGGTTACTTTTAAAGATCAAAAAGAGAGTGGTGGAACGACTGGAAAGTCGGCCGAGTTACAGGCAGGCGAAAGATTTTTTACTTTTTCATTTGTGCCATTTATTCGGCCAACGTTATCCTACGGTGAAGCTTTAGATATATACAATCAGAAGCTTAGACAGTGGGAGAAAATAGAGAAAAATGTCAGAATTATAGTATTATGTTTGGCTTTAGGTTTTATTGATTCAATAATTTATGATAGTTTCCCGGAGGACCTTATAGAGGTCGTAATTAAGGAAATGGATTTCAGTTTTAAGCATTATAATTTTGTTGGGAACCCTCAAAAAAGAAGAGAAGCATTTTTTAAAGCCCTTACGCGTGCTTACACAGAGTTTTATAAAGAGTACAGATCAAGGGCAAGCGAAGGGGCTCTTGACACTGATTTTGATAAGTTAGTTAAAAAACACGGCAGTGTTGAAAAAGGTGCTAAGGCTTTTGTTGATAAATATCTTATGCAAGCTTTTTCTGGTCCCAGATAATAAGTCCCGCTTTAGCGGGACTTAAACTTGTGGGGGAATATTTACTGCCTGGCTCTTGCCCCGCACCTTTTCTAGGATTCCTTCTGGATTAACCGTGGAAAAGGTACGGGGTTGACACACTTTTATCTGAAGAATACTCTCAAGACTATAATTGAAACTTACCAATTTATTGAAGGAGAAAGTAATTATGTCGAGAATAGCGAAGTATTTGATTGCAGTATTGTTAATGAGTTTTTTTGGTATTCAAGATGGTTTTGGTCATAATGTCGGTTCTATAAGGGTTCAAAAAGAAAGCTTTCATCAAAGGCGAAGCTCGTCCAGGGCGGCAATATCTTCCAACCATGTGAAAGATCAGTTATTGGTAAAGCTCAAAAAAGATGTTTCCGTATCTACTTTTAGCGACTCTATTTCTATTAGTAAGTTAACGCTTGAAAAAGAAGCATTAAGAAAACCAAGACAAAAAAATTTAGAGGACGCAATTAATAAAGTTGGTTTTAACCGTTGGCACACACTTTTACTAAAAGAAGGAGCTGACGAGTCTCAAGTCGTTGCCGAGCTTAAAAAAAATCCAATGGTCGAGGCAGTGCAGTTAAGTAATTACTACGAATTATTTGACGTTACTCCTAATGATACTTACTTTCCAAATCAATGGCATTTTTCCAAAATTGAAGCCCCAAAAGCATGGGAGACATCAACTAGCAGTGAAGGCGTGTTAATCAGTGTTATTGATTCGGGAGTTGATTATCTTCATCCTGATTTAAAAAAGAATATTGTTAAAGCAATGAGTGTGCGCGAAGATGACTCTAGCCCAATGGACACTTTTGGGCATGGAACATTTGTCATAGGTGAAATTGCCGCAGAGGGTAATAACTTAATTGGTGTAACTGGTCTAAACTGGTTGGCTGAAGTATTAAGTATCAAAGTTTTTGACGAAAAAGGTAATAGCGACGACGTTACCGTAGTCAACGCTATTATGGTTTCACTTGAAAATGGTGCAAAGGTTATTAATGCAAGCTGGGGTGGTTCCGAGTTTTCTCAAATTCTCTATGATGCGGTGTCAGTTGCTAATGAAACCGGATGTCTTTTTGTTGCCGCTGCTGGCAACGGAGATTTATTTGGTAACGGTCTGGACATTGGCACAAGTCCTATATATCCAGCATCTTTTAATTTGCCTAATGTTATTGCGGTTTCAGCAACGGATTATCAGGATAATCTGGCAAGTTTTGCTAACCGTAGTCTTAAATTAGTACAGGTTAGTGCGCCTGGAGTAAATATTCTTTCCACAGTTCCTACAAGATCATGTATCTTGTGCCAGGGAGCAAGTAGCTACGCGATAGCTAGTGGAACTTCAACGTCTGCACCCTTGGTAAGTGCGGTTTGTGCGTTATATGGAGCATATCTTAAAAAACAAGGGAAGCCATTTGATGCCCAAGTTATTAAACAAAAATTAATTGCATGTTCGGATCCGAAAGAGTCGTTGCGGTTTTCAATTAAATCAGGCGGGAGACTAAATGCCGCTAATCTATTTGAAAACGATCTAATACCCCCAAGTCCAATACGGGATTTTACTGTAATTCACACCGGATTTGGCTATGCTACTGTAAGGTGGACAAATACCGGAGATGATGGAATTAGTGGTACGGCAACGCGATTGGATGTTCGATATTCAAGAAGCCCGATTGATGAAAGTAACTATGAAAAAGCTACTTCACGTATTGCGCCGCCATTTCCCACTGCATCGGGTCAACTTCAAATTACGGACATAGCATTTCCAGGAGATAACGGTATATTCTATGTTCGAATGAAAATATTTGACAATGTAGGCAACGCGTCAGCGTTATCAAATGAAGTTGTAGTGCAATTGGAAAATTTCAACACTTTAATTTTTGATGATGCTGAACATGGTATCGAAAATTGGACATTGAAGGGAATGATTGGTCCGAATCCTTGGACTTTGTGGCATACGACAGAAAGAAAGTCGTATAGTCCCAGTAAATCTTTTCGTTACGCGAATAAAAACGGCAGGAATTATGACACTTCCTATGCAAATAGTGGAAGTATTGAATCGGTTGCACCGTTAAATCTTACTGGTTTTAAAAAGGTAGAATTAGTTTTTTGGCATTACCTTAGCAAAGAAGACGGACTCCATCGTGATACTGCTATGGTTCAAGTTTCGGCTGATAACGGCATAACCTGGATAAGAGTTTTAAACTCTAATAGTACAAATGGTCGGTGGGTTCGAGAAAATGTAGATCTTTCAGATTTTCTTGGTAAGAATATAAAAGTCAGATTTTATTTTGAAAGCGACCCAACCCAAAATGATTTTGAGGGTTGGTATCTTGATGATATACATATAGTCGGGTTACCAAAAAGTTAGTTTTTATGGAAAATACTAGGTCGGTGTTACAGACCATAACCAACTAAGGTTTTTTGAAGTCGGGAATTAGAGATTGCTTTTGAATTGGCTATCCAGCTTTTTATGGGTGGCACCATTGCGGCGCCACCCGTTTTCTTTAAATCTCCGTTGTGGAGATCTTTCTTTTACAGTCTTTGTATAATATAATTTAAGATATAAAATGAATTTTATGAATAAATCATCAATGTATCTTCGTATACTTTTTATTATGTTGTTTATTTTTGTCAGTTTTTGGTTATTAGATTTAAATACTCAAGCTCATCAGCCAACAGTTTCAAATGTAAGAATCATTGAACCCAATTATTGTATTTCTGGACCAGCGGCTACTGTAGAGTGGGACTATTTTGATCCGGATGATCATCCTCAAGCATCTTTTCATGTACAAATTGATGCAGAAGGTAGCTCATTTAAAAACCCGCCCGTAGATTGTAAATGTAGTGCCGGTGCATGGTCAGGTTCTTCTTGTGTATATTCTGGATCATGTGATGGTTCTTTGAAAACTTTCTACAGCGGCGCTGGAATTTTACTTTTTAATAAAACCTATAAGGCCAGAGTCAGGGCTTCGGCTTCAGCTGTTTTAGTCAGTGATTTTCTGAAACACGATTTTGCCTCTGTTGACGAATCGTTATTAGCTAACATCTTAAAATCTCTCGGTAATCTCTTTCGCTAGAGTTTGACTGTAGGTTATTACAAACTCACCGAGTCTTGAGGTTCGACCTCAAGAGAGGAATATGCTAAGATACCTGGCAATGAAAAAGCCAGTTTTTATTCCTGGAGAAATCTATCACATTTATAATCGGGGCGTAGAAAAAAGAAGCATTTTTTCTAACGATCGCGACCGAGAACGCTTTCTTTTAGGATTGGAGATATTTAATACAACTAAGGCTGTTAATATTTCCGATTTGTCCGAGGTCGAACCTCAAGAACGGATTTCTGAAGAAGAGCTGATAGAAATACTTGCATTCGTATTAATGCCCAACCATTTTCATTTGTTAATTCAAGAGAAACAAGAACGAGGCATTATTTCATTTATGCAAAAGTTGGGTACGGGCTATACAATGTATTTCAATAAACGATATGAACGTGTTGGACCTCTGTTTCAGGGGAAGTTTAAAGCAGTTTTAGTGAAAGACGATTCACATTTGCGTTATTTGCCTCATTATATTCATTTTAATCCGCTTGATGTGTTTGAACCTCAGTGGAGAGGAAATCGTATAAAAAATGTAGAGCGTTGTCTCTCGTTCCTTAAATCCTATAAATGGAGTAGTTATCAAGAATATATTGGAGGACGGGCATTAAATTTTGTTAAAACCAACTTTATTTTTTCTCTTTTCGGTAGCTCTCAAGGATATATTAAGGAGATACGTGATTGGTTTGATAATTTGGATTTGGATAATTTAAAAGAGGTAATGCTCGAATAATTTAAGTTTTGAATTTATCCTTGAGGTTTATCCTTGAGGTTCGACCTCAAGGATACTCATTCAAGGCCCGGCCTTAAGGCCGGGCCTTGAAAAACCTTTTAAGGTTTTTGTGGGACAGTATTTATAGCGACTTGACAAGTCCAGGGAGATTTTGTTAATATTTGGTACATATACTGTTATTTACCAATAAAATAAGGAGGAAATATATGAGAAAAGGAATCAGTTTGATTTTTTTGGTTGTGTTATTCATGGCATTAGTCAATTTTGGATTTGTCAGTGCTCAAGATTCAAGTCAATA
>JACPLU010000007.1 GCA_016186395.1 Parcubacteria group bacterium
TACTTTCTTCGTTTGGCCGACGAAGTCTTGCAGATTCGGTAACTTATCTTTCTGGAAATCCAATAACCCGAGGACTAGCCCAATATGGCTTAGGACTTTTAATGGTTGTACAACGCGCCAGTGGCGGTAATACCACCTACTTTCTTGGTGAAGTTTCAATAACCGCCTGGCAAAAATACTTCCCGATTGTATATGCACTTAAAGAACCTTTGGCATGGTGGATTTTGGTTATAACAGTTTTATTGTCTTTGACTCTAAAATTGAAAAAGTTCGACTTTCATTTAAGAGATGCTGAAAAGTGGGTTAAAAATAATTTTGTAGCCTTCGCAATGCTTTTATGGATTGCCATTTATTGGATAACAAGTATCAAAAGCAATCTTAATATTGGAGTAAGGCATTTACTGCCGGTTTATTCTTTCACGATTATTCTTATTAGCGGCCAGATAGCGAACTTACATGAAAATTTAAAACTCAAAATACAAAATAGTGGACTAAAATTAAAATATTTAACTTTTAATTTTTTATTTTTTATTTTGATATTTTCATATGTATTTGAAAATCTTCGCGTCTGGCCGTATTACTTAACTTATTTTAACCAAATAGCCGGCGGACCGTCCGGTGGGTATAGATATGTTGTTGATTCAAATCTAGACTGGGGCCAAGATTTAAAACGCCTATCAAAATGGATAGATAGAAAAAAGATTGAAACAATACATCTTGATTATTTTGGCTGGTCTGATCCGGCATATTATCTTGGCAGTAAATTAACTTATTTACATGCCGGGCAATATAAAAGCGCAGAAGATTTTCTGCGCCAAAACCCAAATGGAGGGTACCTCGCCGTGTCAGCAACCTTTTTTATGGGAAGTAAAGAAAATATTGCCGCAAGCTATGCTTGGCTTGATAATTATAAACCCATAACTACTATTGGAAACTCAATTTTTGTTTGGAAGTTCTAGAAAGCCACTAGAATCTAGCCACTAGCGACTAGATTTAAAAATTCTCCTACTTATAATAAATTCGGTCTTGAACTCTTAAGTCAAAATACTCTATTTTTTTGTTTTGGTCAATTTTTCCAAGAACCGCATTCATGCCTAAAATTTGTGTTTTAATATCTACCGTCCTATCTAGAAAAATAGACCAACCGGCTACAGTTTTAATCCAAAATTCTCCAACAGTACCCTTAGGAATCAAAAAATAGTCTATTTTAAGGTTATTAAAATTTTTCAATAACTCGTGCGCCTCCAAAATTTTAGTATACAAATCCGGATCTTCAATAACTGGTTTTCCTATTTTAATTTGTCCCAATTCGTCTTTTATTTCCCACAAGGCACCCTTAACTTCCGGGGCCGGCTCAAAAGCTAGTCTATCGCGATCAAAGTAATAACAAGAATTAGTATTATCACAATATATGCCAAATGGTTTTCTTATAGAACCGCTTAAATTTAGCATCCCATTGCCAAATAAATTAATATGAGCATCGATATCCACCAATTTAGGTGAGTCGGTTTTTAAGGAGTTTTCTAGACTTGTTAAGGACCCACTAATTAACAAAGTTAAAACATTATCCCTTTTTTTAATAAATGGTAAAAATTCAGTATTTAAAAAATTCTCTGCTTCTTTTTTTAAAATTGGCTCGATACTCGAATCACCTACAGAAACTTCAACCCCTTTTACTTCAAAAAAACCGGCAAAAAAGAAACAATATATAAAAGCTGTTAAGTAACCTAAAAATAAAATTAAAAACCATGGTATTCTACCCGTCTTTTTAGACTTTTTCTTCCAGTTGATATTTGCCTGAACTTTACGAGGAGGAGAGATTACCTTCAAAATACGATGCCAATATACGAATTGATACTAATGATACAAATATTATTAGTATAATTCGCATGCATTAGTATATTAGTATCGCGATTTTATTTCTTTTACTCCCATATACTTACGTAATATTTTTGGTATTACTACAGTTCCCTTTTTAGTTTGATAGTTCTCTAAAATGTTTATTAAAATTCTTGGGGTAGCAATGGCTGTGTTATTTAAAGAATGGGCGAACAATGTTTTACCATCTTTACTGCGGTATCTAATATTTAAACGCCTTGTCTGAAAATCATGGAAATAGGAAGAAGAATGAGTTTCTCTGAATCTGTTTTGAGACGGTACCCAAGTTTCAAGATCATATTTTTTAACTTGGCCAAGACCTAAATCACCGGCAGAATTAACAACCTTTCTATATGGCAATTTCAAAGCTTGCAAAATTTCTTCCGAATTTTTAGTCAGTTCTTCATGCCAACGAACCGATTCGTCATGATCATTTTTGCATAGTATGACTTGTTCCAACTTATAAAATTCATGAACTCTTAAAACACCTTTTGTATCTTTACCATATGAACCTGCTTCTGACCTATAACAAGGAGAAAAAGCAATATATTTAAGTGGCAAATCTGTTTCTTTAAAAATTTCATCTGCATGATATCCCATAACTGAAACTTCAGAAGTGCCAATTAAATACTGATCATCACCAAGAGTATAAATCTCGTCTTTTCCTTGGGGCAACCAACCAGTGCCAACAAAATTAAAACCCTTGGCTATTGTGGGAGCTATCAACGGCTTAAAACCTTTTTTTGTTAAATAGTCTAAGGTAAACTGCAACAATGCAAAAGTGAGTTGAACTGCTTCATTTTTTAGAAAATACCCTCTAAAACCAGAAACCTTCGCCCCCCGTTCAGAATCAACCAAGTCTAAATCATCCATTAAGGCTATATAATCTTTAGGTTGAAAATTGAATTTTGGAATTTTGCCCCATGTTTTAATTTCTTTGTTATCAATGTCTGTTTTACCATCAGGTACACTTGGATCTGGCACATTTGGAACTAAAAGCATCAGTTCGTTAAATTCTTTTTCCAAAACATTAAATTCTTCTTCCAAAACTTTAATTCTTTCCTTTAAGTTTTTAAGTTGCTCTAATTCTAATGGCGTTTTAGGACCATTTTTTGAACCCTTATTTTGCTCGGCTCTCAAATTATCAGTTTGATTAATCAATTCTCTGCGTCTTTTATCCAGTTCCAACAAATGATCAATATTAATATCGACTCCCTTCTTGCGAGCCGCTTCTTTAACTAACTCCGAATTTTCGCGAATAAATTTGATATCTAACATACCGCGATACTAATATACGAATGCGTGCGAATTATACGAATAATATAAGGTCGATTGAATCCATTAGTATCCTTAATATAAATTCATATAGTGGCATCGAATTAAGCATCTCTGAAAATTTATTTTGGTCGCATTAACGGAAACAATATCACTTCTCTTAATGCATGCGAATTTGTAAACAGAACAGTCAATCTATCTATTCCCATTCCAAAACCAACTGCTGGCGGCATACCATATTCAAGCGCTTCAATAAACTCTTCGTCATATGGATGAGCCTCTTGGTGGCCTTTCTTAATGAGTTTTTGTTGGACTTCAAAGCGTTCCTTTTGATCAATGGGATCATTTAATTCTGAAAAACAATTTGTCAGCTCCTGCCCACCAACAATTAATTGAACCCTCGCTACATAATCTGGACTATTTTCCAGCTTTTTAGCCAAAGGCGATATTTCTAGCGGGTGATTTGTAACAAAAGTTGGCTGGATTATGTTGGGTCGAGCAAGTTTTTTATATATTTCATCGGCAATATTTCCCTTGGTCATAGTTTTATCTATGGTTATTCCTAGGTCTTTAGCTTTTTTAGAAAGAATTTCTTCATCAACATCATCATAGTCAAGTCCTGAAGATTCTTTTAAAACTTCGTTGAATGTTAATCTTTTATACGGTCCATGCAAATCTATTTCCCTTCCCTCATGCAAAATTTTTGTATTGCCAAAAATCTTCGCCGCCAAATTTTCCAACATTTGTTCGATAAACTCCATCACCCAATTATAATCTTTATAAGCAACGTAAAACTCAAGCATTGTGAATTCCGGATTATGATCATGATCCATGCCTTCGTTGCGAAAGTTTTTGGCAAATTCATAAACTCTTTCAAAGCCTCCAACCAACAATCTTTTTAAGAACAACTCCGGTGCAACCCTTAAGTAAACCTCTAAATCTAGCGCATTCATATGACTTTTAAACGGTTTAGCCAATGCACCACCGGGAATTAACTGTAAAATTGGTGTTTCAACCTCCATAAAATCGTTTGAATCCAAAAAGCTTCTTAACCCTTTTATAACCGCTGTTCTGGTTTTAAATTTGTCTTTAACTTCGCTATTAAAAATTAAATCCAGATATCTTTTGCGATAGCGTTCTTCAACATCTTGTAAACCATGCCATTTTTCGGGCAGAGGCATAATAGTTTTAGCAAGAAGTCTATATTTTTCAACTTCTAGAGTTTTTTCTTCTTTCTTTGTTTTAAATAAAAATCCGTAAACTTCTAAAAAATCCCCAATATCAACTGTTTCCATAAAGAAATCGAATTCCCTTTCTCCTAAAACATCCTTTTTAAAATAAACCTGAACTTTCTCACTCTCGTCTATTAAGTCTAAAAATACAGACCCACCGTGCTCACGTTTAGCCATAATTCGGCCAACTAAAACAATACGGCTTTTAGAATCGCTTAGATCATCAAAGTTATCCAGAACCTGATCAATCTTGTGAGAACGCCAAGACTTAGCCGGATAAGGATCAACTCCAGCCTTTTTCAATTTTTCTAATTTTTCTAACCGGGCTTTACGGATTTCTTCTAGAGCCATACATTCAATATAACAATTCTAAAAATGAAAGTCTAAGGTAAAAAGGCCCCGCCAGGGCTGGGGTTTGCAAAGAAAGAGAAAAAGTATTATTCACTAAATTAGATTATGGTCAAATTAACCAGAATGCTTAGTTATAATATCTCTAAAATCTTATAAACTATCTTGCCTTTTGGAGTCATAACCTCTACTTCTTCGTCTTTCACATGCCCCAAAAACGCTTTGCCTAAAGGAGATTCGTTAGAAACAAACCCTTTTGAAGGATCTGACTCTGACGAACCAACGATAGTAAACTGCTGATTGCCATGCTTAGAACTTACTTTGACAGTTGAACGTATTTCAACTAAAAAATGAGTATGATTCTTAGAATCTTCTTCAACAATCACAGCGTTTTTTAATGTTTCCTCTAACTCCTCAATCTTTCCTTCGTTAAAAGATTGAAGCATAATTGCTTCTTGGTATTCGGCATTTTCGGATATATCTCCCAATTCTTTTGCATCTTGAATTTTTATTGCGATTTCAGCACGTAAATTCGTTTTTCTATATTCAAGCTCATCTCTTATTTTTTTTAATCCCTCTGAAGTAAAATATTGAACCAAAATAATAATACTAATCTACAAATTCATACGAATGCTACGTATAGATACCATTTTACAAATATGGTTATACGAATAAGACTTCCCCATTCGTATACACTATTCGTTAAGTGTATCTATTTTATTCGCATACACTATTTGTAAGTGTATCTAATTATTTGTTGTATTCGTACGCCATTTGTTGATTCGTATTACATTATTGTTTATAAAAATACCAATTTAAAACCTTTTTTACAACTTGAGCCGGAAAATTTTCTCCATGACCACCACGTTCAATAAGTATTGTAACCGCAATTTCCGGATTCTCATACGGAGCGAATACGGTTAGCCAAGCGTTGGTTGACTGACCCTTAACCACCTCGGCTGAACCAGTCTTGCCAGCAATCGGAATTGGAAAATCCTTAAGCCTCCACACAGTTCCTTCTGTTACTGCGGCACGCATTCCTTCTTTGATAATATCTAAATTATTTTTGTTAACATCCAATTTCCCCAATAATTTTGGCTCCTTAGTTTCTATAACTTCGCCGTCAGATGTTACAACTTTTTTCACAATGTGAGGCTGAAAAAGATCACCACCATTTGCCATTGCAACAGTCATACTATTCAACCACAGTGGAGTTACTAACAAATCACCCTGTCCTATAGAAATATTATACGTATCACCGGTATACCAGCCCTCGCCTTTTTTAGCCTGTTTCCAATCGGGTGTTGGAATAAAACTTTCAATCTCACCGGGTAAATCAATACCTAACTTTTTATCAGCCAACGCAAGTTTAAGATATTGTACTATTTTTCCAATCCCCAAACCAGATATGTCATAATAACCGCCCCCAATAGTGTAAAAGTAGACATCAACCGAATTTGCAATAGCTTTAATCATATCAACCAAACCATGAACTTTCCAATCCCTGAAGGTATAAGTAATACTTGGATCGTATTGATTTTTAACAGTAATGCCCCCGTTAGCCAGAATTTTCTTTTTAGGATCAATAATTTTTTCTTCTAAAGCAGCCAGAGCAACCAGGAGTTTAATTGTAGAACCAGGAGAAAGTCTACCAGAAATAACCCGATTAAACAAAGGTCTATCTTTATTCTGAAAAATATCTTTAAAGAAATCTGGATTTGATCCTGCAATAAAATCGTTGTTATCGTAACTGGGAAAACTGGCCATAGCCAACACAGAACCGGTTCTTGGATCTTGAATTACTGCTGCAGCTTTTTTAAGACCCAATTGAGCAAGAGCGGAATTTAACTCGTTCCACAAAACTCGTTGAAGATCTAAATCTATAGAAGTGACCAAAAAGTTACCCTCTTGTGGCGGATTTGTAACCACTTTTGAAACATCGTCACGACTAAACCTTACTTCTCCTGATTGACCGCGCAAAATCTTATCATAATGCTCTTCCAATCCGTCTCTGCCACGAAGCTCTCCAAAACCATACAAACTATCTTTAAGTAGCTCTTCTTTAGAAACCTCATTAACATAGCCCAAAATGTGAGAAGATACCTGTCCAGAGGGATATTTTCTTCTAGTGTTCTCAACCGCTATTAAGCCCGGTAAATCAAAACCAATAATAGTTTCTTTAAGTTTTTGATCATTTGTTTCAAACAATAAAATTGGATTTTCTGATTTTGACTCAAGAACCAAAGAAGCTTTAGAATCGGTTAGTCCCAAAACTTTTAAAAAAACCTCTTCATAGCTTTTTCGATCTTTAATCCCAAAGTTTACTTGAGAAGGGAAAAAAATAATATCGTATACCACCTCATTCCCAGCAAGAACCTTACCAGCAGTATCAAAAATTAAACCCCTTGGTGCATTTAAAGAATACTGTCGATATTGATTCTCAAGAGCAAGAGCTTTAAAATAATTGCCTTTTATGATTTGGAGTTGAAAAAGTCTGGCTACAAAAAGTCCGAGAACGCCTAAAATAATAATGGAAACTATAAATAAGGAGTTGCCACTTAAAGACTTAGAAAGTTTGGCTTCGTAATTTGGATTGTAAAAAAGAACCTCTTCTGGCTCTAAATCTTCTTCTATACGAGAAGGAACAGAATATTTCTTCAAACGAATAACGTTTAGTATTTAACCGCTAGTGATTTTACTGCTAGTTACTAGTGACTAGGTACTAATGGCTAGTTTAGAGAAACCCTTCTTTTTGTACTGAAACTAAAATCTCTTTTAACTTATCGACATCTTCCAAAACAATACCGCAACCGCGAACCACAGCAGTTAAAGGATCGTCTACAACCTTTATGGGTAATTTTGTTTCTTGACCTAAAAGTACATCTAAATTTCTTAAAAGACTTCCCCCTCCCGCAAGATAAATAGCTCGATTCATAAGATCAGCAACTAACTCTGGCGGTGTTTCTTCAATCGTGTTCTTCACTGCGCTTACTATCGCCCTCAAAGAACGCGCTATTGCTTTTCTTATATCATCGGAGGTTATAACAATCTCTTTTGGCAAACCAGAAACCATGTCTCTACCCCTAACGATAATTTCTAACTCCTCTTCCATTGGTCTTGCCGAACCAACGGCAAGTTTTATTTCTTCCGCTGTTCTATCTCCTATCAACATGTTAGACTCTTCTCTAACATATTGCACTATGTCTTGATTTAATTTATCTCCAGCAATACGAATACTGCGTGAAGCAACAATCCCACCAAGACTAATCACCGCCACTTCAGTTGTACCACCGCCAATATCAACAATCACATTAGCTACTGCGTCATGTATGGGTAGCCTCGCTCCAATAGATGCCGCCATGGGTTCTTCTATTAAATAAACCTCTCTAGCTCCAGCATTATATACAGCATCCTCAACTGCTCTCTTTTCAACATCAGTCACGCCGGACGGAATACCCACTACAACACGAGGCCTTGGAATAATTGTAAACGATTCTTTGTGAACTTTATCAATAAAAAACTTTATCATCTGTTCGGTCACTTCAAAATCTGAAATCACACCTGACACTAAAGGCCTTGTAGCAATTATATGACCGGGTGTTCTTCCCACCATACGTTGAGCTTCTGTTCCTATCGCTAAAAGCTGACCGGTTTTCTTATTTATCGCAACCACTGAAGGTTCACGAATAATAATTCCCTTACCACGAACATAAACCAAAGTATTGGCCGTTCCAAGATCAATCC
Organism: Parcubacteria group bacterium; assembly: GCA_016186395.1. Lineage (GTDB taxonomy): Bacteria > Patescibacteriota > Minisyncoccia > 2-02-FULL-40-12 > 2-02-FULL-40-12 > JACPLU01. Next base: position 8,478 of record JACPLU010000007.1, read on the forward strand.
CTATATCTTTTGAGAAAGCTCCGAAAAGTTTATCAAGCATGCGAAATTTGTCTATGAAGCGTAGCCACGTCTTACGCGGCAAAGCTAAATAGATACAAATGAGCAAGAACTTATCTTAGCAATCTATATTAAAAAAGCAACAAAAAAGGCCTTTAACAGGCTTAATGGTGAAGGGTTAAGTGTCTTTAAATGCACCGCTCCCCTCTAATCTTTGGTCCTCCATATCGAATGAAGAATCCAAAACTCATATATTTAATTATAGCATACCTATAATATTTTGCAACCCCACTAACTCGTTCTTACTCTCCTGTCGTTTTTTTATCTCAACTGAATCGTATTTCAGAGTTTTTTCACTGACAACTAACCGCACGGGACAACCAATTAAGTCAGCGTCAGCAAATCTTTCCCCTGCTGTTTTATCATGACGATCGTCATACAAAACCTCAATACCAGATGCTTGAAGATTAGTATAAAGTTTGTTACCCTCATCAAACTTATCGTCCAAAACTATTAACTGAACCCTAAATGGAGCAACTGATTCTGGCCAAATTATGCCTTTTTGATCATTATGCAGTTCCACAATTGTGGCCATCAATCTTCCAATCCCTATCCCATAAGAACCCATCACAACCGGCTTCTTATTGCCAGCGTGATCGGTAAAATAAAGGTTAAATGCTTCGGCATACTTAGTGCCAAGTGGAAAAATATTTCCTACTTCTACAGATTTTTTAAAAGTAACTGGCTCACCACATTTAGGACATGCGTCTCCTGCCTTAAGCCTATTAAGCTCTGAATTTTCTGCATATTCACACTTTAAACAAATAGCAATAGTGTCTTCCCCAACATCTGACAAAACTTGAAATTCATGAGTGTCACTTAAAGTAAAATCCCCGCCAGCGGCTACAGTATAAATAGATTTCAAATCGCATCGATTAAAAATTTTAAAATAGGCATCCTTAACTTTTTGATAATAATTTAAAAGATCTTCTTCCGATACATGAAAACTATAAAGATCTTTCATCATAAATTCTCTTCCTCTTAAAAGCCCACTCTTCGCTCTAGGTTCATTTCTAAATTTGGTTTGTATCTGATATGTGGCAAACGGCAGATCTCTATACGAATTGATATATTTTGCAACAATGGCGGTTATAACTTCTTCATGAGTCCAACCCAATACAAAAGAATCTTGAAACTTAAAACTTGAATCTTGAACCTTAGAATTTAGCTCATTTTGTGAAACGACTTTAAATCCTATATCAACCTCCCAACGCCCCGAAGCCTCCATAAATTTCTTTTCAATCAAGGCGGGCATAAATACCTCCTGACCATCTATTTGGTTCATTTCTTTTTTAACAATGTTTATAATATTTTGAGCTACTCGCCAACCAAGAGGTAAAAATGAGTAAACTCCGGCAGAATTTTTAAATATAAAACCTCCTTGTTCAAGGAGTTTTGCATTTACTGCTACTTCATCTCTAGGCGGTTCTCGTAATGTTTTTGTAAAAAGTTTTGAAAGTTTCAACCGATGCAAATATACGAATGAATACGAATTACACTAATAAAATTCGTATCATTAGTATAAATTAGTATATTAGTATCGCGTCTAAAAAAATCTACCTATATCTCTAATAGTTACCAACACCATTAATCCTAACAAAAATATAAAGCCCGCCGCATTCACAAGCCCTTCTACTTTCTTATCAAGAGCCTTACGCCTTATTTTTTCTATGGCCAAGAAAAGTAGTCTCCCACCATCAAGAGCCGGAAAAGGAATTATGTTTAAAACTGCCAAGTTTATCGAAAGAATTGAAACAAACTGAATCAAATAATTAAAACCTAATCTACTTGCCTGTCCGGTAAATGTCGCGATGCCAATCGGTCCGGACACATCAGCCGCAACCTTTCCATGAACAAGAAGATTCCCAAAGAAAGAACCTAAACCATAAATAACATTCTCCGTCATAATAACCGCCCCGTAAGCCCCCCGCCAAATAGCCTCATACCAAGGATAGGAAACAACAACAGTTTTCTTAATTGAAATTCCCGTCGCCCCTTCGCCAGGTGGAGGATTCAAACGAGGAGTAATGTGCTTTTCTAAAAATTCTGACTTTCCTCTTTGAATTGTAAGAATAATTTCCTGACCACGATTGGAATTAATAAAGTCCTGTATGTCTTTTGCCGAGGTTGGAACTACCGACGACTCCCTAAACTGAAGTTTTGTAATTGAATCAAGAATTCTAAGATCAGCTTCTAAAGCCGGGGATTTAGCTGCAATCCCAACAATTTGGATTTTTGGATCACTAGCGTCAACTGGAATAGCACCATCTTCGACAGCAATACGTAACCCTAGCCATCCCCCAATGCTCAACAACACTACCGCTAACAGAAAATTCATTAAAACCCCGGCAACCAAAACTTTTGCTCTTTGTGAAAAAGTTTTCGATGTAAAACTTTTAGGATCGTTTCTACTTTCGCCATCCTCACCATGAACCTTTACGAATCCTCCGAAAGGTATCAAATTTAACGAATAGGTAGTTTCTTTATTTTTCCAGCTAAATAGTCGAGGAGGAAAACCAAATCCAAATTCATCAACCCGCATGCCTGCCCTTTTAGCAAAATAAAAATGCCCGAACTCATGGACAAGCACCAGAACACTTAAAACAATAATAAAAATAATCGCAGTAAGCATTAAATCACTAAGAACAGACTAAGTTGGCAATATCTTTGCAACAATGGGAGGCGAAGACTGCTTGGTTTCGCCAACGGCGAAAGTCTTCGCCGACCCTTAGCGAGATTACCGCAGGAGTAATCGAGCGTGTTGAAAAGATGTTGCCAACTTAATAGAAATAATTAACTAAACCTGCATCAGTTCCTTTTCTTTTGCATCTCTAATATCGTCAATCCTCTTATTAAAATCATCCACTATTTTTTGCAAACTATCTTTAGCTTTGAACCTTTCATCTTCCCGAATCTCACCAATTTTTTCCATTTCCTGAACTTTATGCATAACTTCGTCTCTTATTCTTCTAACCTTAATCCTAGTCTCTTCAACTTTTTGATGCAAAAGTTTTGTAAATTCTTTGCGTCTTTCCTCTGTCAAAGAAGGAATAACAAGTCTTACCACACTTCCATCAACTGAAGGATTCAAACCTAGTTCGCTGTTTTCAATCGCCTTTTCGATCGCTGGAAGAACGGTTTTATCCCACGGCTGAATTTGAATTGTCCTAGGTTCAGGGATACTCAAAGCCGCTAATTCTTTCAAAGACATCTCCGAATTATAAGCCTCAACCCTTAAGTTTTCTACCATAGATAAAGAAGCCCGGCCAGTACGAATACCGGATACTTCTTCCTTAAAATATTGAAAAACTTTTTCTAAATCTACTTTTCTTGAGTCAATAATATTTTGAAACATCCTTAATTAAAGGATTTACGCGTTTGGCCAAGTTTAAGGCAAAATCGAGTATTGAGCCAAGCCATAGTAGAACTATGGTGAGGATCAAACGGAGATTTTAACGAAAAAGTTGACCAAACCCTTGTGGCTTGAGCCGTACCAAATCCTGAATCCTTAAAATTTGGTACGACTCAAGCACGTAGATCCTAAATTGATAATACTATATCTTTAACATCCAGGCATCAAGGGCAAAATGTGGATTTAAGTGAGGCTCTGACGCGATAAAATGTAACTGCAATAACGAACTTAAAGAATCAAAAGAAGTTTTTTTATTCTCACTTAAAATAGATTCTCTTGATATCCAAAGCCAATTATAAAGTTTGTCTTTTAATATTTTTCTATCCACGCTAAGACTCTTGCTAGCATTAAATCTTTCTGACAATGAAGATTTAATTAGCTTTAGAAGTTCCCTTTTATTTTCCAAAAATAGCCTTGGGTCATTTATCAATTCTATTGCCCTAGAAAAAGAACCATTAGCTAATCTTATAATCTCATCTATTTCAATACTAGTCGTTTTAAATTTACTAGTAATTATAAATTTCTTTAGCTCATCAGCTTTAATGGGTTTAAATCTTAAGTTAATAGTTCTAGAAACTATTGTTGGTAAAAGCATTTCTGGCAAATCCGTTATTAAGATTATAAGACTTCGGCCTTGAGGCTCCTCCAAGACTTTCAAAAATGCATTAGACGCTTCTCTGGTAAGTTGATGCGCGTTATTTACGATAACTATTTTATATTTTCCCACTGGTGTTAAAGAAATAAATCTTTTAACACTGCGGATGGTATCAATGCCAATGTTTTCGTTATAAGGCTCAATAAATAAAACATCCGGATGAGCCTCGATATTTTCTGTATTTAATACTCTTGTGGCTATTTCACGAGCTAACGTATGTTTCCCGACACCTTTTATACCAGAAAATAAATAAGCATGAGAAAGACTGTCAGCCTTAATGGCTTTTTCAAAAAAAAGACTTATGTGCTTATTTCCGAGGATCATGACTTTTGATTGGTGAAGTTTATCAAACTTGAAGCAATTTGAACGGCTGCATCTGGTTTTGAAAACTGAGTTAATTTTTGTTTTATTTGATTTACAAAATCCGGTTCCATGATACGACTCAATTGATTAATAAAAATATGAGGAGTCAAATTTTCCTCTTCAAGAACGACGGCCCCAAATTTTTCTATTGCCTTTGCATTTTGAACTTGATCATGAGAAACACTTTCCGGAATTGGAATAACAATAACTGGTTTTCCCAATACCGCAACTTCAGCTAGAGTGTTTGCTCCAGCCCTTGTAATTATCACATCTGCCAAAGCATAAGAATCAGCCAAGTTTTGTAATTCCAAAAATGGAACAAATTTATAATTAGTACTTATTTGAACTCCATAAGAATTTTTCCCCTCTTTGATGAGTTGAGTAGCTGTATTTTGTACATCACCAAAGTCCAACTCGCCCGTTTGATGAATAATTTGAAAATCTTGAGTAAGCGCCACCAAAGAATTTAAAATTAACTCATTAATTCTGCGAGCTCCTTGAGTACCGCCCAAAACCAAAATTGTCTTTTTGGTTTCTGAAAACCCAAAAGCACGAAGTGCGTTTTGTTTTAAACCCTTAAAAACTTCGTTTCTCATAGGATTGCCGACCAGAACTAATTTTTTAGAATTAAAAAACTTGTCCAAGCCATCAAAGGCTACAAAGATATTTTTTGCAAGCTTAGCAATAACTTTATTAGCTAAGCCGGGATCGTAATCTGATTCATGAGTAAAAATTGGAATAAGATAAAAAAAACCAGCTAACGAAGGCGGAACGGAAACATAACCGCCCTTAGTAAAAATAACGTCGGGCATAAAAATTAAAATATGCCACAATGATTGAATTCCCCCAAGAATAAATTTAAAAGTATCGGTAAAATTTAAAATACTGAAATAACGTCGCCATTTACCGGCAGATATTATTTTACTTCTAATATTTATTTTTGCGAATTCATCTACCCATTTTTTATCGTCAGTTAAAACTAAAAATTCAATGCCTGAAGCACTTTGAGCAGATAATCTTTGTAATTCTTCGGCAACAGCTACTAACGGATACACGTGCCCGCCAGTCCCGCCACCGACAAGTAGAATACGCAAAATGGTGTCGTGATATTAAGTTTTAAGACACGCTCAACTGCTCCAGCGGCAGTTTCGCTAAGAGCAATCTCAATTTTCCTATTCAGGAACCAAGCAAATTGAGATTGCTATTGTCTCAAAACCGAATATCACTCAATAGATTTATAACGCCCCTTCGTCTCTTAATAATTGTAACTTCTTTTTAGTGCCTTTGGCAAAGCCGCCAATTTTTCCGTCAGAACGAATAACTCTGTGACAAGGTATAGGGACTTGCCCTGCCCTTGTCTTGCTAAGGGCGGGATTTTTGTTAAGAGCATTACCAACCGCGCGGTAAGCCTGCGGTTGCCCAATTGCTTTTGCGACTTGTTTATAAGTCATAGTTTTACCGCGTGAAATTTTAGCCACAACTGCGTATACTTTTTGTTGAAACTCTGTGATTTGTTTAAGTTTATTCATGTTTTGGGTTCCTTCTGCCCACGGCACTTCTAATTATTTTTACCACGGGTCATGCGGATTGTCTTAGAATTTCTGCTGCTTTTCCTGGATTACCTCTACCTATCGGAAAATAACATGGCATTACCGGGATACCTAATCCAGAAACTGCTTCTGCAATTTTCTCCCATGAGCCATTCTGATAATCGGCTAGCCTTATACTCTTCCCTGTCAGTGTCTTATATACCAATCCGCCAAATGCTACGATTGCTTTCGGTTTCACCGTTTTAATTTCCTCCGCCAGTAATTTCAGCTGTTCTTTAATTATCGCCTTGGCAGGATAAGCACTGTGGTTATAACAACACTTCACGATATTCGTCAGAAATAATTTATTTCCAACCAATTCTCGCTTAATCTGTTCTGTATGGTTATCGTTCCAATTTTTTCTTAACGGCAATCCGTAAGCAACTTTTTTATCAATCACACCGCCATCCGCCAATACTTTCCAGAATTGTCTTACACCTATAAACGGGAACCTATCTCCAAGATACCTTGAATCGGAACTTAAATTTCTGTATGTCGGATTTATCAGAATTAACATCAATTTCGGATTCATCGCACCATAACCATGAATATGCTGTAACTTGTTCCTTTCCGCTTTACAAAATTTGCATCTATCTACTTGTTGGTATAATTTTTGTAATTCCATGTTTCTCATGACCCATGACACTTTTGTGGCTTATTGACTAGTCTATGCGAATTTTATAGTATATCCACAGAGCATTAAGGAGGTACAATCATGAATGCAAATCAGAAGTCAGAACTCCAACAGCTCCTTGAAAAAAACGCATACGGCACTGGATTATCTCCAGAAAAACAGAGTCGCGCTCATCAGCTCATTGCCAATCCTGACTTATCGGAAAAAAATTGCTGGGTCTGTGAAATATCACGTCCTGACGATACTCAAAAAGCTATTTTTGATACCGGACTTTGCCAAGGACACGCCCGCTATGCGTTAGTCACAAGGAAATGATTGCTTCGGAGCCGCCATTGCGGCTCTTTTTCTTTTCCCTACGCCCCATTACACCCAATACACTTCTCCCGGTAAAGAAATGCCGCATAAAATTATTTACAATCATTATTTGTCTTGATATTCTGAATCTGCGGTGGGGGTGGCTTAGTTGCGGGATTCGGCTTACCATCCAGAGTCCTCGGGGTGCAAATCCCCGCACCTCCACCGCATCAAAGGATATCCACATAACTTATTGACAGAATTTTACATTTTGCTATACTTAACGCAGATGGTAAGCCGAATCCGCTTCTAAGTTAGGATTCCTGGAAAGCCGCAGAAATGCGGTTTTTTGGTTTTTTAGTAACCAACCGCAGGCCTGCCGAAGCCTCGGCATAGGTGGGGATTTTCTTTATTTTAAGCCATTTTTTCAGCTATTGACAAATTCTGTCAGTTTGCTATACTTATTTCAGATTAGACCTTTAAACGGTGGGGTTGGCAGTGCCCCATAGGATCCGGATAAGCCGCGTGATGAAGCAACACGTGCCACGGGAGAAGTCTCGGGGTGGAAACAGGAGCTAGGAAGATCGTTTGGAGAATCTAGATGTACTCCAGGCGTGAAACTTAGTCCTAACCCGAGAACTGCCAACATTTCATCCACCACTCTGTTGGTGGATTTTGCTTTTTAGCGATACTATCTCCCATGACACCTCTTATACTAACTGTCGCACAAGATGCATAATGCAGGGGATTGAGTTTAAATCGTATTCTGTGTATCCTATACATTAGTTATTTTCGTAGGAGGGTAATATGCCAGAAATACTCGAGGGAATGAGATCAACATGTTGTAACGCACCTCTTTATATCGGCTATATGACTCCAATTGATACAGCACCGACTTTAGTATGCACCGCGTGCCATGAACGCGATAGAGAGGCAGAAAAGGAATACGACAAAACTCATATCTAATCTTCCAAAAGCCTAAAACAGGCTTTTTTCTTATTCTCATAACCCATGATACTTCTAATATTTTATTCCCGTCTATCAATAATTTTAACCTCAAGTAGATCCTACTTGAAACCAAATTATAAATACATGATCTGATATTCTAAGGTAAGACTTTGGGTATTTGAAAACCGAACCTATTTTAACATCTTCAACATCTTCTCAAATGGCCACGCATTAATGACATGGTTTTTTTGTTTAAGTTTACTAACACTAAAATACTTATCTAAAGTCTTTTTCATTTAAATTAGATTGGCGAAGAATAGACTTAAAAGTTCCAACTGGAATCTCTTTTTTATTTGCTGGGACTATAACTATTAGTTTAATCCTGCCGGATTTATAAAATTTCATGTGACTTCCTTTTTGCGAAGTAAAAACAAAGCCCTTCTTTTTAAGGACTTTAATAATATAGTCGGATGAATGAAGCTTAGACACGAGAATTAAAACTTAGTATTTGCGGTCTTTCAATTTTTGGAATAACTGGCTTTTTAGTATCCTCAAAATATAACTCTAGAGCTTCTTTTACGTTACTTACGGCCTCTTTTTGGCTTTTACCAAAGCTTGAAACATCAACATTCAAACATTGAGCAACAAAGTATTTACCCTCCTTCCAAACGACTATTTTAAGATTTTGAATATATTTAAACATATACTTAAATTTACATCACTGAAATAAAAAAATCAAACAACAACTGCCCGCAGAACCGTCTGATTTTATAACTCTATGGCATCGTCGAGGACGAGGGCGAAGAGCCCACCTACGACGAACAGTTGTATACTGCCTAGGTTGAGGCGTTTCGAGCCATTGGCTCGTTCGCCTAACCAACTAAACTGCCTGTGCCCCGCATCGTGTTTGTGAAAGCAAACTCCGATGCGGGGCTCTTTTTTCTTTGCCAAAATCCATCCCCATGACCCACACCTTTGTTGTTTATCCCATTTCATAAAATGTCATACTGACTACACCTTCCTTTGTCTTTCTATAACTAACCCATCAAGCGCGTCTCTCATTTTTGTAAGTGACTTTCTAAAGTATTTTTCAAAAAATATAGCAGGGATATCAAATACTGCATAAAACAGCCACAATTCAGTACTTTTCACACCGTATTTCTTCATTAACTTTTTCACCCCACCCGAAACGGTAAATTTCCCTACCCCTTCTTTAATAGCCAACGCAGTCGTATTCGGACAATTCTTTTCACCTTGCACAAACGGCCCTTTGCAGATATTTTCTGGAACCAACCTACCTTTCAACTCTCCCAGTTGTTGCTCGGAAAGATCGAATTTCCTGATTATCTTCTTGTATAATTGCTTAATCATATATTATATCTCCCATGACATCTTTACACTTTGTTGACTGTCACACACGATTTTATCAATCTTTTACTAAAATCTTTACTCCTAAAATTTGGTTTAATTTTTCGGCTATCTTTCTACCTTCGTCGCTAAATAACCATGCAAATAATTTGACATTTTCAATGTGTGGGATAGCATCTACTGTTTCTTTAAACATTTCAATCACCAACCCCCTCCTTCTATGTTCCGGTACCGTAAACGCGGCACAAAGATATAATGCTTCGTATCTATCTTGCGGTTTAGTCAGATCGAGTAATTCACATTCGTTAATTTCTCCTCTTAAAAACTTACCCATTAACTCTATTTGGGTCGGTAATACAACTACCCAACTGATCGGTTCTCCATTCTTTAATCTGTAAACGACAGTTTTTGGATGCAACTCTTGCAGTTTATAGAATGACTCTCTCGTCATCGGCATCTGATTAGGATCGTCTGCTGTTCCAAAAAACCGTTCCGCGATATTTAACATTTTGTCTAACACTTTTTCATCCATATTTTTCTTCATGACCTATGACACTTTTGTTTTTTCAATAACTGCGTATATTTTTTGTTGGAAAGGTATACTTTTCATTTTTTAAATATTAGTATTAATATCACAATAATAGAATAATTACAGAGGATTGAAAATGAAGTTAGAAGAGTTCTTTAAAAATTTGGCCAAAATAAAAGGAGAATATAACTGGTATATTACCCACGGTGAACTGATCAGAGCAAATAGAAAAACAAATAAATCAATAACCTATTGTCCAGTAACGGCAATGTACCGGTCACTAAAAAATAAAACTCTTAATACTTATAGCATAGAAAAAGCGGGTACAAAGTTAGGACTTTCAATACGAGATCTGACTAAAATCCAAAATGCTTCAGATTTTGAAGGCCCAATTTCAGAAACCCGCAAGAGAATCCTTGAAATACTTAAACCTGAAAAAAGAAAAGATATACCTTCTTTACTTTAATAACCCTAGCCCTTCGGCGATTCGACCACTTCGACAGGCTCAGGACAAGCAAGCTCACCGCAAGCTGCGCTCAAGGTTGAAATTTTTACTTTAACATCCTCAACATCTTCTCTAACGGCCACGCATTAATCACGTGGTTTTTTGTTGCCCAACCACGACGAGCTTGGGCTATACCATATTCCAACCAGCCAAAATGTGAAATATTATGAGCATCCGAATTTATGGCAAATTTTATTCCACCCATATCAACCGCTTTTCGAATATACTCATCTTTTAAATCTAACCGATCTGGACCAGCATTTATTTCCAAAACAGTTTTTGTAAGCTTTGCGGCTTTTAATATTTCGTCTATATCAAGTTTAATTGCTTCTCTGCGACCGATAATCCGTCCAGTTGGATGAAAAATGATATCTACGTTTTGGTTTTCCATAGCACGAATTACTCTAGCGGTTTGTTCTTTTTCTGAAAGATTAAAATGAGAATGAACAGATGCACCAACAACATCTAACTTTGCCAATACTTCATCTACGATATCTAATGAACCATCTTTTAAAATATTTACTTCCGCGCCTTTGAGAACGTGAAACTTGGAACCTACCCGCCCCGCTTCGCTTGGCGAGGCCGGGGAAACATGAAACTCCTTATTGATTTTATCTATTTCAGTCATTTGTTTAAGCAACTTCTTTTCGTCGCTTCCACCAGTCATGGCTAAAGATTTGGTATGATCTGTAATACAAATATATTCAAGACCGGCTTTCTTTGCAGCCTCGGCCATTTCTTTAATTGAATTTTCTCCGTCAGTCCAATTTGTTTGAGTTTGTAAATCCCCCTTTATTGAATTATAAGAAATAAGATCTGGCAGTTTTCTTTCTTGGCCAGCTTCAATTTCTCCATGATTTTTTCTAATTTCTGGCGGGGGATAACTCATACCAAGTGCCTCATAAATTTCTTCCTCTGTTTTCCCTGCAACTAATTTTTTGTCCTTATATAAACCGTACTCATTAAGCTTATAGCCTTTTTCCGCCCGAGGCGGATCCATCTTTGGCGGAGAATTTTTAATTTTGTATAACCCATACTCATTTAATGTATATCCCTTACTAAGAGCTATCTCTCGCAATTTAATATTATGATATTTATCGCCGGTAAAATACTGCAATGCCGCACCGAATGATTCCGGCGGCAAAACCCGTAAATCCGCATCCATCCCAATATCTAAACGAACGGTAGATTTTGTTTCACCTTTACCATATACCGCCATTACTTCTGGCATAGAAACAAAAAAGTCCATCACTTCTGATGGTTTTTTTGAAATGACAAGAATATCCAAGTCACCAATTGTTTCCTGCATTCGCCTTAATGACCCGGCAGGCATGACTTTTTCAACTCCAGGTACTTTTTCAAGTCTTTCTATAATCCTACGGGCAATCGGCAGTACTTCGCCAAGATTAAACCTCCCATGACTTTGTTTTAAAAAAGAAATGCTTTGTAATAGTTTTTGTTCTGTTTTTTCACCAAAACCCTCAATATCGCGAAGCTTATGACTGACAAGTGCTTTTTCTAATTGAGCGACCGTTTCGATATCTAACTTTTTATAAAGTTTTAAAATTTTCTTTGGGCCCAAACCTTCAATTTTACTTAAATTCTCTAAATCAACTGGAACTTCTTTTTTAAGTTTATCAAAATCTTCTACATGTCCGGTTTTAATATATTCCTCAATTCGTTCAGAAATTCCCTTACCTACACCAGGAATTGCCTCAAGTCCTTTAATCCCCGATTTTTTATAAATCTCAACCACATCTTCACTTAAAGTTTCAATTGCATACGCTGCTTTTTCAAAAGCTCGAGGCTTAAAAGGAATTTCTTTCATATCCAAAAGAATAGCTACTTCATTTAATAATTTTGCTAATTTTTCATTCATTAATTAGAAGATAACATTTATGCCCAAACTAAAAAAGAGCCAATAAAGGCTCATCAAAAATAAGTAAAAAATTTATTCTAGAGCTTGCTAAATTTTTTTGATTATAGTATCAACCCGTGAATGCAATTGTTCAATCGTCCCGTTGTTATCAATTGTGGCAAATAATGGAATCTTCGAAAAATCAACTGTTTTTTCAAACTCGGCACGATCCCATACGTTCTGAACCATCTTTTCTGCGGTATTCACCCGAATCTCTCCAGGCGTAGATATCCAATTTTCGTCCTCGTACTTTTTTCGCATCCGTTCTGCGGCGATTACCGAGTCTGTCATAACTCGAACATAAAATACTGGTACCGAAAACTGGCTGGCGACTGATTCAATATTTTGACGATCTTTTTCATCTAAAGCATTTCCGTCAAGAACCACTCCATACCCTTGCTCAAACAGTTTCTGCATTGAAAAACGCAAGAGGATCCGTACGTTCTCACCCCATTCCAGTGTATTATCACGTAAAATGCTTCGGGCATCATTTGCGCTAACAAGTACCGATGCCATACCTTGAACAACTTTCAGCCTTTTTGCAATAGTTGTTCGTCCTGATCCAGGAATTCCAATCAAGGCAACCACAAATGGCTTATTTCCTTTCTCGTAAAATTGCGGAACTAAAAATCGTTCATAAAAACTTTGCGCAACATTTGTTAAAAATTTTTCTTTATCCACGTTTGTAAAACCTCACCCCTAAACATGGCTTGTTTTATCAAGAAAATTCTTAAACACTTTCCCGCACCAACGACAAAAAGAAAGCTTACCCTTTATAACAGACTCAACGGAATGGCCACTTTTTTTGCAAAGACTCTCGCGATAATAACGCTTGTCCTCACCTGAAAGAGGCACTATTTCTGGGATTTTTGCTTTTGTTCTAGGCTGATTTCTCATGTCCTAAAACCATAGCATGTTTATTTAAATTGCACCATATGAATCTGTAAAATAATTTTACCCCGCCTCTTTAATCAATAAAATATCTTCTTGAGAATACAAAGTATTTACGGCCACTGCGTCGAGCTAAGCTCGACTTCGTTTTAAGCAATTTAAATTACATTGAGTCCCGGAAAAAGAGACGGGGTAAGTTTTTGTGGCTACTCTCCGCCCTAGGGCGGATTGTAGACAAAATCTTACTTTAAATCATTTATTTCAGAAAGAGATTGGAATCTTTCTTTGTGAATTCTGCGCATCTCTTTAAGGGTATGAGTACTTCGATAAATTGGCAAAAGAATAAAAGAGCCCGCAAGTCCCATAATACTTACGATTATAAACAATGTATTGAAACCAAAGTTCGTAGCAATAATTGAACCAATGTAAGCGCTTAATGCAGTTCCTGTACCAATAGCAACATCCTCAACTGACCATTCATAACCAACTTTTCCCTTATCAATATGATTAGTAAAAAGAATCCTCCATCCTGGTACAGCCATAGAATTAACAAGACCATTTATTGCCTGAAGAATATAAATATGCCAGGGCTTTGATGAGGCTATAAAAAGCAAAGGAATAATTGATAAAAGAATAGAACCGATAAACATGAAGTAAAATTCATCTCTTTCACCGTCAGTTCTATCCATATAACGGCTTAAAGGAACCGTGGTTAAAGCCCGCACGATCCAATAAGTAGTTGCGGCAAGACCGATAACTTCTAAATTTCCGCCTTGAATTTGTTTTGTGATGAATATCGCGAAAATAGGTGCAAAAAGACCAACCGCAAAAAGAATAATAAAATCGGACAAAATTAAAACCCGAACAATTTTATTTATAGAAAGATTAATACTAATCCGCATTAGTTTTTAGTTTAACAAAACAAATACACCCGGGCAACTGCCCGGATGTATTAATTATCAAAACCTTATACAAATAAAGAATGTTTAGGGTAACCTCGGGAATCCATAACCGCTACCATTATCTTCACCAACTCCAACATCATCAGTAATTCCACCAGCATCAGGCGTTACTTTTTCTATTACATCAAATACAAGACTTTTAAGATACGCCCGCGTAAGTGTAGCCGCAGTTGATGTTGAACCGGCTAACGGAGTTTGCCACAACTTAGCAGCAAGACCAGTTATATGAGGCGTAGCCATTGAGGTGCCGGATAAAACCATATAACCTCCGTTTTTCCAGGTTGATTCCACATTAACACCAGGCGCAGCAAATTCCATATCTTTTTCTTCTATAATTTCGGCTGTAGTAGTGGAGTTAATGCCACGAGAACTCCAATCAGAAACTTTCAATAAATTATCAACGGATCCCACTGATACAACTGATGCATTGGCTCCGGGATAATCAATACTTGAAGCATATGGCCCGTCATTACCGCCTGCCGCAACCACTAAAACACCCTTACCAACAGCATACGTGATTCCATTTCTAATAAACGAACTGTCAACGTCTGCTCCAAGACTCATGTTAACCACATTAGCTCCTTGATCCGCAGCGGTTTTTAAAGCAACCTGAATGTCGTCTGCCCAACAAGAACCGTCATTTCCACATACTTTATAGGCAAAAAGTTTTGCCTCTGGCGCGACACCATAAACTCCCAAGTGATCTGACCCGCCATCAGCCAAAATAGTACCTGAAACATGAGTGCCGTGACCATTCTTATCATCGCATTTGTCTTCTACAAAAGAAGACCGAGTGCTAAAGTCCTTACATTGAGCAATTCTACTTTTTAAATCAGGATGAGTTCTCAAAACACCCGTATCTAAAACTGCCACATTGATACCAGCTCCGCCTGAAGTTTGGGTCAAAAGTAAATTATTATAAACTGCCTCTATACCCCATGGCGTTTGATCGGTTGGAGTCAGCCGAGTTGTGGGTTTTCCAGCTACTTCCGGCTTTTTATTTACTTCCGTGGGAAGTATATGCAAAAGGTCAACTGGTTCAATCTCTAAACCAAAGATGCGGGCAAGACCAACTTGAAAATCACTTATGTCTGCCGTGAAGCCTCCTTCCTCTTCAAAGACATGCCTTGCTCCAAGCGCATTTTTCCAAAACCCGCTTGTTGATTTCACAAAATAACGCGGCCCACCGTCCTTTTCAGCCGCCCTTGAAAATTGAGTTGAAAAGATAAAAATAAGACTAAAAATTAGTATAAAAAGTATAGTTTTTTTCATTTTTTGAGCCAAAACTGTGCCTTTTACAGCACTTATTTTAATCTAATTAAATTAACCTATTTATAATTCAAGCTATCAACTAAAAACGATAAAGTCAATCCTGACTATCCACACCCTGTTAACTATTATTGGTCTTTATTGCTAAGTACCTGATCTAATTTTTCCTTAATAATTCCGTTAATTTCCCTTAATTTGGCATCCAATTTGATAAGCCTGATAAATTTACTTTTCATAACTATTTTAAAGATTATAACTAAAGCCATAGCCCCTCCCAAAAATATTATAAAGTAAGTAAAGTTTTTTAAGAAAAGCCTTAAAGCTTCAAAACTTTCACCAAAGAAATAACCAACAAAAACTGTAAGAAGGGTCCATCCTAGTGATCCGTAAAAATTGTATTTTGTAAACTGTTTTAAATTGTATTTTAAAGACCCGGCCATGATTAAAGCCGCTATCTGCAAAGAAAAGGTTAATTTAGTAATCATAATTGTTCTGCCACTATAACGATTAAAATAATCCGTGACTTTTTCTATAACATCGTGGCTTAACTTTTCCCTATGTCCCCACTTATCCAAGGACTTTGCCCCACCCCAAAAACCAACTGCATACCAAACGTAACCGTTCAAAGTATGGCCTACTAACATTATTAAAAGAACCAACCAAAGATTAACTGCATTCAAAGAAGCCAAGAATCCACCAAAAACCATTGTATTAAGTCCCTCAATAAAAGAACCTAAAAACAAAAAAAGATACTTATACGAGATAAGCCATGGAAGATTAATCTGTAAAAAATGTAATATATTCTCCAAGTTAGACTCCAGAAATTAATTTAAACTAAATTGGAAGCGCTGTTTGATTTTCAAAACCATCTCTTTCATCTCCAACAAATATCTGAACTTTCCCGTATTCGCCGTCATAACCAGGTTCAATGTTTAGCTTACCGTCTCTGACTCGCATGATAGCCTCTGTTATTTGACCTGTTGTAATTGACGCCAACTTTTCTTTTGTTGACTCAAAAAGAACCTGAAATTCGTTACCTATATTTTTTATAAGCTTATCATATTCTTTCCACACCGCTTTTGAGGCTACGCCCAGGTCTAAAGCATCACCTATAATTTGATCCAGAGGAACCATATTTTTGAAAGGAATTGCGTTACTGGGTTTCTCTCCTTGTGGCCTATCAGCCAATTCTTCAACTCTGGCCATCACACCTATTGTTAATGGTTTTGAGCAATGAGGACATAAAAAGTTAGTTTTCTTTGACTGGTCCGGATGAAACGACACTCCGCAGGCTCTGTGGCCGTCATAATGATATCTTCCTTCTTCAGGAAAATACTCAATAGTAGACAAAAACTTTTTAGGGTCTTTGTACCTTATCGCATCAAAAATACCTTTATAACTAAGCTCGGTATCAAAAATATTTGCCTCTCGTCCAATCCTAACTAAAGAATGAGAATCTGAATTAGAAATCAAAGCTATATTATCAAGCTGAGAAACCCGCCAATTCATAGCTGGATCCGACGATATTCCGGTTTCTATCGAATAAATATAGGGAGTTAACTCGTCAAAACACTCTTCAATGGTATCAAAACCGGATTTTGAACCAAAAATTGAAAACCAAGGAGTCCAAGCATGGGCTGGAATAAAAAGAACTTCAGGATTGACCGACAAAGCCATTTTCAAAAGTTCTTTAGAACCAACCCCTACAATAGGACGGCCGTCAGAAGCAAGATTGCCTCTTAAACCAAGAAGAATATTAAATTTTTCTACATCATCAACCGATGGAAAAAATATTAAATTGTGAATACGACGTACTTTACCTTTTTTAGAGTAGATACTAGAAACTTCCGCACTTAAAATAAAACGTACTTCTGGAACACCTTCAACAATAGCTGGAATTTGAAACTTTGGATTTAATTTATAAAGCCCGTTTTCTGCAGGAATTAACTTTGTCTTAATTTCCTTAAACCATTTTGGGTGGGTAAAATCTCCAGTTCCCAAAACCTGAATTCCTTTAATGCGTCCCCACTTATCCAAATTCTCAAAAGTCATCTGCTTTGAAACTGCACGAGCATAAGGAGAATGAATATGAAAATCAGCAATAAAACGCATAATACCAAGTATAATAAAAACCGTTTCTTTTGGAAACGGCTTGACTATTCTGGAACTCTTAACACGAATAATCCACCTTTTTCATAGTCAGAATCAGAAATAAAAATATATCCGCGTTGTTCCTCCACATATACATCATTAACCCCACCAAATGGGTTACTTGTATTGCCGCTATTAGTAAAAAAATGAGCAACCTCATATGGAAAAAGTGGATTTTCAATATTTATGACGCGCAAACCGCCTGTATGCCATGCACAATAGGCCAAATTTCGCCTAATCAGAACCTTACTAAGAACAGCTTTATCATCAACTGTAGAAATTTTAAATTCTTTTACCAGTCTGGGATTATATATATCAAGCAAATCAAAAGTTAATAAATAACCGCCGATTGTTCTATCAACCACTAAAAAATATCTATTGTCTTTCGTAAGCCAACCACTAAAAAGAAAAGCTTTAGGAACGTAAACTCTGGTTAGAAATTCTATTTTTTGAGGATCTTTAACATTAAGAATATCAAAGAACCCGCCTGATTTATAAAATACAAAACATATCTCACCTCTGGCAAAGCTTGAAGAAACACCTTCACCGTAAACACCAATTTCTTGAGGTCTTTCTGGATCCGACAAATCCAATATTTTCATACCACCAAGACTAGAAGCGGAATCAACTCCAGATACATACATACGAGTTGCATCAGAGTCTATAAAGACACTCCGGGCAGTGGTGAAGTTTCTTTCATCAGAGAGAAAATTTCCCTCTTTGTCATAAAGGATTGATAAATCAAGTATTTGCATACCGTTAGGAAAATGGAAAAACTTTCCTTCGGTAACAACATATAAATAGGTGCGACCTGACTTTTGATCGAAATATGTTCCCATATCGCGCCACTGTGAATTCGGACCCGTAAGAAAAGCGATCTCTTCACCACTTCCATTTTGGTTAGGTACGGTTGCTTTGATAATAGAAACTCCATTAAGAGTTCCCAAAAAAGCAAGAGAATCACCATTTATCTCAACCCCGGAGGAACTTAGATATGTAGTAAAAAATTCATCCCGAAAACGAAGAAAAAGTTCAAGCTCTTTTGACTCTTGAGTTTGTAAACTTCCAGCAGTTATCTTAGTCTGATAAAAAAAATGCATCCCAACTAACAAAAATATCAAAAAAATAAATGCCGATTTTGACTTCATAATTAACCTCTTAAACTGTAAATGAACATTATATAAGTTAACCCTAGTATTGTTTGTACTCAAGGTCAATCCCGTCAAAATAGGTAAACAAAAAAAACCGCGAACAGCGGTTTAAGTCTTTGTTAAAATCCGAAGAACTAATTCAGATTAGGATCACCTCTTTCTTTCCTTAAGCTAGCGTCTGGAGGAATTATAGGAATATCACTTTCAGTGTAAAACGGCATACCGAAATACGTTCTATTTTGTCTAAAACCTCTTTCTGACTCTTTAGCTCTATCTGCTCTCTTAATTTCATGCAAAAACATAAAGAATGTAAGAACTGCCAGTAATAAAACGACCCCGCCTAGAAAAATTATAATGGTATAATCGGAACGAACTGTTAAAAATAAAATACCATACTCCATATTTCTATCTCCTTTTAAATTTTTAAAGAATTCCTTCGTATCTGTAATAATGATAAATATAACTTTTTTGGTCAAAACCCTCACCTGATAATGAGCGTACTGATCGTGCCCAATCGGTAACTAAATACTAAGAATTATTAGCTTGACCTTATGTTTATGAGAGTAGAACCAAGTTATCACTGAATTACAAAAATGACAACAATTACAAAATCCCCCTAATCAGGAATCTTACAAAACATCCATAGGTCATTCTTTCTAATGATAATGCCGTTGGGATGCGATGCCCATTCTCCAATTTCGCCCTCATAAACAACTTTTTGATTGTTCAAAATCAACAAATTGCCTTTTTGAACCACTACCCCTCTTGGATGAGAAAACCACGTATCAAATTCACCCTCATAAAGAACAAGCTTACCATTTAAAAGTATTCGGTTTTCAAGTTCAATTATTACACCCTCTCTATGCCCATCCCATTCTTGCCAGGCACCGTCATAAAGAAATTTCTTACCATTAAGAAGAAGCTTGCCGTCTTTTTGTATTACGACACCTTCGGGATGCCCTCGCCAGTCGTCCCACTCTCCTTCATAAACTAAATCCCGGTTATTAATTAAAAACTTATTATTCCTTCTTATTACAAAGCCCTTTGGGTGGCCGAAACACATCGTACTCTCTCTCTCTCTTGTATACAAGGTCATTTCCGTTAATAAATACCGAGCCTTCACTTTCAATAATAACACCATCGGGATGCGTATCCCAAAAATCAACTTTTTTTTCTAATAAAAGCACAACTTCCTTATCCTTATATATTTTATAGTTTGCATAAGGATTAACTTGCCTACTAGGTTTTTTAAGTAAAAAATTAGGGATAGTGTCTTTCGGCATATTATATTCATTATAGTTCAGCAAAAGTTAATATCAAAATATGTTTATTAAAATAAAATGGTACTTCAAAGCCCGACCTTGAAGATCGGGCTTTGAAGTGAAACGTCTTATCCTGCCGGCTGGATTTGAGAACGGAAAAGTTGGAACCGCCGAATTGGGACTTTTTTTCAAGGTAATCGATGGTTTTTCCGGAGGCAATTCAAATGGGGTCCGCCCCCTGAGAATCGAACTCAGAACCTTCTCCTTAAAAGGGAGCTGCTCTGCCAATTGAGCTAGGGGCGGATTTTAATAAAACAA
The DNA here is from genome assembly GCA_016186395.1 of Parcubacteria group bacterium. Lineage (GTDB taxonomy): Bacteria > Patescibacteriota > Minisyncoccia > 2-02-FULL-40-12 > 2-02-FULL-40-12 > JACPLU01. The sequence continues at coordinate 28,754 of JACPLU010000007.1, forward strand.
AAAGGCTTATTCAGCCATTATAATAACAGAAAATGTTCATTTGTTAAAGTATCTGCAATTTTCTAAAAATTTCTATCCAAACTGGTTCAAGGCCAGAATTTTTCAATTCTCTTTAAAATCTAGCTTTTGTAATGAATGTAATTAGATATTAAACTCATTACTTCCTTTTCTTTGGAACGAAGTTTATCTCTAAATTCACGCGTTACACATACGCGAACACATAAATATTTATCCAATTCTTTAGATAGTAGATTAAAATATTCTGGATCTTGCTTTTTTAACGAATAAATTTTTGGACCATCATAAAACCAAATATTTTGGGGTATGAACCTGTTTTTTTCGACAATATGACTAACAGCTACCATAGAAGTATCGACTCCTAAAATCTTAGCTATCTCAAATTCAAGATGTTCAAGGTCTTTTGGCCTGGAACGTATAAAAAACTTATCAAAGAACAATTTATCTACCTCTTGAACTTGTATTGGCTTTCCGGCTCTCCTCTCAAGCCAACCATATCCTTTAGGACGCACTGAAAGACTTGTTTTAGGAAAATCTCTGACACCGTTTTCAAAAATAATCATACCTCTTTTTATTATAGGATTATCACAATGTCTTAGGGCAGATAATAAGTCTCCATCAGTCATATCCCAAAGTTCTGCTTCACTTATACCGCCAGATTCTTTTGAAGTATTCAGCAATTGATAAATGAGCTTTTGCATGAAACGTTGAATAATATACGCGCTTTTTTCAAGATGAACGTTGCGGTAAAAATATATATATGCTCGCTGAATCTCTATTGCGGCATCCAACGCTTTTAAATCAACCATCAACTTATTATTTTTAAATATGAGATGATTAAAGACACTCTCAACACAACGCCTAATGTTTGGTCCAAATGCTATAGACTCTTGATCTCTAACTAAATAGTCGAGTTTCTCCATACCAAAGTTTTTATCGCTAACTATTAAATACTTTAGATCTTCGTGCCGCATATACTTTTTGATAATCCGAACATCGCCACCACAACGAACAATATCTGAAGTCATCATATCAACCACTTTTAAACCATTATCTTTATGATTGGATTTGGTGACTGCTTCTATAACATGAGAAAACGGGCCATGGCCTATATCATGCAAAAGGGCGTATAGACTAAGATTGATTGCGTCTTTATTTGTTAAAATACGAGCATGTACCATTCTGGCCGTAAACTCATGCGTTCGTTGATAGGCACCAATTGAATGCTGTCTACGGTCATGAGTTGCACCAGGGAAAACTAAAAAAGCGAAAGCAAGTTGTTTTTTTTCACTTAAACGACGAAAATATTTATTGTGCAAAATCGGTTCAATTTTGCTTATATTAATTTGGCCGTCTCCTGGCCAAGGTATCCATCGATTTTTCATCTATATACAATTAACAACTAAACTCAATGAGTGCAATTGCCTAAGATGGTTTATCCTTATTTTTTGATAACGCCTTTTCTAAAACCTCACGCAAACTTTCAATATCGGGTTTTTTCATCTCTTCCTTTAAAGCCGCCTGGTTTAAATCTTTTTCTGGCCTGTCTTGATTTTCTTTTTTTATCCCGCCCTTAAGTTTAAGAGCGGGGTCAAGGGCGAGGTTTACTGTCTGCCCACCTTCGCTCAAGCTACGGTGGACAGGCCTTCCTTTAAAATCCACAGCTCCCTGTTTAAAAGCGGCTTCAAGACCTATTCCTGACTTCCTTTGTGGCATAACCGTCTTAGGTGCTCTATAAACATCGTTATCAAATCTTTTTTTAGGCTCGCTAGAAAAACCTTCTCGACCGCGAGAAAAATTATCCTGGCGATTTGAACGGCTTGATTCCGGCCTTCCATAACCTCTAGGCGAAGAATCTTCAATCGGTTCTGCCCAAAGATTTATTTCGGCTTCTATCTTTTCTCGTGAACCACCAAAATGTTCCCTTGATGCTTTGACAATTGCCTCACGAAAAGAATTAACCTCACTTGACATAGGCGGTAAGGTGGCGGCCGAAAAAGCTTTTGAAGCAATGCCGTCAATCATTAATTTAAGATAGATAGTCCATTTACCAAGATTTACAATATCCTGGATAGTAAATTCAGGAGCAAACTCTTTTTCTAGAGCTTCGGCGTCTTCAGCACCAACTCTAAAAGTAACAAGAGTTCCAACATTACCAAATACAGCATCTCTTACTTTCTCGTCCATCTGCATTATGTATTGGTGAGCCAATATAAGATTTAGTTTATATTTCCTGGCTTCTGACAGAATCGAAGCAAACGATTCTGTTGCAAAGTTCTGGAATTCATCAACATAAAGATAAAAATCTTTTCGATCCGGTTCAAGAATATCAACCCTGGACATCGCTGCAAGCTGTAGGCGGGTAACCATTAAAGCCCCAAGTAATCTTGAGGTATCCTCGCCGATTTTGCCTTTGGATAAATTGAGTATGAGAATTTTACCCGAGTCCATAATTTCTCGCATGTTCAAAGCAGATTTTTCTTGACCAACGATATTTCTAATTAAGGTTGCGGAAGTAAATTGACCAACCTTATTCTGAATAGCTGCGGTTGCTTCAGAAGCCAACCTATCTGTATATTTTGCAAACTCCTGAACCCAAAAAGCTTTAACTACCGGGTCCTGGACTTTTTCAACTACTTTTTTCCTATATTCTTTGTCCGCTAACATTCTGTTAATTCCCAAAAGAGTTGACCCAGGATATTCTAAAAGAGCCAAAATCGTATTGTTCAAAATATATTCCATTCTGGCTGACCAAACATCCACCCATATTTTTTTAAACACACCCATAACTCCTGCGGCTACCAAATGCCTATACTCCGGATTTACCTGTTCCATTATGTTAAAACCGATCGGATACGACACATCAGAAGGATCAAAATATATAACATCATTCACTCTTTCAGCAGGTATATAATCAAGCAACGAATCAGCGGTATCTCCATGAGGGTCAACAAAAGCTAAACCGTGTCCCATTTGAATATCTTGAATTGCCATATTTTTTAAAATTTCTGTTTTGCCCATTCCGGTTTTTCCTATTATATACATATGCCTTCTGCGATCATCCGGCTTAATACCAAAACGCACCCGTTTGTTACGGAAATTTGTCTCCCCAAAAAATACTATACTACTATCGTTCATAATTTTTTATGCCTTGAGTTTCATAATACATGATTTATGTTTCATGTTGTTACTCTGTCGGCAAAGTAATTGGCGGCATACCTTTTTTCGCTTCAATACGCGGTACCGACGGCGCTCGTACAGAAATAGTTGGCAAATGATAAATGGTTGCCAATTCTTCGGTATTAAACACGAAAGCCTTTTTAACCCACTGACGTTTTATAAATTTATTAAATAAATTAACCTTGCGTTTGTAAAAAAGACTTTGAGAGAATAGCCCTTTTCCTGTAAAAGGAACCTTCGCAAAAAATCCTTTATCAGACGTAAAAGCTTTTGGATTAAGCCTGAATCCGTTTAAATTGGAGGAGGCAAATTGTTTGAAGGCTCCGATTAAAGCTCCCAAAAAACCGAGATTAAAGACATCACGCCTGGCGATATACACCAAGCGGATACCTGAATCAAAACCAATCTTAGCGGTATTACGATCAATCGCTTTTATAATTTCCTGTTCTCCGTGTGAAAGATGAAGCATTGATTTAAGTTCAGCTTTTTCTTTCGGAGCATCAACCATATTACCCGGTATCAAAGAATCAATAAAATCAACCGTTTTACCAAAAGCGTCACGCTCCAGAGGTTTTGTTCTCCCCATAATTTTGTCCACAATTGTTTTTCCTTCTTTTATCCATTTATCATCCGTTGTCGGACGGATAAGATACTGCAACCAAACATTTTCCCCGGGTTTTAAAGAACCTAATGCTTCTGCCAATGCAGCCAAAGGATCAATTCTCTTTTCTTCTCCAATGCCGCCGGACTCTTCAAATTCAGGATGGGTTCTAATCGGATAAGCATCTTCCTTGGTTAAAACCAATTCCCCTCCCCATAAATCGTATTCTTCGTTTGGCAAATCTTTCGGGAGGTCGTTAATAAAATCCGTAACTTCTGAAATCTCGGCATCAGAGTATTGAGCATAAACATGAGACTCAACTATATTTCTATACCTTGATGGCGTTCTAATATAAAAATTTATACCGCCGCCTTTGGCAACGGTTTCCAAGGCTAAGTAATCTTGATGAAATTTACCTCTAACCCACTTATCTTTCCATGCTTCTGGTAACCACAAACCGTGAAAACCGGAAAACATTTGTTCTGAAGCTTTCGGACTCTTCCTAATCTCTGGAGGAATTCTAATTTCTAAAGTAACCCATTCTAATGCAGCTTCATATTTTTCCTTAAGATATGTACCGTAAGCAAGTCTTGTTCCTAGAACTAAAACTACCGGCAGCCAAGTCCACCAAAACGAAGCTAACAATTTTAATGATATAAGATAAGAATCTAAAATAGAAAATTCCACCCCCACACCACAACAAGGATCAACTATAACTTTTTAAAAAGTTATAGTTTCTCGAGATTATGGGATTATCTAGACATAAATTCTAAACAAAACGTAATTAAATTAATATATTACCGCCCCACAAAACCCTTGTTTGGTATGGGGGTCCGTCTTTTTATAATTATATCAGAAAAGAGCCCCGACCAGAAGGTCGGGGCTCTTGATATCAATAGTTTAAATCTCTTTAAGAAAGACCCTACCTTTTTCATCTTTTCTAAAAAGCTTAGAATCCTGGAGACTTAAAAGCACGGTATTTGGTTTAACAAATCTAGCTGAAGTAACAAAAGCAACAATTTTATCTTTAGGAGTCGGACCTTTCTTTTTAAGAAAGCCGGTCACTAAATCCTTTATTGTACCCGGCTCATAACCCCATTCGGCTAAAGCATAAAGACCTCTCCCAACTAAAACAAATCGATCGTCTTTTATTAACTCATTATGAACAGTCTGGGCGTTTGCTTTCTTACGATCAAAACTAGAAGTATTTATCAACTGGGCAATTTCATTAAAATGTTTTGGCTTATTTTCCCTTCGTAAAACTAAATATGCCTTATCTTTTACTCCCCGTGGAACTATATGCGGCCACGCTACCAATCCCCATTCACCAAATATATTTTTCCCGATATGTTTACTCAAAGAAAGATAGGAAATTAAAATCTTAAGGTCATTAATACTCACATCTCTAATCGCTCTGGTAGTCGAGACTTCTAAAAGATTATCTTCTTTCACAGCTTCTTTGCTTCGTTTTAGAAAGGTTACAAATTGGGCAACAGCATTTCTGACTTTCTCTGAATAAGCTGGATCCTTAAAACTCCAGAAAGTGTTAAAATCATCATCTTCTATAAAACGACTAAATTGGTTACTCACGGCCATCATTAAAACTAAAGCTGCATTTTCAGCAGATGATTTTTCATTCCCCGAAAAAAGTGAAAACAGTTTGTCCTCTTTTAAGGCATTTCCGTATTCCTTTAAAAATTCTGTTGTTAATTGGACATATGGATTAAAATTAAATCTTCCAAAATTACGACGCAAATCTCTTAAAGCCACCTCTTCAATTTGCCTTACCCTTTCACGAGTTATTTTATATCCCGAACCGATTGACTCTAAAGTCTCTTTTCTTCCATTTTTCAGGCCAAAACGACGAGAAATTACGTCTTGACTGCGTTTATTGAGTACGCCTATAAAATTAGTAACTTGACCCTTTAAATTTTGGGCTATTTGAAGATCCGACATGTTAGAATAATCTTACCAGATTTGACCCCAAGCCGTCAACCCCAGCTAATAGAGTCTATATAGCAATCCCCAAAACCCGTGTCAAGCCCCGTAGTAGAAATTCAACTTTTTACCCCCTTGCGCCTTTAGCGCATGTTGAATTTTCACTACGGGGCAAGCCTACACACCATACATAAGGATTAATTTCTGCAAATGACTGCGGTTCAATCTTATTTACCAAACAATACACTATCAATACACTATTTTTTAGACTTACTGAACAAAATAACCAAACAAAAAAAAGCCCTAAATTCAGAGCTTTTTTTTATTTGATGGGCCCAGTAGGAATCGAACCTACTACCTCGTCGATGTCAACGACGCGTTCTGCCAATGAACTATGAGCCCTTAAATTTTATATTCCAAATTTTAAGTTTCATGTTTCAAGTTTTAAGTTTACTCCACCACACAAGCAATGGAGAAGCAATAAAAATTGAAGAATAGGCTCCCAAAAATATACCTATTATTAAAGCCAGAGCAAAATATCGGATACTTTCCCCTCCAAAAAAGTAAATAGCGACCAACGAAAGCAAAGTCGTAAATGTGGTATTTAAAGACCGAACCAAAGTTTGCATAACACTTTTATGAACTATTGCCGGAAATCCGTCTTTCAACCCCTCTTTTAAAACATTTTCTCTTACCCTGTCAAAAACTACCACTGTATCTGAAACAGAAAAACCTAAAATAGTTAAGGCAGCAGCAACAAAGACTCCACCGATCTCAACCCCGTAATAATATCCTAGCAAGGCAAAAACTCCAAAAGGAATAAATAAATCATGGACTAGCGCTACAATAGCGGCCACACCCATGCTCCAAGGTGATAAAACTTTTGAAAGTTTCCTAAACACAAAGGCTATATAAGAAAGAATGCCTATTAAAACCAAAATGATAGCAGTAATACTTTTACGCTTAAGCTCGTTACCAACAACAGGACCTACCGAATCAAATTTTTTCTCTTCAATCTGATTTTCAAAGTTTGTCTCCAACCTTCTCAAAATCAATTGGTGGTTCTCTTCACTTAACTCACCGGATCGAATAATTAATCCTTTATCACCAAGTGAACTAAGATTTAAATCTTTAATCGGAAACTGATCAGTCAAGACTTTTTGAATTTGAGCCATCTCGGGTCGGCCATCTTTAAATTCCAGCTCAATCACACTACCGCCTTTAAAATCAACCCCAAATTTTAGTCCAAAAATAAAAACACAAACAATAGCTATCAGAGTCAGACCGATAGAAACAAAAAACATTATTTTATAGACTGGATGCACTAATATGATACCAATATACTAACGCATACTAATTATACTCATAAGATTCGTCGCGTCAGACGCGATTCGTATCATTAGTATCAATTCGTATATTTGAATCGGTTATTATCTAAACAACCACTTTACTTTTTCAAATTTTGACCCAGTAAACAAATTCAAAAACCCCCTTGTTATTACTATTGCCGTCAAAAGGCTTGTTAAAACACCTATTCCTAAAGTTAAGGCGAATCCTTTAACGATCGAAGTGGTAAAACTATACAAAAAGAAGGCTCCGATTAAAGCCGTAACATGACTGTCACGAACTGACAACCAAGCCCTACGAAACCCTTCATGCATAGCCGCATTTAAACCCTTGCCGAGCTTCAACTCTTCTTTCATACGAGCAAAAATCAAAATGTTGGCATCGACCGCCATACCCAAAGATAAAATAAACCCAGCGATACCTGCTAAAGTTAGAGTTACGGGTATTAACTTATAAAACGACAAAACGATCAGCACATAAATCAATAAAGCAATGACCGCAATAATCCCCGGTAATCTATAAAACAAAACCATAAAAATAGCGACAAAAATTAAACCGTACACTCCTGCTTTTAGACTCTTGGCCAAAGATTCTGCACCCAATGATGCACCAATTGTCTGTTGTGAAATTAATTTTATTGGCACCGGTAAAGCTCCAGCATTTAGTCTTGTAACCAAAAGCTTAGTTTCATTAATAGTAAAGTTTCCATTAATAACAGCCCTACCGCTAGGGATTTCTTCTTGCACTACAGGAATACTTATAGGAATTCCGTCCAAATAGATTGCTACTCTTTTGCCAACATTTCTTTTGGTAATGTCGGCAAAAAGTTTGGCACCCTCATCGTTTAACTCAAGACTTACCTGAGACGATAGTCCTTGTTGATCAAAAGTCACTTCGGCTCTTTTAAGATGTTTACCGTTAAGACCTGTGGACTGAAACGGATCCTCGTCTAATCTTTGACCGTTTTGTTGTGCGTCTACAATTGCTTGAGCATCTATTTTTTCTTCTTTAAATTCCAAAAATGGCGTTTCTCCTATTTGTTGAATGGCCTGATTCACATCTTTAATCCCAGCAAGTTCAACTATCAACCTATCATCACCACTGATTTGAACCACAGGTTCGGCAACTCCAAAAAGATTAACTCTTCTTTCAATAACGTCCCTTACTCCCTGCATTGCTTCACCAATGTCACGTCCTTCAATCTGTTCTATGTCAGCTTGATAGACTAGGTGCGTGCCTCCGAGCAAATCGAGACCCAATCTAAAAGGACTTTCAAACATATAGGGTAGGTGGAGTTTTGTTTTGAAATTAAACCAATCTAGGCTTTTATTAACCCCCTGGGGATAAACAAACGCAAACAAAAACAGCGATATCAAAACTGTAGTTAAGACAAAATAGAATCTTTTCACTGGGAAAATATTATCAGGATAAATAAAAAAAGGCAATTCGTCATTGCCTTATTTAAGCGTCTAGAATTTAATCTATCCTATATCATATATCATGGATCTCCTGCCAATGTTGATTTAGCTCCAGCCAATTTCTAAATTTTACTAAAAATTCTTGCGTTTCTGTTCGTAGCGGTTCCTTGGCCCAATCGCCAACTAAACCAATATTGATATGGGCAGATAAAGCTTTATTCGCCCACTTTGGCTTACCGTTATATCGGGCCAAATCCTGTTCCATTCCATAGGAAGTATTCTCAATCCGATCAATAACTTGTCTTTGTATTTGCAATTTCGTTTTAGCCGAGGCTAAATCATTTTTAAGTTTAGCCAAAGATTTTTGGTTTCTTGTATTATTTAACTTGGCTTCCAATTGATTCATTTTATCTTGCAATTCTTCTGCCTTCTTTTTTAAAGGAGGGATGTACTCGGCTCTATTGTAGTCAATCAACAATGCCGTAGCCTTGGTAACATTAACATGATCTGCTGCGCCTGCAACAAAGTCTTTTATTAAGTCCGCGGTAGGATAACTTGACCTAATTCCTTTATATGTACCGCTAGTAAATTGATTTAGACCTTGAGCTTCAGCCGGACTTTTTGTAAATGAATAAGCTTTTTGTTTATTAGCGCCCAAAATAACATCAACCCTTTCAAAAATAGTTTTAGGATCAACTAATACTTCACCGAAGTCACTTTGTTCAATATGGGGAATAGCTATTAATAATTCGGGTTTGATTGTGTCTGCCACTAATTTACCCGGATAAGCCCGTGACCGAACTCCTAGGTTTCTTAAATCATCTAAAGCTTTGCTAACCACCTCGTTTTTCTGATACGACCTTCCTGACTGAACCAAAAAGTCTCTATACAAGTCGGGACTATATGGAGAATAATATAAATCTTTCTCCGGAGTTCTGACTATTTGTTCAACTCTTTTTATCTTACCCCTGATTCTTTGCATAAGTTCCACTTTTTTATAAGTCGGGAAACGATTCTCAACCACAACATAGCCAGACGGTTTATATGATTTATAAATATTGTTAAATCCATTTAAACGAGACCCGCTTAAACGCGGCATGACGCGTATATCAACCAACTCCTCTTGAAGTGACACTGGATCAATTAGCCTTGAATTAACAAAGTCTTCCATTTCCTGGTTAATTTTGGCAAATTGAATTTCACCAAGAAACCCACCTCTTCCATGATCAATAGTTTGATCATAAGCTAAAAGAGCTAAACCAATCTCCCGCATATTTAAAGCCGGGACTGTTTTATTTCTAGCCCAAGAAATGTCGTGAAGTTTTACCTCTTGATTGCCAATCTTCAAGTTCAACTTACTTAAACCTATGTCGGCCTCTTTGATAATTTCGTCCCAATCTTCCCAAGTTCGTATTCTTTCAGACTTTTGACTATCTGACCGTGAAATAATTTCTATTACTGAAGCTGTATAAGAACTAATACAAAATCCTCCGAAAAGGAGGATCGCCCCAAAATAGACTCGCCAATACTTCATGTTATTATTCTCCTATATGTTTTTAATGTGTGCAACGTTATCCTGTCATTTTGACAAATCTTTGGCAAGAGTTTCCACGGCATCAGAGAACTGATTGACTATCCCGTTAGAATATATACCTCGAACAATTTCAGCAAATATTGGAAGCGCTAACTTCCCACCAGTAGGTTGCGTAATCCAATCACTCATAGAATTAGGTTGATCGAAACCAACCCAAACTACGATTGTATAAGATGGTGCCCTACCTTTTGATCCTGTAATTCCTCCAAACCAAGCATCTTTAAAATCATTAGTCGTTCCTGTTTTTCCAGCTACTGGAATATCAACCATCATATTGCCAGCTTTTACTACTAAATAATTTGGTGAATTTGAACGAGTTAAAGACGCGGCCGTTCCACGAAACGTTACATTTCTAAGCATTGCTACTAACGGTGTAATCTTTTCCGAAGAAACAACTTCATAACCTTTTATATCTTGTCTAAAATTATGCCTGCCTTTCTTGTCTGAAACGGATTCGACAAGATATGGACGAAATAACCGACCTTGATTAGCAAATACCGAATATACAGTTGCTATATCGATTGGGCGAACACTTACCGCTCCAATAGCAGTTGGCAGATACGGATCTAATACTATTTTATTCTCATATAAATTAACTGGATAAAGATTGATCCCAAGACGATACGCCATTTGAATAACAACTTCAATTCCTTTTCTTTTTTCCTCTCCAAGTGCATTCGCCGTATTGATAGCGGCAAGATTTCTTGAATTAACCAACGCATCAACCATTCTTATATTTCCCCAAAATGGCGGCCTTCCTTTAACCGGATAATTTTGGGGTCTCCACCACTTAATAACTCGTCCAGTCTTTTTGTCTCTCTTAGCCGGCATAACTATAGAACAATCGCAAACCATGTCATAGGGAGTTTTGCCTCTTTCAAGTGCAGAAAGATAAACAATCGGCTTAAACAAAGACCCCAGCTGACGAAAAGCTTGTACGGTTCGATTAAAATTTCCATTATGTAATGTATCCGCAAAATCATAGCCACCGACCATGGCACGAATTGCCCCTGGCCTATTACCAAGATGCATTGGATTTTTATTCTCTAAAATAACTACTGCGCCCTGAAAAAACGCCCCATCATCCTTACCAGAATGTTTTACCCATTCTCGATTGTATAAATCAATTTGTTTTTTTAACGCTATTTCAACAATCTTTTGAAGCCGCATATCAACTGTTGTATGAATATCTAAACCGCCATGCCACACATCTTTGAAACCCAGATTCAATTCGTTTTTGAGAATAGCTTTGGTATGTTCAATGGGATATTTAAGTGAAGAAAAAAATTCAGTCTGATTGCTTCTAGGCTTTGGCAATGACTCGTTACTGGCACGCTTAAACATTTCATCATCAATAAAACCATTTTTAAGCATCTGGGTTAATACGTAGTGACGTCTTCCTAATGCCGCATTCGGATGATAGATAGGCGAATAATCAGACGGGTTTTTAATTAATCCGGCAAGCAAAGCACAAGCGGCTATTACTTCCGGATCATCATAATCCCAAAGCTCATCAAGTCGGCGATGACAAAATTTCCACGCCGCACGCTCAACCCCATAACGACCATCTCCCTCGTAAGACAGGTTCGCATAAAGAGCAAACATATCTTCTCTTGGATAGTGTCTAAGCTGATAGACCATCCTAATCTCATCAAATTTTCTCTGAAGTGACACATTAGCCCTGGAAAATCGGTACATTTTTTTTGCTTCACCCCACACTCTACGCACATTCTGGGCCTGAAGACCGCTTCCACCTGATTTAATTTGAGGACCACCGCTTAAACTACTTTTTTGATTGGTAATAAATGCGCGAACTATCGCTAAAGGATCAAATCCAATATTTCTACTAAAAAATCCAAAAAAGTTTTTATCTTCGGCCGCTAATATTGCCTCGCGTAACCGAGGTGGTATCTGATCATACGTAACTAGACGCCTATTCTCACCATCAAAAAAACCGTAAATAGGTTTTTGGTCAGCCGAGTAAACAAGACTCGTCTGTTTCGGAACAAATTCAGCCAACTCATCAGGTGAAGGCAGATCTCTGGGATATTGAAAATAGTCGAGAAACAATCCAAAGAGAATAACAAAAATTACAGAACCAAAAACAAAAAAGCGCTTCCAGAACCTCCTTCTTATCTCTTTTTTTGCAAGCTCAACTGTTTTATCAAGCCATTCTTTAGGAACATGCAATGTGCCATTGAGCCTTTTTTTGATTTTTCCATTTGAACCCATCGATTTATCCCCTTTTCATTTTTTTTTGTAAAAGTACATATTCCGCAATACAGATATTATGGTAGTCTTTCCCTGAAAAAAATCAAACACTCAATTCGTTTCGATTAACACAGTTCCTTCCTCTTTTACGACATTGAATGTCGTAAGAACACAAACGAGACAGAGTAAATAATTTAAAACCCTAATTAAGGATATTATTTATCTGGTTCATTAAGAGATTCTTTGATTCTGACTTTGTGAGGCTTAAGCGTCGTTAACCATTCTTTAAGAGCATAGGTGGCCCGAACATCATCTTCGTTATATTGAATGAGTTTTTTTAATAGTTTCTCATCTTTAGTCTTAAGCCACTCGTCATACCAAACAACTGACTCCGCACCGCCGGCATCTTCGCTTGTCCATTTAAAACCAATGTAGCCAGCCACATCTTTAAGACTATAAAAATACAACGGCAAAATAACGCTATCAGTTACTGTTCTATGAAGATCAAAAGCGTGATCATTGAATTTTTCAATTAACTCCCTTGGGCCGCCATATTTTCTAAAAAGCCGGTTCAAAACATGCTTTTCATAATAACCGTAATGATAAATTGCCGTATTTTCATCTAAATCCTCTACAAATTTTAAAAACTCTCCCCAAATCTTGGATTCTTCGAGTTTGTCGTGAGCAAGAAAATATTTATATTTTGGCGTTTCAGAACCGTTTTTAATCAACAGACCCATTAAATAATCAATACTTTGAGTAGGATCGCTTTCTATGTCAAAATAGACCTCGTTTTCCACTTCAGGTAAACTAGTCTTACTTAAAACTATCATTTTATTTTCTTTCAAAGATTGAGCTTGATTATGAAAGCGCAACAATTTATCAACCGGCCAATCTCTTAGTGTTTCCTGTAAACGATTAAAATCTGTTTCTGCAAATTGGGCTACAGTTTTAATTCCTAATTCATAAAGCCTTTTTTGATCAGACTGACTTAGTCTATAAATTAGAGAGACGTCATTACAACCCTGGGTGTCGGCAATACAAATTGAATACCAAGGAGTTCGCTTGCAACCGCTTTTTAAAAATGGCGCCGGTTTTTCACCATTAAGTATTTTTTCAATCCCTTCAAGCGTCCAATTGAAATCTTGAACATAATCCTCAATTAAAAAAGACCTCGGTTCACCTTCAGCATTTAAAATATAAGCTTCATTTGGTCTAACACCTTGAATATTTTCTAAAATAAGACTTGCAAAAACCAAAGGAAATTTGTACTCATCTTTCATCTCCGGATCATTTCTTATGTCATAGGCCACATAGTACCAATCGCCTAAAGTGCTTTTTATTCCTTTTTGACCAGATGACTTTAATTCACTAACAGGCCTTGCCTCCAAAAAATCTGGTGTGCCAACCCAGTGTTCGTGCATTAAAATAGGCCGATAAATATTTTTTCCCTGCTTCATAAACTCAAGTGTCACTGCAAAAGCTTCATCTAAATCTTGCGACAACTGTTCTGGTATCTTTTCAAACTGTTTGTGAGCAAAAAGATTTTCCGAATCTCTCACTCTTGATTCCAACAAAAGCTTCATTATTGCAGGAACATGTTTGTGCTTTTGCTGATCCTCGTAAAGGTCATACCAAATCCAATGAGGACATAAAAAAAACTTATAAAAATGATCGCTGGTAACTTTAGTCGTGGCGCTAGACATGATATCTAGTATATCTGATTTCCATTTAAATCAAAACCCCGCCCTTGAGCTCAAGGGCGGGGTTGTTAAATTGAGTATCAACTATTGAACTGGCTCATTAAGAACTTTTTCTATATCAGCCAACTCCTTATCAAGATCATTTAAATCTGTACTATTCAAATCTTTTTCTATGTCAGCCACGGAATCAGAAGTTCCCTGATCCAAAATATTAATTTCTTGCTGACCTAAACTTGGAGTAGGTGTTGCTGTTGGTTCACCCAGTGGACTACTTGATCTTAGGAAGAACCACCATCCTAAAACTAAAATAACTAATATGATTACAACCCAGGTTGTTTTTGATCCTTTCACTTTTTACACAGAATCAAGAAATGAAATTATTGATTTTACTTCATAATTTTTCCTTCTTGATTCAATTCTAGGAAGCTGTAGGAGTCGGAGTTGCTGTATCACTTGGCGTTGAAGTAGGGGTTGGCGTTTCAGAAGAACTTGGTGTCGGAGTTGGAGTTCCAGACCCACTCGGGGTTGGAGTCGGAGTAGCTGTACTAGAAGGTGTTGGGGTAGGGCTTACTGAAGAAGTTGGACTTGCAGTAGGCGATGGCGATATGCCCGAAGCACCTTTTAATAATTTAATTGTATCAACCAAAAGCCTATGGGCAGTCTTAATCTGTTTAACAATTTCCTTAACCAGTCCTCTTACTTCTTCAAAGTTTTTCTTGGGATTACTTGACTCAAGCAGATCGTCAACTTTTGTGTCACCCTCTTTTAGCATATCCTTTGCTTTTTGAATCGCAACTTTGGCTTGATCAAGCTTAGATTGGGCAGAAGCTACGTCTTTACCTAAATCTTTTAATTTATTTATCCTTGACTGGATTCTTTCAGCCATCTTATCTAAACGCCTTATCATAATTTCTAAACGATGTTTCATCTTAGTCCAAAAAGCTTTAATTCTTTCAGCTCTCTTTGTATCAACCCTAGCTTGAGCCTCTGCTCGTTTGCTTTCTTTAATTTCAGCCCTTTCTTCTTGCCTCTCTTGTTTATCAATCGGTGTCGGCTTTGGTGACCTAGTTGGCGTAGCAGAAGACGAACTAAATGGCTTACCTCTTTGGGCCAGAGAAACACCCGAAAGAACCAATAAAAAACCGCCTAAAACTAAGGTAGTAATCAGAATTGATGTTGATTTTTTCATAGTATTTAAAATCCTCGCATATTGGGTTTACCAAGTCAAGGAACGGTATTAACAATCCCGTACTCCGAGGAATACCATAGGCGCTCGCCTTGCACAGCCTCGGCGAAGCAAGATAAGCCCGCCTAAGTTCTGTTTCGCAGAATTTTGGCGGGTAAATCCGTGGACTTCTGCTATTCCTTTGTGCTTTCGGATGTCTTTTCGGTTTGGGTACCGATGTTTATCGGCGCCACTTCAACTATTTTATTTTCAGCCGGTCTATAAAGAATGGCCTTTCTTAAATTAGTATAAATCAATACCTTATCTCCAATTTGCGCATTGATAAAAAATGGCTGCGATTTCAAGGCCTCTAGATCAGAGACGGTTGCTACTGTCGGCGTTTCTCCCTCCGGCAAAATAATTAATTTAGAAACAGAAGCTATTAACTTGAGTGTTTCTTCCTGGACGACAATTTGAGAACTTTTTCTTAAGGCCGCGGCCTGATACCAAAAATAACCGGCTAATCCAACGGCTATAAAAACCACTGCAATTAAAATAAGGGGCGATAATTTTTTAATTTTTTCCACTACTGTTACCTCCTGATTCGCCGCCTCTTTCAAATCTTCTAATTGTTTTAGTTTTTCCGTTGTAATATTTTTATTGGGTTCCATAAAACTATATTATACAACACTTACTTATTTATTTTCAACAATTTTTGCGAATAACTTTAATTAAAGAATTTGAGCGTTAGGAGCATGTTGTCAAAAACATCTACACTATTGCCTGGTACGTATTCTGCCAGTGGTTTCTCTTCCCAGTGAAAAATCAGAACATAATCAGCACCGTCTATTTTTACCTTGGGTCCGACGAATATTTTTACCTGGCCGGCACTATCTCCACCATAACTTCCATAATCAATCAGGTCATACCTTTTGAACTCTCTGCCATCTATCTGACCGGTGCTATCAGGACTTCTTCTCTTACTGTTGTCTATTTGATATTGTAGCTCGGTCAGATGAAAAATTTCGGCCAAAACTAAATCAAAAAAAATCGGCGCTTTGACGGTAAACTGATTATAAAATTGGATTTTGGCAGGGCTAAAATACTGGCTTTCGTTAAACCACCCCGCCGGATATTGGAACTTAAATTTGTCGCTGATATCGGCGCTCCCGTGGAAATTATCAAAAGTAAATGTCTTAAGCCCGTTACTTTCCTCTTCCTTATTATTAGTGGGCTGGGGTATAAAAACAGAAAGTTGACCGTTTTCAACCTGTTTTTTAACAAAAACAAAATAGCTCACTGCCACGGCAACTACCACAAATAAAATAACTGCGACTATTTTTCTTGAATTTTTACCCATTTATACTCAAAATTGTCGGATCTACCAAATGCTACTTCATATATTGTTCCGCCATGGAGATTAAAAATTTCTTGACCTCCTCCCAGTTTACCTGTTTAATCATTTCAGGCATCGGCATTCTTTCTGCGTCTTCAAAGTAAGTAAGCGCCTTCAAAAGGTGGGTTATATTGTACTCAACCTTAAATTTTTTAGGCATCAGGTCTATCAGTGTTTCCAGAGAAAAATTATGCAACAGAAAGTACATATCAACAAAGTCCTTTTTACTCCCGCGGCTGGCGATCGCATCTAATTTCATGCAAGCGATATCTTTTTCGTCAGCTAAATATAAATTTTGATTGTACTTTTTTTTAGAAAAAAGTAACTTATAGGGGTAACAGAAAAAGCTTACCTCAACGTTGTCCAACTGGCCATGGAATGTGTCTTCGGATTGACTGATAATCTTCAACTTCCCTGCCGAACTTAACTTACGACGAAATTCCTCCGTAAATTTAAATTCCTGACCAAACCAATCAAGATCAACGGAAAAACGATGTCCAAAATAAAGCGCCAGAGCGGTGCCACCGGCTAAATAAACGTTTTTGGTAAGAATGGCATCTCCTAACGATTCAAAAACGCGCTTGGTATTTGAGGTAAGTGCTTCCGTGTGCATGATAAAGATTTTGGGGGTAATTTAAGAATCAGCTCCCAGAAATTTACACTTCTCTGAGATTCAAAAGGGTGTTCTTGGGCCGTTTTTCTAATTTTCTCCAATCCGTAAATTTTTTTTATCGCTTCCCATTCATCCAAATCACCGAAATCCAAAACCCGGCCAATAATAAATTCGGCGTTCTTTTCAATGTCAAGTTTTTCGGAATTTACATCCCAAAACAAAGAATCCCTAAAACGGCCGATTTTTATACTCATTTTGTCTCTCATATACTCTAAAGTATATCAAAAATCTCATCAAATTTCAACAAAAGATAAATCGGGATATCTTGTTTTACCTGACGAGATTTATCTGAACTTGACCAACCCGCGAATTTTAACATTTCCTCTTATTACATGGCCGGCAGGAATATAGGTGATGACGATAAGGCCTGGGCCACCGTCTGCAAAAGGGCTGGCTTGTACCTCTCCACCACCACCACCACCACCATATGAGCCACCAGCGCCACCCGCAACGCCATTAGTGCCGCCTTCTCCACCACCACCAGAACCGTGAGTGCTATCCCACTCACTTCCATTTCCACCATTAACACCATTAGTAGTGCCGGTGGAGCCACCGATGCCACCATAACCGGCATCTCCTGAACCGCCGGCGCCAGTACTAGTTCCAGCTACACCAACTCCTCCATCTCCCCATGGTCCACCAGCGCCTCCTCCTCCTCCTCCTGCATCAGCAGTACCATCATCTCCAGCTCCACCATCTCCACCATTAGTTTTTTTTGTCCCAACACCATTAGAAGCCAAACCACCGGCCCCATTAGTAATAGCGTTGCCAGCGCTTAGCTTTCCACCCTCGGCTTTAACACAGAGCGCGCTATCTGTGCAAAGGGCGAAGCTTGCCGCGTTAAACCAAGTGTTGCCTCCGCTGGTCCCACTAGCGTTATTGGTTTCTCCACCTGCGCCAGCAGCTCCAACGCTGAAATTATCGGTGGAGTTTAATACAGTGCCACGAGTGAGTGGAATATTTACGCTTCTTGAATACGCACCACCTCCTGCTCCGCCAGTTCCTTCGTTACTGCCGTCTCCGGCTCCGCCTCCGCCACCAATCACCTCAACCATGTTAGCTTGATTGTTCCAATCATTGGGAACGGTCCAAGTTGTGTCTGCGGTTGTAAGAAAGACGACCTTTCTAAATGCCGCTTCCGCTTCGGGGATTTCATAAATCCCGCCAGAAAAAGGAAAAACAAAAGTAACCACTAAAATAAATGCAATAATATTTTTGGGATTAATAATATTCCGCATGGTCTTTTTAGAAAATTCTAACATATTATGGCGTCAAACTTACAGAAGACGTTACCGAGGGCGGCCCTTGGAAAATTTCTGTTGCTGAAGTTTCGCTTGGCGTAGGCGTGGGCGTGGGCGTGGGCGTGGGCGTTAATTCAGAGGTTGAAGTTAGAGTTTCAACTAACGCGGGACTGGGTTCCGGAGTTGGACTAAATGATTCACTTGGACTGGATGGCGTAGGCGTTAATTCAGAGGTTGAAGTTAGAGTTTCAACTAATGTGGGACTGGGTTCCGGAGTTGGACTAAATGATTCACTTGGACTGGATAATGGTGTTGGTGTTGGTGTTGGTGTTGGTGAAACAATCGGCGAGAATACTGTCTTTGCATTTTTAATCGCTAAAGCAATCCAACTAAATTGTACGTCAAAAGGTGCTGGCTTGTTAAGCTTAACGGTAAATCCTTTTGTGTTTTTATTTGAAACAATATAGCGAATATCACTATCAAACAGTAATTGCTCATCGGCTTCACTTGCTGAAGCAGTATTTAATGACAAGGTTAAATTAACAACCGGCTGATTAAGGTATTCATTTTCAAAAGATACACTGGCACGAGTTGACCCCTCTGTTACTACAATAAACCCACCAGTATCAGTATTGAAGTACGGTCGGCCGAAGAATTCGACATCACTGTTGAACAACACCAATCCCCCTTCCGATCCAATACTATCAACCGTCAGTCCACCATTAAATATCGCTGACCCTTCAACACTCAAGCCGGCCCCAAGAGCCAAATTATCTTCAGGATTAAAGGATGTACTAGCAAAAGTATTTAATTGATCGCCAATCAATGATAATTGATTTCTAAACTCGGCACTTTCGCTGGACAAAACCAGTAATTGACTATTTATAACACTTAGAATTGGACTTTCTAGGTTATCGACAGTTATTTTAAACGCCTTTAATTCATTAAATGAAGCGGGACCAATAAACTGGCTCTCTCCTTCAACCACCAATCCACCCATAGATCTTAATGTGCCCAAAATAGTAGCCTGATCTAGCTTGATTGAATCCTTTGGCGTTGAGAGACTTTCTATTTGACCAGAAAGAAGAGATATTTTATTGGTAATCAAATCTAAGCCAGAGATTGTATCGGCATTAATTTTATTCGCCTTAATCTCACCAGTAAAGAGTGCGTTACCGTCACTGTCAAATGATGCGACTATACCGTTTTCGGAATTATTAATTGTAAATAGGCCGTCAGAAGAAAGATTCACAGATAGTCTATCACTAGACAACGAGTTTATAGAATCAGTAAATAAATCTTTGGTATAAATTTTAGGCGAGATGATTTCAATACCTGCTGCTACACGATCAGCTAAGATTTCTGACAGACTGCCTGTTGCGGCTTGCTGATTAAATTGAGATATAAGAACTTCAGCAAAACCCCTGCTTCCTGGTACAACTGAATCTAAACCGTCTACTACACTTTCTAAACTTTGGCCATTATAGAATCCGACGTTAACAAAAGTAACAACAGAGCCAATTTTTGTCCCCGAGGACGGCCCTTGATTTGGTTGGTATGATTCCATCGCTTGCCCAACTACATATCCGGATTTAATTGCCTTCATAGCCACCCCCGGAATTGATGAAGTCGTTAAGAAATCCCCTATCTCTATTGGCCCGTTTTCGTTTGAAACCTTCAATGGCACCCTTCCGGCAAGAGCAATTGGAACGTAACCATCTTTCTGAACATCAAAATCTCCGCTTAAAACCCTATCGCCATCCAAAAGAATACCCGGCTTCGTTGAAACAATTCCAATAAGACGCCCTCCTTTAATTGCCTTAACTACATGTATTGGATTTGATCCGTCTGCTGTTACAATATCTCCTGCCTCAAGTGTAGCATCATTAGTTGGATAACTTTCTGCCAAGTCAACACATTTACCGGCATGCGGACTTGCTGAACAATCAGTTAGAGTAGAGCGAGCAGTAAGATACCCTCTGATTGCAAAACTTCCGGCATTACTCATTGAAGCTAAAGTGTTGCTTAGTGAATCAGTAACCCACAAAGCTGCATGGGGAATTTGAACCGAAGATGACGCTATAACAGAAATAGTTAGTGCGCTCGTTGCACCCGCTAACGTTTGATTAGTCGCAGTAATGTCTATGCCAGGATTTTTTGAGGCCGAAGCAGTTGTATCAACTACAAATATATCATCGCTGTATCCACCCGTACCGTCACCGACAACAAATGCTCTTGCCGCATTAACATCAAAAGTGAAAGGCCTTGAAACAGAAGCACCACCAGTATTAAGAAAAGTAAAAAATGGTGTACCATTATCTGAAAAAACAATGTCGTCAGTCGTAGTTAAGTTAAAGGTTAAAGAAGAAGAAGCAGTAATAGTTGTATCCTGATCCACGGTCATGGCTTGGACAAACTCATCAAAATCTAATGAGTTTGAGGCGGTAGAACCTCCATCATCATCCGTACAAGAAAAGGTTCCGGTCTCACTTGACCAGTTCAAGGCTTTGTTCCCGGCTCCGGCATCACAATCAGTTAAGGAGGCGCCATAAAATGCATTCCCGGCAGTTAAACCCTTGGTAACTGTTAAGGACCCGCTAAAGGAAGAAGAGCCAACCCCGGAAACAGTTAAGTTACCTGTTCTGCTAAGAGTTAAATAGTTAGTGCCGGAAGCAGAAGCAATACTA
>JACPLU010000008.1 GCA_016186395.1 Parcubacteria group bacterium
AATATCATGTATGATCTTTTAGATTTACTGAAAAAAGAGGGCATTGAAACTACTCAACTAAAACATCTAATACGTGATGTAAATCCATGGCATGATTTTTTGGCCTTATTAGAACTGAAGCGAACTATTAAGTCGTGGCAACCTGACATCATATTCTTGAATAGTTCTAAGGCAGGATTTCTAGGTTCATTTGTTTCAAAATTCATGATTCATGATTCATGTTCCAAGGTCATATATCGCATAGGCGGCTGGTCATTTAATGACCCCGGATCAAAATGGAAAAAATTGTTTTGGATAGGCCTGGAACGTCTAAGCGCAAGATGGAAAGACATAATTATAGTAAATAATAAACACGACCTTGACCAAGCCAAAAGATTTAAGATTAGGCCAAGGAACAAGGTCCAATTAATCTATAATGGTCTTGATGTATACAAAACTAACTTTATGGACCGGGAAGAAGCTCGTCTTAAACTGTTCGAAAAGACCGCAAGACAATTTGGAAAAATATTTAACGCGGGGACAATTATTGGCACTATCGCTAATTTTTACCCGTCCAAGGGTCTTGAATATCTTATTGATACGGCGGAATACTTTAAAAATAATGATGACATCGTGTTTACGATCGTTGGAGAAGGCGCAGAACGCCCACATCTTGAAAAACTTATTATCGAAAAAGGTCTTAAAAAAAAGGTTTTATTACTCGGCCAACTAACTGACGCATTTAGACTTCTACCAGCATTTGATATTTTCATTCTTCCCTCGATTAAAGAAGGCTTCCCTTGGGTTATAATTGAAGCGATGACAGCCAAACTACCCGTCATAGCGACGCGCGTCGGAGCAGTACCGGAAATTATAGAAGACACCAAAAATGGCATGCTTGTGGAACCTGCCCACTCGGAACATATAGCCGGGAAGATACAAGAATTACTAAATAACGATCATCTTAGACAAGAAATCGGCATACAAGCTCATCAAACAGTATTATTCAAATTCCCTCTAGAAAAAATGATTAGAGAAATAGAATCAGTTATCGACAATTAACGAACTAGAATCTATACCCTAAACCAAACTCCGCCCTGAATAACTTGTGATGAGCGTAATCGAACCAAGTAGAATGGGCGGAGTTTAAGTTAAAGGTATCCTAGGTCAAAATGTTGATCTAAGTATCTAATCCTACGGAATTACATAGAAAAATCTCAAGATATTAGCAAGGCCATATTCGTAGAATCTAGCGAACAATCCATTAGCCTGACACCTAGATCCATTCCATGTTCTGCCTAACTGCTGACAGTGAGCCAACATATAAGAATTGTACATCATGGATGTTGGCGGTGGTGATTCGCTATATGTTGGATACGGCGTAGGATTAGTTACGCAAGCACTACCGTCCCAATATTGATCAGATGAACAAGAAGGTGGTGGTGTATAAGTGTAAGTAGAGGTTGGATATGGTGAATCGCTAACCGTGGTTGACTTACAAGAACTTGTTGAGTAATCCCACCACTGGCCGGACGGACAGGAAGGTGACGGTGTGTAAGTGTAAGTAGAGGTTGGATATGGTGAATCGTTAACCGTGGTTGACTTACAAGAACTTGTTGAGTAATCCCACCACTGGCCGGACGGACAAGAAGGTGATGGTGTATAAGTGTAAGTATAAGTTGGATATGGTGAATAAGTCCCGCCACCAGAACAACCAGCTGTGGTTACAGTATCCCCTTCCTTAGCCGATTTGCTCATTGGTCCATCACAGAAAATACCTCTGCCGGATGAATCAGAATACATCCAGTGGCAACCTGTGCCGAGAAGATTCACTAATGACGAAGAACAAGATGAACTGCCAGGCCCAGGCGAATAAGTCGGCTGAACAGGACAAGAAATCTTACTAGTCCCAGCGGAATTATAACAAGTGCCGCCATAGTTCTCCTGATCATTCATGCAGAAACCGCCTGATTCGCCATGATAGTGATAACCGGATGGACAACTTCCAGGCGTCGGATACGACGAATAAGTCGGATATGGTGTGTAGGTTGTCGTCGGCCAACCACTCTCACAACTGCTTGGCGCGCCCAAAGATAATCCATCTAAACTTATTGAGGGTCCAGTTTTACTTCCTTCATGACAGTTAAAGTAGTCCTTC
Organism: Parcubacteria group bacterium; assembly: GCA_016186395.1. Classification (GTDB taxonomy): domain Bacteria; phylum Patescibacteriota; class Minisyncoccia; order 2-02-FULL-40-12; family 2-02-FULL-40-12; genus JACPLU01. Next base: position 2,138 of record JACPLU010000008.1, read on the forward strand.
TCACACCAAATTGTATAACCGGGAGAAGTTCCATTTTTGGTTGCATTCGGATAAAAACAGCTATACATCCCGCCAGCACCACCAGTAGCAGATGGATATGGTGAATAGGTGTAAGTTGGGTAGGGCCCAGAAGAATAGGTTGGGTAGGGCGACGGAAAAGTTGATTTGGTATCGGAACAAACAGGAATACCAAATTCTCTCCAATTACTCTGATCACCACCACCCGGTTTCCAACCAGCAAAGTATTTAGTCAAACAATTATCATAAACACTATTAATATGGCTGGTATATTCGCCATCAGTTCTATTAAGAATTGACGAGGATTGTGTATAACCGTCTTTAAACTTCCATGTCTTATTTATCCAACCATTACCCGAACCAGGAGAATAAGTTGGATAAGGACCGCCTGTATAAGTGGGATATGGACTGTAGGTAGGCGCTGATTTACATGCTCCAATCACCCAACAACCATCGCTATTACGAAATGATTCATCGTGGTACTGACCGGCCGGACATTCGAAATAAGCAGATACCGGACAAACTTGAACTGAAGGATAAGGCTGTTGAGGAAGGTTCACTTCACAAACAGCCTTTGCTTTTACAAAATCGCCTGATTGAATTGCCGCAAAACACTCCGGCGAAGGACCAATCGGTCCTGGTCCCGGATAATATGGCTGTCCAGGCGGAGGACTGAATCCAGGACCGGGTTGAGTGAATCCCGGAAATTGTCCTGGTGGAACATAACCTGGTTGAAAACCAGGATAAGGACCTTGCCCGGGAAATTGTGGGTATCTGCCGTCAGAAGGATACGCTCTATACTCATTTGATGTGACATCCGACGATTTTTGTACATTTTGATTATATTCCTGAAACCTTTGAATAGATTCTTCCCCTCGGAAACCAGAAATACCCTGTTTGGCTCCGAAAGAGATACATTCAGGACCGTTATTTGGATCAGAACAATAAGTAAAACATTCAGCTTCAGATCGACAACCACCAGGACCACCTTGCTGACTGAATACTTGCTTGAATTCATCCTTTTTTTGAGTCATATTTTCACCTTCGGAAACATGTCTTTTAATATCCTCAATAATAAACCTGGCTTCTCGCGATTGTCCTGCTAAACCCAGACCTTCTATTTTTGCCAAGGCTCTCTTGGCACCCTCAAAGCACCTCATACCAATGGCTTCATCTGTCGCACCCCGCTCACATTGAGATGGGTCAAAGCCAATTTCGGTTCTCATTATTTCAAATATCTGGCTTCCGGCGTCAAATCGCCCTTTTTCATCTTCTGGAAGGAATTCTCGGCAAGAAGCAGGGTTGGTCAAACATTGGTCAAAATTGACATTCCCACTCTTTTGCGTAAATGATTCCATTAACTTCAAACCCTTATCCACTTCGGATTGAGCTGCAAAACCGTTATTTATAGCAAAACTCCCACAAGCCCTGGCAACCTCTAAATTACGATTAGAAAATGCCCTGTCACACCTTTCTCTTATCTGCTTTTCACCGACGAACTTACTGCCATCAGGCAAAGTAAGAACAAACTTGTTTGAGTAATAGTCCTTCACCTGCCCGACTTGCTGATGAGCCGCTTCAAGTTGTTTTACTCCTTCTTTCCCAAAAATTTCAGAAGCAATTTGAGCGCAAACCGGTGGGATACCCGTTCCTTGAGTTGGATTCAAACAAAAGTTACCGCAACCTTCAAGAGTATTGTCGCCGCACTGATATTTACCAATGGATAACGCTTCTCTTAATTTAATAGTTGCCGAGTCTTCAAACTGTTCAGCCAAAATGCGTCTTTCTTCCGGAATGTAGTTTTGAACCCTTGAATCCTTAGCTAACCTGGCACACTTTCTTAAAAGATCAATGGGGGCGGTATCAGGGTTCATCGTCTCACAGTCTCGAAAACTTACCCCAACCTCTTTGGCTGCCTGAACTACGGAATTTTTCTCTTCAATTATTTTTGCGGTTAGATCAAAACTAGCGGCTAATCCGGGGTTTTTGGCCTGAAGTTTCTGGGCCAATTCGTTGGCCACTTTAACCAAACACTCCTCGTCTGGACAGGTTTTTATGTCATTAAGAACCTTGCCCTTAACTTCACCCAAAAAGTCATTAACATGCTTTACTTCTTCGGGCGTATAAAGATCGTGCTTCTTACCGATATCAGCACAAGTTTCCCAATATTGCTCTTGGTTGCATAAAGCTCTCGCTTGATCTTCAGTTGTAATATCTTGACCAATAACAGAGCTCAAATCATCAATAGCAGACTGAACCTTAGAATCGTTAGCCGTTTGAGCGTCGGCTATGAGCGGTAACAAAAAAACCGATGCCAACAAAACACCGGTTCCGACTACCAAGGAAAAAATGGTTTTAGAATTTTTATATATTGAGTCCATAAAATTTACAAACTAGTTAAAAGGATTAAGAACCTTTTTAGCCTCTTCAAATGGATTAGATTCGACCCCCGCTAGAGGATTAGATGCCTTAAATGGATTAGCTGCATCCGCTGCATCTTTGGCTGCTTTTTGACCTGCAATTTCCTGGGCTTTTTTAACATCGGTCTGCGACCTGGAGTACCCCTGCCAATCGCCTACCCAATAACCCAAAACTCCGACTGCGATGACAATCACAAGCCATAATTTGCTGTTAATCATCCTGTTATAGAGTCTCACGTAGTAAGTCAATCATATTCCTAAGTTACAAGTTACACTCAGGCATATGACACTTTCTAACGGGGCTCAAATTAGATATTAAAAAAGAATCACTCACTAAGCTAAACTTAGTAAGTTTCATCTTTGTTGCATATTAAAATATATAGAATTTATCATTTAATTATATATTTTTAAGGAGAGATGTGCGAAATATAATTATCCACAAGCCACAAATCTTTAACAAACAAGACCGTTTAAACGGTCTTGTTTGTTAAACACTTAACTAGTCAAATCCATGTCATAAATCTCTACCTAGACTCTTAAGAAATATCCTTGCGTCTGGTTCAAAAGATGGATCAACTTCAACCGCCTTACGAGCCATTATCACAGCATCCTCAATCCTGCCTAAATTAGCGTATGCCGTTGCTAATGACGCATAGTGTTGTGGATTTTTAGGATTTACAATAATAAGTTGTTCATAAACCCAGGCAATACGAACAAAGTTGTTAGTCTTAAGATAGGCACCGATTAACCTCTGAAAATCCGCCTCACGGGGGCTATAAGGATTTTTACTGTTCAAGGCTTTTTCCAAATCCTCTGCCCCGCCCAAATCACCACTTTCTATTTTAGTTGCCCCCAAGTAACCATAAGATATGCCCGTATCCGGATTTAAGTCAACAGCTTTTTGAAAAGATTCAATCGCTTTCGGATAATCCCTTTTATTAAGGTATGCTTGAGCTATTTCGTAATAGGTTCGAACAAATGTCGGGGAAAGTTCCAAGGCTTTCATTGAGTGACCTAAAGCCTTGTCATTATATGACGATTTCGGATCATCTTTTCCAAGCATAATATTTAACCGAGAAGCATAAAGATAAGGTAAATAATCTATTGAGTTTTCTTCAATATTTTTTTCCACTTCGGCTATCGTATATTCATAAACGTTACGCACAAATTCTTCTTTCACGCTTGGGCCACCAACACCAACCAAATATTGAGCAAGACGATGCCTATAATCATACTTACCCGGCACGTCGTAAGTTAAAGCTTCTTTATATTTCTCAATAGAGCCTTTAAAATCTCCTTCCCAACCTCTAACAATGGCCCTCGTGGTCGCATAATTAGCTTTAACAGGTAAAATATTGGTCTTATATATCAATCCTGAAACAAAAATAACTAAAATCATCCCTATTATACTAATAAGTAATTTATTTTTTATAATCGGCTGAACCTCATATTGTCCCTCTTTGTTTCGCGACCTGTCCGCCAAAGCTTTAGTGTCAGTAAAAGCTTTAGCAAAAAGGGATTCTTTATTTTGTGAATCAAGATAAGACAAAAATCCTAAAATAGTGAAAAAAACAACGAAATTAGCTGAGGTATCAAAAATAAAAGAATTATGAATAATGTATGTAATAATAGCCGAAATGAAACCAATGCCATAAATAGCAAATTCTTTATTTGCCAATAATTTCCGCAACAATAAAAATAAAACAACAAAAATACTCATATAGGCCGCCAACCCGACAATCCCCATGGTAACAAGAACTTCAACAAACATGTTATGAGCTCTATCAAAAAGTGTCTCGGCACCGGGACCTCTAAAAAATTTGGGATTAAAGTTTTTTGAAAAAGGAATATTAAAATTTTCAGGACCCCAGCCCAGAAGCACGGTTTTAGGACTTTCTATCCACCCTTTCAACCCCGCCTGCCAAGCCCAAAAACGAGTTTGAACAGTAGTAGCGGTCAAAGAAAAATTGGTAACCCTGCTTAAATATCCAGAGTTTTTCACAAAAGAGGCGCCGCCAAATAACCACGAAGAAAAAACAAAAAAAACAATCAAGCCTATTAAAATCTTAAATATTAATTTCCCGACATGCGATCTGTTACCTGCCCCATAAAATCGTAAGACAGCTACTTCGGGACGTCTCATCCATAAAAATGCAAAAATCGTAAGCCCAACGACAAAGCCCAAAAGAGAACCTCTAACAGCAGTCATCAAAACAGCGACAGAGGTTATAACAAAAGCCAATAGATACGTTATTTTACGGCTTTGGCTGTCTCCAGAACGTAAATACATCGTCAAAGCTAAAAACACAGAAAATAATTCATATCCGGCAAATAAAGCCGCATTACCGATAGTGCCAAAAATTCTTGCTCTATCGCCAGAACCAAGAAAAAAATCAATATCTGTTTTTTGAGCAAATCCATAAAATGCCGACAATACCCCGGCAAAAATAACCAAATCCAAAATTCTCTGCCAATGCCTACGTTTATTTAATACTGAAGTTAAAATTATGAAAAACAAAAAATAGTGCCAAAATGTCCAAAGCCCGCCCATTCTTTCAAGAGTACCCCAAAAGCTTGGATACTTTAAAACACTGGTAATAGTGGCTAGAGTAAAGGCCAGCGTAAACAATAAAAATACCCAGAATACATTATCACGACGCGGTAGATATGATCGGTCTTTTAAAATTAGAACCAAATAAGACGCTCCCAGAATTTCAACTAAACTCCTGAAAGCAATAACTTTCCCAAAATGAAAAGGGGATATAAAATCCCTAAAAACAAGAAGAGGCACCGCAAAAACCGTAATATAAATACCAAAACGAATAAATTTAACCAAAAATGATTCTTTAGCAACAACTTTTGACATAAACTACATAGTATCAAAAACCTTTAATATGATCAATTAGATTTTTAATGACATTTTTCTCTTGGTCAGAAAGGCTATTATTCCTGCTTTCTAATAAACCCTCAATATGCATTAAAAGCAGATTATCCAAATAAATAGCTTTTTCAATGTCCCCAAAAGCTTGGCTATTTATGGTCTTCTCAATATGTTCTTTAGCTTCAGTATAATTTTTAGCTTCCAATTTCAAGATAGCTAAAGAACGATATAAGTCCCTATTATTTCTTGCATTTAAGTCATTTTCCAAAGCCCACTTAAAAGCAGATTCTGCTTCATCAATTCTTCCTTCTTGCCACAAAAGTTTAGCCTTAATATTTAAAGCAGCCGGATAATTTTCTAATATTTTTAAAGACTCATCAATTTCTCTTTTAGCTAAATAAAAGTTTTGTTCTTTGAAATAAACTGCGGCTAGATTAGTCCTTGCCCAAACACTATTGGGTGATCTTTCTGCCGCTGAAACAAAAAGTCTTCTTTCATTGGTCCAAATCTTGGCTTGTCCAAAAGAAACATACAAATAAAAAATACCAATTACTAAAATAGCAACCTGTGAGCAGTGAGTATAAATAGTAGATAATTTTTTATTTTCAAACCTCTTTTTAATAAATGCTGAAACAAACCACACTAACCCAATTGATGGAAAATACCACCACCTCTCGGCAAAAGTTCCGGTAGTTACAAAAAATACATTTGAAATTACTCCAAAAGGCACCAAAAATAAAATAATTGCGGTTTTTAATTTTGCGTCATTGCTTTTAAAAAATACAAATACTATCCAAAAGAAAAGGATCAAACCTAAAATCAAATCTAGACTTAAAATTCTCGGGATCGGAATCTGATTAAATGAATAGTCTGGTGACAAATCAATTGGGATAAAAGTTTTTCTCAAATAAAAATAGAAATGGGCAAAACCAGTCAAAATTCTTTCTTTTAAACCAACAAATGCCAACGGACCAATTATTGGATCAACTGAACTTTGGCTTTTAAAGGCTTGTACTCCAAGGGCCAAATACCTTAAAAAAAAGTATGGCACTAGAGCTAAACAATAATAAAGTGATATTTTAAAAACTTTACTAAACTTATGTCTTTTAAAAAATATGGAAAGAAGAACAGTTGCGGGCAATAAGAATATAGAAAATTCCTTAGACAATAAGGCAAGAAAAAAATAAAAAACACTCCAAATATATTTTTCTTTAAAAAAGAAAATGGCCGACAAAAGAACAAAAAAAGCGCTTAAAAGGTCGCTTCGGCCTACAAGTGATAAAACAGTTCCGGTATTAATCGGCAATAAAGCAAAACCTACCGCCACAAAGTAAGCCATCTTTCTAGAATAAAACATATTGATTAAGTAAAAAATTAGGGCTGCGTTCGCGGCATGAATAATAAGATTTATAAATCTCATGACAGCCGTACTTTCTGAAAACGACAAGGTTAAAAAATAAGAAAATAATGTTAAAGGCCTGAAATTCCCTTGTTGGGGTTGATTCTGATGCCAAGGCATCAAAAAACTTTTATATACAGCAGAAAGACTTCTTAATTCTTCCCTGTTCTCAATAACAGAGTGATCATCAAGAATATAACCAGATCCCAAAACATTACTAAACAAAAAGACAAATAGAACTAAAACCAAAAGAAAAACTTTTTTCATTTCTAAATTTAAAACTTAAATTTACCCAACGCACCAGAAAGCCATCGGCTCCTGCCAGTGGATGAATGGTAAGGGAATTGGCTTTCGGTGCGGGGTTCCGCCCCGCCACCGAAACAAGGGGTGCCGCCGACTCCCGTCGGCGGGGCTCCACTATTTCTTGTAGAATACCCCGCGGTTTGCTGCAAAAATTTCTATTTCGGAGCTACTTTATAAATAACCCCAGCCGCATCATCAGATATAAAAAGACTTCCATTATTATCAAATTTCAGATCAACCGGCCGGCCATAAGTATTTTTCTTGTCTTCACTTAACCAACCGGTTATAAAATCAAACGGTGTTTGAGATAAAACATTGCCCTTAATATCCAGATCATATCTGACAACCTTATAACCAACCGGCACACTTCTGTTCCATGAACCGTGAAATGCTACTAAAAGATCCCCTTGCCATTCTTTTGGCCAATCATAGCCAGATGGAATAAAAGCTAGACCCAAAGGTGCCGAATGAGCTGGAATCTTAATTACTGGTAATTCTGTTTCACTACAACTTTTTGGTATATCAATTCTTTCAAATTTATCCGGGTTGAACTTTTTATCTTGAACCTTGTCGCCATAACAAAACGGCCAGCCATAACGGCGGGCGCCGAATTTATGCTCCGACCCAGCCACTTTAACTATATTTATTTCGTCTGGAGGCAAATCGTCTCCCAAGCCATCCCGTCCCATTTCTGTTGCCCATATTTCTTTTGTTAAAGGGTGAAACGTGAAAAAAACAGAATTACGCAGACCCCCGGCAAATTCCGCCGTGTAATTTCCTTCCGGATCAGCCTCTAGTATTGCCGCCCTTTTCCAAGTATTCTCTTCACAAACATCACAAGATGAACCGACACTGATATAAAGCTTAGTATCAATTTGAGTATTAATATCACTTATACCGCTAACTATTTGGCTTGTACGGAAATTTGGTCCGAAAGCGATGGTCCGAGTGAAATGTCTTCCATCGGCTGGAAGTTTTGTAACGTGTTCTCCAATGATATCAATTAGCTTCCCAGAATTAATATCATAGCGATACCGTACCACTTGATGTGTCTCAGCAATATACAAGTAGATAATACTTTTATCTTTATCTGTCCCGTAGCTCGCTGAAAGCGATGGTACGAGATAAAAATCCATTCCGTGAGGCGACTTCAAACCTTCAATTAAAATACGTTTGTTTTTAAAACCGCCCTCCGCCCCGTGATCCAGTAAATCAGTTTCGCTACCTCGGAATTTTACGGGATCTAAAATACTGACTCGGCCCGCTTTTGTTTCGCTAATCAGCATCCTGCCTTTTGGATCAAACAAAACAACCCTTGGGTTTTCTAAATCTTTTGCAACAGTAGAAACTTTAAATCCATCCGGAAAACTTAAGAAAGGAAAAACAGATTCTTTTTCGTCTGGTAAAATTGTAATTTGGGGTTCACTAAATTCTGGAACATTATAACCAACTAGTTTTTTCAAAAATCTAAAATCAGACCAAAACAAATAAACACCCAAAACCAAGCCAAATAAAATAACACCGAAAAGGGCTCTTTTCACAAGATTAAGACCTTCTACATAATAATTTTCGTAACGAAAATTTCAAATTTTGAGATAGAAGTTATTGAAATTTTTGATGAATAGTTGATACTATTCAGAGGAAATTTCAATAATCTTATAGCCAAAATTTTAAATTTGCAGTAGAAAGATTATTGTGCAGAAGGTCTTAAATATATTAGAAACTCAATTAAAAATCAATTAGAGACGAAGTTCCGCGGGCTCACGCCAAAGGTTTTCGCCTAAGGTTTAATAAGAGCTCTTAGAGTTCTACGAGTTATCTCGCCAAAATAGCCAAAAACTGGCTTAATGCCATACTTCACTTGAAGCCTTTTCACTGCCTCGCGAGTGATGTTGCCAAAATAACCGGTAAGCAGATTGGCCGAATAATTGACTTCGTTTACCAGAAGGGCCTGAAGTTGTTTAACATCATTGCCTTGTAAACCAAAATACAAATCGCGGGTAAAGTCATAGCTGGTACTCCCCGTAGTTGGGGTAGGGGTTGGAGCATCAACTATCTGAAATTTTTGAGTTGTGACTACTCCGGAACAACTAGTATCAAGACAGGATACAAAAGTGTAAATGCCCGTCTGAGAATCACTAGAAATAGCAAAACCATAAGTATGTGCAAAATTAGAAGAAACATTCCATAATAACGTTGATGATGTACCGTCTGGTTTGTAGAGCTTGACAGTTATGCTACTAGAAGATGACCCACTGGGAAGACAAAACCATGAAAAACTCGCAACCGTATCCAAACCGCGTATATATGCAGGAGGAATGCCCGATTTATTGTCATTTAAAGTCGAGCTTAAACCTGTACAAAGTGCCGTTGAAACTGGTGTTGGGGTAGGGGTAGGAGTGGGGGTGGGTAAAGCCGGCATAGGAGCCTGAATCGTATATTTAGTACTACTATTTTTACAATCTATGACGTACCCATTGATTGGAAAATCGGACGAGTTAAGCGTGACCGTAGAACTGCTCACAGAAGTAGAAGAAGTCGAACACGAAGAACTAACGCCACCACCACCAAAAAAGGTGGCTTGCCCATAATTTGCGCAAACACCGTTACATCCTATTAAAAATTCCCAAATTCCGTCCGGATCATTAACGGTAATCGAATATTTAGTATTGTCGTACTGTCCAATAAATAATCTTGTGGCGGTAAGGGTTGAATTACCGGAACCAGCAGAAGTAGTCACGGTCGGTGTAGGTGTTGGGGTTGCTTGCGGTGAGCTTGTCGAAACCGGTGTCGGTGTGGCCGACGAAGAAGCAGTGGTAGTAGGCATGGGAGAAGTAGTCAGTGTCGGAGTTGTTGAAGTGGAAATAGGAGTTGAGACTAATGAAGAAACAATGTTAAACGGCACAGAAGCCGCTATCTTTTGACATACGGTATCAAAACAAGCCCGCAGAATGTAAGAACCAACAGGCCGATCGCCCAGACCAGTATTCACGGTTTTGGGTACACTAGAAATCGAATAAAGATCTTCTGACCCAGTAAAGGTATTATCCGATTTTCTAATTTCTACTCTAGTAAAAGGTTCGTACCCGGATGTACATGAAATGGTATAGGAGAGGGTTTCTAGAGGAAGAAAAGTGGTTTTGTTAGGTGTCAGGTTAAAACCAATACATGTTCCGCTGGAATACAAAGGAGTAGGAGTGGGAATCGGAGCCGGTGTGAAGATAGGAGTGGAAAGAGGAGTAGGCGAAAATGGCAGAGAAGGTGAGGCCGGAATAGTAGGAATAGTTGGGACAATTGGAGTTGGTGCAAAACACGCCCCGACCGTATCCCCATGGTCTAAGTGAGTTTTTAAAGCAGAAGCACTGATAGTAATGGTTTGAAAGACGCCGGCGCTATCGGAAGGATGATGACAGATCACCGCTTGGCCGATATCTTTGAGCTCTGTTTTGGCTTCAAGTTTTTTCTCGGTTGAAACTGATTCTGCTTCCTTTATTCGGTCATATTTGGGTACATCTTTTACGGTATTGAGAGAATCACCCCTGGGATACCAATTAAGCTCTTTTTTGTTGATACAAAAGACCTTTTTAAAGAAATCCGGGTCGTCTTGAACAGCTTGCTCTCCGGAAGTATTGACCCAATGTAGCTGTCCCGTATCTTCTCCGTCTATGTCCACTCCGTATACTTTTTCATCGTTATCTTCACAATTTCGGAAAAGGCCGGAAGTAGGAAAAGAGTCCCTGACTTCTTGGGTTACTAATTTTACATTAAAAAAACCGCCAAGATGTTCATAGAAATCAAATATCTCCGGATTCAGAAATACCCTTTTGAAGCCGTCCTCATTGATAATATACACGTCGGGGTCATCAGAGAAAATAGCGCTGATTAAATCGCCTTCTTTAAGGCCATAATCAGTAGGGGAAACGGCAAAAACAGAGAAAGAAAATAACAAAATAACGATAACAAAAAAAGATAAACAGATAAATATAAGGTATTTTTTCATATACCCAAACTATAAACCTAAAAGGGGAGAAACACTAGTTAGGTTATCAACAAAAAAGTTATTAAAATTCATATATAAAAAACGAGTATCCTACCCTATCTATAGGTTTATACAAAGCCAGCCAATTCAAAGCAGGATCGTTCCTCTGCTCGCTCAATAACTGCATGCGAATCAATAAAAAAATATTAACGGCATATCGTCCCTTGGGTTCCCTCCACCAACCGGAACTATCAGCAATTATAAAATTATTTATCCCATAATATGCCGGGTTTGAATCTTTCCATGAATAAATAATTTTAGTATCTTGATTTTTTGCCTGATATTTTGCCATTCTCTTTAAATCCTGACCCCATTCAATATTTGAATCATCAAGATATTTATACCCATTTTTTGGTCCACCAACCAATTCGTTGAAATAAGCTAAATAATCTGGATAAATGGCTAAAGAAGAAAATACAAGCCAACCGGCTAAAACCATGATAGCCAAGGTAGTAATTTTAGACTTAACACTACCCCACCCTATCTTAATTATGTCAGCCAGTCCGCCCGCATAAAGAATTAAAAAAGGAAACGCAGGAATTAAATAACGAATACCTATATTTTGGGCTTTTATAATCGCGACGAGAGTAAAAAAAATCATGGGTAAAAATATAAAAGTTTTATCCAATCCGTTAATTCTTAACTTTTTATAAAACAGAACCGAAGCAATAAAAGCGATCAAAGTAGGAATAGGCGTCTTTATTAAAAATGCTTCCAGAAAGTAATACCACCAACCGTTTTGAGAAAACTGGCCGTTTAAATAAAACTTAAAGTCCGGCTTCCAATCGGCATAAACTGTTTTCAAACCCTTTAAATAAAACCCAAAATCTGCCGGCATAAAATAAAGAAGGTAAATAACAATAAAAGCTGGGATAGCCATGAACAACGCAAGGTTAAATAACTGACGAATTCTGGTATTAAACTCTTTGCTGTGCCGCCACGAGTAAATAAAAATAAACAAAGCAACCACGGGTAGAAAGACGGTAGCAGAAAATTTTGAACCCAAGGCCAAGCCAAGAAAAAGACCCGAAAACAAAAGATATTTTTTGCGATTAACCCTAAAGAATTTCCACAAATAATAAAAAGTTATAAAAGAAAAAGAAGCTAAAGCAAGGTCGGTAGTGACAAATTGAGTATGGGCGATAATATTAGGCATAAACGCATACAAAAACAACGCCAAAAAGCCGGCCCGCCGGTTAGGCGGATTTCCGACTTTCAGACTAAACATTTCTGATGCCCATTTATAAATATAAAAAGCCAGCAAAACTGACAAAAGCATTATTGGCAACCTACCCCAGAGCAACAACAGGTTAACGTCATTAGAAAATAAAAACTTACTGCCAAAAGACCACTCACTTCTGATAGGACCGACCAGATTACGATCGTTTTCATCAAAATTCAAGTCCATGAAAAGCAACGGAAAAGATGCCAACAACTTTACCAATGGAGGATGCTGGGGATTCAAAGTAATTTCACCTGTTTTCCAATATGAATACCCGCTTGGCAAATGAGTAATTTCATCAGTCGCCGGACTAAAATTTTGGGCGCTAAAAAACGGAATAAAAAATACCAATAATAACAGAATTCCTAAAGAAATCTTTGAAATAAATCTTAAATCCACAATCAACCAACTATCGACATCCGATGTCGATAGTTGTTATTAATCCAGTTGATATTCTATCTTAAACATAAGAGGCCCGCAAACGGGCCTCTTATGTTTAAGATTTTATAAATTTTAAATTGCTTTTAGGTAGTCACTGTGTACCCAGGCATCTTTGTTCTGGTACAGTATCTTATGCCACAAACCTTGCTGACCTAAACTTTCTACAATTTGACCCAATGGAAGTTTACCTAAAATAGCGCTGGAAGTACTAGCCGATACCCTTACATTAAGTTGGTCAGTGCCAAAAACTTTGTATTGTTTTTTAACAACCGGAGCCGGAGTCGAAGAAGAAACATTTTTCCTTGAATAATCCGGAATTTGGTTTACGGAAGTATAGGCCACCCCTTGCGGGTACCAGCTAAACTCTTTAGTGTTGATGCAAAAAACCTTTTTGAAAAAATCAGGATCATCTTTAACTGCTTGATCTCCGGTCGTGTTCACCCAATGGAGCCTTCCTGTATCTTCGCCAGTTATCTCCACACCGTAAACTTTTTTATCGTTTGTTTCACAATTTCTAAAAAGACCGGAAGTTACAAAAATATCTCTGGTCACAGATGTTGCTTTTTTAACTTTAGAAAACCCGCCAAGGTGACCGTAAAAATTAAATATGGCAGGATTTAAAAATAATCTCTTATAACCATGTGGGTTAACTATATAAACATCGGGGTCGCTTGAGCCAGCAGCGCTAATAACATCTCCATCCTTAAGACTTACTGCGGCTAAACTAACAAACCCTCGTGAAACCGGAGTGGACTTACTTGTTGAAACCGGTACAGATGACGGAGTTGGGGTAGAAGAAACTGCAGGACTTACACTTGGACTTGGAGTTGGAGTAGTTATAACACTACCTCCGCCTCCGCCTGTAACACTCCCCGTAGCACCACCTGTACCCGTACTGCTACAAGTGGTTGACGTCGGTGTTACTATTATCGTTTCGGTAGTTGAGGGAACAATAGTCAGTCGCGATTCGTTAGTACCGCAATTAAGTATGTAACCGCCATTGTTAGACAAATGAAGTTTGTCCGCCGAAGTAAGAACCATTGTCTGTCCGGAAGAAATTGTTATTACTATATTGAGATTTGAGGTGACTACTGAATCCGCATCAGAACCGTCTTGTATGACAATATCACCAACACCTAGATTAATAGTAGTATCTTGTGGGTAATAAGCGGCCCCAACGGCATTTGCTTGATTAACTCCGACCAAGAATAATCCCCCTATTAAAACAACAACAAGTGATAGCAGATAAAAGTTTATTTTTAGTATTTTCATCCCGTTAGAGGCAGATCATATTCAGATGACTTGCCTAATTTATTTAGATTGTATGTTATTGATTGTTTTGACGACCTGCGAGTCAAATTTTAGATTCTCCCAAAATAGTACCTGTTTTTGATTTATTATCATTTTATCTTGGGGTCCGTGAGGCTCAATCGCACCTAGTTTAACAAGCTGACCGGCACCGTCTTCATTGATTTTAACATAGTAAACATCAGACAGAATTAAATAATCAGAACTTATATTTTTTAAATGCCCAAAGTATATCTGATCATTTGTTAAAAATACGGCTTGATAAGCATTGGAATTAATAAAATCATGTTTCTCATAGCGGTCATACTTTAGAAAGTTTGTTAAGAACAAAACCCCGACAGAACCCACCACAACAATCAAAACAGCCAAACTTACAGCCACAACAATTGAAATATTCTTGTTGTTAGCCATGTATTAATTAATCGTGACATTCAATTGCTGTAATAGAAAATGTGTTTTCAGAAGCTAGAATACGAACGTACTTCCAATTTCCGGCTGTATCTTTCATTTGTAAACAGGTTCCGGCAGCTGAAGAATTACCACCAAACAATAAGCTGACAGTACCAGTATCAATAGTACCAAATTCAGCCACATAAGCAGTACTGGAACTGGCTGTTCTCCCGGAACTGGCCAACAAACTGGTTTTTGAAATAAGAGTTGCTGCTGATGCCACACCACCTACTTCAAAATCTGTTGAGATCGAGGCATTACCAGTTACTTGGAATTTAGTTGTTGGAGCTCTTGTACCGATACCAACGTTACCCGTCTTTCCTTGTGTGCTTACCCAGAAAGCGTTAGAAATAGAAGCTGGACCGGCAAAAGAAACCGTTCCTCTAACTTCCAAATCGCTAGAGACAAAAACGTCATTTGAAGTAGTAATATAATGAGTATTACCAGTAGCAGTAGTGCCAAACCTGTTATAGGCGACAGATGCAAAACCACCCACCTGAATCGTGTTTCCGGTCAAAAAGTAAGATGCCGATGCCGTACCCTGAACTTCAAAGGTTGTACCCGGCGTACCGCCAATACCCACTCTTCCATTTCCTGTAGTATCAATTGTCAACACAGTTAATGTGCCAGTAGCATTTTGGAATCTAAAAGCTGTAGCACTATCGCCGCCGGTTCCGGGCCTAGTTTGACCGTTTGCTAAATAAAGTATGCCTGATATTGAAGCAGTAGTGGCAAAAGAAACCGTACTTCTAACTTCCAGATCACCACTGATTAAAAGATCGTTAGTGGTAGAGATATAGTTAGAATGTCCAGTAGCGGAAGTACCAAATCTTGAATAAGCCACTGATGCATATGCCCCCACTTGAATAGTATTACCAGTTAAAAAGTATGCAGCAGAAGCTGTATTTTGACTTTCGAAATTCCCAGTAGTTAGTATGTTTGTACCTATAGTAGAATCGGCGCTAGCGCCGCCAGGAAAAAGAAAGACAAAAGAAAAAGCTACGATTACCACCGCAACAATCGACCTCAAACCACGTTGAGATTTTTTATTCATATTATTTTTATATTTCCTAGCGAGCCCACGCGAAAACTTATTTTCGTGATGAGCGAGCAAAAGAAATTCAAGAAAGGCAATAGTGTTTCTTATAATTCCTAGCGAGCCCACAGGCGAAAACTTGTTTTCATCTGGGGCGAGCGACAGAATTTCAAGAAATGCAATAGCATTTCTTATTTTTCCAACATGCTAATTTTTTTAAGATATTGAGAGATTAGAATATTGGATATCAACAACTGTTTTTAAGTTTAAGAATAATTATAGTGTGGCACAAGGCCAGTTATCCACAATTAATTATCTTATTTAACTTTCCTGTTCGGCAATCTTTATCATTTCCTCTATTTCCGAGGCCTTATTTCCAAGTTCTCTAGCCTTTCTTAGAAAAAATAAAGCTTGTTTATAATCACCTTTTACAAAGTACGCCGTACCAGTCAATGCGCTTAAATCAGGATGATTTAAGTCATTACTTAAATATTTACTGATAGTATCAATAGCTCCGTCGGGGTCGTGAGTAGCTATCTGAATATAAGCATATCTAATGACATACTCGGTAACCGGGTAGAAATCTATCACTTTTTTAAAACTAGCGCCCGCTTCCTCTAACCTGTCCTCTTTTAAGTAAAGTTCAGCTAGATTAATATCAGCATTGACTGCATCCGGATTTAATTCTAACGACTTTTTATACTTTTCTTCTGCAAGCTTAAAATCACCCTCGTGATCGGCAATTATACCCAAAAGGTTTTGAACACGAGAATTTTCCTCATATATATTTCGGGCAATATTAAGCTCTCTTTTGGCTTCTTCCCACTCATCATCTTTAATGTGCACTGCCGCCAAAGCCATCCTAGATATCAAACTGTTTGGAGATTCTTTTACGGTCGCTAAAAATAGAGTTCTTGCATCGCGCCAATCTTTATTTCTATATGCGGTTCTGACACTATAAAACGATAAAATGACGGCCAGCGCGACGACTATCAAGGTTCGACCTTTTTTAAGATTCAAGGTCGAACCTTGAAACCTTGGATCCGAGGTTCTTGGATCCAAGGTTCGACCTCGGAAACTTGAAAAAAGGCGTTCCAACAATGAAGCCAGCAACAGAACAAACCCCAGGGAAGGGAAATACATCAACCGTTCGCCCATTATCGTGCCAACTGGCTTTACTAAATTAGAAATCATTAAATAGGGAGCCAAAAAGACCAGAGAACCAAAAGCCAATTCTGTTTTATTTGTTTTTCTATAAAGCAGAAGCCCTATTAAAAGAATAAAAAAACCGGCGCCGATAAACCAGGTTAACTCCCAGAAATTACTAACCGACGGTATGGCATTATATGAATAATCAGCAGAAAGATGAATCGGCCAAATAAGTTTTTCCAAATATAAGTAAAGCACTTTGAAAGCCGTAAGGATTCTTTCACTAAAAGGAAGAAATTTTAAAGGATTCTCCACAATAGTTGTGGTTACGTCACCCAAAAAATAAATACCTAAAGCCTTATATCTTAACAAAGAGTAAACACCAAACGGCAACACAAAAAAGAGCATCCTTTTGGTTGTTGAGAAGAGCCTGTTTTTAATTAAAGGCCAATCAATCCCATGTAAGACAGGAACATTCTGTTTCGTACGAGAGGGATTCTCTTGTCTCCACATAAGGTCAACGTAAAAAATAATTGGCAAAACCATCAAAGCTACTTCTTTGCTGAACATGGCAAAAAGAAAAGCAATAGAGCTTAATAATGTATCCCTTTTAATAAAAAGATAAACCGTCACAAGGCTCCAGAAAAAGGCCAATAGCTCCGCTCGCCCAACAATAGAGGTTACGGCTTCAGTATGGATAGGGTGAGTTAAAAATAATAGAAAGGTTGAAAGCGACAAAAACTTATTTTTGAAAAGATAATTAATCAGCCAAAAAACGAGAAAAGAATTTAATGCATGAATGACTATATTTACAATATGAAAACCTGCCGCGAGCTTGAAACTTGAGACTCGACCTTGCTCACCAAAAACCAAACTGTTTATGTAGTGGTTAATCGCATAAGAAGCCATTGTAAAAGGCCGATAAAGACCGATTTTAGTCAGATGATGATAAGGAGAAACAAAGAGATTGGGAAGATTGCTTATATCTTTCAGATCTCCGCGGTTTTGTACAACTGATACATCATCAAAAACAAAATCACCGAAAATCCCATTGCCGAAAACTAAAAAAGACAGCACTAGAGCCGTAACAAACACAAACATATTTTCTCTTGATTGGATAAAATTAACCAGATTTTTCATTGTTATATTATTGGCTTTCTATTTGAGTTTGGTGAATAATACTCTTGAACGGGTTTTGAGCCCATAGCGGGCATGGTTTATCCCCACCTGATATTAAATCAGATGGGGGTAAGAGCGAAGGGCTCAACCCCTGAGCAAACCACGCTGGGGTTTGCGAAGAAAGAGAAAGAGTATTATTCACCAAACTACTATTCGTATATTCGTAAACCTTACAAAGTAGTTTAGTTCCGTTGATAATTTTCGTCCGTAACAATTTACTTTTGCAGTCTACCAATAAGCTCCTCTATTAATTTCCCGGTTTCACGATCAAGATCAGAATGCTTAAGTCCTTCTTTTAAATCAGCCACTGCTTTATCCCTGTTACCAAGAGCAACATAAACAAGCGCGGAATTATAATAGACACGAGGATTGTTGGGAATTAACAATTTTAATTTCTCTATATTTAAAACCGCCTTGATAAAATCACCATTTTGAGCATAGATAACTGCTAAATTTTGGTACGGATAATAAAAACCTGAATCAATGGCTATGGCTTTTTCAAATTCTTTAATGGCGCCGGATATGTCGCCACGCGATTGCAAAATGCTCCCGATATTAAAATGCGGCTGGGGAAAACTATCATCCGCTCCTATTGCCTGCCGATAGTATTCTTCAGCTTTCTCGTTATTGCCTTGGTTAAAATACAAATTGCCCAGATTATTATTTATTCTTACGCTCTTTGGTTCATACTTTAAAATATCTTGATAGAATTCCATCTGATTACCCCAAAGTATGTTCCTTTTGATTGATTGGTAGCCGAAAAAAGAAATATAAACAACCAAAATAATATAAAACAGCAAAAGGTAGATCGTAAGTTTTTTTGCTTTTAAGAAATCAAGTAATTTCACCAGATAAAAAGACACTATCAACCAAAAGCCGATCATGGGTACATAAAGCCAATGTTCATACATAGGCGCATTAATGGGAGTAATGCCGGAAACCGGAGCAAGGGCGATGAAGAACCACAGTGTTCCAAATAGCCATATTCGGAACACTGGATTGCTTTGCTTGTTGGAATTAATGGATCGCTTTGCTTGTTGGAATTGATCATTTCCA
>JACPLU010000009.1 GCA_016186395.1 Parcubacteria group bacterium
ATTTTTTGTATAGCCTCAGGTGGAATGTTAAGACCTTTAAGGTTAAGGGCGGCGGATGTGTAGTAAGCATGCCAATTGTTGTAGCAAGGTGGGGTTTTGTTAAAATAGCCTAATAAGGATGCTAACAGTTTGTCTAATTCGCTTTCTTTGGTATTGATTATCTGCAGTTTTTCTTCTATTTCTTCCATAGATATATTATAACGAATAATTTAACGAATGTAAATCGTATATACGATACTTACATCTATAATTAATCCGCCGATGCCAACCAAAAGAAGCACGATTAAAACCCAGCGCGGGAGTTGCCGCTTTGTGCGCAGAGCCCAAACAGAGATGATAACAATAAATCCAAAAACAATAAGACCAAAGATATCAAAAAATGCTGGTTGAGGTATGAACATAAGCCGGAGGCGAGGATTGAACTCGCGACTTGCTGTTTACGAAACAGCTACTCTACCACTGAGTTACTCCGGCAAGAGACTCTGCGGGAATATTGCAATATATCTTTTTTTCCAACTTTTTAAAAATGAATCAAGCGATATTTTTTTATATCCATTTAACTCATTTTTTTCTTTTGGGTCGTTCATGTGGGCAATATTTTCTGAGATGCCAGTCAAAACCACTACATGGCCATCCTTACTATTGGGTCTAAAATTCCAGACAGAAGCCAGAATTGGGAATTTGTTCAGGTCATTAATTAAAGCTTGGTAAGCCTCTTTTACATCAGTTTGGGCTAGGTCATAATTACAACCATCGTAACCAAACTTACGGCTGATTTCAACTAAACCTTTATGTGACCACCCAACTTTTTCTATGTAAGCATTTAATTGTAGGCCTGTTTTTAAAATTTCTTCGACTTTTGGTGATTCAAATTTTTTATCAATTTTTTGCCAGTAGTCAAAGATCATTTTTAAAGCTGTTATTCCGCAACCTCTGTAACGCCATATTTTTGGGTTATCTTTTGAGAATTGAGAATAAAATGGAACTATATGGTCGATCATTTAGTGGGCGCTGAGGGATTTGAACCCCCGACTTCTTCCGTGTAAAGGAAGCACTCTGACCACTGAGTTAAGCGCCCTATGTCTAACTTCGAACGGTGAGGGTTCTGGAGACTTTTAGTTTATTTGATCTTTTGATCCTTGAAGCCAACGATCTTTAAACTCCGATTCGTGAATCTCGTCCTGATAAAATATTATTTTATCGTCAACTTTTATTTCGATTTTCATTAGTTTATTGTTTGGTTCAGCTTCAAGGGTTAAACTAAATTCTTTAGTTTTATGGTTTGGTAGTTCAAGAATCCAGCGGTATAAATTTTGTTCATTTCCGTTCTTCAGTTTTTTATTCATTTTGACTTGGGCCAGGTTCATAATTGTTCGGCCAAATTCTATTGCTTCTGTGGTTGCAAGTTGAGTTTTTTCTGCTAAGGACCAAAGTTGTTTTTCGCTAAATTTATCAATATCCTCGGGCAGTTTTTTGGGAGGAGTATCAATACTTTTTGCTTCCCTATTCATGTTTTATAAAATGCGGACGGGGAGATTCGAACTCCCATACCCTTGCGGGTGCTACCACCTCAAGGTAGTGTGTCTACCAAGTTCCACCACGTCCGCAGTAAATCTATTCTATTGTAGCATTTTCTTGAACTGACGTTGGGTCACTTTTAGAGATTTGAGTCTCATCGGATGGGTTAGAGGATTTTGAAGACATTGATATATTTTTTATCTTTCTGCGGATTTCTTTTTTGCTTTTTCTTCTTATATAGTAAAGTTTTGATCGACGCACTTTTGCTTTTTTGGTAACCTCGATCTTTTCAATTGTAGGTGAAAAAAGAGGAAAGATTTTTTCTACGCCAATTCCGTCAATTATTTTCCTTACTGTGAATGTGGCTCCTGTTTCGCTCCCATGTTTTCTTCCTATAATAACTCCTTCAAATGCTTGAACCCTTGTTTTTTCTCCTTCTTTAATTCTTTGAGATACGCGCACAGTCCAACCCGGTTTTATTTCGGGAATGTTCTTTTTTCCAGTCATTTCTTTTGTGTATTTTAATTGGTTAATCACGGTGAATCCCGTTAGAGGCACCCAAGTTCAGTCAACAAATCTAGCGGGGATTAGTTAAAGTATTATGAATAAACATATAAAATCAATTAGGCTCGGTTATTTAAAAAATGACCTGCCTCTAATGGGATGAGTAATGTTAACAAGGATTTTATAAAAAGTACAGAGAAGTCATTTAAATTTAGTGTTCTTGAAATAGTTCACACTATTTTGATTTGAGAATAGGTTATATTTTCGAAATGTGGGCGTGGATGGAGTCGGACCATCGATGGAGACTTATATTTGGCAACGAGGACGATTGAAAATTTATTTTCAATTCGTTTGAGTAAACCAAATATATAAACAATATTCGGACAAAATGTATATGGGCGCACATGGATTCGAACCATGGATCTGCCGCTTATAAGACGGCTGCTCTAACCGCTGAGCTATGCGCCCATATACATTTTGCTCCTCACTCGTTTATATAAGATCTCTGTTTTACCGTTAAACTACACGCCCTTTGAAAGTTTTGGCAATTTTGTTGCTTCCTTTAATATATTAAAATCTATCAAAAAAAATTGCTTTTAGCAATTTTTTTGAAGAGCTTTATTTATAGTCTATGCTTTTAATAGTGAATAAAATTCGGCTTGTTCGATTGTTTCTTTCTCTTTTAAGACGGTTGCTATTTTATGTATTATATTAAGTTTTTGAGTAATGATTATTTTAGCGGTTTTTAACGCCTTGTCGATAAAGTTTTTTATTTCTTTATCAATTTCTAGGGCTACATTTTCAGAATAGTTCTTTGCCGTGGATAATTCTTTCCCCAGAAATACCATTTCATCTTTTTCTCCGTAAGTTGTAGGTCCTAATTTTTCCGACATGCCGTATTCTGTCACCATTTTTCTTGCAAGCTCAGAAGCAATTTGAAGGTCGTTACTTGCGCCTGTAGTAATGTCTTTAAAGATAACCTTTTCAGCGGCATAACCTCCAAGGAGGACGGCTAATTCCGATTCAAATTCTTTTTTAGAACGCAGATGTTTGTCTTCGCTTGGGAGCTTAAGCGTATATCCTCCAGCTTTACCGCGGGAAACGACAGAGATCTTGTGTACTGGATCAGTGTTAGGTAACGAAGCGCTAACCAAAGCATGCCCTGCTTCATGGTATGCAGCGATTTCCTTTTCTTTATCGTTAAAAGCGTGGCTTTTTCTTTCCGGTCCAAGCATGACTTTTTCTATGGCCGTCAGAAAATCTGTTTGTTTAATTTCGCTTTGGTTTTTTCTAGCGGCTAGAATGGCTGCTTCATTAACTAGGTTAGCGATGTCTGCACCTGAAAAACCTGGAGTTCTTTCAGCGATAGGCTTGATATTCACGTCATTTGCAAGAGGCTTATCTAGGGTATGGATTTTTAGCATTTCTTGACGGTCAGAGAGAGAAGGCATATCCAAGATAACTTTTCGATCAAATCTGCCCGGACGCAAGAGGGCAGGGTCTAAAATATCAGGTCTGTTTGTTCCAGCTAAAACTATTACAGCATCGGAAGTATCGAATCCGTCCAGTTCTATAAGAATTTGATTTAGTGTTTGTTCTCTTTCATCGTGTCCTCCACCAAGTCCGGCACCACGATGTCTTCCGATCGCGTCTATTTCGTCAATGAAAATTATTGAGGGTGAGTTTTGTTTGGCGGTTATAAAGGTGTCTTTTACTCGAGATGATCCTATACCTACGAAAAGTTCCACGAATTCAGCCCCAGAAACGTAAAAGAACGGCACTCCTGCTTCATTGGCTACCGCCTTTGCAAGCAGAGTCTTGCCTGTACCAGGCGGTCCGATTAAAAGAACCCCTCGCGGTATGCGGGCGCCCACTTTCTCGAATTTTTTTGGATCTTTGAGAAACTCAACTACTTCTTGTATTTCTTCTTTTGTTTCTTTAAGGCCGGCCACGTCTTGGAAAGTGACTCTTTTCCCGTTTGTCCCACTGGTATTTGCCAGTTTTGCTTTAGTTTTTCCGAATTGGAAAGTTTGCATAGCTCCTTTTTGAGCAGATCTGAACAAAAACCAGAATATCAGAATAGTTAACACAAAAGGAATGATAATGGGCCCAACATTTAAGAGTAGAGCTTTAAATCCTGAAGCTTCCTCTATATTTAAGTTAATTTTTTCCAGTTGTTCCGGCTTAACAGACAAAGAAACTAAAGTTTGACTTAAACCGACGTCAGGTTCCTTTTTGGAATGTTTGACTGCGCCATCATTAAAAACAATTTTTAGATTGTTTTCAGAAATGGCAATTTCTTTTACGTCCCCGCTGTTAATATTTTTTACAAGTTCTGAAAGAGAAATATTTGTTGGTTTTTCAGTGGATAAGTCAAAAATAGCCACAAAAGCGGACATTAGAATAAAGAATAAAACAAGGTATAAAATATATTTTGCAAATTTTTTCATTTTATAAATTTTTTATGAATCTAAACTTGGTAAATAACACTTTTGAACGGGTTTTGAGCCCGTAGCGGGCATGGTTTACTCCCATCTGATTGTTAAATCAGGTGGGGGTAAGAGCGAAGGGCTCAACCCCTGAGCAAACCACGTTGGGGTTTGCGAAGAAAGAGAAAGAGTGTTATTTACCAAGTTTGGATTTGGTTTATTTTAGGGTTCGTTACTTATTTGGTTATCGGTGTAAGTATAATTTTTTGATCTTGCGGTTCAAATTCAACGATAGCAAAGTTACTCTTTTCACCCATTTTCAATCTTTCCATTGAAGATTTTGTAGAAAATTCAGATGTCGGCACTAAAGCAATAATACCCGGCTCCAGTTCAATCCGGACTCCATAAATATCAAATTTAACTATAGTACCTTCAATTTGTTGGCCTACCTGATATTTTCCGTCAATTTTCTCCCACGGATTATCCTTTAGAACCTTTAAGGATAAGAGAATTTTTCTCGAGTCTATGCTTATAATTTTGGCCTTTACTTTTTCACCAATTTTAACTATTTCGTTCGGGTCATTTATTGTTCTCCAAGTTAATTCTGAAATATGAACCAATCCGTCTGATTCATCCGGGAGCTTCACAAAGACGCCGAAGTCTGTAACTTGGACAATCTCTACTTCAACAACATCACCCGTTGAATATTTTGAAATAATTTCTTGAGGAGCAACACTGTTTAATATGGCTTTTTCTGAAAGAATCAGTTTATTTTGCGATTCATCAACGTCTATTATTTTAAGAGTAAATTCTTGGTTTCTATATTTTTGTAGAGCTTGAATTATTTTAGTCGTATCACCGCCGTCAATTTTAGGGTAATGTTCTTCATTAAGCTGTGAAAGTGGAATAAACCCTTGTACCCCTTGAACATCGACTACGAGGCCGCCTTTATTAAGATTTATTATTTTAGTAGTAACTAAATCACCTTTTTCTAACATCTGTCTTATTTGAAACCAAGCAGAAGATCTTTGAGCCAGTCGTAGTGATAATTCTCTATAGCCGTCCTCATTCTCTAGTTCTATCACCACAACTTTTACTGGCATACCGGGTTTTAAACTTTTGTGAAGTTCTGGGTTTTCATAAAATTCTCCAGGGTAAACTATACCTGTTCCAAGAGGACCAAGATCAACAAGAACACTGCTACGAGAGGTATTTATTATAGATCCATCAAGATACTCTCCTGGTTTAGGAAGTTGAATTTTAAATTTACTCAAGATGTCTTTCATTGATTTTAATTTATCGGATTTATCTAAACTCTCGATACTATTCTCGGTATCTATAAAATCGGCACCATCTAGTTCAGGATTTCCAACATTTGTTAGGGTGTTTACTTTATTGGACATTATTGTCATATGAGTATAGCGAGGTTGAAGAAAAAAATCAAATGTCGTAAAATTGATAGCATAGAACTTGAAACTTGTATCTTGAATCGTAGGAGGGTTAGGGTTCCATGGTTTATGTTTCAAGATTTAAATCTGCATGAATATTCAATGGTTTGGCCATTCTTGTTTTAGAATAGAGAGTAAAAACAGCTCTATCTTAATAGACCCATTCGCAAAAGAAATAGGCTTAACACAGCCAAGGTTTCATGATACAATAATATTAATAACCCATGAGCATTATGATCACAATGCTCTGAAAGATTTGAATGAAGGGGTGATGGTTATTAGAGAGCCGGGAGAGTATGAAAGACAGGGTGTTTTTATTAAAGGCATTCAATCTTTTCATGATGCAGTCCAGGGTAAGGAAAGGGGGTTGAATACGATATTTCGTATAGAAACAGAAGAAATTAGAATTTGTCATATGGGCGATTTTGGCCAAGGTAAATTGGATGAGGAACAGATTGAAGCAATCGGAGATATCGATATACTTATGATTCCAGTTGGGGGAGTTTATACAATAGATGGCAAGCAAGCATTGGAAATAGTGGAGCAAATTGAACCCAAGATTGTTATTCCGATGCATTTCAAAATCCCAGGGCTTAAGATAGAGCTTAACGGAGCAGAACGATTTCTTAAGGAAATTGGCATAACTCCCGAAAAAACTGATAAGCTCAAAATTGTAAAGAAGGCATTGCCCCAAGAGGAAATGAAAGTTGTAATGTTTCAGTTATAGGGACTAAAGTCAAAAGACTAAGGACTAGAGATTAATATTAAATGATCAGAATCTTAGACCTTAGACCTTAGACTTTAGACTCTAGACGAAGTTGCTTAAAGAGATAAAAGAACAACCAGAACATATAAGAGTTATTTTTATGTGGCTTTGCGTAATAATAACTTTTTCTATTATAGGCTATGTTTGGTTTATCGATTTCCAGAATCACATTGTTGCAATGGTAAACCCTGAATCTACATCTGAAACCAATCAACTTTATGCTCAAATTTCCGGACCGTTATCTGGTCTTAAAGATTCTTTTAGAACTCTGGGAGCAAGTCTAAGTAATACTTTTAAATTTTTGTCCGATCAGAAAAACGAGGACGAAGCTGTAGATATACCAAAATCGTTAGAACAGTTGAAACCACAGTTATTGCCAGAAACCAAATAATTGGATTGTTGAACTCGGAACCTGAATCATGAATCGCGTCAAACCGCGTCTGACGCGGTCAAACGTAATTCGTGATTCTTTTTATGTTTAATTATAGCTTTGATGTCTACAGAAATTAATAAAAAAAATCAAAATCAAGCAGGAGGGAGGATCCAACCTCGTGAAATAACTCAAGAAATGCGTGAGTCTTACTTAGATTACGCTATGAGTGTAATCGTCTCGCGTGCTCTGCCTGATGTTAGGGATGGACTAAAGCCAGTGCATAGGAGAATTTTGTACTCGATGCATGAAATGGGTTTGCGTCATAATTCTAAAGTTACAAAGTCAGCCAAGGTAGTCGGTCATGTTATGGGAAATTATCATCCACATGGCGACACGGCAATATATGATTCTGTGGCTAGGATGGCTCAAGATTTTTCACTTCGCTATCCTTTAGTTGATGGGCAGGGAAATTGGGGTTCAATTGATGGGGATTCACCGGCTGCAATGCGTTACACTGAGGCTAAAATGATGTCAATAAGTGAGGAGTTGTTGGCTGATATTGGTAAGGAAACAGTTAATTTTGTTGATAATTATGATGCCACACGCAAAGAGCCGTCAGTATTGCCGGCTAAATTCCCTAACCTTCTGGTTAACGGTTCGTTGGGTATCGCTGTTGGAATGGCGACAAGTATTCCTCCGCATAACCTGGGGGAGTCTATTGATGCTATTAGTTACTTAATTGATAATGCAGACGCTGATCTTAAAGACCTTTTGGGATTCGTTCAGGGACCTGATTTTCCAACCGGAGGTACTATTTATAATCAACAAGATATTGTTAATGCTTATGCAAGCGGTCGTGGTCCTGTTGTGATGAGAGGCAAAGCAGATATAGAAGAAACTAAAAAGGGTTTTGTTATTATTGTTTCAGAAGTTCCTTATCAGGTTAATAAGGCTGAACTGATTATTAAAATAGCTGATTTTGTAAAAGATAAAAAAATAGACGGCATCCGGGACATAAGGGATGAATCTAATAAAAATGGTATTCGGGTGGTTATTGAGTTAAAACAAGACGCTTTTCCACGCAGAGTTTTAAATCAGCTTTTTAAATATACCGATCTTCAAAAAACTTTTCATTTTAATATGGTAGCGTTGGTTGATGGAATTCAGCCACAAACACTTGGACTCAAAAGTTTGCTTCAACAATTTATCCAGCATAGAAAGATTGTCGTAACTCGACGCACTGAATATGATTTGAACAAAGCTAAAGAAAGAGCTCATATATTGGAAGGATTAAAAAAGGCCCTGGATCATATTGACGAAATTATATCAGTAATTAGAAAATCAGAGTCAAAAGAAGCAGCGTTTACAAACCTTATTAAAAAGTTCAAATTTTCAGAAATGCAAGTAAAAGCGATTTTGGATATGCGTCTTCAGGCATTGGCTGGCCTTGAACGAAAAAAGATAGACGACGAATTGAGTGAAAAAAAGGAATTAATTAATTATTTGGAGAATCTTTTGACTAGCCCCAAAAAAATACTCGGAGTTGTTAAAAAAGAACTGCAGGAGATTAAAGAAAAGTATTCCGATGAGCGCCGTACAAGGGTGGTAAAATCGCCACTTAGAGAAATAGGAGAGGAAGAGTTGGTGCCGGAAGAAAATTCGTTGTTTGTTATGACTCACAGCGGTTATATAAAAAGAATGGCTCCTGATCAGTTGCGGGCTCAAAAACGAGGCGGTAAGGGATTAGTCGGTATGGAGACAAGAGAAGAAGATGCTGTTTCTCAATTCTTTTTGGCCAATACTCACGACAGTATTCTGTTTTTCACAAATTCTGGAAAAGTGTTCCAGACTAAAGGCTATGAAGTGCCCGAAGCTTCTCGGCAATCTAAGGGAAAGGCCATCGTGAATTTCTTACAGCTTTCTTCAGCGGATACTATTACTGCGGTTGTTCCTATATCAAAGAAACAAGAAAAACAAAGTTTCTTATTCACGGCTACTTCAAACGGGGTAATTAAAAGGGTTGCTATGGACCAATTTTCTCAAGTGAGAAAAACCGGTATGATAGCAATTAAATTGAAACCGGGTGACGAATTGCGTTGGGTTTTAACATCAACCGGAAAAGATCAGATTGTATTAGTCACTTCTGGAGGTAACGCCATAAGATTTAAAGAAGGTGATGTTAGGGTTATGGGCCGGGCTGCGTCTGGAGTAACAGGAGCTCGTCTAGAAAAAGACGAAAGATTGGTTGGAGCAGATGTGGTTATAGGGGGAGTAGATAAAGGATTAAGGCTTTTAGTAGTCATGGAAAATGGTTACGGTAAAAGGTCTGATTTAAGATTTTACAAGATTCAAAAACGAGGCGGGAGAGGTATTAAAACCGGTAAGATAACTCCAAAAACAGGAAAGATTGTTTCTGCTCATTTAACAAGCGAAGAGAACAAAGAACTTATTGCGGTGTCGAAAAGGGGCCAAGTAATTAAAACATCAATTGATAGTGTTTCAGTCTTAGGAAGAGCAACACAAGGTGTTCGGATCATGAGGATGGACTCAGGCGATACTATCGCATCAGTCGTCATAGTTTAAATTCTGCTTGAAACATAAAACTTGAATCATGAATCTCGTATCCTTTTAAACCCCATGTTTCAAGTTCTATGTTTCATGATTCAAGTTTTATGTTTTACGATCCAGGTTCTTCGGAGTTGTGTGGACAAAAGAAACGGCTTGATGGCCGTTTCTTTGATATAATAAATATATCTTGGAAAACATATTATCACAGTCAAAATTAAGTTCGCCGCTTCAGGTTTTGGGTGGAGGCGGAGACTTTTTAGATCCAGAAGCTGTAGTCGATCATCTTGATATACATCCAGGGATGAGGATAGCTGATTTTGGTTCCGGGTCAGGATATCTGACAATCTTATTTGCCCAGAGAGTGGGTGATCTGGGAGTGGTTACCGGGATCGATATTATGGAGGCTCCGTTGGAGACATTGAGATCAAAAGCCAGTCAGTTAAATCTTCAAAACATAAGAACTTTCAGGGGTAATTTAGAAGTAAGGGGCGGGTCTGGTTTATCTGATGAATCTCAAGATATGACGGTTTTGGCGAATATACTATTTCAAAACGAAGACAAGGCCGGAATTATTCGTGAAGCGAAAAGAACTCTTAAACCAGAAGGAATTTTGGTGGTAATAGATTGGAAAAAAAATGGGGCTTCGTTTGGCCCCCCAAACGAATATCGTACAGATCCGCAGGCAATGAGTTCAATCGTTACCGAGCAAAATTTTGTTTTTCAAAAAGAAATTGATGCCGGCAACTATCATTACGGGTTTATATTTAAAAAAGTCTAAATTTTAGGTTGTGAATCCCGAATTTTTTTTTCAAGATTTAAGATTTAAGATTTAAGATTTTACTTTTAATTAAAAAACTTTATTTAATTGTAGGGGGTTTAATAGTAGTAGTTGTTATCCTGCTTGTCATTTTAATTGTGGGCGATGTTGAGATTGGTGGAGGAGGGACCAGATATGATTTGGACTTCTGGGGTGTTTTTGATGAAGACAGTTCTTTTCAGTCAATTATAGAAGCCTACGAAGCAGTCAATCTGAATGTTAGAATTAATTACAGGAATTTTTCTATTGCTGAGTATGAAACTGCTGTTTTAAACGCTATTACGGAAGGTAAGGCTCCGGATATTTGGATGGTTCATAATTCTTGGCTACCGAAATATAAAGAAAAGTTATTACCCCTACCTCAACCTACAAATTCAAAAGACAGCGGTTATCGTATTAACAATTTTAAAAATGATTTTGTTGACGTGGCATTTTTTGACTTTACTGATGGAAAAGAAATATATGCCATGCCTTTGTATGCAGATACATTGGCACTCTATTATAATAAAGATTTTCTTCAGTCAGCTGGTTTTACCAGGCCACCATCAACCTGGGATGAATTTAAAAACGTAGTCCAGGCTATTAGTAAGATTGACACTTTTTCTACTAAAATTGAACGTTCTGCAGCTGCGATGGGCACTAGTCGAAATATTAACCGCTCAACAGATATTTTAACTTTGTTAATGCTCCAAAGCGGGGTTCGTATGACTGATAATTCGTTTATCACTGCTTCATTTGCAAACCCAGTAGATGGTTTGTCAGTAGGGCAGAGAGCTTTAGAGTTTTATACTGACTTTGCCAATCCTTTTAGCTCTATTTATACTTGGAGTAATGATTTAGATTATTCAATTGATGCGTTTTCAAATTCTGATACGGCGATGATGATTAATTATTCTCATCACATGCCGACAATTAGAGCAAAGTCTCCAAGATTAAATTTTGCGATTGTCCCTGTTCCTCAAATGAAAGATTCAAATGTTTTGGTAAATTACGCAAATTATTTTGGACTAGCTGTTCCGAAACTTCATGCTTCGGATAGACAGCTGGAAGCCTGGAAATTTATTGTTTTCGCAACATCCGCCGAAGGTCAAAAATTATATACTCAAACCACTCATCGTCCGCCGGCAAGAAGGGATTTAATAGAAGAAATTAAAAATGATTTTGATCTTGGGGTGTTCGCTACTCAAGCAATTACTGCCAGGTCATGGTATCAAATTGATAGCGGTGCAATAGAAAAGATTTTTGCCGATATGATAGATGCTGTAAATTTTGGGCAGGCCGCGCCAGTTTCAGCTCTTCAGTCAGCTCAAACCAAGGTAAATGTTTTAATGCAGAAAGCCCCGCGCTAAAGAAATGCAATTTTTGTAAAACCGTCTCGAGGTCGAACCTTGAGGTTCGACCTCGAGTAGAACTAAAAACTCAATAATTCTAAAAATGTTTTCAAAAAAATCAGTTTTTATTTTCCTTCTTATTTTTTGGGGCGGACTTCTAATAAGTTCCCCAGTTTATGCTAGAGGGCTTGTTCCATGTGGCGGAACTAACGAGCAACCATGTACGGTTTGCCATGCATTTCAATTGGGGCAAAATGTTCTTTTCGTTATTGCCGAACAAGTAGTTCCGGCCGCAGGGATCATTTTAGTAGTTGTTGCCGGTATTTTTATGTTTTTGGGCGGGGCAAAACCGGATATGTTTCAAAAAGGGAAAACGATGTTAAAAGATACGGCAATAGGTGCGGCAATTTTTTATGGAGCTTGGGCAATAGTCAATACTTTAGTGATTCTTGTTGGACAAAATCTGGCCGGTCCCGGTTCAACATTTAGTTCAAATTGGACTAATTTTACCTGTACTGCCCAAGAAGTGGATTTTTATAAGCCGCCACCGGGATTGTATTATTCATGCAATGCCAGTAATCTTTGTGAAACAAATACTACATGTAAGTTGGGTGATCCAAATTGTTATGATAATAGATTTTGTGGCGGTAAATGTGGCGGTCAGTTGCCCTCAACTTGTAGTGATGAGCAGGGTTTGGCACAGTCTCATAATGTACCGTTAACTCCTACACGAGATCCCAGGCTTCAGTCTTTATTAAATTGTATAGAATCTAAATTGGGTCCAATGCCTGCGGAAGGTGGTGTAAACAGTTTCTATGGTTCGGTTTTTACATGGGACCACGATCATAGAATTTGTAATTTTACTCGAGGTGAAAGAACTTGTGGTACGTGTTCTCACGCTGTTTACTCTTGTCATTATGGAGGGGAGAGGACAGGAACTCAAGGGGCTCTTGGGGTTGATTTTGGAACAGAAAGAAATAGAAGTTCGATTAGAAATGCAGCTATAGAATGTGGTGCTAATTCAGCTAAAATCTATGATGAGGGCGATCATTTACATATAAGTCATCCAAGTTGTGATAAAAATTAAACACAAAAAAACTTGCGAGATTTCTCTTGGTGGACCCGCGGGGAGTTGAACCCCGGACTAGTCTATGCCATAGACTTGTGTTACCGCTATACCACGGGCCCTCTTAATCATTTTGAGCCATATCAATTCAATCAGACTAAGTATATATGAAATTGTTAACATAAAATCTAGAACTTTCCAATTTTGGTCTTCCACGCGTCGTCAAGTCCAATGATCCGTTTGTTGTCATTGCGTGCAAGGTGTTTTAGCTGTTTTGGGTTATTTTGCCAATTCGTGCCATCCCAGTATTCAAGATTTTCAAATGAAGTTTTATAAAGCGCTCTATCTCCATAAACGGTTCCTACGTAAAAATATTCTATACCAGCTTTTTTTGCTAAACGTGCTTGATCAAGCATTAGCCACATGCCAAGTGATTGGTGACTGTAATTAAGATTGTAAAATGAAAACCAAAAGTGAACCATTAACTTGTCTGAAACCTCAAAAACATAGGCTATAATCTCATTGTTTTTTCGATAGCATACAATATTAGTAATAAATCCGGAATTTAAAATGGTAAGGAGTCGTTCTCTGGGCATTATATCTGGACCGTGGCGTTTCGTGAAATATTCAGTGCAGAAGTTAAGAAAATGACTGTCGTGTATTTTAAAGTTTTTGATAGCTATCGACTCACTAGAAAGGGTTTCATCAAATTTTTTGGCGATCCTTCTGTTTTCACTTGAAAACTCAAATGTTTTTAATATAATTCTGGCACTACGAGCCATGTAAAAAGTATTTTTTATTCCCGGACTGCCAGAATAAGGCAGGTAACCGTTTGCATAAAGGTCATAAATTTTATCATGCGGTTCTTTTATACAATAATTAGCGTAGCCAAAAGTGTACGTTTTATAGTTGTAGGCGAATTCGCTTGAAAAGGTTTTGGTCATTTTTTGGGGAATTTTTTTTCGATCCATTCTATAACTTCTGGCATGGTATCGCCAAAGTCACCGGAGGAAAGAAAAAGGATTGCGGAGTTTCCATCAACATTTTGTTTTGTAAAACGTAATGCGTCTTTTGGTTTTTTCTCCTTAATTACCCCAGGATTAGTTTTAGCTATTCTTTTTGTGATCTCATCAAGGGTTAAGTGGTTTTTAGTTTTTGATCCAAACTCAGGCGGTTTATAAACGAATATTTGATCAACCCTTTTAAAAATGTCGTTATACCAGTTAATGGTTTTTTTACTCCGCCAACTAAATGTGTAAGGTTCAAAAAAAACAATTAACTTCTTTAGTGGGAAATGAAGTTTCATTGCACCTATTGCTGATTTTGCTTTTTGGTAAGATGAACCAAAGCCTTCATAAATGGGTATGTTTGTTTTGACACTTTTGCGGTCTAGTCGTCGGTATGGGGCCTCAAAGGAAAGTATAGAGCTCCGAAGCTGTTTTGGCGAGATAAGTCGGGCAGACAAAAGCAACGCACTTGCACCTACAATATTTTCAAGATTGTGTTGGCCAAGAAGTGTTGTTTGCAGAGAAACTATTTTTTTATTGTTTGCGAATAAGTCAAATGAAGAGGTCGGTCCAAAAACAATATTTTTGGCTTTCCATTGCTTGTCTTTTTTTTGTGGAGTTGCGGTGTAAAAGATCGGTTTTTTGTTTAGTTCTTTAAATGCTCGTTTGATTCCTTCACCGTCTGATGAGGCGACAATAGTTCCTCTTTTAGGTACTAAATGAATTAATTTCTTAAATGGTTTTTGATAATCTTTCGCAGTTTTAAAAACATTTATATGATCATGAGCTAAGGAAGTGAGTAAAAGATGCTTGGGGTGGTAGTGAAGAAATTTAGATTGATTATCCCAATTTGACGATGGATACTCGTCGCCTTCAAGAATAAAAATCTTGCCTCGGCCTATTTTCGAATTTTCTTGGGGTGTCTTGGTAACGGCGCCAATAAAATAACTTGGTTTTTTTCCAGATTTTTCAAGACACCAAGCAAGTAACGCCGCACAAGTTGATTTTCCATAACTCCCGGCAACAACAATTGTGTTTTTATTTTGACTTAATTCTCCCAAGATCTGGGCAAACGATTTTATAGGAACATTCATGTTTAGTGCGGCTTTAACTTCTTCATTTTCTTTCGGGATAAGTCGTGCATGTTTGCCAATGACGATCAAATCTAAATTTGTTGGGATATTACTTTTTTTATAACCTTTATAAAAATGGATTTTGTGATTTTCTAAATAAGTTGAAACCGGCGGGTAGTATGATTCATCCGAGCCGCTAATAGACCAGCCTAAATCACGCAGAAGTTTTGCGGTTGCGCTCATGCCTGCCCCGCAGATTCCTATAAAGTGAGCTTTCTTCATAGTGCAATTAGATTGAAAAATACCATAAAAATAGTAGAATAACAAAGAAAGATTAAATATGTCCCGGTAGCTCAATTGGAAGAGCAGCTCGGTCCTAACGAGCAGGTTGCAGGTTCGATTCCTGCCCGGGATACGAATTTTAATGCAAGAAAAAATACCTCAAGAAGTAAAAAAAATAATTGATATTTTCAGAGTTAAAGGTTTTCAAGCCTTTATTGTCGGTGGCTGTGTCCGTGATCTTTTGATGGGATTAAAGCCTAAAGACTGGGATATAACTACTGATGCTCGGCCGGAGAAAATCCAGGAGATTTTTCCTGATAGTTTTTATGAAAACGAATTTGGTACAGTCGGTATTAAAACAGGTTCTGATGACGCCTCTGTTTCAGAAGTTCAAGCAACCACTTTTAGAATTGAGGAGAAATATAAAGACAAAAGACATCCTGACGTTGTTATTTTTGCAGATAAGCTGGAAGAAGACTTGGCTCGTCGAGATTTTACAATTAATGCGATGGCCTTTGATGTGAAAGAGGGGAAGTTAGTAGATTCATTTGGTGGTGAAAAAGATTTAAAAAATAAATTGATTAGAACAGTCGGGAATCCAGAAGAAAGATTTTCAGAAGATGCCCTGCGTCTTTTAAGAGCGATCCGTTTTGCAACCACTTTAAGTTTTGAATTAGATAATAAAACTAAAGAGGCAATTGTACATAATGCTTCATGGTTAAGTGTGATAGCTGAAGAAAGAATAAGAGACGAACTTTTAAAAGTTATTGAATATACCCCAAATGAATGGATAAAAACTAGTGAGAAAAGCAAAAAACATTCTAGCGAACTAACTGATAAAGAATATTGGCAAAGTCCGGCTAGAGCTTTTGAATTAATGAGAGAGGTGGGGTTGCTAAAATATATTCTCCCTGAACTTGAAGAGGGTTACGGGGTAACCCAAAATAAACACCACACCTTCACTGTGTGGGAGCATAATCTAAAAGCTTTTGCCTACGCAGTAAAGGAGAATTTCAACTGGCATGTTCGTTTGGGTGCGTTACTTCACGATGTTGCAAAGCCAAGAACTAAAAAGGGGGAAGGTCTAGATTCGACTTACTACGGACATGATGTGGTGGGTGCAAAAATGACAGCTCAGATAACGACAAGACTTCATTTTTCAAAAAAAGATATTGAAAGAGTAACTAATTTGGTGCGCTACCACTTGTTCCAGTCAGATCCGGATAAGATTACTGATTCAGCCGTAAGGCGCGTAGTTAGAAATGTCAGTAGTGACTATATTTGGGATTTAATTAATGTGAGGTTATGCGACCGCATCGGTTCTGGTGTGCCTAAGGCTGAACCTTACCGATTAAGAAAGTTTTTGGTAATGCTTGAGAAGGCTTTGCGTGAGCCAATATCTTTAAAGCAGTTAAAAATTAATGGCGGTAAGATCATGGAAATTTTAAAGCTTTTACCGGGACCAAGAGTAGGTTGGATTTTAAATTCTTTAATGAATGAAGTAATTGATGACTCGGAAAAGAATAATTTAACTTGGCTTGAGCAAAGAGCCGGAGAATTAAACGAACTTAGCAATGAAGAATTGGAGCGGTTTTCTAAAGAGGCAAAAGAGAAAATGGAACAGGTTGAATACAAAAAAGAAGAGGAGACAAAAAAGAAATACTGGATAACTTAGAATATGAAACGTGAATCGTAAAACTTGAAACACAAAAGATAAAATGTTTCGGGCCGTGGTGTAACGGAACACGGGTTATTTTCACCTCGTACTAAAAACGTCCGGAGAGTGGTGTAACGGTAGCACGCAGGCTTCGGGAGTCTGTAGTCCGGGTTCAAATCCCGGCCCTCCGACCAAAAATTTTTAATAGGATGAATCCTTCGGGAGGATTTAATCCGAGTTCAAATCTCAGCGGTCCGACAACGACTTTAATCCTTTTACAAACTGCTTTATATTTGCTGACATTCTTTTTCTGTAGGCAGTTGCCGCCGATGAATTAACCTTGCGCGGGGTTGTAGAATTAAAGTTATAATCTACACCAACCAAATCAGGCTCATCATGCCAATCACCAAATTCATTACTTTGCTCATTACCTGAAATGTCCGCTCTTCTGCCACGCATAACCCCATAAATAAGTTTTATTCTTCCACCGGATAATTCATGCAATACCTTTTCTATCAAATCCTTAGTTTCTCCGGTAGAAACCCAATCGTCTAGAACTAAAATTGTTGGCGACTCATTTTGAGCCAACATGCGTTCAATATCAGGACGCAAGGACTCTCGTACCACATCAACTGATACTTTTTTAGAAATTTTTTTAAAATGGATAGAGTGATCTTTTGTAGGCAAGGCCCCATACAACTGACCATATAGCATATGGACAGCAAGACCAATAATACGCGCCCCTCTGTCACAAGCAATAACATAATCTGGTTTTGCCTGCTCAATAAATTGGGCCAATGGATAAGCGAACTGTGCAATGTTATCGACAGTTATTCCTGCTTTTATATCAATAGAAAATCCAGCTCCAGGAGTGGTATTAAAATTTATATACTTAGAATTATAATTAATATTTATTTTATTAAAATATATCTTATTTTCCAACTTCTTTTCTATTTCCCCCAAAATATTATTTTGAAAAATTATTTCTTTATTAATAAAATCGTATGGTTTTAACTTTTTGCTTAACTTAAAAACTTTTTCATTAACAACTGACTCAAAACTTAATTTTTTCATATTAAAAATATATCAAGAATTATTAAAAAATTAAAGTATAAATACAAACTACACTTTAACTTTCAGACTCTCTTAAAACCAAAAACTGCCCTTTAGGCAGTTTTTGGTTTTCTGTTTCAGGAAGTTGTTAGCGATCGTAGCCACCTCGGCCACCGCCAAAGCCTCCTCGGCCTCGGCCACCGCCACCAAAGCCACCTCGACTGCCACCACCACCACCGAAACCACCGCTTCGTCTTGGAGGTCTTTCTTCCATAGGTCGGGCTTCATTTACGACGATTGTTCTTCCACCCATATCAGAACCATTAAATTTCTGAATAGCGGCTTGTGCTTCCTCGTCGTTGTCCATTTCTACGAAACCAAATCCTTTGCTTCTTCCAGAATATTTGTCAGTAATAACTGTAGCTGAAGAAACGCTTCCAACCTGACTGAATAGTTCTTTCAACTCTTCAGCAGTTGTTTCGTAGGGTAAACTTCCTACGTATAATTTTTTAGCCAAATGAATATTTTAATAATGAGAGATTCACACGAAATATGATAATCGTATGTTGCCTTCTTAAGATTACCTGATACAGGCTAACTTAAATTGAAAAGGAATCGCATTATTAAATTTTTTATTGTCCTGCTTCTCGACCGCAAACGAAAAGCCGCGAAAGGCAAACGCCTATAAACAGGGAATCTCTGACATACGATTTGAGCGTATGTACTTTGGAAATTCTTTATTATCTTAGCATAATGTAGATTAAATAGCAAATCTAACGATTTTTAAACTTATCAGTAATTGTGTTATAAGTGGGATAAAGGGCTAAATCAGCCCCGTTATAATAGGGCTGATTGCTCGATTATTTTATTAAATAAAATAGTTTAGGGGGTTAGTAGTTCAGTTGGTAGAACACCGCATTTTCACCCAGTTAGAAATTTGAGGGCTCGTAGTATAGTGGCAATACACCGCATTCGCATTGCGGAGACATGAGTTCAATCCTCATCGAGTCCACAAAGATATTTCTAATGGGGCGGGTTGCGGAGATCACCGGTTCGACCCCGGTCGGGTCCACCGCGTCAAACTCGGTTCGTAAGAACCGAGTTTGTAAGCGAGTCGCGTTAGACGCGACAACAACTCTGAACTCAAACAAAAAGGCCTTGGGGCCTTATTTTAATTTTTCTATAAATTTTTCTATGGCAGTTTCTGCCTGTGACATAATGGTTTTTACTAAGTCCATATTTATTTTAGCGTCCTTTTTTATAATAAACTGGGCTAAGGTTGGTACGCCTGGAAATATTCGGATAGTTCCCAGTTCTGTATGAGCGTCATTTATTCCTCTGAATATTAAGTTTATGCTTTTTACACTAATATATTTTGTTTCAGCCTGTGGGCAACTTACCCTTAATTCTCCTTCGTGACTCATGGTTTTGCGCTTAAACCTTTTAGTTTTAGAATTTTCAGTCTGTACTACTATAGTATCTGGTTGACCATTTGATCTTTCAACAAAAGCTTTTTTGATGTGAACAGAAAGTCTAGTTTCGAATATAAGAGGTTTTTTACTATTCTTAAATTGTTCTAGTATTTTTTCTATGTCGGCAACTTTTATATTGTATACTTTTAGTTTTTGAGTTTTGTCATTATCCAAAACGGCAACAGAAAATGTATAGCTCATGACACATTGCCCCCATCTTTATAAAGAACATCTTTTATTTCTAAGTCTTTATATTTATTTCGTCAATTCTACCCTTGAGGATTCTAAAGGGTGGGGCAAATTATTTGTTGTATTCGTTGGTAGTATTTTATGGTTCTTTTGAATAATTTTTTGATTTTAGTTTAATATGCTATAATCTGAAAGTAATTCGGAACTATCCATTACACCTCGGTCAATTTTTTATAGCCGATTATATGTTAGTTTCGTAAACCTTATGTCTAGCGTTACAATTTATACGACTCCTTATTGTGCTTTTTGTAAGATGGCAAAATCATTTTTTAAGGAAAAGAATATTCAGTATCAGGAAAAAGATGTCATGACCGATGTAATAGCAAGAGAAGAAATGATTAAAAAATCAGGCCAACTCGGCGTACCCGTTATAGATATAGACAGTAATATTGTGATTGGTTTTGATAAACCTAAACTTATGCAATTACTGGGGATTCGTTAATGCCAAACTTTATTCTTTAGAGTTTGGATTGATAATTTGTATCGTTCTATTCGTGCCTCGCATATTATTTTGACCTTTGGTTTAGCGGCTGTTTTTTTGTGGTTTGGTATTGATAAATTTATAGACCCGAGTTATTGGATAACTGCTTGGGTTCCGCAATGGATTTTTAAGTTTCTATTGATAGTTAAAATTCAACCAACAGAGTTTATATTTTTAAATGGGGCATTTGAAATTCTCATAGGAATTTCCTTAATTTCTGGGATTCTAAGCAGGTTTTTCGCCTTTTTGGGGGCATTATTTATACTAGCAGTTGTTATTAGTGTTGGTTTAAATGAGGTTACTGTTAGAGATATTGGGCTTTTAGGTGGGTTGTTGGCTCTCGCTAGTTGGCCTACTAAGTTATAGTTTTTAGATTCATATTTGGTTTCTGGGGCTAGATTTGACTAAGTCTAGCTTTTTTGTTGATATTTAAGCCATGAAGAAAGAAATCTACTTAGATAATGCTGCTGCTACACCAGTTAACGAAAAGGTATTAAAGACAATGGAACCGTTTTCGAATATTTTTTATGGCAACCCCTCATCGTTTAATGACGCTGGGCGACAAGCACGTAAAGCTTTGGATCAATCACGCAGAGTGATTGCGCGTTTTTTGGGTGCCCAAGACCGGGAAATAATTTTTACTGGTTCGGGAACTGAAGCGAATAATATGGCAATCCTTGGATTGATAAAAGCAGTCCAAGGATTGTCAACTACCAACTACCAATCCCGATCGCCGCGCGACCGAGGATTCTCGATAAAATCGGAACTACCAATTTCTAACAAAAGAAAACCTCACGTTATAACTACAAAAATTGAGCATCCTTCAGTATTAAGACCGATACAGTATTTGGAAAAGACCGGACAAGTTTGTGCAACTTATTTACCTGTTGATAAAAACGGAATTATTAAATTGGACGATCTAAAAAAAGCATTGCGCCCCGAAACGATTTTGATTTCCATTATTTATGTTAATAACGAAATAGGTTCTGTTCAGCCAATCAAGAAAATTTCAAAATTCTTAAAAGAATTTAAAAGTTCTAAGTTTCAAGGTTCAAGATTCAAGTTAATTTTCCATATTGACGCCTGTCAGGCGACTGGGTATCTCGATATGAATGTAAATAACCTTGGAGTTGATTTAATGACTATCAACTCATCTAAAATTCACGGTCCGAAGGGGATCGGTGCTTTGTATATAAGACAAGGTACCCCAATTCAGCCTTTAGTTTTGGGCGGTGGTCAAGAAGGTGGTTTGCGTTCAGGAACAGAAAACGTGGCTGGAATCGTTGGACTTGCAGAAGCAATTGAAATAATTCAAAAATCAAAACTCAAAAATCAAAACTTCAACTCAAAATTAAAAAGTTTTAAGTCTTATTTTATTGAAAACATTTTAAGATCAATTCCAAATGCGCGAATTAACGGAAATGTAGATGAGTCAGTCCCGCATATAATTAGCATTACCATTCCTGATATAGAAGCGGAAGCAGTTTTGTTAATGCTTGATAAGTATGGTATTCGTGCGTCTGCCGGTGCGGCATGTTCTGCCCATGATATGGAAGTATCCCATGTCTTGACTGCTATTGGTCTTTCTAAAAAAGATGCCAGGGCTACCTTGCGTTTTAGTTTGGGTCGTCAAAACGCTAAAGAAGAAGTAGACTATGTTATCAAGATTTTGCCAAAAGTTGTTAAAGAATTTCATAGACTTTATCCTGAGAATCTTAAAAATAGTTATTATATTAAATCTTAATTTAGCCTCGTCCTCTAACGGGGTTGACCCCGTTGGAGGTCACGCCCGCGCGCAAGCGCGGTCTGAAAGACCCTTTAGGGCGGGCTATTTCTAACGGGGTTGATTCCTTAAGTTTCTTTTGTTAGTTTAAATTTCAGCAGTTTTATAATTCGGAGATTGAGTGTGGATCAGCCAACTCATGTTGTAGTTGTTGATTTTGATAACACTCTAATTAGTAATTCGCTCCATTATCGGGTTGAAGAAAGCGGTATATTGAGAAAAGATTTACATGCAGAACTATTTGGACTTAGAAACCAAAACTTAGCTAGGCTAGATGAGCTGACTGACGAGGAATCGTATAATTGGGCGGCTACGGCTATTGAGGCTTATGTAAATTCTGGATTATCAATGGAAGATATTGAGAAAGTTCTTGAAGGAGTAAAGCTAAAGGAAGGTGTGGTTGAGTTTATTGATTTTCTTGGTGAAAGTAATATACCCTTAGCAATTATTTCTTCTGGAATAGATGATTTCATAAGGATCATTTTGCGTAAGCATAGTCTTTCTTTTTCCATAAACGAAGTTTTTGCAACTAAACTGATAACTGATTTCAACGACTTTGGGAGAAGCTATGGTAGAATAAGAGGATTTAATTCAGGGTCTGTTGTCACTCCAGGCAATAAACGTGACTTTTCTCTTTATTTTTCTGAAATTTTTCAAGTCCACCGCGACTCTATTTTAGCGATAGGAGATTCTTCTTTTGATAGAAATCTTGGCCACTTGAAAAGAAATCGTCTAGGTGTAGCAGAAACTCAAGGAAAAGCTGAAAGAATAGCGCCTTTTTTTGGAGAAGTAATTGTAACGGATCATTTTGTTTCTGTTCAGGAATGGGTTATGAGAAAAATATTGCAATAAAAAATCGCTCGACCATAGCGATTTTTTACTGTATTTTTGTATTTATTTTTTTGATAGTACTTGTTTTTGGCTGGAAGAAGTCGAGCCTACGGCGAGACGAAGTCCGCCCTGGTAGATAACGTTCGTACCTTTTATCTGTTTACTCTTTTCTTCGTTCCCCGATAAATTTAAGACTTCTGACGGGCAGGCAGGGGCTGATTTAATTTGTTAGTTGCCCGTCAGTTTATTAAATTCTTCAATAATTACTGCTGGACTTTTTTTATCAACTATATCTATTGCTCTTTGATATTCTGGATTTTTTATCTGGATAAGTTCTCTCATTTTTTCTTTACCAAATACTTCTTCAAGTATTGTTTCGACCACCGCATAAACCATTATGTGGTTTTGCGTTTTAACAGCCTCGTCTTTGTAAGTCTTTCTAAGAAATTGCCAATAATTCTTTACTTGAGGCTTATCATCCGTGCTGGATATGAATATATGGGTTAATTCATGCACAACTGTTTCTATAAAACCGTCATTGGTTCTAAGACTACCCTGGGTCATGATTGGCAAAATAAATGGCGTAGACATAGCAGTTAAGCCATCACCAATAACATAAACATTTATATCATGAGATAAGGCGACTCCAGTTAATTCTATAATCCTTTTTACCATTTTATCATCAGAATTGAACTTGTCCCACAATTTCTGCCACTCTCCAACTTTATCTTTTACTGTCTGCATCTCTGGGTAATTACCAAAATTCTTATTTTTAAATAACGACCTTCTGTTGCCATCTAAGGGATATGCGTAGAGAAATATAACTTTGGGTATAAACATAATTTAAGTGAGAATAATTTTTTAGTTGATCAGTCCGTCCCCCGAGAGTCGAACTCGGAACCATCGCCTTAAGAGGGCGCTGCTCTGCCAGTTGAGCTAGGGACGGAATCAGAAATGGTACGGGGCCAATTGTCAGCCTGAGGCTGATCCCGCCTTCGGCTGGAAGAAGTAGGGCCTACGGCGAGACGCAGTCCGCCTATGGCGGAAGCTAAGGGCGGGTGGCGAATGGGTTATTTATCATCTTCTGGAATTCCAGCTGTTAATTCGCTTTCGTGTTTGGCCGCGTTTTCTGATAATTCTCCGTATTTATTTTCCCAA
This sequence comes from Parcubacteria group bacterium, assembly GCA_016186395.1. Lineage (GTDB taxonomy): Bacteria > Patescibacteriota > Minisyncoccia > 2-02-FULL-40-12 > 2-02-FULL-40-12 > JACPLU01. The sequence goes on from JACPLU010000009.1 coordinate 23,867, forward strand.
TATTCTTTAACTGCATCCTTTATTTGTTTTTGTGCAAATTTAGTTAGTTCTTCCCATCTTATTAATTCATGTTTTGGTGTCATCATGCCCCCGAATACTAAAGAATCAACGTCTACGGGTTTTATCGTGGGTACGGTGATTTTAAGTTCGCCCTTTTTTATTTTATCTTTGTTTGTTAAGTGAATAACTATTCTTTCTCCAATTATTCTTTTTCTTCGTTGTTTGAAGTCATGCTCATATGTAAGCCCAACGGGTTCTATAGCGATATCTAATTTATTTTTTTCTTTGTAATCTTCTATTTTTGTTATCTCTCTGCTCATATTTATATTTGGATGTTTTTATGCCAAGCACCCTTTTTCGTAAAGGCTCTATTGAAATGGGCATGGTGGGAGTCGAACCCACACGGTCGTGAGACCACACGATTTTGAGTCGTGCGCGTAAGCCAATTCCGCCACATGCCCTCTTAGTTATAATAGCATAGCTAAAATTTGTTGTTTTTTCAATTATTAATTAAAATGAATTGAGAGTGTATCAATAAAAATATGACCCCGTAGTGAAAATTCGAATTGATTTTTTATGCTTAACACACTATGGGGATAGTGAATTAGTAAATGTTCGAAATTTCTATATTGACTTGAAAGATTTAAAATCTTAGAGCATTATTCGAATTTCTACTACGGGGTGGCTAGAATCATTGGAATTGTTAATCAAAAAGGCGGGGTTGGAAAAACAACAACATCTATAAATTTGGGTGTTTATCTTGCCGCTTTGGGCAAATGCGTTTTGTTAGTTGATCTTGATCCGCAAGGAAACACAACCAATGGTTTGGGGTTGCGTTTGGCTGACGATAACCCTCATTTGTATCATGCGATAGTACAAGATATGCATCCTAATGGAATAATCAGAAAAAGCGGAATTTTTGGATTTGATATTTTGCCGGCGGCATCTGAGCTCGCCGGTGCTCAAGTAGAATTAATAGGTTTACCTCAAAGAGAGTTCCAACTGAAGAAAGCCCTGAATAAAATACGAACAAATTACGACTACATACTGATAGATTGTCCGCCTTCTTTAGGGCTTTTAACCGTTAATGGTCTTACCGCTTCGGAATTTATACTTGTACCAGTTCAAACTGAATATTTTGCACTAGAAGGGTTAAGCCAGTTAATGAATACAATTGAGTTAGTAAAAGTAAATTTAAATTCAGAGTTGAAAGTTTTAGGTGTTTTACTTACCATGTATGATAAGCGTATGCAGTTGAATAGGGAGGTTTTAAATGAAGTAAAAAGTAATTTTCCCGGAACTGTATTTGAAACTGTGATACCGCGTCAGATAAGCCTGGCCGAAGCACCAAGTTTCGGTAAGACAATTTTACAATATGCACCAGACTCAAAAGGGGCAACTGCTTATCGTCAATTAGCTCAAGAAGTTATTAAGTTAACAGCCACTAGCCACTAGAAGCTAGAAACTAGTTTAAGAAATTTACTAGTCGCTAGGCACTAGTCTGCTAGGCACAGTCGTGTCTAAACATTTTTCACTCGGAAAGGGATTACAATCACTTATTCCGGCCAAAAAAACTCAAAATGAGTTGACACCATCCGATAGGGAATCGATTTTTTATGTTGAGGTAAACAAGATTGCACCGAATCCAAAACAACCAAGAAAAGATTTTGATAGTGAGGGTATTAAGGAATTAGCTCAATCAATTAAAAAATATGGTGTACTACAACCCCTTTTGGTTTCTAAAATAGAAAAAGAAAAAGAAAGGGGCTTGGATGTTGAGTATCAGCTTATTGCCGGAGAGAGACGTTGGCGGGCGGCTAGTTTATTGGGGCTTCCGCAAGTCCCGGTGATTATTAAAGATATGCCTGATACGGTAGCACCAAGAGCTACTCTTGAGATTGCCTTAATTGAAAATATTCAAAGAAAAAATCTTAACCCAATTGAATCGGCTAAAGCTTTCAATCGTTTAAGAGAGGAGTTTAAATTAACATTTTCAGAAATAGCCGAAAAAGTTGGAAAAAGTGGTGTAGCGGTAACTAATACAGTAAGACTTCTAGGTTTGCCAGTTGAAATGCAAGTGGCTATTCAAAACGGGAAGATGAGTGAAGGACATGGCCGGGCGCTATTGGGTATTTCTAATCCACAAAAACAAAAGGAGGTTTTTAAAGCTGTTTTGACAAATGGTCTTACTGTTCGTGATGTTGAAAATGTTGCTTCCGAGACAATTAGAAAATCAAAAGAGGCTAAAAAAGGTGTTCCCAATCCAGCAAGGTTTTCGGAATTGGAACAAAATCTATCGGAAAATTTGGGTGTTCCTGTTATTATCCGTTCTGAAGAAAAAGGAATGGGTAAAATTTTAATTCGTTTTGCCAACCACGAAGAGTTGAACACGGTAGCTAAAAAGATTCTTGATTAGAGTTAAGCTTTTTTTACCTCAACTACATTAGGAATAGACTTAATTTGAGTCAAAAGACTGTTTAGTTTTTCTAAATCTCCCGTTCCAAAACTTAAAACTATTGTAGTTGTATTCCCAGTATTTTTGGTTTTTATATTTTTAATATTAATTCCCAGATTTGCAACGGTTTCGCTAATGTCTTTTAATAAACCGACTCTGTCCCGAACTTTGATATTGAGATAAGTTGTCTCCTCATTTTTTTCATTTGAGAGATTTGACCAAGCAACGGGAATTACACGTTCTTTTTTGGAGTTAACTAAGGAAGCGCAATTTTTTTTGTGTATACTTATACCCTTTCCGAGGGTTAAATAACCGACGATAGTGTCTTTTTCTTTTGGCAGGCAGCATTTTGCCATTTTTGTTAAAATCCCAATTTGTTTGATACCTATAGTTTTAATTGGCAGAAAATTAGTTTTTGGTTTTTTAGTTTCTTTAGAAGCGGTTGGCATTTTTAATCCGGTTTCGCTAACGGCCCGTTTAATAACTTGCCAAGGAGTTATGTCTCCTCTTCCAACCATAGCATAGAGATCATTTTCTGATTTAACAGAAAACTGATTTAGTAATTCTGTTCCTTTATTTTTTATTAATTCAGCAAAGTTTTTACCAAACATCATTTTAGTTTCGTTTTCCAATGAATCTTTACCTTGGCGTATGTGAATATCGTAGTTTAGATTTCTAAACCAAGAACGAATTCTTCTTTGTGCTTCATCTGTCTTGACAAAAGAAAGCCAGTCCAGGGATGGTTTAGGATTTTTAGCTTTAAGTATTTCTATAATCTGTCCATTTTTCAGTTGGTAATTTAAGGGTACAAGTTTGCCATCTACTTTCGCTCCAGTGCAGGCATTTCCCAGATCCCCATGAATCCTATAAGCAAAATCTATAGGCGTTGCTCCTTCTGGTAGTTCTTTGACCTCTCCTCTAGGAGTGAAGACGAAAATTCTGTCTTTAAATAGTTCAAGTTTAATAGATTCAAGAAATTCGTCCGGCTTGGCCAGAGTTTTTTTCCACTCTCTTAATTTGTTAATCCACTCCAAGTCTTTTATTGACGCCATAACGGTTCTCGGTTTTCCTGCTTCTGAATATGCCCAATGGGCGGCAATTCCTAATTCAGCGTGATGGTGCATATCTAAAGTTTTAATTTGAACTTCAATTATGTGGCCGTTTTCTCCAAATACTGTTGTATGAAGGGATCGATAGCCATTCGGTTTTGGTATGGCGATATAGTCTTTGATTCTTCCCGGTAATGGCCGCCATAACTTATGGATTGCTCCTAGTACTTCATAGCATTGGGCTACGTCGTTTACTATAAGTCTAATGGCGGCGAGGTCGTAGACTCTTGAAAGATCACCATCAGTTTTTTTAAGCTTTTTCCAAAGACTATAATAATGCTTGGCTCTAGTGTTTAGTTCCAGAACTTTTATATTTTGTTCTGCCAAGTAGCGTAATAACTTAGGTTTTATCTTTTCGAGATATTGGATTCTCTCTTGATAAGAGCTTTGAACGGTAGCTATTAATTTCCAATATTCTTTATAATAGGCAAAAGGAAATGCCATGTCCTCAATTTGGCCCTTAATTTCCCCCATTCCTAAACGTTCAGCAATTGGAGCAAAGATTTCGATGCTTTCTGTGGCATAACTTTGTTGACGATCAACCGGAAGATATTTGATGGTTGATAGATTGTGCCATCTGTCAGCCAGCTTTATTAGGATTACTCGTATGTCTTTGGTCATCGCAAAAAGCATTTTTCTCAACGTAGCCCAATCTGCAGACGATTTTTGTTTAAATTGGATCTGCTCGAGTTTAGTTACTCCATCAACCAGGAAAGCTATTTCTTGGCCAAATTCTTTTTCTAATTGTTCACGGCTTACACTTGTGTCTTCTAAAACGTCGTGAAGCAAAGCCGCGGAAATTGTTTTGGCATCAAGATTTAAATCAGCTAAGAATTTAGCCACCGCAACTGGGTGAATTATATATGGTTCTCCGGATGAACGAGTTTGTTCTTTGTGGGCTTGGTCCGCCAGATCATATGCCCTCTGAATAAGAGCTTTTTCTTGACCTTCTCTGTTTTTTAGTATAGATTCTATAGACAATGTTTTGTAAATTTACAGTATCTTAAGTTTCTTAAAAAATCAAAACGGAGGAGATAGATGGAGCATGGTTTTGAGGTTAGTTTTTTAGGTCCGTATCAACATTTAAAAAAGTATATTGTTCTTGGTCAATGTCAAAGATTGTTAATGAGAATTACTGGCTTAAATGCCCTTTTTTATGAGGTCAAAAAAAGCGAGTTATCTCGAGAGCTGGAAAGAGAGTTGAGAAAATGCCGTTTTCTTTGGGAAAATATGTCAGAGGAGAGGATAGCTGAATTTCTGATCTGGTTTTTTCAGAGTCAAGGCGATTGGCCTAGTTTATGCGATGTTAAGTCAGGGCTTGAAGTTATTATTCCAGACAAATTTGCACATGTTGTCAGGCGTTTGGGTGATATGGGAGAAGAAGATGCTGAAAGAGGTTCTTTGATCAAAGAAGTTTATAGAGCTATTTATAAATGCGATCCGGTTAAGGAATTCTAAATATTCTATAAGACTCTTTATTGGGTCTTTTTTATTTTAGACTTTTGAGTGTTCAATGCCAATTTTAAGTCTTCTTCGTTTTCCGGTTTTTTATTCATAGTGAAATCGCAATCTGGATATTTACTGCAAGCAAAAAATATTTTTCCACGACCTCGAGATTTTTTTAGGACAATATCGCCAATTGGACCGCTGTCGCTCTGGGAGCTTTGGCGAGCCAAGCATTTTGGGCATTTAAATCCGGTTTTTTCTAAAATTTTGGCAATACCCTTACAGGTAGGATAATCTGAACAACCAAGGAAATAACCGAAGCGTCCTCGTTTGACTGCCATGGGTTTACCGCAAAGCGGACATCGTTCATCTTTTGTTTTTTCTTCGAGTGCTTTAATTTGTGCCGCTTCTTCTGG
>JACPLU010000010.1 GCA_016186395.1 Parcubacteria group bacterium
ATAATAAAAATAGGATGAACGAATTAGCATATATAAAACCAATTGAGGTTACAATAAAAAGCAGATAAGAAATTAAAATAACAGGCTTACGTCCGATACGATCAGAAAGCATACCGGCATAAGGAGAAAAAGCTGTGTCAAAGATATTAAAGAAAATATAAAGAACCAGAGGCAAAGTTATTGAAGTTACTATGCCTAGATCTTCAAACGCTTTTTGAGACTTTAATATAAAAAATAGAAAACTAAAATTTGCTAAAGCAAAAATACCAGAAATAAAGATAAACTTTTTTAGATCAGAACTGAATTGTGCAAATGAAACTTTACCAGCCACCCGGCTAGAGAGAATTTTTGGAACTTTTACAAAAATTAGGGGCAAGACGGCAAAAAGAGCAATAATTGCCGCTATGAAAAAAATATGGTTAAAAGACAGATTAAAATACCAATAAAATAAAAGGGCAAAAATAGAACCTAAAATCGCACCGGCGCTATCCATTGCTCTTTGAATACCAAAGGCACGCCCGCGATTTTCGTGTCCTATAGATTCTGAAACTATTGCATCACGCGGCGCGTCACGGAATCCCTTACCCATCCTCTCGATCGAACGGGCAATTAAAAATTGCGGCCAACTAGAAACAAACGGAAAAAAGAATTTAGCTACAGCCGAAAATCCATAACCAAGATATACAAAAAGCTTATAGCGACGAATGCGATCGGACCAGTAGCCTGATCCAACTTTTAAAATAGCGGCTACAGCATCCCCGACTCCAGTAACAAGACCAATTGCTAATCCTGCCCCGCCTAAAGATGTAATAAAAAACGGCAGAAGTGGAATAATAATTTCTGAAGAAAAATCAGCAAGTAACGACGTAAGACCAAGTAAAATAATGTTTAACAATAGAAGAGACTAGTGCTTAGCCACTAGTACCTAGCAACTAAAAAAAACCTCTAGATACTAACTTCTAATAACTATTGGCTATCGAGGAATTCGACCACAGCCAATTCAAGAGGAAGCTGTGGAATCGGACTTGTTCTTAAATATTGTCCGGCATTAAGAAAAATTCTCAAAGCTTTAGTTATAGACATTGGGTCAAAGTTAACCGCATAATTGGCTATTAATTGCATATGTTCACCCGGTAATTCATTTTTATAAGCGACTAAAGAAGCTGGACTCATTTTTGCAATTAGAAGCATTCTAAAAAAATCGGTTATTGACTTTAAAAATTGATCCATCTCAACCCCAGATTCATAAGCGTGATTGATGTATTTGATGGCCTCATTTTTCTTTTTCGCTGACAAGCAAGCAATAAATTCAGCCACAAAGTTAAACGGAACCAACCCAAGTACCTCCTGAACATCCGATAAACTCACATTTTGACCAGTAAAACTAACTAATTTACTAAAATTACTTTCTGCATCTCTCATTGAACCGTTGCCACTTTGAGCAATTAAATTTAGTGCCTCTTCCGGAACTTTTATATTTTCTGACTTAGCGATCGTTATAAGTCTTTGAACCATTAGTGAATTTAGTATATGTTTGAATCTAAAAAATTGGGTTCTTGATTTTATAGTGTCCGGCACTTTTTCAGAATCAGTTGTGGCCAAAATAAAAATTACATGAGCCGGAGGTTCTTCTAAGGTTTTTAAAAGAGCGTTAAAAGCCTCTTTAGTTAACATATGAACTTCATCAATTAGATAAACTTTGTATTTACATATATTGGGAGCAAAATTTACGGACTCTTTTAAATTTCTGATCTCGTCAATTCCACGATTTGATGCGGCATCTATCTCAATAAGATCAATGGCACTGCCATGATTAAAGTCAGAACAAATATGGCACTTATTGCAAGGCTCTAGACTATCGCCAACTTTCAACCTTCCACTTTCAACTTCCAACTGATAGTCAACACAATTAACTGCTTTTGCTAAAATACGAGCAACACTTGTTTTACCGGTACCGCGAGGACCGGCAAATAGATAAGCATGAGCAACCTGATTAACCATTAAGGCTCCCTGTAGAGTTTTAATCAAATGCTCTTGGCCTATTAATTCGGAGAATTTTTTAGGACGATATTTACGATAAAGCATAACAAAAAAAGCTTATAGCTTATAGCTTATAGCTTATAGCCAAGAAAATCAAAAATCCCAGAAGAAGAGACGAAAATTTATCTTTTCAGCTTCGGCGTATTTAACAAAACAATCTTTATGCGAGCTTTCGAGGTGATAAAAATTATGTCGAAGAAGGAGCAATTGGGCTATTTTTATACTCGCAGATCATTTTGCGTTGATCGAAATACGAAAATCCGAAAACCAACGAAACTAAAAAGTAAAGCGATGGCCGAACCGACGATTGCGCCGATGTTCGCCCACGCTTCTTTTGTCAATTCAAACCGCGGGCCAATCCCATTAACTACCAAAGATGCAACTCCTACATTTATACTAAATGCGATAAGTGTCACGATAAAAAATTTCGCAAACTCGTTTCTTCCCCCATTGCTTTTGCGATCCTCAAAGGCCCAATATTTATTCCAAATATAACTATGTACGACTGCGAAAAGAAAAGAAATTCCCTTGAATACTGAATACCAAAAACCAACTGCGATATCGGAAAAATAAATCAATAAATTAAGGACGCCAAAATCAACCGCCGCATTGGTAAAACCAATCGCCGCGTATTTCCCAAACTGATTAAAAAACGCGAACCATCTGCCCAAAAAATACCCCAAATTTACACCCCATATCCAAAATATAGGCACAATTATAATAAGCCAATAAAAAGGCGTGTTGAAAAATAAAGGAGTATCTAAAAATTCTAATATCCTCCAAACAATTAAACCCGTTGCCAATCCTGTAATTATAGAGAAGATTAAATCTCTTTTAGAAAAATACATAATGTATAAGAGTCTGATGAATGATACTCTTGAACGGGTTTTGAGCCCGTAGCGGGCATGGTTTTCTCTATCTGGTTTGCTAATCCAGATAGAGAAAGAACGAAGGGCTCAACCCCTGAGCAAACCACGCTGGGGTTTGCGAAGAAAGAGAAAGAGTATTATTCATCAGATTTAACCCTTTAATCCCAATTATACTCCAAAGTCAAAATCAGATTTTTCTTCCTTAATTTCTGCTTTTTTAACTTGTCTTGACCTAATTTCAGCTTCAACCTCTTCTCTTGGCCGGCCATACTTTAAAAGACTCATTTGTTTAATTGACTCGGCCAATTGTAAGTCAGGTTCTTTAAAAAGAATATTTTGAATATTAAACGGCCGACTAGTCTGACCTCTAATTAACAGCTTAACATAGGCATTATAATTGTCGATGTTTGAAAGATCATTCATGTCAAAGACAGGCTCAAACTGTTTTTGTAGAAATTCCGCATCATCTGTACCGACACGATAAGCCACTATTGAGCCGACATTTCCAAGGACTGCATCTCGAATCTTTTCTTGAAGCTGTTTCATAAACTGGTGGGCAACGACTAAATCTAGTTTATATTTTCGCGCCTCGGACAAAATCGTGGCAATACTGTCAGTTGTAAAATTTTGAAACTCGTCCATATAAAGATAGAAATCATTTCGCTGTTCTTCTGGAATATCCACTCGCGATAAGGCCGCCATTAAAAGCTTACCTGTAATAATCATCCCCAGAAGATTTGCATTTATATCTCCTATACGGCCTTTGGATAAGTTAACCAAAAGAATTTTTTTGTTATCTATAACCTCGCGAAAATTAAAAGCGCTTTGTCTTTGATTAATAATCGGCCTCAAGAACTCGTTAAATACAAAAGCGGTAACCTTTGAAGAAATATAAGGAGCCATATTTGCTAAAGCCGCGTCACCTCCCGCTTTTTGTGCTTCCAACTCCCAAAACTCTTTAACTAATGGATTTGTCTCTCGGCTTAATTTATCAGCTCTAAACTGATCGTTTACCAATACTCTTGATATATCGGTTAGGGTCGGTATTTCAGTTTCGTAGTCATCCAACAATAAAAGGGCCGAATTTTTAAAGTATCGTTCAAACATTGGACCGCCTGTTTGTTTAAGATCATAAAGCTTGTCAAAAATGCCAAATAATTCATCTATAACCATTGTCTTTTGCTCCGGATGCTTTGGATCAATCTCCAGCATATTAAGACCCATCGGGCGTTCAATTAAACCGGGGTTAAAATAAATCACATCGTCTACCCGCTCTTTTGGCACAATACCCAAAACATAATCAGCAAAATCTCCATGCGGATCTATTATACAAACGCCTTCTCCGTTTTGCACATCCTGCTGAACCATAAATTTCATCAACGACGACTTACCGGTACCGGTCTGACCTATAACGTAAAGATGCCTGCGCCTGTCATCTTTTGACATACGAACCAGAGTTTCTTGACCGCGAAAAACATTTTTTCCAAGCACCACACCCTCCTTTGGTAAATCCGAGGGTGGTTCTGATGGTTTAGCCTTTAAAAATTTAACTCTTGGGGCGGGCGTAATGCCAAGAGGAAAATGATACAGACTAGCCAATTCTTCGGTTGAAAGATGGGTTTTGTAGTCTTCGTTAAAAAGCCTAAATGCAAAATTAAAAGATAACTTTTCAAGACTTTTACCCTTGGCCCTGCTGACTCTTAAAGTATTCATGTCGGGCGCCGTAAATTGGACAAATGCGCCCTCAACCTCTCTAAACAACTGCTCCGCCCTAATTTGCTCTTGGGCTGAAACTAAAATCCTAATATTGCAATCAAACCCGGGTTTTGCTGCTTTGTTCTGAATCGCTTTAACGATTTCTTCTTCAAAAGGAGTTACGGATTTGGGTTGTTCGGGTTTTTGCTGTTCTTTTGAAGCCGGACTGGAAAATACATCTCCAAATTCTTTAACAAATTTTAATTTTGATTCCGAATCATGGGCTTTAGCTAAAGCCTGCCTCAAAGATTGACCGGATTGCATTTCTTTTGCTACTTTCTGGGCTCTTTTTACAACACTGCTTTGATGCGAAGGCCTGATTAAAATCTGGATTGCGGCTCCTTCACCGTTTTCTTCTAATTTTGATAGGGCAGCAGTTAATTGACCCAATGGGTCTGTTTCTAATTTCTGATAAGTTTTAAAAGGCAAAATGTCATCTTTTTCTAATGAAACTTGGGCTCCAGCGGAAAAACCGTGGGAATTGAAAATATTATAATCTTTAACCTTTTCAACACTTGCAGTTGCAAATACCCCATGAACTTGCTTTTCAAAAATAGACTCATGTGACTTGGGCACGGCAATATAAAAATGGATTTCCTCGCCAATATGATGGACTGCCATTTCTAACGCAACATACGGTTCTCCATATAAAAATTTATTCCACCCTTTAGAATGTATATTAGCCAAAGAAGCAAACAACTGCTCCATGATTGATATAAGAGCTTTCTCCTGCTGTCCCTGATCTTGTCCACCGCGTTCTTTATTTGAAGCTTGCCTTGGAACAGTAATTAAAAAAAGGCTCATATTCAAAGCCCGTGCGATACTACCCTTAGTCCTAAACCTACCTAAAATAATCCAACCCGCTAGAAGGAAGATGAAACCAACAATTAAAAATAATAAAAAAACGTAAAATGACATTTGCTATTTTAGTTGCTGTATCCTGCCACGCTCAACCAAATAGTTATAAAGTTCGTCGGCTAATACATCGTGAAATGCGTCAATTAAAGCCGCATTATTAGTTGCCTTAGCTTGTTTAATCGCCACATCTAGCCCAATGGTAAAAGCAGTATTAACAAGATTTTGAACCGGTTCATGTAATTCAGACGAGAGATAAGACGGCAATTCTACTTGCGGGGGTTGCCCTAAATTTGTCGAAGGAGTAATGCTGTCATCTTGCTGAGGTTGAACCGGGGGAACAAATTGAGGCATTGACCCTTCGCTTATTCTTTCACCAATTACTTCACGCAAAATTTCCTTCTCTTGTGGAAGTTGTTCAATCTCACCCGCACTATGTTGCTGTTGAAGTGATGCTTTTTTATCGGCTAAAGATTGCTCCAAAGCAGCAATTTCTTGTTCTATATTTTGTGTTACTCCAATCTCCTCGGACATATATTAATTCTAGCAGAAAATTAGAAAAAAGTTATTCACCCCTACGCCATTATCAAACACCCCTTTCCACACCCAACACCCCTTTCCACACCCGATGTGGAAAGAAGGACGTGAAAAAAAGCATATTTCCACATCAGGTGCATATTTCCACATCATCGGATGTGGAAATGGATGTACTAAAAATGATAAAGGCCCGATCATGGTCGGGCCCTAAGAGATTAAAATATTATTGCTGAAGGGGTGTTAACATTTCTAATAAGGCTTATACCCTTTGCTTCCAAAGAAACTTTAGAAGCAAATCCTCTAGTGTTAACAATCCTGGTGGTAAGGGTTTCAATTTTTATTACTTCACCTTCATACAACGTCGCAAAATCACGCTTAAGATCACCCAACTCACCCTCATATACTCGAGCATCAAAAATATACTCGATGGGAGAGCCAGTCACTGATTTTAAAACCGCGACTATGCCGTAATGCAAGGAAGGGTTGTACCATCTTACCTTACCGTAAAAAACTATTTTTTTATCAAGATTCACTTTCTTTTGATGACCGTTAAACTCTTCCAATTTCAGTCCAGTCGAAAGTTTTGTTAGAACCGGCTGCAATTGAGGCCAGTTATCATAATCAAGCCTGGGGCAATCCAGAACAAAAACTTTTCCATCTTTGTTCTGCAACAAGCCACCTTCATACTGCTTGATGATCCTAAAAAAGAAGTTACCGCCCTGAGACACTATGGCTAACTGGCACATCTGAAAGACATTGCCCGGTAATACTCTTACAATTCTAAAATCGTTTTTAAGAGCAAACTTTGTACATATTACATTCGATCTTTGAGCTACTGTCGTCGGAAAGCTAAGCCTATAAAAACCATCTGGTTCTGCTTGTCTATAAAAAAGCGCATGATTATTTTCCGCCCGGAGAATAAAAAATGGATAGCCAGCTAGCGGTTTTACAAAAACAACGAATGTTCCGGGTACACTTGGCCTGAATAAAAATCCTTGTTCTTGAATTTTAAGTTCCTGCCTAACGTCTTTATGTTCAAATTCTATACGAATATTGGATTCTTGAACGGGTAGGTGTGTCATAAAAAAAACACCTCCTTAAAATTACTTGTTAAACAGCAAGAAAGCTACCATAAATAGCTTTCTAATTATATACGATAAAATTGATTACGTCAACCCCGCACCTTTGTAGTAACTGCCACTGGCATAACGAGTTGCTTGAACGACTATTACTACAAAGGTGCGAGATCAACCCTGTTAGACCGAAGTGCTGGATGATTCCTGAAGTAATTCAACAATAGTATCTATTTCTTGAGCCAATCTTGACTCTATTTTTTCAGCTAATCCTGGTACTTCTGCTGTAATTTCAGCTATTTTATCTTCAAAACTGCCTTCTCCTTCGGTATTATCCAAAACGTCCTCAAAACGCTTAACTTGGCTGTCGTCCAAATCAGTTAATACAGCTTCCCAAATTGCCCTCTCAAGTTGTTGTTGAATTTCTGCTCTGGCCTCTCCACTTTCCGCCTGATCCAATTCAACTCCGGATACTTTAATAATTTGGTCAACAATCTCTTCAGGATTTAAACTTTCTGGTTTCATAATTAAGTTTATTTTAATTAATTAATTTTAAAATTAAATATGTAATAAATTTCAACCTCCTCTTCGACCTAATTTAACTAAAATGTCATCGTAGTATTTTTGATCCAATTTAATTGTTGAATTCAGTCTATATGCTTTTACAAGATCAGCGATATAGTTAACCAAAACTCTTTTAGAAAGTGTAGAGTTTTCTTTTTGATATACTTTAACTAATGCATTAAATAAGTCTTTAACGTCTTGCTCACTCTTAGCCGATACCTTATTTCTTAAAGTATTTATCTCTGTCTGACTATAGTTTTGCTTCTTAAAAATCCTCTCTATTTTTCTAAATTCTCCAACCAATACAGGTTCTCCTGATCCCTCTGGTTCACCATCTCCTATACTTCTTTCTCTACCTCTTAATCTTTCATCCGAAGTTGTTCTGGTTCTTTTTTCGGTTCTTGGGACGCTTTCATTTTCTCTTATTCTGGTTTCTGTTTCACTGCTATTAGGTTGCCTAGGTGTTGTTCTAGTTTCTGGCCTTTTCCCCTTACCAAAAGCCATCATAAGACCACCACCTAAAGCAAAAACACCTGCGGCCCCCAAAATCCATGGCAACTTTCTTGCTCCTTTTACAGAATCTATTGCTTTATCCAAGAATTGACTTGCTCCGCTGGTTTCTCCACCCCCCACCGCTTGAAGACCCCACTTCTCCACTAAATGGGCCCTGAGACCAGAAAAATCCAGATCCTTTCCAACCGGAATTCTAATATCCGGTGTTTTACCATCAATTCCCCAAGCTCCAACAGCAATTGAATTATCAGGATCAGATGCAATAATTTTTGAGGCTTCAAGAATTTGAGCGTCGCTTGGTTCGTATTGGATACCATTTGAATAATAAAGACTTCTAATATAGTCCCGGCTTAAATTCCAAATGTTATCTCCTTTCTCAACTATTATATGATCAGCCAGTGGTTTGTGATTTTCTAATGTCTGTTTCATGGCTTCTTTCATTGTTGCTTTGACAGCTTCTTTGGTTTCGGCCGCATGTTCAATAATTTTGCCCGCCGAATCACGAGAAATAAATTTATCTAATTCTTCAGGAACACCTTGATGAGCTGGCATTGATGCTATTGTTTCATGGCCGCCGCCAAAAGACGGCATATGGTCTCGAACAGAATCCCAAGCTGATCTTAACTTTTCTCCAACTTGTCCAATTACTCCCTCATGACTTGCAAAGGCTTCTGACGCTAAACTCGCCAGGGTTCCACCAATAGCACCAACAACCGCGCCGCGCAAAGCACCTCGCAAAGCCGCTTTTCGTATATTGGTCCTTTTCTCTTCTAAGATTCTGTTGAGTAAGGCCTGTTTTCTTTGATCCAAGACCTCATTTCTTTCTTCAGATTCGTCTTTTGCTTTTAAAACCTCGACTGGACTTTTACCGTCAATATTAGATTGAGTTTCTAACTGACGAAGTTGTAAAACTAAGCGAGTAGCACCCTCTCGATCTCCCTTCACTTTATTTTGTTTTATTGCTTGTTTAACCGCTTCAATTACCGTTGGCAAACTGTCTTTATTCTGACTAATGACATCACCCCAATTTTTGGCATCGTATTCAATCTTTTGTGCCGCGGACCTACTGTGTAAATATCCAAAAGCACCACCAACTCCAGCACCGGCTAAAGCCCCGGTACCTGCACCGGCTATCCAACCGATACTATATTTCACAAAAGACCTGACAGCACTTCTTCCTAACATACCGCCAGCAAAACCAACCATAGCTTCAGCACCAATACCAAAAACCTTACGCTCCGACAACTTAGCTGAAAATTGTTCCCAAATATTTTTATTATTTACTATCTGACTTGCTAACTCTCCGTAGATCCTTTGTTCTTCTTCAGTCAAACCGGCTTTTGCTAATTCTTCTTTGGTCCATTGAGGTAATTCTTTTTTAACCAGTTCCTGTCCTTCTTTAATATTTTTCTTAGATTCAAACTTCTTTTTAAATTTAGACCACAAGGATTGGATTCCCTCAACTGGTTTATCTTGGGGTTTTTCCTCTTTTTCAAAAGTCTTAGTATTTTTCTTAAACTCCTTTTTTAACAAAACTCTTTTTTCTTTATACTCTTTTTCAATGGCCGATCTTTCAATAATGCCAGCGTTCTTTTTTCTTTCATACTCTTCCTGATCAAGTTTTTCTAATTGTTGATCTATGCCGCTAACCTCATCTGTCAAAGGTTTCACTTCTTTTTCCAGTTCACTACCTTTAGCTTCTTTAACTTCTTCTAGAACCTTGGGTTCAATAGAGTTTTTTGCCAATTCTTCTTGAGCTTTTCTTTTGATTTCTTCCATGTTTAGATTTACTTGAGATTCTTCGGTATCTGTAATTCTTATTAACTTTCTTGGTCCGATTTGTTCTAGTTTTATATCTGGCAGTTCTTCAACACTTTTTGGTTCTTTGGTATCCGAAACCGGTAACCCAGTTTCAGTTTTCTCACCAACAACTCCTTGGCTAGGTTGAGTCGGTTCTTCTGAAGGTATTTCAATACTTACCCCCGGTTTGGGTGCAGAAAATGATACCTCTTCTTGTGAAGGTTGAACCCCCAAAGCTTCTGACTCCAAAGACGCCAAAAAATCTTCAGCCTCTCCAGGCTTAATTTCAACAACTGGTTTTTTCTCCGTTAGATTTTTTGGAGGTTCTTCTCCTGGTTGAACCATTATTTAAATTATAGTTTAAAAAATTATAGAAACTGAATGAAAAATATTCACAAAGTTATAGTATGTTAAATAGTTTCAACTTTTAATTTGACGTCCTGAAACTTTGACACTAAATCTGCTACCTCTTTTTCAACTGTTTCGGATAAACCAACGGGTTCGCCTTTATACTGATCGTGGAGTGATTTTATTTGTCTTAAATTATTTTCAGATTCAGAGTCTAACTCTTTTTTCTCATGTTTCAACTGACTCCATATATCTACAGCTTTAGTTTCAATAGATTTTCTAATTTCGTTCAATCTTTTTTTGTAAATTTCATTGTATAAACGTAACTTCATGATCCTTTCTAATTTATCCAACCAAGCATCTTTTAAAACCTCGTACCCATAGATGCCAAGCTTATTTTGGGCTTTAATGTTTTTTGATATTAATCTCAAAATGCCGACTAACCTTATCATTCCCTGTTCATAAGTTAATTGGGCTAAATCCGTCTGCACCTTTTCCGGCAATCTTTGTCTCACCTCCAAAAATCTATTGATAAAGTCCTCGTCACCAAGCTCTTGTTCGTCTTCTTCTTCAAAGCCTCCTTTTTTCTTGCCTCGCTTTGGTCTACTTTTACCAACCATTGTGCTCATCTCCTTAATTTTTCGCCACATGCTATGAGCTTCTTCATCACTAAAGTTTGGGGCTAGCACTTTTAGTATCCCCAATAAATAATTTTTCATATGAGGCAATCTTTGGATTATTTTTTGTTCAGTTTCTTTATCTCTTGTATCGTCTTTTTGCTTTTGAATTATTTCCAGATATTTAATTGCTTCTTCGTATTCTTTCAATAAAGAACCCAGTGTGGTTAATTTATTTTCTTGATCAGGTAGAGCAATATCAACCTCGGTATCCAAAGCTATTGCCGGAAACGTACGCATTAACCTGATTAATTCTTTCAAGCCCAGTTGTTGAGCCAAATCTACTAATCTTTCTTTTTCTCGAACCTTGGATTTATCCAATGACTGCTGTTTAAATCTGGCTATCGTTTCATCTATGTCCGGCATCTCTGAAGTTTCCAGTGGTTTTTCCGGTTCAACAAACCCTTTTGCTTCTGCCAATTTTGGAAATCTTTCCTTTAATATATTAATTAATTCAACCCATTGACCCTCTTTTTCAGAAATGGCCGAGAGCAAAGAATCTTCTTTTACCCTTAACTGACCCACTTCAATCAGGTCAGTTTTAACTTGATGAAGTCCTTCAAACTTATCCATTTCTATCAATATTCTGTCGATTAAAACTACGACATTTTTTCTATCTTCTGAAATATCGGTTGAATAAGAGTCGATCTTCTCTAAATCTAATTTAAACTTTTCGTAGTCAAAAGTTCCATGAACGAAATTAACAAGCTCTTCTAAAACTTCGGTGTTTACCGGATCTCGGGGTAATTCTGAAAGTTGAATGGTTTCGCTTTGTTCTTCTTTTAGCTTGCTCTCAATGTACGCCTTTCTTCCTTCAGGGGTTAAAGCCAATTTTTTTAAAATCGAAATTAGAAGTTCTACTGAAACGAAAGGTTTTTGAGAATTCTGATTATAAAGTTCTTCGGTGATTAACTTTAGATAATCCAACGATGTTTTATCTAAACTTCCCTCCTTTACTAAAATCTTACTTTCTAACTCTGTTATATCTCCTTGTAAATTTTTTACTTCTGCTTCTAAATCTTCAATATCTTTAACTAATTTATCACCTTCTTCCGTAAAATGTTTCTCGGCAAGTAATTTTACAAAAACCCAAAAAATATTTTCGGGTATGGTACCCCCCTCTTTAAGAGCTTTTATTGATCTTAATTTATCTTTCGGACTAAATTCAGTATTAATAAGAACAAGCATTATGTGCCTGATATAGGGAACATATTTTTCTGCAATTTTTTGTCCGATTTTACCGGCTTGAATTAATTCATGAAGAGTAAGCTTAGGATCGTTTGAATTTACTACTTGTCTAAAAACTTCAACTTCTTCAGCCGGCAACTCAACTGCCGGTACTTGAGCAGTTGAAGCTTCGGCCGGAGCTTTGTTAGGTTGAGATGGAATAACTTGTATGATTTTTTCCTGTTGGTCTTTTTCTGTCATTTTAAAATTTAAATAATAATGTCTTTATTTAAGGTGTCGACACCGGTTAAATCCTCTAATTCAAATCCCTCTGGAATTTCAATAGTCGGAACCTTGCCACCAGTCTTTTGCGGTTCACCCGTGAGTTTTACAATTTCTTCTCTTATAGAATCGGCAAATTGAGAGGCAGTTCTAGCTTGTAATTCAAGCCTTTCTTCTTCTCTAGTTTGAGCAAGACTTTTACGCGGTAAATCAGCACTAGCTCGAGCGGCTTGTTCATATCGTACGGCATTTTTGCTTGCTTCAGATTCTTTAGATATTAGAGCTAAAGTCTGCAAAGTTTTCTCGCCAACATTAACCTTGGAGGAAGCTGATAATTGCTCCATCTCACCGCCTACGTTATTTAAAAATCTGGCGGCGTTTCTATCACTTAGTATTTGTCTTATTAAATTTATGGCATCGAACGGGTGTTCATAAAGAAAAAGTGCCTCGGCAAAAGCAGATTTGGCACTTTTCTCTTTTTGTTCTGCATCACTTTTTGTGTCAGCGATAAATGAAGCCTCCGCCTCCAAAAGCTGTTTTTCTAATTGTTTGTAATATTCTTCGTCTGGTATAAATTTTTCAGCTACTATACCGCTACGTTGCATTTGAGAAAGGCCGAGTTTGCCCTTATCCGGTTGTTTCATCAAAAACTTAGAAACTCTTTCTACGGCCGCGGCATAGGAATTAAATACTTTATCAACTAAGGATTCATCACCGCCGGTTTTCATGATATCTTCCTTAACAAAAGCTTTTATTTCTCTTCGGTATTTAACAAAATCATCAACCAATTTTTTCATATTTGTCACATGAAAAAGCGGATCATGCCAAGCTTTAATGCCAAATCTTACATCAACTGCCCGATTAGTTATTTCATAAAGCGATGAAATATCATTTAATCTTTCCGCGTCTTCATCGCCATACGTTATCCTCAATAAATCCTTTAGTGCAATGCGTTGGCTTACATTTTTTGCATATTCATTTACTGCGCCAGAAGGAATATTAAACTTCTTTGCCATTTCACCCAGCTCTGTTCTTTTTTGTTCTATTTCTTTTTTAAGCCTAACAACTTCTTCTGATTTATTTTCTAAACTGGCGCTTTTTCGGGCTAAAGATAGTTCCTGCTCTTTTAGTCGCTTTGCTTGTTCTCTTATTTGAAACGGTACATCTTTTGTACTCACCCGGTTGGGCTTTTGCTGATTAGACTCTTCTACAAGTTTTAAAACCTCTGTACCAACTAAACGCCTAAAAGTGTTAAAGAGATTTTCGCGAAATGTTCCATATGAATATTCAGCAACATATTCAGACTGCGCCTTAAATAAGTTTTTCAAATCATATCTGACAACATCAATACTCCCCGGAGTAAGAGCACTGCCTTCTTGTATAAACGATTCTTCGCGTAAAATCGAAAAGGCTTTAATACAAATATTAATAATTTCTTGTCCTTGAGAGGCTAAACCTGGATTTTTACTTATTCCTTCAGCAAGTTTCTTTAAAACACTCGCTTCAGACGAAGTTAACTGAATTTGAGGTGTCGGCTTTTGTTCTATTTTAACTTGAGGCTTAACTTCTACTGGAGGTTTTGAAGTTGGTGGCACAGTTGTTACTGGAACTTGTGGTGAAACGGGTACAACAGAAGTTGAGATTTCTTCTTCTGTTACAGGCGTTGACTTAGAAAGCCAGGCAATAAAAGCATCTTTGACATCGGGGGACATTTTACCTTTGTCTTGGGCTATTTGAGCAAATCTTTTTTGAGCCTCCACATCCAGACCTTTTTGTTTTGAACCCTCAACAATTAAAACCGCGCTTTTTAAAGATAAAATTAAGTTTTCGGACGGATTTTTCTTTTCAATAAAAATCTGCAAGGCTTTTGCAGGATCAGGTGCGTTAAGCAAAATATCCAAAACTCTTTTTAATTTTTCAACTGAAGATTCCTCTGGCTTTTGAGGTGGCGCGCCAGCTTGAGAACTTTTTTCTAAAGACGTTTTTTTTGTTGTATCCTCGGCCATATGAAACTAAACCTAATTTTACAATATTCTTAGACTATAATCAAAACAAATTTAATAGATAAAACCTACATCTTACTTAAAAGTTTAACTAAAGTAACAATAATAAACAATCCCCAGTTTTTATAACAAGACACCCGATGTCCAACGGACATCGGATGTCTAAAATTAATGTTTAAACTTCTTTCCACATCGGGTGTGGAAAGAAATAATAAAAAAGGCCCCACGGAATTGCTCGGATAAGCTTTTCCGTGGGGCTTGACGCGCAGTCAAAGGACTGGCACTAAAGTTGGATGGAATCAATGGAGGCCAAGAGATTAGCCTCCGATCCGGTCAAGGTGACAACCGGCACAGATTTCTCCGCCGGAGCCGTCGGCGAAGGAGCAACGGTAGCCACCGCCTCGTCAATCACCGGGATCTCGGTCCCGGTTTCTACAACCGGAATCACCGCCGCGGTCGACGTAGTGTTCCGCATCGCGCCTACGCCCTCCGCCCACCGGCGAAGGTTTCGAAGGGCCTCTGCCACTGGTTTTGATGCCACAGTGGCGTCAAGGTCCATCAAATCGCCGGATGAACCCAGGACGACGAGCTTTCGCTCCGCACCCTCAATCACGGACGCAATCCATTGCGCCGAGAACTCCGGCTCCTGGCCAATGAAATTTCCGAGAACAATCAAATCACTGATGTTCCCGGCGAGACGCCCACCTTCTCGCTCGTCACCCATGAAGTACGGAGCGGCATCCTCCAAACGCTTCAAAAGATCGGGTGACTTGAGGAGGAAACGACCCACGTGGTCCCTGTAGGCACGCTCTGCCTTGGACTCAAGCCCGAGCTGGACTTGAATCTGGGTCATGATTGAGGTCCGAATCCCGGCCGCTGTTAACAGCTGACCATTTGATAACTTGAATTCGGGTGCGAAATTGGCCCGCGCACCGCTTACCAAAAGAGAAAAAAGTTGCTTCAAAGTTGCTTGCGCCATTTCCTATATCCTCCAGTGATGTTTTTTCATTTTTTCTTCCTTGTCTTTTTCAGGACTCAATCTGCAGAAAGCAGAAAGAGATCATCCTCTCGCATCCGAAGACACGATCAGACTGGAACTCCTGAAAAAAGACTTAGAAGGTTTTTAATGTTCCTACCCTGTTAAATATCGCTTTGCGATAATCCTGACTTGTCAGGATTATTTAATAGGGTAGAAACACTACTATTCCTTTGTTCTTTTACTCTTTCCACACCGGGTGTGGAAAGATGGGAGGCAGGCACTGTGAGCAGCGCGGGTTATTCCGGATAAGGTTACGTCCCAGTCATGGAACAGCCGGTATTCGCCCGCAAAAATGCGTCACAGTGCCTGCTATGAGATGGACACAGATTAACTCCATGTACCTGAGACCACTAGATGTCGTGATCACACGAGCTAGAATCTGCGTCCATGCCGAGTGGGAACCAGCGAGGGAGGAAAAATTTCTTTTTCCCCGCCAGCTCCCAAACTTGTTCGGATAGGATTTTTGGCCGCAACACGGGGGAATCTGTCAAACACAACCCGTGGTATCCTGTCCGAATTTGAAACTGAAATAAAAGTGCTGGGGCGAGGGGTCTCGAGATGGGGCAGGGCTAGAAAGCACAACTGCCCTAAGGTCAAACCGAGAAACCCCTCGCCATTTGCGCTCCCACAAATCTTCTAGCCGGGAGCGCTGAACCCCACATGATCTACGACATGGGGCCCGACCCTGTTAAATAATTTCTTTGAAATTATCGCAAAGCGATATTTAACAGGGTCGAACCCCCACTCCAAAAAATTCTGACGGCAGACGGGTCCTCCTAGGGCCGTCTGCCGTCGTAGCTAGGCTAGGAAGACAAAGAACTTAAGCAAATTTATCAAGATTTTTAATACACTCGCTTAAATCCTCTGCACTATCGACATCCGATGTCGAAAGTAATAACAAAACCCTAGACTCAAACAAAAAAATGTATTTTTTAAGTATTTATCAAATTTTCAACTGATTTTCAAGCTTACTAAACTAAATTTAATTATTCGCATACACTATTCGTTAAGTGTATTTATTGATTATATCTCTTTATCAAAGAACTGTCAAGTGCTTTTTAACTCCCGCGACTTTCTCTTAGCCGTAGTCTGTAGCCTCTAAGCTGTAAGCCACATTCAAGCTGTAAGCCCCACTCTAAAGGTGGGCCCGGGACTGCGAAAAACTGCGTTTTACCCACTACATTGAAAAATCGCAGTCCCGGGTATTTTGGGGATTCCCTTCCTATCCATGGGAGGGGGCGGGAACTAAACTTAATATTAAGCATAGCACTAAGTCTCTGACCTGTCAAATACAATCTTTCCAGAGCCATTAAACTTTTCCATTAAGCCAGTCAATTGCAGCATCAAATCACGACTGAACGGAAACTCCAAACTCGCCTTAATCAATAAGTTATTATTATAATTATGGCTGTCGTTATTACTGCGATTACTGTGGGACTTCCTGTCATCCCACGGTTCAAGCATTAACTGTTCCTTTTGGTCAGCCAGATCAAAAAATTCACCCTCCAAAGCCGCAAGTCGGCTGTCAAAATCACCGGGAAGCATTGATTGTTGAACTCCCCTGTCCATAAATAGAGTCTTGGTCGCGACTATGACTATTTTGATTCCGCGATCGCTGGCAGCTTCCAAAGAACTTGCATAGTCTTGAAAGTCTGCGGAGACCAAAATAATCTTAGACACAGTAGCGGGTTTCAAACCCACAATCTGCTCTTTTACAATAGCGTCATCTTGACTATTTATATTAGAACTTAAAATCACTCTAAAACCATTAGACTCTATGTGCTTTTTAAATCTCGGATTAGTCATCACATAAACCGGTGATCCAAAAAGATCTTCTTCCCCTATGCCACATAGATAGTCATATAACGCCCTTGTATCGGACTTACCTATTCCCATAATTCTGAGCATATTGAAAAACGACGACCCATCAATGATAATGGCCTTGCTTCCCATGTTCAATCCTCCAAGTTAAAGAACAAAATCTTGATATATAGTACACTGTAGTCGTAAATTAGTCAAATGCTTGCATAATCATAATTTATGTGATAGAATATGAGATATCCAAAATTTAAAATTATTTAACAGGGTAAGGCTAGAGTCCGCTTTTTAGTTAGGATATTTCCCTATTTAAAAAGCTGACTTTAACAATTTATTGCAATTTTTTATTTATAGGAGAAGAAATGGAGATCTTGAAAGAAGGAAGGATTCAAGCATATTTTGGCGGAGGATCTACTTTTCAATCCCATCCAAACCATGGCTTAGGACCGAAAAATGTTAATATATTCTCTCCATGTGCCAATTTTGTATTAGACGCTGGCGGCGAATTTATTCCCTGGACTGAAGACACGCCAAAGTGGATGAAAGAGGCCTACCGACACATGACTGTTGGACCGGATCTTGCATTAATGCCTGAACTGCTAAATGGCCAAAAAATAGATTTTATTTGGGCCAGTCATTCTCATGCTGACCACGTCATGGCCATACCTAAGCTTATGCGATACTTTAAACGCAATGGTAAAATCTATGGCAGTCCGCACACCATGGAAATTATGCGTAAGGTTTTTATGGATACGCTAAATTTCAGTCCTTATCTTTACAAAGACGATGATGGAATCTTTGGGGTCATAGACTGCCTTGCGAAAAGAGAGGCGCTGGAACTAGGAGCAAAAGAATTGCTCCCCGGCCTTATCTGGCATACTAGAATTGGCGGTCATATCCCTGGCGCAACCTATGCTATTGCCGAATTCAAGAATTTGGGAATTAATCTTCTTGATACTGGAGATACGGCAAGTTTTTCAATGCCATTGGTCCCCGGATCTTCTTTGATCGACGACATCCGACTTGGCCGAGTGCCATGTCCAAATATTATCGTTGGTACGGATTTTACTAATCCATCACGGGAAGAATTCCGATGGGAACCAGTTGGGGAAGAACTAATCCGTAAAGTGAACCTGTATCTGAACGAAGGCAAAACCGTCGTCATAGGCGCCTTTGAAAACTCCCGCACCCAGAATATTGCCGAAACATTAAGGCAAGCCGGAATAAAAGTTTATATTGATGGCGGCGGACGGGAAATTTACCAAATCTATTATGAAAATGCCAAGTGGTGCCCGGACTATCCGGAGGTTATCCTTGATGGCATAGAAATGGTCGCATCTGTCCAGCATCGGCAAAAACTGCTGGAAGATGGCGAACCAAAAGTAATTATAACCACCGCCGGAATGTTTGATGGCGGACCAATGGAAGGATATCTTGAATACGGCCTTTCTAATCCCAAGTTCGTTTTTATTGCCACTTCTTATGTTTCCCCAAGATCAAAAGCGGCATTACTGCTTGAGGCAGTCAAAGAAGAAAATCCTGAAATCGAACTTGAAGACGGCCGGATAATCAAGATCAAGGCCAAAGTTGAGCGGATTGGATTCACGGCTCACGGGAACGTCAGAGATTTTGAGCAGTTAGTTAAAACGATCTATGAAACCAACGGCGGCAGAAGAATCAAGTCTTATCTGGTCCACGGTATGCTCAAGACCAAACAGATGGTCGCAGAATTGGTGAAAGAATGCACTGACTGCGTTTTTGTTGAGCACGGCCAAGTATATGATCTTACAATCTAACCAAATACAAAAATAGGGCGTCCCCTACTCATTGAGAGCGGACGCCCTTTATAATTTCAAAACGGTTCTAGGACACATCAAGATTTGTTTCTTCTTTAGACTCTCTTACTATTGTTTCTCTGGGTCTCTCGCCAGATTCAATACTGCCTCCGGGAAAGGACGGTAACCGACGATCCTTATCCCAAACCAATGCAAACCTAGGACTGCCGGAACAAAGCTTTTGTGGAAATTGGGATTTATAGAATGACCAAGTCTTAATATGATTTGGCATTAATTTGCCCTGTTCCACCAATGCATCTACGAAAGCCGGTGAAACTGCTTTTAATCTCTCTTCCCATTCTGGCCTTAACTCATCACCCCATTTTATATTTACAATCTCACTTTCAGGAAGATCAATCGTAAATATGCCTACGTGGACATTGAATCCGACTTCCAATCTTCCTATCATTCTAAGTTTTTCTAAAATATCTCCTGAAACAAACCGAATAACAATAAACGTACTTACATAATTCCAATTTTTTTCTATTCTTGCGGGAGGTTGATACTGACTCTGCGTTTGGTGAGTTTGAACAACAGAAGATTGAGTCGGTGTTTCAATTTCGCCAATTGGAACATAAAAAGAAAGTTGAGGAATAGTTGAATCTGAAGGGTCAGGTTGAAAAGAAAAGTTTGGATTTAATTGCATATCAGATTCACTGATCTTGGGAACTGAAATATTTACAGGGTCAGAAGTATTAATTTGATCCTTAAATACCATGCTCTGATTCTTTTGGTCAGTAATTTTATTTTTCTTTTTTCTACTACTTAACCTAATACCCCAACTTGCCAAATACTCGCTTGCTTCTATGCTCACACGTTTCACATGAGGCCTTCTGCCCTTACGAGACTTAAACCTTCTTTTCTCACCCTTTCCTTTAAAAAACTCTCTCCGCTTAATTTCTGGCAATATGTGTTCTTTAAACTCCCGCTTGCTTTCTCTTAAACCAGGAACAAATATGGAGTCTGCTTCCTTTTTGCTGATAAGTTTCGTAGCCTCATCCATTGGTCCTCCTATTTATAAAAATTCATTTTTTCTTTTAAGGATTGGAAAGGTGCTAAAAATAGGTGTCTATATGTTACATCTAAAACATATTATTGTCAATTTTGGGTCTTTTTACAGACATTTGACAAAGTATCCCCAAAAGTATATAATTAGAGTATAGAAAGTGAGGAAGTAAGAAGTTGGCTTTTTTAGCGGCTTTTTATGAACTCACCGCCTTACAAACTTTTTGGAGGAAAAGAAATGGAGCATATGAACGGTTTTCTCGTCTTTGCATTAGCGTTTTTCGCCTTATTGGTTGGGATCGCAATCGTCGCGATTGCAAAATCGCGACAGGAGCCGACCCAGCAGACTTGCCCACCCCACCAACAGCAGGCGGCCAGCAACAGTTGGCTCGAACCGGGACTTGATCGACGTTTCCACGGAGCCGTAGAAGAAGAAGTCTTCGGTCTTGTGGAAAATCGAGGACGTCAACGGCGCTGGAGGGATGCCGAGCCTCGCGACCAGCGTGAACGACCCGGTCGATATGATCGCCCTGATCGACCCGGCAATTACCGTGGTGGTCGTGACGATGACCGCGGCAACAGAGGAGAGCGCGGCCAGGACCGCGACGACCGCCAACATCAACCTCGCATTTGTGAAACGTCTGGTTGTGGCCAGGCCACTCCTGGACCACGTTTCACTCGATGCGAACGTTGCCAAGAGACTTGGCGTCGGCAAAACCCTGACCGTGGCCGAGGTCGTTATGACCGAGGCGGCGGAGGCGACGGAAGGAATCGCGAGGTCCCGACCATCGAAGCCCCTGCAGGCTTCGACGCCTCGAGTCTCGGTTCAACGGCGCGACGCTAACTGAACTGGGTTGCCGCAACCGCAAATTGCGGCAACCCAAAGAATTTTTTCTGGAGGAACTAAAATGAGGACAAACCAATGGATAGGACTTATAGCAGTGGTTTTGGGCGTCTTCCTGCTCGGCGCCGCCTACTTTGACTTCGGGTGGGACGTTGGCCATTCAGCCGTTCAACCCACCACGACTGCCTCCGGCCCACAAGGACCCAGAGGCCCGCGAGGACACCGCGGTCCACGCGGTCACTCGGCGCCCACGATCAAGATTCACCACGTAGACACAATCAACGTGAATGCGACGGCGACACCCGTCCCCATCACGTCTTCAGCGGGCACATCACAGGATGATGCCCAAAAAAATGAAGAAGACGACGTGATGGTCGCGACGAGCGCGACCCAGGCCCAGGCACCAAGCCAGCCGACCACCCAAAAGAAAAGGACGGTATGGGGAGAGATCGCCCACGCAGGCGGTGGCGCGGCCACTGGAGCGGTCGTTGGTGTCATAGCCGACACCAGCAATCGCGGACGCGGAGCGCGGAACGGGGCCATCAGCGGCTCTATCGCGGTCTTCAATGACCGCAACGGAATAGGGAGGGTCATCGACCGACTCCTCCGCACCCGCCGCTAGCTCTTTCTTTCATGGAGGCACTTCGCCTCCCACCCGTTAACCTTAACGATACGCAAGTATCTACGGTTAACGGGTTTTAATTTTAATAAATTCTTCCCACAACCACCCTCTTTCCACTTTTCTTTATCTTTCCACATCGGATGTGGAAAGATAAAGAAATCTATTCCAAAATATAATCCTTAAATATCCCCAGCTCTAAATCTTTCAACCAACTATACATTGCTGATTTATACGCCTTATTTCCCCTGAAGACATCCAGCAAAAAATCCCTAGAAGTTATAGAAGGAAAATTCTTTTTACCCAAATAATCCAAATGACTACTCCATCTGTAGTTTTCTAAAAACTTTATTGCCTTTCTGTAATCTTTTAGTTTTCTTTCTCGCCATTCAGGTGAATATAAATCTAGCGGGTTAAAATGAATATAATACGGAATATGAATAAAATGTGATTCGTCTTTAATATGGGCAGCCCTATACCCTCCCTCAAACAAAGTTCCTGTCCTTTTATATTTCAGGTTAAAATATTTTGTATAGCCCATATTTAACTTATGCATAAATCGAGGGATTCCTTTTCCAATCCTAGAACTTAACAACAGATGATAATGATTTGGCATTAAAGCAAATGCATGGATATCGACTAATAATTCTCTATCAGTATGTAGAATTGATCTAGTTTCTAAATCAATAGATTTATTAAAAAAATACGAGGCGGTGTCTGCTCGTCTTTCATCATTAAATTCAAACATATTGTGTATAAATCTTAAAAAATCCTTTTCTTGAGTAAATATTCTCCTTTTATCAACGCCTCGATTAATGATATGATAAAGCTCCATATCTAAACTCTATCACCTTATTTCTCATCTTTCCACACCGGATGTGGAAAGATAAATTAAATAGGGTAAGGTCACAATATGCCAATCGAGGAACCCAAACAAACAATTGAATCAACCACGCCTATAAATACGGACGAAGGCGAACAAGAAGAAACCCAAACTGAAACCATTGAATATAGACGCCCAAATGGAGCGGTTAAAGTAAGTTACGGGGAAAGGCTTCGTAAAGAAGACGAACCGAATCTTTTTATGCGAGAGATTTCAAAAATAGAATTTATACCCGAAACTGGTGAACCCATTGATATTATTAAAACATTCAATATTCCGGTTGGCTGGAAGGTTATGGCTACAAACGATCACCCAGGACCAGCCATGGTTGACCCCATTAACAAACATCTCCGGCTTTCATCAAATGAATTCCATATTTTATCCGAAGAATCCGTTCCAATCTTGGAATCACTAAAAGCTGCAAAACAAAGAATCAAAAGAGAAACAGAAAAAGACTATCCAAATTTAGAAATCGATGGCCAGTATAATCCAGAAAAACGCAAACTATTCACATTTTTAAAAGGTAAATTTTTTGAACGGCCAGGAGCGTTTTTACTTTTTGCTCATGAGTTAGATCACGCCCGAAGAGATTACCCTTTGGACATTTTAATACAAAGAACCAAGCTAAGAAAAATGGATCCAAAACAAATGAATTACCAAGATATAAATGATTATCACGAACTGGTAATAAACGACGAAGGCCAAGCCAACAGGTCAGCTGTTCAAGCTATTCTTAGACTAAGAAGTCAAGGGATAGAACTTGAACCAGACTTTCCAACCAAAGAAGCACTGGAAGAATTCGTCTATAAAAGCTCCTTAAAAACCTATGAGGAAAAATTGGGTCAGGCTTTAGAAAAGAAAGCAGTATAATTTTCTATTTACTAAAACGGACTGAAACCGACTTGACCACCACCAAATTTTGATGAGGGTTGACCCCCACCTTACTTTTTATTTTAGTACCTAAATTAAAATAGAGTAAGTATTTATTCATTTAAATTTGAATATAACTATGCCCCTTTTAACTCAAAAGTAAGGTAGGGGTTGACATTTATAATTAAGCTATGTTATAAAATAGATACAGTTCTTAAACAACTATTTAAGGGGGAACATGAAAAAGAATTTTGGACTTGGAATACTAACACTGATTATGTTGATTTCCATTATTAGTGTTGCCAACGCTCAAAATAGAGGAGAAAATTACCTAAGATACATATTTAATCCTTATGGCTACGGATGGCGCGGCTGTTATGGTGGCAGATATGGAAATGGCATATTTGGATATTTTACAAACAGAGACAGAAATAAAACCGTTTTGAAACTTGCCGAACTAGATGCTAATAGAGTAACCCCACGAGATATACCTGAAGTAGAGCGTGAATACATGAAAAATGAAATTTACGCCAGAGAACACGGTTTAGTATCAAGATCAACTAACACAACCCGCGATATGCGTTCAGACAGAGCTTCTGTCTACTTGGTTTGCAATGAGTCCGGTTTCAATGCCCAACTCCTACTAGACAACAGACCCCTAACATTTAGTAAATCAAAACGTCTTACAGTCTACCCAGGAGAAACTTTCAAAATAGCAATTAGCCCACAAGACCTAAACAGGTTAGAAGCGGTTGTTATCACTGAAAAGAAAAGTTTTTACGTTAAACTCATCGCTAAAAAAGACAGACTTATTATTCCCCGACCCTACTAAACCTAAATAAAATGCCCCCACCTGATTTCGAGACTTAAATCAGATGGGGGCCATTTTAATTTATCAGATCTGAACTAGTAATAACTGCATCGTACGAAATCCGTCTATAAACAATCATATTTTTAGTTCTGTGCACTTTTTTGATTCTATTACAACTTCTCGGATAGCTAACTAACTTTTCGGACACTGATCGCCTTCCTTTGCGAAAACTTTTTTTAGGTTTTCTTAATAAATGATCCGGTGTTTCTTCGTCAACTTCTTGCCTGTCAAAAAATCCTCTTCTTTCCATTTTTCTAATCCGAATTAAATTCTGACGTTTCTTTCGACGTCTTTTTTGAGATTTTGATTCAAAAGAACCATTCAATCCACACTCTTTTTTAACCCAAGCTGTGCCTTGTCTAAATTTTCTTAGAGCTTGTTCAAAGTCGTAACGATTTGCATTTGGTCTGATATGAACAGTTGTCAATTCCTTCGTTCTAAAATGGACTCCCCGTTGAACCAACTCAAAGTCTTTACCATTACTTCCACTCATATTTAGAATCCTCTCCTTTTTGTCTAATTATATTATAGAATGAGCTTTTGACAATCTATGATATCCCACATCATGAGTCAACCCCGTTAGAGGTTTGCGATTGCAGACTGTACTGATAATCAAAAGAATCTTTTATCTGTTTATGCCCCGCGGCACTGTGCCTGAATAAGGCAGGGCTATTCGCCCTTGTGCCGCCATGACCTAAAAGGCAAACTTCTAACGGGGTCAACCCCGCTTCCTTTCTCTGTGGATTCATTTGGCTAAATCAAACTGCTATAATTTAATACATAAGATGGCACTGTATCACTCACATAAATCTTTAGAAAAATGGTTTTTAATAGCCGTACTTTTGGCGGCATTTATTTTTAGATTTAATAACCTAGAAACTACACCCCCGGGACTATATCCAGATGAAGCAATAAATGGAATAGATGCCTTAAAAACTATTGACTCCACGGATTACAAAATCTTCTATCCGGACAATAATGGCCGCGGGGGTTTATTCATTAACTTTCAAACCTTATTTTTACAACTATTCGGAACATATCCTTGGGTTCTAAGGTTACCGTCTGCAATCTTTGGACTTCTTACAGTATTGGGTCTTTATTTGCTAACCCGTTTGTTATTCAACTGGCAAATAGCATCTATTGCCAGCTGGTTTTTGGCAACTAGTTTTTGGCATGTCAATTTTTCTAGAATCGGTTTTGAAATTATTTTGAACCCTCTTTTATTAGTTTGGGGATTTTATTTTTTATGGAAAGGGCTAAACAAAGCAGATATTAAAAATTTTATTATAGCGGGTTTTATATTTAGTCTTGGGTTTTATACAAACACAAAATTCTGGGTTGTAATTTTAATATTTTTGCTTTTAGGCACAGCCTTTTGGCAACGAATTAAAAAAGACTATGGTCATGATAAATTTTTACACCTAAGAAATGAATTCTTAAAAGGATTCGGCTGGCTAATTATTACAATAATTGTTATTACATTGCCTCTTTCAGTTTACTATATTCAAAATTACCAACTTTTTGAATCTGAAAACCAATCTTTTTTTCAGAGTTCTAACAATCTAAAAGATTTTGGGAATACCCTAATAAAAACCTTGGGTATGTTTAACTTTGCTGGTGATCAAAACTGGCGTCACAACCTTACAGGAAGCCCACAACTACTGTGGCCGGTAGGAGCATTCTTTGTTATCGGGCTTATAAGAAGTATTCAAAAGTTATTTAGAAAATACAAACAACACGGACATCTTTCAACTATTCAAGGATTTCTTTTATCCTGGTTCATTTTGGCGCTTCTACCAAGTGTTTTTAGTTATGAAAGCATCCCTCATGCTTTAAAAACTCTCCCTGTAATACCGGTAGTAATGATTTTTGCGGCTGAAGGACTTTGGTGGTTCTTTGAGACCATAAAACATTGGTATAGACAGGTTGACATTCACCCGCTTGAGACGACATCGGAAAAAGAACATGAAGCAGGAATACTTGTCGGTTTAGTAATAATAACTTTCATTTTTGCAGTAGGCGTTACGGAATACAACAAATATTTTAATACCTGGGCAAAAAATCCCAACACCGCGAATGCATTCTCAACAGACTTAGTTGCTTTGGGAAAAAGAATAAATGAACTTCCTCTAGATATCCAAAAATATGTTATTGTTAATGTTAATAGAGAAGGCATTTTGGTTGATGTCCTAGACCCGTTCGACCCAACGGGTCGGACTAGGGGTGTCCCAATGCCGGCTCAAACAATAATGTTTATCACCGGCACCTATTCTAAAGAACTCCAACAAAAGAAAAACATATTTTATTTAACAGAAGAACAGTTTATAAAACAAAAGAATAAAATTATTAATATGAAAAATGCGATAATACTACCACTGCAATAAAGTTAAACTGGCAAATAACACTTTTAAGCGACATAAGAATCGTTTTTGGACAATCAGAAGTGCAAAATGCATGGTCCCGAACGCAGTAAGGGATTTTGCACGGATGCTTAGCGAGCTTGCCGCTGGGCAAGCGAGTATGTCTAAAAACGATTCTTATGTCAAAAGTTAACGTGTATAAATTAATTGCTATACTCACTATTACCCTTTCCCTCATTTTGATGATCTCCAGTTTCTGGAATGATTCTTTAATCGTGGATGAAATCCCACACATCGGAGCTGGATATAGCTATTTGGAGAAACTTGATTACAGACTTAACCCAGAACATCCCCCTCTTGGTAAAATGGTTGCTACCCTACCTCTACTATTTTTGAAACTAAAACAAGGGGCATTTGAAACACCATCTTGGGAAACTCACATTAACGGCCAATGGGAATTTGGAAGATCACTTATTTTCAAAACAGGAAATGACGCTAATTTCATAACAAGAATGGTTAAATTTCCAATGCTTTTATTTTTTATTCTAACCGCTTTAATGACATGGCATTGGACGAAAAAACTTTACTCAAAAAAGGCCGGACTGATAGCTTTAGTCCTTTTCTGTTTTTCAACAACTATTATGGCGCACTCGCGTTTCGTAACCACGGACGTTCCCGCGCTTTTTGGAGTACTCTTTGCAACCTACTTTTTCTTAAAATATCTTCATGAACCTACAACAAAAAACCTTTGGATTGCCGGATTAATATTTGGAGTTGCTCAATTAACTAAATTCTCACTTTTTCTACTTGCTCCCTACTTTCTTTTATTGGCTCTGGTATGGGGTCTGGTTCAGGCAAAAAAATCTTTCACTGTTCAATTTTTGGTATCTACTGTTTTAATTTTTATTATTGGCTTTATTTTCATGGTTTGGCCAATTTACACAACTATAACTTCTGACTATCCAATAGAAAGACAATATAATGACACAAAAACCCTACTTTCTTCGTTTGGCCGACGAAGTCTTGCAGATTCGGTAACTTATCTTTCTGGAAATCCAATAACCCGAGGACTAGCCCAATATGGCTTAGGACTTTTAATGGTTGTACAACGCGCCAGTGGCGGTAATACCACCTACT
>JACPLU010000011.1 GCA_016186395.1 Parcubacteria group bacterium
ACATTTTTAATTTCTGGTTCCAAATTGTATCTTTTTTGACCAGATTTTATTATAGCAAAATAATATAACTTGGAACCCCCAAATTAGACCTTATTTACTTGCTTAGTTTGAACTCTGGCGGGAAAAAATCACACGTTATGGACCCAACCGGATTCGAACCGGTGACCTCCACTTTGCAAAAGTGGCGCTCTAACCAACTGAGCTATGGGCCCCCTAAACAAAATTTATAAATCAAATTTTGTCGGGCGAACAATTAGCAATGCGAATTGTTTTAGCCCCTAAATCAAATTTACTATACAAAAAATAGGAATCTGTTATCTTTATAACATAGAACTTTTTTATTTTAAATACGGAGGTTAACCTATGGCCGGAGAGAGTATTAGTCTTTCAGTAACGCCTCGGGCTGTAGAAGAACTACAGAAATTTGTGAGACGAATTTTTAATCAATCAGAATGGATCCAAGCAGGAATTAGGATAAAAGTTATACCCGGCGGTTGTTCTGGATTCCAGTATGATATGTCAGTGGAAGAAAAACCTAGAACAGCAGATACTGTGATCGAAACTCAAGGCATCAGAATATTTATTGATTACGCGAGTAAACGATTCCTTAACGGAATAGAGATAGACTTTAAAGACACCTTAATGAACTCCGGGTTTGTGTTTAATAATCCTAACGCTACTGACGGATGCCATTGCGGAAGCTCTTTCTCGGTTTAACCACAAAACTCACCAATTGGTGAGTTTTATGTTTGATGGGTGTGGGAGGAATCGAACCTCCGACCTTTCCCTTATCAGAGGAATGCTCTACCACTAAGCTACACACCCCCTAAATCTGGTTGTTTTAACAATCGGATCGGGCGATCAATCCCCGCCATTAATAATAATGGGAATTGATTTAGTCTAAATTAATTTTTGACTTTAGAATAACAGATTAATCCAAAAAAATAAATCCCTATACTAAATTCTAGTATAGGGTTAATTTTTACTTAAGAATTATATAAGTCTTATCTAGTAGCATTTTTGGCTTTTTTAGCGCTTGCTTCTTCCGGTCCATCGTCTGATTTACTGTATAATTGAATCTGCCTTTTTAAATCTGACCATCCGTTCTCGTCACTATCTCCCACAATCACACTTCCTCGTTTAAAAATAAGCTCGTCTGCTCCAATAATATAGTCAGCCAAAATTAGATTACCAGTATGAACCTGGCCAGACAAAATTAAATTTGAAAATGGTACTGTCAAATATTTTTCTATTGTCCTCCCAAGAGGTCTTGCACCGTATTTTCTGTCTATACCTTTTTCAAGTAAAAAATCTTTAGCCGCATCAGTACAACGAAAAACAAATTTTCTTTCTTCATTAACGGTTCTAGTAATTATATCTTGCAGCTTCGTTAATTCTATATCAAGAATTCTTTTATAGTGTTCTGTCTTTAATCTTCTAAATACGATTAGTTTTGTTATTCGATTAAAGAATTCCGGACTAAATTTCCTCTTAGCCGCCTCTTTGGCAATTTTATA
Organism: Parcubacteria group bacterium; assembly: GCA_016186395.1. Lineage (GTDB taxonomy): Bacteria > Patescibacteriota > Minisyncoccia > 2-02-FULL-40-12 > 2-02-FULL-40-12 > JACPLU01. The sequence continues at coordinate 1,518 of JACPLU010000011.1, forward strand.
TATTTTTTTGTCTATTTCAGGATTATCTTCATCTCTAGAACGAACAAAACCAATGCCGCCACCAACGAGTTCGCTTATTTCTCTTGCTCCAAGATTTGAAGTCATAACAACTACTGTTCTGCTAAAATCAACTTCTCTATTATCTCCCAGGGTCATTCGTGCCCTATCTAAAATACCTAAAAGAAGTTGAAACAAAGAATCGTTCGCCTTTTCTATTTCATCAAACAATATTAATGATAACGGAGCTTTTTCATGAGAAAACTGACCTAACTTTTCTTGAGTAATCATTGGCTGAGTCTCTTTGTGCCCCAAATAACCCGGGGGAGAACCAACCAACTTTGCTATCTCATGACCATACTGCATCTCTCCACAGTCAACCTTAATAAACCCATCTGGATTAGAAAACCAGGCATCAGCAGCAGCTTCAACTGACGCTGTTTTACCAACACCGGTAGGACCCAAAAAAAGTAAAGTACCCAACGGTCTATTAAGAGAGTGTAATCCGGCCAACGCTAATTGATATGTTCTAGAAAAAGTTCTAATAGCCCTGTCTTGACCCACAAGAAGATAATTCATTCTAGACTCAAATAAGTCTACATCGGAATTAGTCCCAATATTTAAAATTTCTTCCGGTTCTTTTATCATTTTCATCAACCTCATTATTTTTAAGTTGCTATAAGATTTTATAGTTCAAATCCAAAAACTAATCAACTGAAAGTTGATTAGTTTTTAGGTTTTAGGTTTTACAGACGTTCGCTCCAGTACCAGAATAAATTCAGTACGAAGTATCGCGCTTAACTTTAAACTACTGATGCTCGCTTTGGATTTTGCCACCCAGGGTGCGCAATTCATCAAGAAACCTTTTTGCCTCTTCTGATTTTGGAGGAATACCGTGCCATTTATAATCAAACTCTATTTCTTTCACTCCTTTACCAGGAATAGTATGGGCAATAATTATGGTCGGTTTTTCGTAAATTGCTTTTGCTTCTTCAATTGCGTCAACAAATTGCTCAATATTGTGCCCATCTACTTCCAACACATGCCAATTAAAAGCCTCGAATTTTGCACGCAAAGGTTCCAAAGGCATAATGTCTTCCGTCATCCCGTCAATTTGAATATTATTCCTGTCAATGACTCCAATAAGATTATTTAATTTATATTTCCCGGCAAACATTGCTGATTCCCAAGTATTCCCGGCTTCCATTTCACCGTCAGACATAAGACAGTAAACCTTAAACTTTTTATCGTCCATTCTGGCCGCATAAGCATAGCCAGATGCTTGACCAAGACCAGATCCAAGCGGCCCAGAAGTAGTTTCCACGCCAGGCATACGTTCTCTTTCCGGATGGCCTTGAAGCCTAGAACCAAATTTTCTCAAAGTATTTAATTCCTCTAACGGAAAATAGCCAGCGTGTGCCATGGTTGCATAACGTATAGGTGTAATATGACCGTTGGACAAAATTAGTCTATCACGACCTTCCCAATCAGGATTTTTAGGATCGTGATTTAAAATATGAAAATAAAAAGCTGTAAATATATCGGCCATTCCTAACGGTCCTGCAGTATGACCACTTTTAGCCTCAACTAACATCTCAATCAAAGACTGCCGAATCTGATTCGCCATTTCTTCAAGCTGTTTTATTTTATCCTCATGGATATTAGATGACATTATCCAACATTATTAGGACTTACGCGTTTGGCCAAGTTCGAGGCAAAAGGCGAGGATTTTGCGAGCCATACTGAGGTATGGTAAGCAACAATCTGAGCCTTTTAACGAAGAAATTGGGTCAAACCCTTGTGGCTTGGCCTAGGGCCTTGCGCTTCGCAGGCCTGAAATAGGTCAAGCGCGTAAGTCTTAATTATATCACATTTGAGTTAGTGAATAATAACTATCGTACCAAGATCTGCAAAAGTATAAATCTTTTCCGCGTCTTTATCTTCATATCTTACACATCCACCGGAATATTGAGAAATATATTTTTCTCCGTTTTTGAAATATGGCAAACCATGCAAATAGTAACCTTCAAAAATATGCAATGCCCACGGCATCCAAACTTGACCAAGATAAGAAAATCGTCTAGGAGCTTTATAATCAATAGTAAACCTTCCTTTTGGAGTAGGGCCCAATATTGTTCCACCTTTCGTTTGCCAAAAATACGGCTTGCCGGAAGCTAAAATATCAAAAACCGCCAACCTTTTTCCGTCGGACTCAAACAAAGTTGTTGTTCTTTTTTGAAGGTCTATATCTATATATTTTTCGCTAATTAATGCTTTACTAAAAGCCACAACCTGGCCGTCTTTTCTTTTAAACCCCCTGGCGTCATTTACTGGCAACAATCTGGGAGTTACAAGAGCAAAAGAAGGGGTATTAAATTTATAAACCTCCTCAACTTGACCAGAAATATTTGCTAGCAAAGAATTTGAAAAAGAAATTGAATATTCCTGATTACTCTTCAAATCTTGAGGTAAAAATATTCCATCCCCGTCATCTGACCAAATAAACCTACCGTCAACTTTAGGTTCTAGTTTAAAATTCTTTTCGACAACAAAACGGGTCAAAAAATTACTTGATTTATCAAAATGAATTTTTATAACATCGCCTAAGACAGGATCTATTTGCCACGAAAAAATTGGAGTCGAAACTTGACCCCAAAGAATGCTCAAAAAAACAACTATCACAAGCAAAAAAATAAGTTTAATCAATTTATTGGATAGTAACTCTTAAAATCATTGACCAGGCAACAAAAAAACCAACTAGTGCTAAACCTAAACCTATCCAAAACCAAGATTGAGTTCTACCCTTACTAACAAATAGAAATCGTTTTTCAAATTCATGAATAAAATTTTCCACTTGAGGATTCCCAGCAATATTTTGCCTATCAATACTTGCGTGAACAGAAGATCCGCCCACAAAAAATTTCAAAACATCAAATCGACTGATTATTCCGGACAATTTTCCATCTTGAGTAACTACTGGAATTGGATTCACTGCATGGTGATTTGCAAAAAGTTCTGCCGCTTCAGCTACTAAAGCTTTTTCACTGATTATCACTGGGTTTTTATTCATTACGTCTGAAACTTTTAATGAAATTATTTTATGCAAATCTTCTTTAATTGTCGTGCTGTTTTGCTTATAAACCCCTATTTGAGAAAGTAAATCAATTAAAGTTGGCAGATGTACGGCGTGAGTTCTTAAAATAAGATCTTGTTGAGTAATTAAACCGACTAATTTATTATCCTGATCAACCACAGGAAGTCCGTTGAATTTTTTTTCAAACATAGTTTGTGCAGCATCAATAAGCGGTAAATCCGGCCGCACGGCAATAAGATCTTTAGTCATTATTTCTCGAACAAACATAAAATTAAGTTAAAAATCAAAAATTAGAATTCAAAAGTAAGGATAAAAACTTTTGAATTGAAATTTTGACTTTTGATTTTTAAATTCTAGAGAAGTTTTGCTACTTCAAGTACATGTTTTAATAACATAGAACCATATCCCCATTCATTATCATACCAAGAAAATACTTTTACCAAATCGCCGTCAACCACTCTGGTCATGGCCAAATCGACTATAGAACCGTGGGGATTGCCTAAAATATCGCTTGAAACCAAGGCCTCTTCGGTTACCGTTAAAATGCCTTGCCAAATTGGATCTTGTGAAGCTTTTTTAAAAATACCGTTAACTTCTTCAACGCTTGTCGGCCGCGCCGCAACAAACGTAAAATCAATAATTGATCCAGATATAACTGGAACTCTTAAAGCTATTCCGTCAAAAAGCCCTTTTAAATCTGGAATCACTTTAACTGTGGCTTCTGCCGCGCCAGTAGTGGAAGGAATTATATTTTGAGCCGCGGCCCGGGCTCTACGAAAATCATTTTTCTTATCCGGCCCATCTACCAACCCTTGAGTTGCAGTATACCCATGAATTGTATTTAGTATTGCCTTTTTAACTCCAATTGATGCGTGCATTACTGCCACAACTGGATTTACAGCATTTGTAGTACAAGAAGCATTTGATGTTATTTTATTTAGTTTTAGATTTTCAAGACTAACGTTTGGAGTGGCGGTTGGAGTAACTTCGTCTTTTGCTGGAGCCGTTATTACAACTCTTTTTGCTCCGGCATCTAAGTGAACTTTTGCTTTCTCTTGAGAATCAAAAATCCCAGTGGCTTCTACAACAATATCAATATTCAAATCTCTCCAAGGAAGCTTAGTCGGATCGCTTTCCTGCAACAATAAAATTTCTTTGCCATCAACAATTAATTTTCCTCGCCTAGCCGAAGCATCTTGCGAAGGCTGGCCATCTGTAACAACGACTTCCTTTTCATAGTTTCTATAAACCGTATCATGTCTTAAAAGATAACCAAGATTTTGCGCAGTCCCTAAATCATTTATTGCAACAATCTCAACATCGGCATTACTAAATGCCTGTCTAAAAAATATTCTGCCAATTCTCCCAAAACCATTTATAGCTATACGAGTTGTCATATTAATCCCAAGGGCTTGCGTCATTTAACATACAACTATTATAAAATACAAAATTCACACAGTACATAGAAAGTTTTACACAAAAGCAGAATAATAAAAATAAACTCCCACACTAAACTTTATCCCAGTCATTATGTGAAATCCCTGCCTGTTTTAAAATCTCTACAACAAGATGTCTAGAAATATCTTTTCCGTGAGGATTTGGGATTCTAACTTTCAGGCCTCCTTTTATCATAAATAAATGACGACCCCCTGAATGGGGGCCATCAAATCCCAAACTTTTGAATTTTTGAACTAACTTTCTCCAAGAGATATTTTTAGGCATGTCTTACCGAGATTCGCTTATTAAATTCAAAACCCGGGATATTTTCTTCCTCTTTTAGTTTAAAAACAAGCCATTCTTCTAAAACCTCTCTTAATTCGTTCCGGCAGTCTTCTAAATTTCTGGCATTTGCCCATACACCTTTTAGGCTTGGAATTTCTCCAAAATAACTACCATCTTTTAATAACTTATAACGGGCGTTTTTCAACTTTTGATTGATGAACCTAGTTAACATAATATTTATCTTAGCATAGAGTTAAAAAGAAATCCATAGAAAATTCACTCCCAAGTTATACCTCAAACTTTCTCCGTAAAGCGAAGCAACAAAAAAATAAAATTAAATTGTGCTGAGTCCCGCACTAAGAATGAATTATAACTAAACAAATCGGCACCTTGGTGCCGATTTGTAACTACATAATTCTTTAGTGCGAGAAGAAAGTTTTACACAAAAGATTAAATTAAGCAATCCAACAAATCATAGTCCTTCTATGGGAATCGGTGAGTTATAAATCGTAAACTCACTACTTAATCCCTTACCCACTACTTGTGTTCCGCTTTTTGCTTCAATAGAAACATAAAAATCTGTTCTCGCTGGCTTCCCCAATGGAGCGCCAACATCATAAGGAATGCTCCAGGCAAATTGACTTTCAAATCTATTGATATTTTGAGCAATAGTACGATTAAAAGTTGGATCGCTTGTTCTACGTAATGTTATATTCATCACAGTATTTGAAGGAACACCGGAAAGCGGAAACCACATAATGTCTCGGGTTTCACCCTCAGACCAACTCTCCCCTCCTTGAGGAGAAGTAATATTTATTTTCGCAATGATAGAAAAATAATTATTACTTAAGTCTGACACCCCGTTGGTAACACCAAACACCCAAATCTTATAATCATTGCCAACAGAAATCGTACTAGGGATAGCCCAAGAAAACGAACCAGGTCCGCTATTTGGAGTATTTGGCACTACACCATTGGAAATGTTACTTGGATAGCAAATGCCGGAAAGATTTGGAATTGCACCCCCCTTAGCCCACCAAATATGTACTTGTGATTCGTTACCCGTAGTAGTCCACCGAACTGTTTGAGTGGTTCCTCTTGTAAAAACCTCACCTCCATTTGGAAAATCTACAGTAATTGACCTAGATGACGTTACTTGGTTTGCAATACTGAATCTGCCACTGTATGCATAATAAGCGGATGGATTGGTATGAGAAGAAATTCGTATAACATAGTCATCTCCCGCGGGTACGTCCGCTCCAGTTGGAACGGGATATGCAGCCACAAAATAACTTGAGCAGTTAAAATCTGCTATTGGATCCTCCAGTAACCTTACCCGGGAATAAAAGTTTGTAGATGGATTATATCTATAAAGCTCGGCTCTAACAGAAGATACGTCTGGCCAATCAGCTGGCTGACCAGTAACCTTCCAACTCATATATATGGTCCTGCCAGAAGCTTTATAAAAAGTCTCGCCTCCTTTAGGACTCGTAACCGTTATTGTGCCTACTGATGCAACCGGAGATGTCGAGGTTCTTGTATAAACAGTTCTTGTATAAACAGGTCTCTCTGTGGCTCGAGAAAAATCTAGATTTAAATCCAGTTTATTCTGAATCAAAAATTGACCAACAAAAATAATCCCAAGACTTATGAAAAAATAAACAAGAATGTCCCTATCTTTATGCAATTTGGTCAGAAAGCTTTTTACCTAAGAGAATCCTAATATATTTGGAATCTCTTAGTAACTAAACTCTTAATAAGGTGTTAATTCCTAATACAGAAATTATAGAACGAAATCTGAAGTACCAGTATCCACAAAAAATGTGGAACTAAACAGTCTTAGCTACTGGATTAAATGAGCGACGATGAATTTTCGATGGTCCGAAAGTTATAAGTCTGGCCTGATGAAATCTTGTACCATACCCTTTATGTTTTTCAAAACCATATTCTGGATACTTCTTGGCATAATTTAACATCATTTTGTCACGGTATACTTTTGCAATAATTGACGCACAGGCAATTGCGAAGACTTTACGGTCACCTTTGATGATCGGCAATTGTTCCATGTCCAGTCCATTAATCTTGTTTTTGCCGTCAACCAACACAATAGTTCTTGAATCTTGAAACTTAAAACTTGAAACATGGAGTTTATTTTTGAATTTTAATTTATAATTTTGATTTTTAATTTTTGATTTTTGCATTATGCGTTTAACCACTCTTCGCATGGCCAGCCTTGCCGCCTGATAAATATTTAAACGGTCAATTGTTTTAGGGTAACAATAAGAGACATGGAACATGAAACCTGGAACATGAAACAACTCATTTGCGAACTTTTCACGTTGATACGAAGTAAGCAATTTTGAATCGCGAAGATGACTAAGTTTTTTATGCTGCTTTGCATAAAATTCTTTCCTAAACGAAACAGCACAAACCACTACTGGTCCAGCTAACGCCCCCATGCCAACTTCGTCAACAGCAATAATGTTTTTGTAGCCTGACTGAAACAACTTGCGCTCAAGTGTTTTGTGTGGTAACTTCATATTAACATTTGAATCTTAACATTTTAACAAAGAGAGGGGCTATGCCAAATTTCCAGCTTAGATTTACTGTATATTTTGAGGACGAAGATGAATCAAAAAATACTGGATTTTATACAAGAATCATTATCGCAGATAACTTAAATACCGCCCAAAGAATAGGTAAAGGAATGCTTGGCGAAGAAGTAAATTCACATGAATTCCTATCCGAACCATTAGATATTAGAGAAACCGAGGAAGCGCCTGATATCAGTGCGTGGAATGAAAATATAACTTGGCAAAGAGTTTTAAATAGCATGAATCTACAAGAACAAAATGTTGAATTTATATTTGATACTAGACCAAGAGTGGTTGGGTCAAAACCAGTAAAAACTCTTTCTGGGTGGAAATATATTGATGACAAAGCCGAAGTTACTCAAAAAGTCGGCATCAAGATAAAAAAACCATCTAGGATTACAAACTAAATAATACTTATTGCACATTACAATTTAAAAATCGGGAGAACAATATGCCAAATTTTGAATTGGGATTTAAAGACTGTTTTAATTATCAAACTTCGGGTAAAGTTTCTATTGGTGGAGTGAGAAAACGTATCATTGTTACTGATACAAAAGAAACCGCTGAATTGATAGGGAAACTAATGGAGGGAGAAGAATATGGCATATATAACGATCCCCATGACATATGGAGAAAGTCCCACCACTACCTTGGCCAACTTTATTTTGTCCAAGGTACACCCATACCGCCGAGTCCAGAGGAATACCACGTAGACTCGGAACATATCTGGAAACGGATACTGAAAAAGTTAGACCTTTCAGAAAACGATGTTGATTTTGTCCTTACAAAAGGAAGAAAGGTTGGCCTCACCTTCAAACGAGAAAATGCGGCATTATTTTATATGACGACTCTTGGATTTAGAGCATTCAACAACAGATTTATCAGCACCCTAAATAATATTTGATAAATATTAGCCAATAAAACTAAACAGAGCTATCCCAGTAGCCACCGAAACATTTAAACTTTCCTTCCGGCCATACATAGGTATGGCTATTATTTTATCCGCATACGATAAAATCTTAGGACTTAATCCTTTTACTTCATTACCAACAATAATAGCCAATGGTCTACGGCCAACAGACTTCAGCTCAAAGATGTTAGTTGAATTTTTTGTTTTCTCTAACGCTATAAGCCGTAGTCCGTTGTCTCTAAGCTGTTTCAACAACCTCCATGTCTGCTTATGATATTCCCATGGCATCCACTGTTCTGCCCCAAGTGCAGTCTTGTGGATCTTGTCACTTGAATCTTGCCTGCCCCGCTTCGCTTGGCGAGGCTGGGGAAACTTAAATCCCGCTTTCTTATCCATGTTCCATGGTTCATATTTCATGATTTGTGGTGTTGGCGTTATTCCGCATAGGTAAATTTTACTTACTCCAGCCGCATCCGCAGTCCTAAAAATTGAGCCGACATTTTCCCGACTGCGGATGTTATCTAAAATTAGATAAATTTGACGAGTTTTCTGCTTTCTCCTCATACCTATTGACACTATAATTTCCCTGGACCTTTACCTCCATTTTCTCGGCGTTACTGCCGAATTTTTTGTTTTCAAAACCGCCCTTCGATAAACTCAGGGCGGTTTTGGGTTTTAAAATGAGCTCAACATGATCCACGGAGTTCTCTTGCCCGAGCCTGAAAGGCTTTATGGGCCGACAGGCTTGAAACATATAGCTTGAGAAAAGCTAATCGCCATTTAAGGATCGCGATCAACTCCCATAGATCGTAAGCTGTGATCGTCTATCGACAAACAAACAGCCTACAACCTACATCGACTTCTTTTTAATTTTTGTAGTAAGTGATTCACGAGCAGCTTCCGCTACCCGTGCCTTGTTCATATCTTTCCATTATTACTAATGGTATGGACTATATCTTCACCCTGCCATATTCTTCTAAAAATTACGGCTGGGGCCAACGTATAATAAAAGTTTCTTTGTTTACTTTTATTAGTCCCTCGACTTCGACCAATTTAAATGGCTTTTGCTCGGGACAAGTCTCTACGGGTTATCTTGGAAGTTTATATTTAAGAGTATCAATAGTAAATTTAGAAATAAGATTGCTAAAATACTTTTGATCTTTCAACGGAATATGCACTCTAAACTTTCCGTGATCACGATGTATTCTCAGATCAAAATTATAGATACGGCGAAAAGTACCGGCAATCATTTTTACCTCCTTATGAGTAAAACTTTGAGTATTAAGTATAAGCCCTACTTCTTTAAGTTTGGAAACCCATTTACAACCATCGTCCATATACCAAACCGCTAATGCTAGTCTATCCCCAATTATTGATTCTATATTCTGTGGCAATACTTTCTTCCCATTCTTATAAAATAGTCCATGTATTTCTGTTAATTCTGGATGGCTAATAGTTCTGAATCTCCACGAATGATTGCTTGGCACATATTTCGGATCTTTAAGTACAAAATTTTTAAGCCTCTCGTACTTCCAGAACACCAAATCTTTTTGATGTGAAGAATGATTAATCTGCAAACGATAATTCTTTGGTTTATAACACTGATTACCGTAAATAGTTCCATCCCCCAACATTGTGCCGTATATTAATGATCTTTGTTCATCAGATAACTTTAATTCTTGCCGTAATTTTCTAACGGCATGATTATTTACTCCCAAATATAAACTTCCATGATTTCCCACGGTATTACCCAGCTCTTTCAAGTCTTTTCCCTTATTCATACCTATAATTTTAACACAAAACTATATAATTATAACTAAGGTTTCTATAAAAACTAGAAAGAGCTGGGCTTCACCGTTATTAGTTGAATTTTTATGGCTTGTTACCAAACCATGTCGCAACGACTCTGTCAAGACGACTTCGCCCTGGTCAGTGATCCTAGCGTCGTGCCACCTAATGGTGACGTATCGGCTATTACCACCTCCCCTGACGTGACGGGCAGTGAGTGCAGAACTCGAGAACGTATTCACCGCAGCGTTCTGATCTGCGATTACTAGCGATTCCAGCTTCATGGAGGCAAGTTTCAGCCTCCAATCCGAACTGAGGACACTTTTGATGGGATTAGCTCCGCCTCGCGGCTTGGCAACCCATTGTAGTATCCATTGTAACATGTGTGTAGCCCAGGGCATAAGGACCACGCTGACTTGACGTCGTCCGCACCTTCCTCTCCGTTGCCGGAGCAGTCTCCTGCGACACGTATAACGCAGAATACGGGTTTCGCTCGTTTCGGGACTGAACCATACCTCTCACGAGACGAGCTGACGGCAGCCGTGCAATACCTGTACTAGAGTCCTTGCAGAAGTCCCGACTTTCGCCGGGATGTCCCTAGCATGTCAAGCCCTGGTGAGGTTCCTCGCTTACTATCGAATTGAACCACATGTTCCACCGCTTGTGCGAGTTCCCGCCTATTCCTTTGAGTTTCAGCCTTGCGGCCGTACTTCCCAGGCGGCGCGCTTAACGCGTTAGCTAAGCCACTGAGAGGGTCGATTCTCCCAATAGCGAGCGCGCATCGTTTAGGGCGTGGACTACAAGGGTCATTTTGTAGATTCTTACACTATAATTTTAGTGCACTCCGATTACTCGGAGGATCGGACTATATCATTATCTGAAGGTTTTCCATTTCGCTTTTTTCTCTCTAACAGCTCTCTCAACAATTGGTTGAGAAAATCCCGTCAGCTTGCACACTTCAGAAATCCAGCGTTGTTGTAATTCAGGGTTTTTATAAAGCAACAATACTTTAGGTAACATAGAAGCTACCTTTACATATGGAAGAATAAGTCGAAGAAATTTTTGAAGTTCTTCGCTTGACCGAAACCAAAGTCTATAATATTCAGTCCTTTTCTCGTCTCGAATACGAGCCGTCTTTGCAATATGAACCTGTACTCTCCAGACTACTGACAAATATTTTTGGAGTAATTCTTGTTCGTCATATGAAAACGGATCAGTACACAAAACACCACGACGACTATTCACAATAAGTGAACCGTCATCAAGCCACCAAATCGCTAAGGAAAGAGGCGTTAACTGATTAAGCCATCTTCTCCTAATTTTTATTCTGCCTCCATCATGAGTAAGCCGATAAAGTTCGGTAAGCGATTCAATCGCTCTACTTTGATATCTTAATTTTTCTCCTCCATAACCATCGGCTTTTTGAAACCAATGATTTGAAGTTCCCGATATTTCTTTCAACTTCCCAACTTTCCAGAAGAAATATTCCTTCTGGCGAATCGAGTGTCGAAATGAAAGCCGAGCATTCTGATATTGCGGATAGATTTTTAAGGATCCATCTCCCAATATAGAACCAAGAATAATTGCTTTACAATTTTCCGACAAAAATGATTTAATCATTTTCTATCTTTTGAATTACATAGTCTCTACGGGGTCATGCTTACACAACTAATAACCCTCAACCACCAACAACTAACAAATTTAAATCCTTTGTTTAGAAGTTAATAATCAAAAGTTAATGGTTCCGTAAGGCAGACTTCCCTCGGGATTGTCCTTTCGACTAAAAGGGTTTCCCCGATACAGCTAGATGCACACCTTGGTATTACTACCAAGGGGGACACCATTTAGTATGCTCCTCGTTTTTATAACGATGCACACAAGGATTTATCTAATCCTTTTTGCTCCCCACGCTTTCGTATCTCAGCGTCAACAAAGCCCCAGCAGGCTGCTTTCGCGTTTGGTGTTCCGTGCGATATCAACGGATTTCACCCCTACACCGCACGTTCCGCCTGCCCCTGACCTGTTCTAGTCTTACCGTATCCAATGCGGCCCCGAAGTTAAGCCTCGGGATTTAACACCGGACTAGCCTGCAGATATCCGAAAACACCTGCAACCCCAGCCGTACTTTTTACATTTAAACAAAAGACCAAACTGATTTTTAAATCTTCGTTAGTAGTCTTAAAAAATTTAAATACAAAAAGTACAGCTGGATAAGACCGCCTACATACTCTTTACGCCCAGTCATTCCGGATAACGCTCGGGACCCTCGTCTTACCGCCGCTGCTGGCACGAGGTTAGCGGTCCCTTATTCGCGTGGTACCGTCAGTGTTCTTCCCACGCAAAAGGAGTTTACAGACCGAAGCCCTTCTTCCTCCACGCGGCGTCGCTCGATCAGGCTTTCGCCCATTGTCGAATGTTCTTGGCTGCTGCCACCCGTAGGTGTACGAGCCGTCACATTATTCCACAATCACTTGTGGTGTAGACTATGTCTTCACCCAATCTTAAAAATCCTAATTGAAATTAAGACTGGGGCTAGCATCTTATAGCTACTGAAAAATAACTATCTAGATCATATAGATCTAAGTCGTTACGGGGTTAATAATCTCATAACTCTTTTTTCCACCCGCACCAGAATTAAGATTACGAATTTCTTTAGCCATTGAAAACAACTTTTCGTAATCTTTGTCTGAAAGAGAACTACGTATATTAACAATGCCTTCATCAAATATTTTTATCATAGCAAGTACAATTCTTGCTTGCCGTTGCTTTAAAATAAGATGAGGTAGTAACCTTTCAATAATTATTTTTATATCTGAACGTTTTTGGATCACCAATTCTGAAAGATTATGAGAACGAATATCTCTTACAGAACCTACTTTATCTAGTGCTGCTTGAATAAGAAAAAGAAGATTTTTATGCCGCTGATGCTGACTAAAATTAATCTTTATTCTTACTCTGAATGGAAACCTTCTTCTATCGGGTCTTTTTTCTATATGTACACCAATTGAACCGTCGCCATCCAAAAAACCAGCAATGTACTGATCAGAGATATTTTTTTTATTAACTTCCCACGGCGTTGTCTTCATAATTATATTATAGGGTATTAGACTCATACCCACAAATTTTTTATCAACATTGAAGATTTCACCGTTATAAGCTAGATTTTACATCCGCCTCTCGGCAGAAGGAGACAAATATTTTATCTCAGTCTCGTCGTTGGGGGTCACCCTCTCAGGTCCCCTACCGGTCGTAGCCTTGGTGAGCCGTTACCTCACCAACAAGCTGATCGGACCTAGGCCCCTCCGAAAGCGCACTTCCGCGCTTTAACTACCAACAGACAACAATCAACAATCAACTAAAATTACGAATTGTATACTGTCGATAGTACCATCGGGTATTAGCTAATCTTTCGACTAGTTATTCCCGACTTTCGGGCAGGTTACCAAGGTGTTACTAACTCGTTCGCCGCTATGTTATCACCAACAATCAACCAACAACCATCAACTATCAGCAGATAATTTTTTAGAAAGACCGCCTAATTGTTTCCTAATGTCTGTCAATGAATTTACTAATTCATTAAATTTAATTTCATCAACTAAGTTCAAATCTTTGGCTAAGTCTAATGCCGCATAAATTTCATGTACTGAACCAAGTGCATTTTGAATATATCGATTAAAATCTCTGTCTGATTTCTTTCCAGTTCCCTCAGCAATATTGAGTACTACTGAAAGTGAAGCTCTATTAATTTGATTGGCTAAATCTCCATAGCCTTTAATATTTGCTGTAACTTTAAATATACTTTTAGTAAATTGCTTTGCTGATATATAAACTTTAAATTTTGTAAATCTAAATTCTTCCATAAATAAGCTGAGGGTTGAAAGTTGAAAGCTGAGTGTTGGCGATAGCATCGCTCGACTTGCATGCCTTATCCACGCCGCCAGCGTTCATCCTGAGCCAGGATCAAACTCTCAAATAAAATTTGCAAGGCAAATTTCAACCATCAACCATCAACATTCAACCCTCAGCAAGTGCTGATGGTTGATAGTTAAAAGTCGACAGTTGACTTGCCCGGCAAGTTATCACCATGGATCATGTTGAACTCACATACTCACGCAACTGACAACTTTCAACACGTCGAGTCAGACTCGACTTTCAACTAACAACAGGTGAAAATTGAGTTACGTAAGTTCCTGGTTGTAAATGTCCCTTCCCTTGAAACAACCACGTCTATCCTCATTATGACTTACTAGGAAATTTATCCTGAGCTTGTCGAAGGACAGACGTGGTTGTTCAAACTAACTGAAATTTTAACTAGGTAGTTTATATACCACCAATATCATCTTTTAACATGTTGTTGTAAGTTTAGCAAAACAAAAAAGCGTGTCAACCCCGCACCTTTGTAGTAAATGCCTTTGGCATACTTGAGTCGCTTATAAGCGACCATTACTACAAAGGTGCGGGGTCAAACCCCAAAAAGAACTTCTCCCATTAAAAAGCCGACGCGCGTCGGCTATATAATAAAATTTTTATCAAAATACTGGTATAGAAACTAGCGCTCCGTTATTTATTTCTCCATCCAATAAAATAGGGCCTGTTAAAGTAACATACAAAAATTTTTCATCATTTGATAATCCGATCCCATTTACACGTCCGGGACCAATAATACCCAATGAATCAACTTCCATTTTTCTTATGCCGACAACGTCGCCTTTTTGATTCATACGAACAATTGTTCCATTACCTCTGTTGGCGATATAAAAATCAGAACCCGGCGCTAAAGTAGTATTACTAATCGGGCCTGAAGTTGAAAAATTAGCCGGTGCAATATCAACTGGAAACGACAGTTCAGAATCAAAAGCGTCGCGGAATATGGCTCGAAAAGCTAAGGTATGATTCACCAATGAATAAACGCGTATAATATTTTTGTTTGGGTCACAAACGAAAAGCGTACGGGATGGTTCGTTCAAAAATACCATTCCACCGCGAGTATTCATTACAGCACCCTCTCCCCAACTTTCTTGAGCACTAACAGAAACACCGAATGAACCTAAAGTGTCAACTGGTACTAGGCCATCAACTCCAAGTTCCAAATGAACTTGTGAAATACTTCCGTCGCCGTTTGCAACAGCAAAAACATCGTGCCCGCTACCATCTATTGATTTCCCCAAAAATGCAGTTCCCATTGATCCACCAGTTAATCCTCCTTGAAAAATTGGCACAGGATCCCTGTTTGTTCTTCTGCCCGCAAAAACGCCTCCGGCAAAAACAGCAAAACCCTTAATTGGCCGGCCCTGAACATCAACTAGACTTTCCCAACCCTCTCCATCTCGAGCTCCGGTACTGCTTGAAATAGCAATTTGGCCATAAGCATTATCAACTGAAATACCTGTTGCAACACTTACTGATGAAAGAATTTGAGTTATAGAAGTTGGATTCAAAATGCTATTAATAAACGCTGTATTATTAGAAGTTAAAACTACTACTGCACCGTCTAAAATTGAGACCTGACCGCCTCCAATTGCAAACTTAGGTGAAATAACCAGCGGTTTTTCACTAGCATTAGGATCAATTGAAAGAATTGTTGCAGGATCTAAAATCCACACACTTGCTCCAAAGTTACTTGTGGAAGCAACTAACACGCGATTTGGATCAAGAATTCGTCCGGGTTTTGTATAACCAGAATTTGTAAATTGGCCACTAATAAAATTTCCAACTCTAGCCACGGCCCCGGCACCAGGAATCCCAACAGCAATTATTCTAGCATGCAAAATATCATGAGTATCTTGAGAATTAACAGGCTTTATAAAACAAAAAAAAGAAATCAATAAAAGAAAACCCAATAAATTATTCATTTTTATCATAACAACCTCCAATATTTAAAGTGTAATGAACTGTGCTGGAATGATAATATGTATCTATACCAAATTCAACTCCCGCCATTTTAAAAACAATGGGGGTCAACTCTCTCTCCCTACCGTTTTATCTAAATCCACCCCCAAAGAATAAACCAAAAAGCACCCTTAGGATGCTTTTTGGTTCTCACAGAGACAGCCAGAGGACGAAAAGACTTATTGTTCCAGCGATTGCTGGAGTAGTTCCAGTTGACATCAGCCAAACCGCCGTAGTTAGAGTTACCACCAT